>CAZRBA010000074.1:0-2273 GCA_964598255.1 uncultured Caldithrix sp. | reverse complement strand
TTACGCCGCACACAGACGGGGCAATAGGTCTGTTTTTGGATCGTAACAATTCGTTGTTGGCTTCGGCGATTATTACAGGGCCGCGATTGTACAACGCCCGGATTAATGTGTATCCCGGATTTATCTCCGTCTGGAAATTTGCCCCGGGAATGTTTTTGGCCTTTGGCCAGTGGGATCACATGGTAATAGGCGTAAGTCTTGCGCACATTCCCGTGGGATTTGCCGTAAGTGGGCATTAAGAATATATTTATTCTCGCTGCAAAAGCAAAACAATAAATGGAAAGTTTAATCAATTTTTCATAAAATAGAAAGTGTTGTTCGCATCGTAAAAGCAGGAGAATATCATGGAAAAAAGGACCAAGTTTTCGATATGGTATTACATTACTATTTTTTTGGTGATTTTATTTATCGAGTCCTTGTTTTTTTCACAACCAAAAATCAAAGAGATTTCCTATAAACAATTTCGTGACTATTTGAAGCAGGGTAAAATAGAGAGCGTTGTCTTAACCCAAGATAAAATTTACGGAGAATTAAAAGCGCCCGGTGATACGTTAAAAAAAGCCGGGGTAAAAAAAGAGGCCTCTTCCCCCAAAATGGTTATTCCTACCAAACACACCCCTTGGCATTTGAAATTGGAAAAGTATGAGCGGGAATATAAAGAAAAATTGGCGCGGCAGTTTTATGTTATCCGATTGAAGGATGATAAGTTAATCGAAGATTTGCAAAATGCGGGCGTAGATTACCGCGGTAAAATAACAAGTGATTGGCTGAAAAATTTGTTTTTGGATTGGATTATTCCCTTTGGATTTTTATTTCTGCTATGGGGCTATTTATTCAATCGAATGGGGAAAGGCCCTGGGGTACTAAATGTCGGTAAGAACAAGGCTAAAATTTATGAATACGATCCGGAAAAACGTGTGACGTTTAAGGACGTTGCCGGTATTGACGAAGCGGTGGAAGAGGTAAAGGAAGTGGTCAATTTTCTTAAAAATCCTGCCAAGTACACGCGTCTCGGCGCCCGTTTGCCCAAGGGAGTTTTGTTGGTTGGCCCTCCGGGAACGGGAAAAACTTTATTGGCGCGTGCCGTGGCCGGTGAAGCCGGTGTGCCGTTTTTTAGTATGAGCGGTTCGGACTTTGTGGAAATGTTTGTGGGGGTGGGTGCGGCGCGCGTGCGCGATTTGTTCGCCGAGGCCAAAGCCAAAGCTCCCTGTATTATTTTTATTGATGAGCTGGATGCCATCGGTAAAAGCCGTGCCGGTGCGGTGCATGTAAGTGGCGGTTATGACGAACGTGAAAATACATTGAATCAGTTGTTGATCGAAATGGATGGATTTGATCCCAAGAGCGGCATTATCATCATGGGAGCCACGAACAGGCCGGAAGTGCTGGATCCGGCTTTGTTGCGTCCGGGGCGTTTTGACCGCCAGATATTGGTCGATCGCCCTGACTTTAAGGGGCGTGTGGCAATTTTAAAAGTGCACACACGTAACTTACTGTTGGATGAGAATGTTGATCTGGAAAAAATTGCGGCCATGACCACGGGGTTTGTGGGCGCGGATTTGGCCAATTTATGCAACGAAGCGGCATTGCTGGCTTCGCGCAAGGGCCACGACAAAGTGAAAACAGAAGATTTTCAAGATGCCTTTGAACGGGTTGTGGCGGGATTGGAAAAGAAGAATCGCGTTATTAATCCCCATGAACGCAAGATTGTGGCATATCACGAATCGGGCCATGCCATAGTGGGGTATTTTACGCCCGGCGCGGATGAGGTGCAGAAAGTTTCCATTGTCCCGCGCGGATTAGGGGCATTGGGCTACACATTGCAAACGCCGACCGAGGATCGTTTTTTAATGTCGCGCAAAGAATTGCTGGGCAAAATTAAAGGTTTATTAGGCGGACGTGCGGCCGAGCAGTTGGTGTTCGGTGAAATTTCCACCGGCGCTTCCAATGATCTGGAGCGGGTTAGCAAAATTGCCCGCAGTATGATTGTGGTTTACGGCATGAGCAAACGCTTGCCAAATTTGTCGTTGGTCGAAGGCACGCAGGGCCAGTTTTTGGGTCAAGGTCCGGCCATGACGCCGCATTCGCAGAAGATCGAAGAAATGATCGATGAAGAGGTTCTGGAAATAATTGACCAATGTTACAAAGACGTATTGGAACTTTTAACCGAAAAGCGGGACAAGCTGGATCAAATGGCACAGCGGTTGTTGGAAAAAGAAAATATCGACGCGGATGATGTGAAGGAAATTTTAGGCGAAAAACCAAAGGAAAAA
>CAZRBA010000073.1:0-149914 GCA_964598255.1 uncultured Caldithrix sp. | reverse complement strand
AAATTCCCGCGTAACGGTTGGTATTTATGATGTTACCGGCCGGCTGGTAAACACGCTGTTTGCCGGTGAGTTGCGCAAGGGCGTTTACACCTATCATTGGAACGGTAAAAACAGTCAGGGACAAACGGTGCCATCCGGAATTTACTTCGCCTCTTTGCGTAGCGGCCAAACGACAAAATCGATTAAAATGATGCTCATCAAATAAGCGGATAACAAAGAAAATTTTACAAGCCTTCCGATTTTTTAAATCGGGAGGCTTTTTTTATGGCAAATTCGTATCAGTCAACTTTTTTTTATAAATATTTTTTTATTCCTACCGAATATATGATCATGAAAATAATGGCACATTCCGTATCGATCTGAACGGCGACTTCTGTTTGGCTAATAAAGGGTGCCAACATACATCGGTTCTTTTGAATATTTTATTTTTACTCGTTTGCGTTAACCGAAAAAAACTAAAAAATATTGAACTTTTTGTAAAAATATGACGCCTATCATAGATATTTGCGTCAGTTTAAGTATAATGAATTTACAACAAAGGAAGGTTGTAAAATAATTCTGGAGGTTTCGATGAAAAAAATAAGTGTTGCATTCATACTCTTATTTTGGGTGAGTTTTTCTTTTACCCAAACCATTTACTTGCAAGACGATTTCGAAGATGGGGACATTTCCGATTGGCATCAAATTCCGGACAGCAACTGGGTGGCCTCTACGGTTGATGCCATTAACGGATCCTATTCTTTGAAACATGCTCTGTCCGATACGTCCGGTAGTAGCCACATCACAATTCCATTAGATAGCATCGATGTAAGCCACAAAATGATGAAATGGCGCTTTAATTTGAAAAACGGTGCTTTCGATCCGGACGCAGCCCGTAAATTTTGGGTCTATTTAATGGTTCATGACACCACGCATGTAAATGGTTATGCTGTCGGTGTGAATTTGTCAGGTGAAACCGACAGTCTGTCTTTATGGCGCCTAACGGGGAGTGTGGCCGATACCATGCTTCTTACCACGACATTCGATTGGGGCCCCGACAATCTGGTCGGCATTGAAGTAACACGTGATTCTTCGGGCGTTTGGGAGCTGAAATACGATCCGGACGGTAATTTCGATAATTTGATTAGCGCCGGAGCCGCAAAGGATGATTTTTACACAGCCGCCAATTATTTCGGCATGTCCTTTTATTTTAAGAACGACGCAGCCGGGTATTTATGGCTGGATGATGTTTTAGTAGAAGATGCTTCCCGCGTGAATGTTGCGGTTAAAGGATTTTTACAGGGGCCTTTCGCGAGTGATACCATGGCAACGGCCTTAGCCGATCAGGATTTTTTGGTACATCCGCAGCCTTACAAAGCCTCTCCGTGGAATTATAACGGCGATGAAATCGTTACACACTTTCCCGCAGGAATCGTGGATTGGATTCAGGTACAGTTGCGAACTTCTACCGATTCGGCTTCAACGGTGGCTACGCGTGCGGCCCTGATACGTAAAGACGGGATGATTACCGATTTGGACGGCTATAGTCCGGTGAGTTTTTCGGATATTGCCGACGGAAATTACTACATCGTATTACGCCATCGCAATCATTTGGCTATTATGACGGCCAACCCGGTAGCCCTTTCGGCGCAAACGACATTGTACGATTTTTCTACGGCTCAGACACAGGCCTACGGAACAGATCCCATGGTAGAAGTGGATACCTTGAATCATGTGTACGCTATGCCCACCGGTGATGCTAATGCCAACGGCCAAATTCAGATCGACGACAAAAACGATTATTGGAAAATTCAATTGGGCTTGGCCGGGTATAAAAGCGGCGATTTCAATTTGAATGGCCAGGTACAAAATGACGATAAGAACGATTATTGGAAATACAATGTGGGACTTGGTACCTACGTTCCGTTTTAAAAGCAAATTATAATAGATGAAAGGAGATAAAGGATGTTTAAGACAAAAGTATTTTTACTGTTGTTAGTTTTGTCTACCCTTGCTTGGGCAACGGGTATTACCTTTACTTTTGCCAATAATACGGTAACAACCGACGGTACGGCAAAATATTTTGAATTTGACATTATGGCTCAGGCCAGTGCCACGGGAACAAAAATAGGAGACAATCAGGTCTATTTTGATTATAATACGGCCGGATTTGGCAGCTCGATTGCCAATAATGATAAAATTACCGTGGAGAAAGGAACCCTATTACTAAACGATGGTCCTCCTTATTACAATATCATCAACATTGCCGATAATACACCATCCAGAGTTTCGATAGGTGTGGAGTATGTTTATGGTGATTATCCGGAATATGGAAATGATGTACCCACCGAACCGACTCAGTTGTTGCATGTCAAAATTGTAATAGCCGATTCGAACCAAACCTCTGGTTTGACCTTTTACCAGCCGCTTATGGAAGGTCAAGAATACGAATCGGATAATACGACCAAATACGATCCGGTGGTGGCTTCGGACACATTGGACACCTCCCTTAAGCTGGGGACGGCGGCTATTGAACTTACGGACGCGGGGATTCCGCAGCAGTTTCGGTTGTATGATAATTTCCCTAATCCTTTTAACCCCACCACAACCTTACGCTTCGATTTGCCGCATAGCGTGCGGAACGTGCAATTGGTGGTGTACGATATTTTGGGACAAAAAGTGGCTGTTTTGTATTCCGGAAATTTGATGGCAGGCCGTTATTCTTATCAGTGGAACGCAAGAAATCAATTCGGAAGTCCGGTCCCCAGTGGTATTTATTTTGCAAGTTTTAAAGCCGGTACCTATTCCAAAACGGTTAAAATGATGCTGGTTAAATAAATTAGATTTTTTTAGAAAAAAGCCCGGATTCCGTTACGGTTTTCGGGCTTTTTTATTTTAGGCGTTTTCCTCGTCTACCACTTGTTGCAAAGTGGGCAAAAAGTCCGGCAAGGCGGCTTCGATGCGTGTCCACCCCGGAATCATGGGAAGCTCCATGGGGTTGGCAAGAAATTGATCCCCCGCAATGATGATGCTTTTCAAAAACACCTCGATTGTCTTCTCTTCGGAATGACGGTCGTATTGCAGGCCGTTTACCATGGCATCCACGTAATATTTATCCAAAAAGTCCAAGGCATTACGCCAGAATGTGGCCTTAATTGTGCGGAAAAATTGGTCGGTAAATACCACACCCTGGCTAGCCAACATGCGGTAAAACGATTTGGCGATGTCGATCGACATTTTAGCCAGTCCGGCATTGGGGTTGTCTTCGGAAAGGACCTGATGTTTATGATCGTAGCGATCCAGAATATCTACCTGACAAATTTGATTTTTGGCGTAGTTCCGATAAATTTCGTTCAATGTGCCGATCTCTAATCCCCAGTCTGTCGGTAAACGCAAGCGGTCGGCAACGTCGCGAATCATGGCCATTTCACCGGACAAAGGGTAGCGGAACGAATCGATGTAATCCAGATAATCATTGGGGCCTAAAATCATTTTAAGCGATCGGATAAGCGGCGTAATGAATAGCCTGGAAACGCGTCCGTGCATGCGGTCGGAAACGCGGCTGTAATAGCCTTTGCAAAATCTGAAATTCAAAGTGGAGTTGACAACCGGATACACCAATCGCGCAAGTAACGATCGATTGTAAGTTAAAATATCGCAATCGTGAATGGCAAATACGCGCGAACGGTTCGCAGCCAAAAGATAGCCCATGCTTAACCAGACATTGCGTCCCTTACCTTCCGTACCCACGTATAGGTTGTTTTTGCTGAGCAAATCGTACAAATCTTGAATACGCGGACTGCGCTGCCAGATAATTTTGTGTGGTTGGGGCAATTGATCGAAAAACTTTTTGGCTTTTTCGAATTCTTCTTTGGTGGCCCGATCGAGTCCGACGACAATTTCGGTTAAATAGGGGACTTTTTTTAATTCGTTAATAATATGGGGCAGAGCTTGTCCTTGCAATTCGCTGTAAAGCGAAGGTAAAATCAAACCGATGGGACGCCGGTCGGCATGCATTTTAATTTCATCTTCCAACTGTTCGGTGGGATAGTCGGTTAATTTATGTAGAGTGGTGATAACTCCGTTCTGAAAAAAATCAGCCATTGCGGCCTCCCTGTTTTATTTGACAAAATATTCAATTGCTTCGCGCCAGCCGGCCGGACCGGCCATTTGTGTTTTGTACAAATTTTTCAACTCCAAATCGATGCCGTATTTTCCGTCCGCTTTTCGGATAAGAACCGCTTGATCGACTGCGTTTAAAAGATCGATATCGTTTTTACTGTCTCCCAGGCCCAAAGTTTTAAACCGAATATTCAAGCGGGATTCGAATAAGCGCTTTAAAATATGTACCGCATAACCTTTGTCGCTGTTACCCAAAAGATGAAAAAAACGATTCCCGCGCAATAAACGGCAACCGTGTTGTTGCAAATAATCCGTTAAGGCCTGGTTTTTCAGCAAATCCGAATCGCAGACAAACGGTTCGCTAAAAAAACGTCTTTTGGCAATGCGCGCCTCTTTCTCCGGCAGCAAAGTACGGTCGCAAATTTCGTTGACGGACATTTCTGAAAAACCGCGTGCCCTAAGTTTGAATTTTTGGCGAACGGTTTCAAAACACCGGCGTACATCCCGATGGCCCTTGCCCAAAATCAAAACCTCATAATTATCCATGTGTATCGAACTTACGGGCCTTGCAAAATATCCCGGCGGTATGAATATGGCGCTGCCGTTTTCTACGATAAACGGATCGGAAAGTTCGGCCTGCTCCCGAATACGTATTACTTCTAAATGGGTTTTGCTGGTACAGGGAATAATAGGAACATGTTTGGCCCGTAAAAGCGCCAAGGCCGGCAAAGCTTCTTTAAAAGAATACGTCCGGTCATCCAGCAACGTACCGTCCAAATCCGTAAATATGAGCCAAGAATTTTGCATATTTTAAAGTTGGCATTATTTCGACTAAAAATCAAGTTTTCCGCTTACATACTTTTTTGGATTTATTGCCGTGATTAAATTCTGCCTGTATATTTATAGCCGATAAAACAAAGGATGACGCAATGAACAAAAAAGAAGTTGTAAAAATTTTACAGGAAATCGGTACGTTATTGGAGATCAAAGGTGAAAATCCGTTTAAAGTTAGGGCCTATTACAATGCCGCTCGCCAATTGGAAACCTTGCGGGAAGATTTGCAAACATTAGTGCGCGAAGGCCGCATTCGCGAACTTAAGGGAATTGGCCAGGCTTTATCCGAAAAAATTGCAACATTGGTAACAACGGGCTCTTTGCCCTATTACGAAAAATTGAAGGCCTCCGTACCAGAAGGTTTACTGGAAATGCGTTCCATTCCGGGCATGGGGCCCAAAAAAATAAAAACCGTTTATGAAAAATTGGGTGTGTCCAATATCGGCGAATTGGAGTATGCCTGTCTGGAAAATCGCTTAAGAGATTTGCCCGGGTTCGGACTGAAAACACAGGAGAAAATTCTTAAAGGTATTGAATTAAGAAAAAAATACAAGGAGCGGTTTCATATTCCCGTGGCCCTGAAAACGGCCGATACACTGGTAACTTATCTGAAAAAATCCGGTTCGGTTAAAAAGATTTCCGTAGCCGGAAGTTTGCGTCGCCGCCGGGAAACAATTAAAGATATTGATATTTTGCTAACCTGTAACGACGAACACCGCAGCGCAATAATCGACTATTTTACTTCCTTTGCGCAAATAGATTCCGTTACCAGCAAAGGGCAAACCAAAGTAAGTGTTGTGCTTAAAAACGGTATGGCCTGCGATTTGCGCATTGTGGGAGAAGAAGCGTTTCCCTTTGCCTTGCAATATTTTACGGGTAGTAAGGAACACAACACTGCTTTGCGCCATCGTGCCAAACAGATGGGATTTACCCTAAATGAATACGGTTTGTTCAAACAAGACAGAGAAACATTTGTTGCTTGCGACAACGAAACGGATATTTATCGTGCCTTGAGCTTGCATTTTGTGGAACCGGAATTGCGTGAAAATTACGGAGAAATCGAAGCGGCCGAAAAAGGAAATTTACCGCGACTGGTGCGTGAAGACGACATAAAAGGTGTAATCCATGCGCACAGTACCTACAGCGACGGAAGCAATTCTATCGAAGAATTAGCAGTACATTGCCAAACTTTGGGCTACCAATATTTGGGAATTACCGACCATAGCAAGTCGGCATATTATGCCAATGGCCTGTCGGAAGAACGCATTAAACGACAGCACGAAGAAATTGATCGTTTAAACGAGAAATTTAAACCGTTTGTTATTTTTAAGGGAATTGAGGTTGATATTCTTCCGGACGGTTCTTTGGATTATGAAGATTCCGTCTTGGCTACATTCGATTTTGTAATCGCTTCGGTGCATTCTTCGTTTAATTTGTCCGAAAAAGAAATGACCGAACGGATTTGCCGCGCATTGGCTCACCCTTTGGTTACCATGTTGGGGCACCCTACCGGACGGTTGCTGTTGGGGCGCGAACCGTATGCCCTGAATATGGAAAAGGTGCTGGAATGTGCGGCTAAGCATCAAAAGATTATCGAAATAAATGCCAACCCTTATCGTTTGGATTTGGACTGGCGTTGGGGAATTAAAGCCAGCCGAATGGGCGTTTTAACTTCGGTGAATCCCGATGCACATCAGTCGGACGGAATTTCGGATATGCGTTTTGGGGTGGGGATTGCGCGCAAGGCTTGGTATTCGGCGGAAATGGTTTTGAACACCTTTAATGTTGAAGCGATTAAAAAATATTTTAGTCGCTTCAAATAAATAATCCGTTACGGCGTCTGTGCTGCGAAAAAAACTACGGGCAATTGTCGCAAAACTTGCTTGTAAATTGCAGAACGTAGCTAAAAGATTTTTCTGCGTTGTTTGCGATATGGCTGCGGCGAAGTGTGGATGTTGCATTTTTTTGTCGGCGCGTATTTTAGATTGTAAAGTTCCTCGAATGTTTCCGGGCAGTAAGGCGTTGCCAACAAATGCGACTCTTTGCAAATTTTTAACCGCGCCACCCCAGAACATTGGGGAAAATCATGCCGTTCGATATGCAAAGAATCGTAAACCATTTTCATAAAATCGGCCCAAAATGGAAGTGCCGCCGCAGAACCGGTCATCCCCCGCCCCAGGCTGTATTTAAAGTCATCCAAACCTACCCAAACCCCGGCCACAATTTCTGGGGTAAAACCGATAAACCAAGCATCGGTATACGAATTGGTGGTACCTGTTTTCCCTCCGGCTTTTTCGTAAAATTTGTAAATGGTACGAGCATGAATGCCGGTACCCCGATTAATAACCGTTTGCAACATGTCGTTCATAATGTAGGTGGTTTCCGGTGAGAGTGCTTCTTTCATTTTGGGCGTATTGGTGTAAATAACATTGCCATTGCGGTCTTCGATTTTGGTAATGGCAATGGGATACACATGAACCCCGTTATTAGCAAAAATTCCGTAGGCCGAAACAATTTCCAAAGGAATAACATCGGCACTACCCAAAGCCAGTGACGAGTACGGTGGAAGCGGAGTGGTAATGCCCATTTCACGCGCGTATTTAATAACCACCTGTGGTGTGATGTCGTCAATCAGACGTACGGCAACGGAATTGAGTGACCGTCGCAGGGCATCGCGTAAGGTTACCATTTTACCGGTAAACTTGCCGCTGTAGTTTTGTGGCGTCCAGCGTGTACTGTCTGGGTTGAATTGTACTGTGGGTAAATCGGGATATTCGGTGGCCGGAGAATAGCCGTTATCAATGGCCGCAGTGTAAAGAAAAGGCTTAAAGGCAGAACCAGGCTGACGCATCATTTGAGTGACACGATTCCATTTGGATTTGTAAAAATCACGACCGCCGATCATGGCCAAAATATGTCCGTTGTGCGGATCCAGAGCGACAAAGGCTAATTGTACCGTACTGATTGCCTGGTAAGCCGAATCGCCTAATTCTTCTTTTAGTTTTTTAAAGACCGATTGGCGTCTTACACGCTCTTGCAAGGCATCGATGTGCTTGGCCACCGCCATTTCCATGTATTTTTGAATACGCGTGTCCAACGTGGTGTAAATGCGTAGCCCGTCTTCATAAATATTGACGCCTAATGAATCCTGTAAATGATTAAGCTTTTGTCGAACGTATTCCGTAAAGTAGGGGGCAATTTTCATTTTATACGGATCGGTAATATTCAAGCCCAGAGGCAATTGTTTCAGACTGTCGAATTCGGCTTTGGTCAGTTTGCCGTTTTTAACCATCATGCTCAAAACCACGTTTCGGCGCCGCAAGGCCCGATCGGGATGACGAATGGGGGAATAGTAGGTTTGGCCCTTTAAAATACCGATGAGCAAAGCTGCTTCCTGAACATTCAAATCTTCCACATCTTTGTCAAAATAGCGTTTGGCGGCAGCACGAATGCCGTAAGCGTTATTTCCGAAAAAGTTAATATTCAGGTACATACTTAAAATTTCTTCTTTGGAATAGGTGCGCTCGATTTGAATGGCGGTTAAAGCCTCTTTGATTTTACGGCTGATATTTTGCGCATAGCCAAAATACAGGTTTCGCGCCAACTGCATGGTAATGGTCGAAGCACCCTGACGAAAATCGAGATGAATTAAATCCACCATCAGAGCCCGCGCAATGCCTTCGAGATTAATTCCCCAATGATGAAAAAAATCCCGATCTTCGGTGGAAATCAAAGCGTCAATGACGCATTGTGGAATTTTATCGTACGGAGTGTACGTTCGATTGTATGTAAAGAAAGAATGGATGATTTCCCCGTCCGCGGAATAAACCACGGTGGCCATTTCCGGATCGATGCGTTCCAGTTTGTCCAAAGAGGGCAAATCTTTACTCAGTTCGTACAAATAAATCGATCCGGCAAGAACGAATAGAAAAATTACAGCGCTTACGACGAACCATCGCCTGCGATAAAAAGGACTTTTATGCCCTGCGCTTGTAATGCTGGTTGCTGTTTTTTCTGCCTTGCCAACAGAAATTTTGCTTACTGTCTTGGTATTGCGTTTTTTCCGTTTCATCGTTAACCTTAAAAAACCTTGGTAAAATTCTATCGATTAAATGTATCGATTTAACGCGCCTCAGGCAATTAAAAGAAAAAATTGCCAGAACGTGCAAAAACGATCGGACGTCATAAACACTTTAACCTCGATCGATTTCGAGGGTTGCGTGCCGTTTACGCCGAACAGACTAAAAGTTTAAAAATAACAAAATTCGCCGTCATTTAAAACTTTTTTACATTGCACGCCAAAAGTTTTGGTAAGTTCCGATTTTTTAACGGAGATACCGTCCGATTCTCAACAGAACGTTTGTGGTTCGGATCATGGCGTTTGGTGCCGTTTGCGGGCAACGCGGAACAAGCGTTTTCCCTACATCGCAAATGAATTAGCCCAAAATAGGGAAACAAATTGTTACAAATGCGTTAATGTAAACCGAGAGCGTCTCTGGTTAAATGCGGTGAAAAAGGTTGTCGTTAATTAGAATCGCTTAATTTAGCTTGTTATTTACGGCCAGTCATTTTATATTAGGCAACTTATTATGAAACGAAAACTTATTTTAGCAGCTATTGTGATTTTAGCCGTTTTAAGCGGCTGCGCATTCCGAAAAGGAGTGGTTCAAACCCTTCCGGCTCAAAGTCGGCATAAAGTATCTTTTAAGGCAAGAGATCATTTTTTGCGCGGTTTGTATTATCAGCAGGAAGGTCAATACAACGAAGCTCTGGTAGAATATTATCAGGCCTTGCATTTCGATTCCAGCTCGGCAACAATTTACCGTACTATTGGCCAAAATTACATGCTTTTGGGGCATTACGAAATGGCCGAAAGTATGTTAAAAAAAGCTCTGCAATTGGACAAAAATAATCCCAGAACGTTAAATTTTTTGGTCGAATGCGCTCTGCGGCAGGGCGATAATGCCAAAGCGGCCCGTTATTTGGAAGCCTACCTTAAGGTAAAACCTTATGATGATCAGGCCCGGCAAATGCTTATCCTTTTGTACCAACAAATGGGTAAAAATCTGGAGGTGGCGCGTCAGAACCGAATATTGATGAAATTGTACGGCCCCAAAAAAGATTTGCTGGTAAAACAAATACAAATTTACATCAAAGCCAACAAATTGGATTCGGCCGCGCAAATGTCGCGTAAAATTTTGCAAATCGACAGCACGGATAGCCGTAGTTACTTTTTGCTCGGATTGATCAAAGAGCAAAAAATGCAACTGGATAGCGCCATATATTATTACCGTCGGGCTTTAACTTTTCAACCCGCTTTTGCTCAGGCACTGGAGCGATTGGCCTTTTTGTACCAGTCACAAAAAAAGTGGCAAGCGCTCATTCCGTGGTTAAAACGCGCCGTTCGCGCAGATAGCACCTATTTGAATGCACGAATCATTTTGGGCGAAACCTATTTTTATGCGAACAAATACGACAGCGCACGCACGGCTTTGCTGCCCTTGTTAAACAAACCCGATGTTCCGCTTGGCGTTTACGAATTATTGGGGCGTATTGAGGTTAACGGCAGGCATTATCGGCTGGCGCGCTCCTATTTTCGCAAAATTGTCACACGCGATTCGAGCAACAAAATGGGTTGGCTTTTGCTTGCTTTTACCTATTCCGATATGGATAGTACGCAGCAGGCCGCGCGAATCTTTAAAAAATTAACCCGCTTGTATCCCAAAGATGCATTGGTTTGGGCATTTTACGGCAGCACCCTGCAAACATTAAAAAACGACGCCGAAGCCATTAAAGCCTTTCGCAAGGCCTTAAAACTTCAACCGGACAACGAAAGCGCTTTGGCCGGGTTGGCCGTTAGTTACGAAAATCAAAAAAAGTACGAACAGTGCGACAGTATTTACGAAGTGGGCATCAAACGCTTGCCGCAAAGCGCCATGCTGCTTAATAATTACAGTTACAGTTTGACCGAACGCGGTAAAGATTTGCAAAAAGCTTTAAAACTGGCCCGTAAAGCCATAACGTTGGAACCCGACAATGCAGCCTACTTGGATACCTACGGATGGGTTTTGTACAAACTCGGAAAATACAAAAAAGCAGCAGAATACATCCGAAAATCCATTGAATTGAGGGATAATTCGGCCGTGGTGCTAGAGCATTTGGGCGATGTTTACAAAGCCATGGGGGACACAAAAAAAGCGCTTGAATATTACCACAAAGCATTTGATTTGAAGCCGGATAACCGCAAACTGAAAAAGAAGATTGAAGAGATTTCCCATGAATAAATTTTTAATAGTGATGGCCTTTGGCCTAATATTACTTACGGGTTGCCAAACGCAACGCGTGGTTATTAAAAACGAATACCCCAATCCCACTTACCGTCAATTGCTCGAATTGCACGAACGCTGGCAGAAAAGCATTAAAACCTTTTCGGGTAAGGGGCGCATTACGGTCGATACGCCCCAGTTTTCCGGAAATTTTGAGGCCAGTATTTACGCCCGCGGAAGCGACTCGCTATTGGTTTCGGTTTCTGGCTTTATGGGCACCAATGTGGGAAAAATGTTCATAGGCAAAAACCGGTTTATTTTTTATAACCGATATGATAATCAGTTTATTACCGGGCGTAACGAAGATTTTGAACATACCCAATTTTTACAATTTCCGATTTCCGTTTCAATGATGCGCGATGTTTTACTGGCGCAAGATCATTTTACCATTTTAAAAAAAGAAAAATTCGAAAAACAGCCAAACGGCTATTATCTTGAAGCGCAAAACGGGAGTTACGATTATCAGATTTGGTTTGATAAGGCTACCTTGCTTATTAAAAAAATCAATTACGTTAAAGACGAGACGATTTTATTCAGCAAAGAATACAAAAAGTTCGGCTTGTATAACGGTTTTTATTTTCCGCGGGTAATTAATTTTGTGCGTCCCGATGAAAAACAAGGCATGAGTATTATCTTTAAAAAAATTATCTTAAATAAGCCGCTGACGGAATCGGTTTTTAAAATAAAAGTCAGTGATAACGCCAAACAAATTTTGATGCCCAGCGATAAATAAACAGGGCGTTTGGTTTGGAGCCCCCATGTAAACGGGCCATTTTTAAAAATACGAATTGCAGAAATGTGTAATAATAAACGGAACAAACAATGGATTTGACAATTGTTATTCCCTTTTTAAACGAGCAGGATTCCTTGGAAGAGCTGGTCGATCGCATTTATCGCTCGGTGTTGCCGCTCAATATGTCGTTTGAAATTTTATTTGTGGATGATGGCAGTACCGACGAATCGGTACAACGATTGCTTGCCAAGAAAAAAGAGCATCCGGAAATTAAGATCGTTCGCCTACGCAAAAATTTCGGCAAAAGCATCGCCCTTTCCGAAGGATTCAAACGTGCGCAAGGAACGGTAGTCATAACCATGGATGCCGATTTGCAGGACGATCCCGCGGAAATTCCGAATCTGCTGAAAAAACTGGAGGAAGGTTACGATTTGGTCTCCGGCTGGAAAAAGAAACGTCACGATCCCATTACCAAAACCGTGCCATCCAAATTGTTTAACTTTACAACCCGCTTTTTAACGGGTATTAAAATTCACGATTTCAATTGCGGACTTAAGGCCTACCGCAACGAGGTTATCAAAGCCATTCCCGTTTACGGCGAAATGCACCGATATTTACCTGTTTTGGCACATTGGCAGGGATTTAACGTAGGCGAAATTCCCGTTAAACATCATCCGCGCCAATTTGGCAAAACCAAGTTCGGCGCCAAACGTTTTTTCAGCGGTTTTTTCGATCTGCTGTCTGTTTTGTTCATAACGCGTTACCGACAAAAACCAATGCATTTGTTCGGCATGTTCGGCCTGATAAATATCTTTCTCGGATTTGTTATTTTGCTTTATCTGACCATTCTCTGGTTTCAGGGCATTGGCATCGGGCGTCGTCCTTTGCTCTTTTTGGGTATTTTATTGATGATTGTCGGCGTGCAATCGTTCTCCTTGGGGTTAATTGGCGATATGATGATTAGCACCAGAGATACCTCGCCCAAGTTCGCAGTCAAAGAAGTGATCGAATAAAAAACAAGCGGAGTTACATTTCACTGAACCATGTCATACTCGAAGCAAAAATATCGGAAATACTCCGTAATCATTCCCTCGTTTAACCGTTCCGATGAAATTCATGCCCTTCTGGCTTCGCTTGCTGCTTTGCAATTTCCGAAGGATCGTTTCGAAGTAATAATTGCCGATGACGGTTCGACGGATGATACGGCACACATTGTACGCCAAGCGCAGCAGGAATACGATTACACATTACACTACCTTTCCCAAAAAAATCAGGGCCCGGGTGCGGCTCGTAATTTAGGCATGTCCAAGGCTCAGGGCGATTTTTTCATATTTTTGGATTCGGACGTAACCGTTCCGCCGGAATGGTTGGCCAATGTCGATCGCGCTTTGCAAAGCGAACAAGCCGATGCCTTCGGCGGGCCCGATACCTATCGAAAAGACTTTCCGCCTTTGCTTAAGGCCATTAATTATTCCATGACTTCGTTCCTCACTACCGGCGGACTACGCGGTAAAAAAGGCAAAAAAATTGCTAAGTATTACCCGCGTTCGTTTAACATGGGACTAAGCCGCGACGTTTGGCAAAAAATCGGAGGATTCTCCTCCTTGCGGCACGGTCAGGATATCGAATACAGTCACCGAATTTTAAAGTCCGGAGCCAAAGTAATTTTTGTAGCCGATGCACCGGTTTTTCACAAACGCCGTACCAATTTGCGCCGCTTTTTCCGACAGGTGTTTAACTGGGGAGTGGCGCGGATTAATCTCTACAAAATTGACGGACAAATGCTGGAACTTGTCCACGCATTACCCGCTCTGGCTACTCTGGCGGTTCTGTTGATCATTTTGCTGGCCCTTGTTTGGCCGCCTGCACGTCCGCTTTTGTGGTTTACCGTAGGCTTCGGCATTTTCCTGATTTTGTTTTCCATGATCGATTCCGTTTTTAAATATCGTGAAATCAAACCGGCCTTCTATTTACCGGTTGTTATTCCCGCTCAAATTTTTGGTTATGGTGCGGGATTTATTTATAATTACATCCGAAGAGTAATTTTCAAAAAAGGCGCAAAAGTCGGATTCCGAAAAAATTATTATAAATAAAGGATAGCGTTATGGCCCATAAAAAACAAAAAAAGACGCCCCCTAAAAAGGCCCCGGCTAAAAAAGCAAAACGCGAACCATCGTTCGGCTTGTCGACACGCATGCAAGATTATTTGTCTGTTGCGGTGATCTTTATTTTGCTGCTGATTTTGTTAAAACCCATGGCCATCGACCATCTTTCGCCGCAAGGTGTGGATGTGGTCGGTTCGTTAGCTAAAACCCATGCCATTAACGAATATCACAAACAAACCGGCGAATTGGCTTTGTGGAATCCGAATATTTTTGCCGGAATGCCTGTTTACTACCGCATTAGTCCGCGGGCTTATTCTCTGGATAATTTATTTGCCTGGCTCTCGCGGTTGCTGAGTTCCGTATTTATTTATTATTTTTTCGGAGCGCTGGGCGCATTTTTGCTGTTCCGATTTTTAGGTATGTCGCCGCTTATCAGCCTGATCGGTGCGCTTTCCTTTGTCCTTATGCCTCATTACAAATCGTTGTATACCGAGGGCCACATGGCCAAATTAAAGGCATTGATGTACGTGCCCTGGGCTGTGTTAACGTTCCGTTATTTTCTTGACAAACGCACAATATTGGCTACGGCTCTATTTGCTTTAACCCTCGGTTTGCAAATTCGTACCCAGCATTACCAAATTGTTTTTTACACGGCTTTGCTCATATTTGCCATCGGCATTTATCCCTTGCTAAAGGATTTGGCTGAAAAACATTATGCCCAATTCGGTAAAACCGTCGCCTTGCTTTTGTTGGCGTTAATTTTGGGTGTAATGATGGCCGCCCAACCGCTGTTTTTAGCCAAGGAATATTTGCCTTATTCCAAACGCGGCAAAACGACAATTGATGTAAATGCCAAAAAAGAGGTAAAGGGAACCGGGGTCTCGTTAAATTACGCCACACAGTGGTCAACCGCCCCGACAGAGCTGCTGAGCTGGTTTTTACCGCGTTTTTACGGCGGGATGTCGGCCGAATATTACGACGGTAGTAAATTCCCGAACTTAAAAGGGCAAGTAATTTCTACCTATTGGGGGCAAATGCCGTTTACCCAAAGTTACGAGTATTTGGGAGTAATCTTTTTGATGCTTGCTCTTATCGGTTTACTGGCTTTTTACCGAAAAAACGCCTTTATTAAAAGCTTGTTTTGGTTTGCGGTTTTTTTGGTTCTGCTTTCCTTTGGCCGTCACTTCAAAGCTTTTTACAGTTTGTTCTACTACTATTTCCCGTACTTTAACAAATTCAGAACCCCCATGATGAGCGTAACGGTTACTTATTTTGTTATCGTTACCTTTGCCGTTTACGGGTTAAAATACCTAACCGATTTGGCACGAGATAAAATCGATATGCGCAAACAGCGTTTTATTTTGTACGCCATTGCCGGCTTTTTGGCTTTAGGCGTGTTTATGTGGATTTACAGCTTAGGCGCTTCGTTTGTCAAAGCTTCGGGAGAGGCCTACCAAGGACAAACACTGGAAATCGTCAAGCAAATTCGTCGCGAATTTTTTCAGCGGGATTTAATCCGCTATTTTGTGTTGGTTGTGTTGGCCGGTGCGGCCATTTGGGCCTATTTGCAACGCAAACTTTCGGCCGTAGCCTTGATTTTAATCATCGGTGCTCTTAATATTTTCGATTTGCTTCAGGTGCAAAGCCGGGTAAAACCCCAGTTCACCGATGTCAAACGCATTGAACATCAATATTTTCGCGAAACAGCCATCGATCGTTTTCTGCTTAAGGATAAAGATTTGTTCCGCATTTTTCCTGCCGGTAAACTTTTTGGCGATAACCGCTGGGCCTACTATCACCAAAGCATTGGCGGTTACACACCGATTAAAATGTATGTTATCGAAGAACTGGTTGAAAAAAACATTTACAACGGCTGGGATCCGAGCCTGCCGTTTAACTGGAATGTGCTTAAAATTTTAAACGTAAAATATATTATTGCGCAGCAACGCTTAAAGCATCCATTCCTTAAATTGGTAAAAGAAGATCCGGCAAACCATTTATACGCCTATTATTTTACCGGCTATTTGCCGCGGGCTTTTTTTGTCGGGTCGTACAAAGTGATAAAAGACGCCCAGCAACGTTTGCGCTATATAAACAGCAAAGCATTCGATCCGGCCAAAACGGCCGTGCTGGAAGAAAAACTTCCGGCACCGATTTATCAGCCGGATTCCAGTTTCAGCAAAGTTTTAAAATTTACACCCAACGAACTGAAATTGGAAGTGTACACCGACAAACAAAGTTTGTTAGTTATTTCGCAAATTTATTACCCCCCTGGCTGGAAAATTTTTGTTGACGGTAAAAAGGTGGACAAAGTATTTAAAACCGATCATGCCATTCAGTCAATTATTGTGCCGCCCGGAAGACATAAGGTGGATATGCGCTTTATTCCGGATTCGTATTACCGCGACATTCGTTTGGCATCGATTTCTTTGATTTTTATTTATTTGATGATTTTGGTTCCGGTGGTTGGGTATTTTTTGCGTATCAAAAAGAACGGGTAAACGGGTAAAAAATACCTGGGATGCTTTGATGAAATGCGAAAGGTCGTTTGATGATTAAGGTTTTTGTCGTTTTTATGACAGCTCTTTTACCGATTAGTATTTATCGGACAATAAAAGAGTTTAAAAACAAGCAAGAAATGAAGGTTGTTTTTTGGGGCAAGGAAAAACACTATACGGGAACGAAGGCAAAAAGGGTTTTAGTATGTAAGTATTGCCTTTCAGGTGTTTTCCTTAATTGGCCTTTATTGGCTTTTGAGGGATTATCTTAAATTTTAACGCGGAAAAGCAAAATTTTGCAAGCGGGAACTTCCGAGCCCGAGCAGCGATAAAAACGGGACAAAAGTATGCCGTATTATTTTCATGAACATCGCGAAATTTATTTTCAGCATCAGACGGCCGTAACAAAGGAATACATTATTCCGTTTATCGAGCAAGTTTTCAGGATTGAACCAAAACGCGCGGTATTGGAAATCGGCTGCGGAGAGGGCGGGGTTTTAAAAGCCTTTCTCGATCGCGGTTGTAAAGCCACCGGCGTAGATTTGGATGCGGAAAAATTGGCGCTTGCCCGTCGTATGTTTTCCGCGGAAATCGCCAACGGACAGATCGAATTCATCAATAAAAATATTTACGATCCGGACTTTAAAGAGGCTTTTAAAAATAAATTTGATCTAATTGTGCTAAAGGATGCCATCGAGCACATTCCGGAGCAACAAAAACTGCTTTCGTATTTGCACACATTCTTAAAACCCAAAGGCGTCATCTTTTTTGCTTTTCCCCCTTGGTACATGCCTTTTGGCGGGCACCAGCAAATGTGCCGTTCGTTTCTGAAAAAAACACCGTATTTCCATTTGTTGCCCATGCCTGTTTACAAGGCAATTCTTAAGTTGATGCGCGAATCGGACAGCCGCATTCAAACTTTATTGCACAACAAACGTACCGGGATTACCATCGAACGTTTCGAACGTATTTTACGTCGTACGGGGTATCGGGTGCTGCAAAAAGAATTTTTTCTTTTCAATCCCATTTATCGTTACAAATTTAAATTGACGCCCAAAAAACAATACCGTTGGTTGACTGCTTTCCCTTATGTGCGCAATTTTTTTACGACCGCAGTGTATTATGTGGTCGAGCCCGAATAAAAATATTTTACCCATCCGTTAATGCATGCCGCAAACAAACGATCGGATGTGCAGAACGCATGAACAACCGAACTTGTTCAAACAGCGATATTTTTCGCTTGTGAATCCCATTTTCATTATATTAGCAAGCCGCGTGCAAAGGGAATCTGCGGTGATTTTTTCTCTGCATGCGCGAGCGCGTAAGTTAAACAGGCAACAGGCGGGCCAATGAACTTTAAAACGTTAAAAGAAACCATAGCCCATTTGCAGCACAAAGAAACCCATTCCGCACATGCCAAAAAATTAGGCACCTTTGGCGGAGTTTTTACGCCGGATGTTCTGACCATTCTCGGCGTAATTATGTACCTGCGTTTAGGCTGGGTTGTGGGTAATGCCGGTTTTATCGGAGCGGTTTTAATTATTCTTTTGGCCAAAGCCATTACCCTCTGTACGGCTTTGTCCATGTCATCCATTACCACCAACATCAAAATCGGAGCGGGTGGCGCATACTCCATTATTTCCAAATCGCTCGGTCTGGAAGCAGGCGGGAGCATTGGTATTCCTTTTTACATTTCGCAAACTCTTTCCGCCGCGTTGTACATTGTCGGTTTTACCGAAGGTTGGCTGCGTATTTTTCCGGGCCATAATCCGTTTTTAATCGGTACGTTAACCTGGCTGGTTCTAATCGTTATTGCTTCCATTAGCGCGCAGTTTGCCATTCGTGTCCAATACATCATCATGGCCATTATCGGATTGTCGTTGCTTTCTTTCTTTTTAACGCCCAATCACCCTTTACAATCGGTACCTTTAATGGGTAAGTTTCAGGACGGCGATTTTTGGTACGTTTTTGCTATCTTTTTCCCGGCTGCAACGGGTATTATGGCCGGAGCAAACTTATCGGGCGATCTTAAAAATCCGCGTAAGTCTATTCCGCTGGGCACGATTAGCGCGATTTTGGTAACCATGGTCATTTACATTTCGTTGGCATATATGGCAGCAAAATACATTCCAGCCGAAGAACTGCGGAGCAACGAAATGGTAATGGTAGACCATGCCCGGTGGCAGTATTTGGTTCTGATGGGCATTTTGGCGGCTACGTTTTCTTCGGCCTTGGGTAGTATTTTAGGCGCGCCGCGTATTCTACAAGCCTTGGCCGAACACAGAACAGTTCCGTTTTCCAAATTTTTTTCTCGCAAATCCCGTTCCGGCGAACCGCTAAATGCCATCGTCTTTACGGCGATTATCATCGAAGTTTCTCTTTTATTGGGTAATTTAAACGCATTGGCCGCTTTAATTACCATGTTTTTCCTGATTACTTACGGTATGATTAATCTGGTGGTTTTTATTCAGCAAAAAATGCGTATTATCAGTTTCCGCCCCACTTTTAAAATACCTACTTTTGTACCGTTTTTTGGAGCCCTGGGAAGTGCCTTTGTTATGGTGCTTATTAATCCCGTTTTTAGCGCCGTTGCCATTATTACCATTATCGTGCTATATGTTTGGCTTGGTCGGCGCGGGCTTAAGCCGGAATGGGGCGGGGACATACGCGGCGGAATGTTTTTGATTTTGGCCGAACGGGCCGCTCGTATTGCCGCCCGTTTTCCAAGGCATCAAATTTCGTGGAAACCCGATTTGCTCATTCCCATCGATCAGCCTAAAATTTGGTCTGGCTCGTTGTTGTTTATCAAAAATATCGTTCATCCTTCCGGGAGTATTTTTGCCTTTACGGTGACCTCCAACAATGCGGAAAAAACCGAAGAAGAACTTAAGGAATTATTACAGCCGTTTGAAAAAGAACATCTGTTAGTAAATGCCACAGTTATCGAAGACAAAGAATTTTTACACGGCGCGCTGGTTGTAATCCAAGCCCTACGTGCCTGTTCCATGCGCCCCAACGCCTTGTTCCTTACGTTGGGTAAAAATGCCGATCGCGATCCCATAATCAGCAAATTGGCGGAATATGCTTCACGGCACGAACTGGGGGTTCTTATTTTGCGCCAGCATCCGCGCATGGCCTTTGGCATGCAAAAAGATATCAATTTGTGGCTGCGCGATAAAAGTCCCAATTGGCATTTGGCGGTATTGATTGCTTTACAATTACAACTGAATTGGGGTGGTAAGCTCAATTTGATTACGGCCACCAAGGATGCCTCGCAGCAGCGCAAATTGTACCGGTTTTTGGAATATTTAAGCGATCAGGCCCGTATGCCTTCGTTAACAGAATTTCATGTTTTATTGGGCGAATTCAAGGAAACCATGAAAAACGCCCCGCCGGCAGATGTAAATATTTTTGGCCTGAGTACCGTTTTACCTTTCGACTTTATGCGTGAAGCACCGGAACTTACCAAATCGTCTTGCCTATTCATAAAGGATTCGGGATTTGAGAACGCCTTGGTTTGAGCGGAAATAATTAACGGGAAAATTCCGCATAGCGCTTTGGATTTCTGAGCGAAAATTTTGTAAAGGATTACATGAAGAACAAAAACTATTTACCGTTGTTGGTGATCGTTGTTCTGACATTGATCTGGAGCTCTACCTGGCTGGCCATAAAAATAGGCCTCGATTCCATGCCGCCCTTTTTGGCTGCTGGCTGGCGGTTTATGCTTGCCTTTGTGTTGTTGTTTTTGTTCTCCTTAAAAATGAAGGAACCCATTCCCAAAGATTTGCGTACCCATCTATTTTTTTTAGGATTCAGTTTTATTAATTTTACGGCCGGATACGGTTTGGTTTACTGGGGCGAGCAATACATTAATTCTGGTCTGGCTTCGGTTTTGTTTACTATAATGCCGTTTTACGTGGCTATTTTTTCCATTAAGCTTTTACCATCCGAAAATATAAATTTCAAAAAAATGTTTGGCATTTTAATCGGTTTTGCCGGAGTGATTATTATTTTTGGCGATCAACTGCAATTTAACGGGCAAAACGCTGTTTACGGAATGATTGCCGTTTTAATTAGTCCGGCTTTTTCGGCATTGGGTACCATTGTGGGAAAAATTGCCCGCGCCAAATTTCACCCGGTAACTTTAAATACATTTCCCATGTTTTATGCCTCGTTAACGCTTTTTGCCATCCATTTCGCCTTTGAAGGGGGCATGCCCGTACAATATAACTTAAAAGCTTGGTTGTCACTGCTTTATTTGGGGATTTTCGGTACGGCCATTGCCTTTGTCCTTTATTTTTGGTTGCTCAAAACCACTTCCGCTGTTTTGATGTCGCTGATTACTTTTGTAACGCCCCCTTTGGCTCTTTTATGGGGGTGGCTGGTAAAAGACGAGCAAATTACGTTGAATTTGATTTTGGGTATGCTGGTCGTTTTTAGCGGAATTTACGTAGTAAGCAAGGCATCACAAAAAAAGGCGGGCCAAAGTTAACCCGCCTTTGTTAATATGTTTTTGGGGTTATCCCCACGAACCGCTTCCGGTTTGGTTGCCGTTATCGTCGTAGGAAATCCACGTACCACTTCCGCTGCCGTTCCAACTGGCCTGAAAGGTGAGCGTATTGTTGTTCCAAACTTTTAACGTGCCGGATAAATCGGATTTCTGAACCACTTCCATTTTTGTTCCGCTGAAAGAATCGGTGTACTCAATGGTTTCCGTTCCGTTGGCGTCAATATTCCAAGTCCATTGAATCGTATCGTTTCCTTCTTCGAAATCGTGAATTACCAGCTTGCCGCTTTTACCGTCAACCGCTTGCCAAGCTTCCATGTAAACAAAGTCGGTAAATGTGTGCCCGTAACTGCTGCCGCTAATGGATAGCTTCCAATGGTAATTATTATCTTCGATCGTAATGATCAGTTTAAAAACCAGAGAATCGGCATTCCATGTGTAAATCCAAGGCGGACCATCCAGCGTTTCGCTGTTTTCCGAAACTTTGCTCACATGATTACGCGGGATCAAACTGTTGGCAAAGTTCTGAAACATATTGATCATTTGAATATACGAGTTAACCATTTGAGCATGCTGATCCTGCGATTGCGCAATACTTTGAGGTAGGGTAATGGGCTCTGCCGAAATTTGTTCAGGCGGTTGTTCCTGATTGTCGGTCGGGTTGCTTTTGTTATCTGAGCAGGAAAAGGCAAACAAGGCAACCAGAGCGATAATCAACAGCGTTTTTAGGGACTTCATAACATCCTCCTTTTTATAATTAAACATTTTTAATGACTATTTCAGACTTTCGACGTTTAAAGTACAACCTTAAAAATAAATTGCCGTGACTGCCATCAATGGGTAAAATTAAACCATACCACCATATTTTTTGATATTTTTATCTCGAAAAAGGTTGTCCGGTTCCCATATTTTTTATCGTTTGCCTGCCACCCAAGGCGGAAGTTCGCCCTTAAAACAAATAGTTTGTTTCGCCGAAATTCACGGCCGGGACCGTTTTGGTTTGTTATTCATTACCAAGTGCTTTAAATTTAACAAAAAGTTAATCGCAATTAGTATGATGCTCAACTTTTCAAAACACAAACGGCATAAATCAAAAATTTCCGCACAGACATTTGTTTTTGGGCTTGTTTTGGTTTGGACGATTCATGGTTTGCTATATGCCGCATTCGAGCCGGGAAAATGGCCATGCGCCTATTTGGCGCGAGGGAGCTCGGGAATTGCCGTTTCCCACTTGGAAAACGGTTATTTGGTGAATCCGGCATTGTTAACATTTAAAAGTAACAATCGGCTCGGTTTGTTTTATCGTAATTATTATTCGATTAACGATTTGAATGATTTTGTTCTGTCAGGGCGTTTTTCGCTTTTTAAAATGCCGCTCGGCCTTTCCGTAAGTCAGTTCGGCGACAAAAATTACCATGAGCAAACTTTTTTTTTAGGTTCGGCATTCGGTTTAAGCAAAACAATTTCGCTTGGTTTCGGGTTGCAAATGTTCCTATTATCGGTAAAGCACTACAGCCAATCGACGGCCTGGGGAGCTTTACTGGCGCTGCATTACCGTGTTTCGGATAAAATTGGTTTGGCGGCTGTGGCGGGAAATTTAAACGAACCACAATTGAACGGACACAAGGGCGATATTCCCGTTTACTTTAATACGGGTGTTCAATTTGCACCGAATAAAAAAATTTCGTTTTCGTTAGATGTTTTCAAAGATGAAAATTTCGATTTTGATTTTCGTTACGGAGTAGGCTACCGGGTATTTACTTTGGTAGAATTGTTGGCCGGATTTAAACAACAAACCCATGCATTTACGGCAGGGATTCAAATTAACAAGATGATGGTTCATTTTGGCTATGCGTTGGAAATGCATCCCGATTTGGGTGTAAGCAATGCAATAGAGGTGGGATATGTTTTTTAGGTTTTTGGCAATATTGTTGTTGGCATTTGTTTTTAGTCTGCATGCTCAGGTGGGACTTTCAGGCAAAATCGAACATAACCGGAGTTTGCTCAAACAAATCGAGAATCAAATTAACGACCTACGTTTAAAAATTGCCGGTAGTAAAAAGAAAGAAACCTCCCTTTTGCATCAAATTGCCTTAATCGATCAGCAGATGGCATTAATTCAACGCAGCCGAGGCCTTTTACAACAGGAAGTAAACTTGTTGAGCGTTAGAATCGATTCGTCGCAAAAAGCTTTAGCAGAAGCGGAGCAGCGTTTGCAAACATTACGCGATTTATACGCCCGACGGGCCGTTTATGCGTACAAATACGGGTATGATCGCAAGCTGGAGTTGTTGCTAACCTCACGTTCGTTAACCCAGGCTTTAATCCGCTTAAAATATTTAAAACAGATTGCCCTCCATGACGAAAGGTTGATGCAACTGATCGAAAAGAAAAAAGAACGTATTCGGGCAATTAAAGCACGTTTAGAGCAAAATTTAGCGGACAAAAACAATGCGCTGCGTAAAATTCAGCAAAGAGAGCGGCAATATGTGGTGCGTAAAAAAGAAAAACAGCGTTTATTACGCAAAGTAAAATGGACACGAAAAACCTATGCTCAGCAGTTGAATCGCAAGCAAAAAGAACGTCAACGATTGCTCGACTTGATTGTCTCGCTGGAAAAAAGCCGCAAGGCCCAAGCGGTTATTCGGCCCCCGAAACAGGCTCCGGCAAATTTTAAATTTTTAAATTTGGCCAAGGCAAAGGGAAAACTTCCCTGGCCTGCCCGCGGCAGAGTAATTACCCATTACGGTAAACAACGCGATCCCAAATCCAAAACATACATAAAGAACATCGATATCGAAATAAAGGTAAAAGAAGGGACACCGGTTCATTGTGTTTTTCCCGGCGTGGTACGCGTTATTACCTATTTACCCGGTTATGGTAATACAGTTATCGTAGATCATGGTAAAGGCTACTACACGGTGTATTCGCACCTTTCTGAAATTTATGTTTTCAAAAACACCTTTGTAGATAAAAACCAAATTATCGGTAAAGTGGGTGGAGCGGGGTATATCGGGCCGGTGAGTTTGCGTTTTGGTATTTACGGATCGAACCGTACCTACAACCCGGAGCGATGGCTGGAATAATGTTTGCCTCTGGCTTTAAAATATCTAAATAAAAGCACGCTGCGTAAATTGCGGATCATCCTTTGCTGCGATGGAATTTGTGCATAATCCGTTCGATTTCCTGAAACAATTCGTCGCTGCGGATGGGTTTGGAAACGTAACCGTCCATTCCGGCGGAAAGACATCTTTCGGCATCGCCTTTCATGGCGTGTGCGGTTAATGCAATAATGGGAATATGCGCACCGTTGTTTCCTTCCTTCGAGCGAATTTCGCGGGTGGCTTGCAGGCCGTCCATTACCGGCATTTGCACATCCATTAAAATCAAATCGTAATCTTTCTGTTGTATTTTTTCAAGTGCTTCCCGACCATTCCCGGCGATATCTACCTGATTGCCGGCTTTTTCCAGCAAGCGCAAGGCTAATTTTTGATTTACGGGATTATCTTCGGCTACCAATATGTGATAGCGCGGATTAAGTTCGCGAACCAGATATTGTGTTACCAGTGGCGGCTCCTTTCGGGATTTTTTCTTAATTTTGGAACGGCCGAGTGTAACCTGAATAGCATTAAGAAATTCGGTTAGTTTAATGGGCTTTGGTAGGTAAGCATCAATACCGATTTTGCGGCAACGCTCGCTATCGCCGCGTACTCCGCTGGAGGTTAGCATCATTATGGGAATCGGAGGTAATTGCTTCATTTGACGGATCCTTTCCGCAACCGAAAAACCGTCCATATCTGGCATTTGGGAATCGGTAATAATCAAATCGAAACGGGCATCTTTTTGCAAAAGGGACAGAGCCTGCGGACCGCTTTCGGTGGTAACCACCTCGATTTTATTGCGCTCCATAATGTTCTTTAAATAACGCCGGTTGATCGGGTTATCGTCGATAAGCAGAATGCGTTTACCCTGAACATCTTCCAACTGTAAATGGAGCTCCGGATCGAATTCATCCGCTGTGTGCAATTCGAGAATAAAATAAAAAGAGGCTCCCGGACCGCCCTGTTTTTGATGCGGGTATGCGGAGGGACTTTCCAGCCAAATTTTACCGCCCATCAAACGTACCAGTTTGGTGGTAATGGCCAATCCCAAACCTGTGCCCCCGTATTGGCGCGTAGTGGAAGAATCGGCCTGAACAAAGGATTCAAAAATTTTGGACTGTTTTTCGGGTGGAATGCCGATCCCCGTATCATGGACTCCGCATTTGAGACGTATCGTACCTCCCTCGCGGGCCAAACGTTCTATTTGCAAAACAATTTGTCCTTTTTGGGTGAATTTGAGCGCATTCCCGATTAAATTAATTAAAATTTGACGAATACGTACGGGATCTCCTTTAAGAAAAATCGGCACATCCGGGCCGATAGAGTAAACCAGTTCCAGCTTTTTTTCGCTTGCTCGGATGGCCAAAGGTTTAACCACATCACCGATCAGATCGTAAAAATTAAAATCGATTTGTTCGATATCCAGTTTTCCCGCTTCGATTTTAGAAAAATCCAGGATGTCATTAATAATGGTCAGTAGTGTTTCCGCCGAGGACTTGACAATGGATAAATATTCTTTTTGCTCGGGATTTAACGGAGTATCCAGAGCTAAATCGGTCATGCCGATAATGCCGTTCATCGGAGTGCGGATTTCATGGCTCATGTTAGCCAAAAATTCGCTTTTTGCCCGGTTTGCCGCTTCCAATTCCGCTTTTGCCCGTTCCAATTCGGTTGTTTTTTGGCGTAATTCCTGGTTTTGTAATAATGTTTTCCAGTATTCGTTGTTTAATTTTTTAATAACAAAACTCAAATAAATATAAAAGACCGATACCAACAGCCCCCAAACAAAAAATTTGGTGCCTCCAGCAAAAAAAGCTACAAAAATAATCGGCGCCAAAAGTACGGTAATGTATGCCTGACTCAACCGATGATTGGGGGCCAAAGCGGTAATGCCGCCTGCGGCTAATCCGCTCAAAATAACTAATAGGGTAAGGGTATTCAATTCGATTCCGTAATAAGAAAGAGAAAAAGCAGCCAGCCAGCCCCATAATGTTGCAATACCGAGCGTGAGTCCGGCAAATAATTTGGGCCACCAGGGCCCGGAACGTACGTGTTTCTTTTTAATGAGGGTGGAAGCAATAAAACGTAGGGTACTAAATAAGATAACAGCTACAAAAACAAACCAAAAAAGAATGGAAAAATCCTGCGGAAAGGTGGTAGCAAAATATAAAATGATAAGAATGGCAATGTACATAATCGGGCCGGATCTGGAGCGCGCATCCATTTCCGATAACGAGGTGGCATTGAGTTTTTGCAGATTCTGTTCGTCGAAAGATCGAACCGCTTGCCTGCGGATAAATTTTGGAATCATATTGTCCTCTGTTGCTATGCGTTTTAAATAAATAATCGGAAATAGCAGTTCGAACACAAGAAAAAAGCAATAATCTGCGTGTATTTCTTTGCTTTTGCCGAGAATTTGTTGAAAAAATTGGGGTAAAGCGGAGAATTTTTCTGCGCCAATGCGGAAGGCAAGCCAGAGCTCGAACAATATTTAATTAGTGTATAATTCGACGGATAACAATCAGATGTTTTTGGTAGTAAGGATTTTCCAGACGCTGCAAAACCACACCCTGCGTACGGGAAGCATGGATAAACTGTCCGTTCCCCAGATAAATACCAATGTGTTCAATGCCTTGGTCGCTTTTAAAGCGGAAGAACAGCAAGTCGCCCGGTTTTAAGTAAGGGGGCTGCACCGCATAGCCCAATTGTCGTTGCCGGGCCGAATTGCGTGGTAGTTTAAAACCAAATGCTTCGCGGTACAACTGTACGGCTAATCCGGAACAATCGATTCCCCGGTGATCGTTACCGCCCCAGCGATAAGGAACGCCCAGCCAATTTTCGGCGGCGCGCAACAGCCGTGTTTGGGATGATGTGCTTTGATGTGCCGAGCGGTCAGATGTAAAACGAGTGCTCGGGCTGCAAGCGCTCAGAAATACCCAGGGCAAAAGCCAAAGCCAAAAGGTTTTTTCCATGGTGATTTACCAATGCCTGTTTTTAATAAGCAGGGTCAGTTCCTTAAGATACGAACGATAAGCCCCGGAAGGCAGGTTTTGCAAGGCATTTAAGGCAGCGTCGTAATACTCCGAAAAGAGCTCTTTAACTTTTTCGGCCACTCCGCTTTGGATGAGAGCCTGTTTGAATGCCTCAAAAGAAAGGCGATTTAAGTCGACTTGAGAGTGTTGTTTTAACAGAATGGTTAAAATGGTTTGTTTGTGTTGTTTGTAATCGCTGCCTACCTGTTTGCCAAGAATTTGTTCGTCGGCCATGGTGTCCAGCCAATCGTCCTGTACCTGAAAAGCCATACCCAATGCATGCCCGAAATTACGCAACGCATTTACATTCTGCTCCGAAGCATTTGCCGATAACGCTCCCAATTCGCAAGCCAGTTCAATTAGTACGGCGGTTTTACGACGGATCATCTCAAGATAACGTTCATAGGTGACACTAGCATCCTGTTCGAACATTTTATCCAATCCTTGGCCCTCGCAAATAACCAGCATCACATCGGTAAACCGGCGGGTCATATGCAACAAATTTGCGGACGGGCTTTGCAGCAGTTTTTGAAAGGCCAGACCCATTAAGCCGTCTCCGGCCAAAATAGCCGTACCCACATCCCATTTTTTATGTACGGTTGGCTGACCGCGTCGCGTGGTATCGTTATCCATGATATCATCGTGTACCAGGGTAAAATTGTGCAGCAATTCGACGGCAGCCGCCGGATATAGCGCCTGATTTAACTCGCCGCCGCAGGCTAAGGCGGACAAAATGGTCAATAGTGGTCGGATTCGTTTGCCCGGCAGTTGTAAAACATAATGAATGGGTTCGTAAAATAGGGGGATATCCTCACCGGCCCCAATACGGTTCATATTTTGCTGTAAAACGTCAAGAAATGGCTGGAGTTTGCTGAAAAATATTTTTTGTTGTTCGGACATTAATATTCAAACCGATTCTTAATAATATCGTAAATTTCTTCGCGGGTTTGGGCCTGTAAAATGGCATCCCGTAAATCTTTGTTTTTTAAATTGCGAGAAATAACGGCTAATGTTTGAATGTGCGGGCCGGAAGTATCGCGGGGCGAAAGGACTAAAAAGATAATATTGGCCGGTTTCCCGTCCAGAGATTCAAAATCGACGCCTTCGGTTTTAACGCCCATGGCGATTTCGAGACGTTCCACGCCATCGGTTTTAGCGTGCGGAATGGCCAGGCCATTTTCCAGCCCGGTACTTAAATAGCCTTCACGGGCCAATACATCCTGGAGGGCAACTTCCCGATCGCGCAGGTGGTTGTTTTTGTGCAACAGGTCCAACAGTTCTTCGATCACCTGAAATTTGGTTTGTCCTTTTAAATGCGGTTCAATATGTTCCTTAGGTAAATGTTCGTACAGTTTCATGATTCCTCCAAATCTGTATGTTTTGGAAATATATCTAATTATTAAAATCTTGTCAAACCTTAGCCGGATAAATTGCGGAAAACAGGGTGAGAAGGCGGGCAAATCACTCTGTTTGCAAAGTCGGGTTAAAACATAACGGATACTTTAAAAATAGCCTAAGCAAAAGGCGAACAGGTGTTTGAGTAATTCGAAAAACAGGACGACGGGCAGGCCATTGTATTGATAAAAAATTTTTATTTCTGCATTTTCATTATTAGTTTACATTTTTTCTTTTCCTGACGGCTATTGGTATTTAGGGGCAGAGATGGAAGAGGTGAAAAACGTTATCAAGGGATTTATTTAACCATACAAAAGGAAAAGTTTTATGCTAAGCATGTACGAAATCATCCGTAAAAAACGGGACGGACAAAGGTTAAGCGACGAAGAAATCCGCTTTTTTATTCAGGGATATGTTAAAAATGAAATTCCCGATTATCAAATGGCCGCTTTGCTGATGGCCATGTTCTTGCGTGGGTTGGATGCGGATGAATCTAACAGTTACACCGAGGCCATGTTGCATTCCGGGCGGGTGATCGATTTAAGCGATATCTCAGGAATTAAAGTGGATAAACACAGTACCGGTGGAGTGGGGGACAAGGTTTCGATTATTCTGGCACCCATTGTGGCTGCAGCCGGGGTACCCGTACCGATGATTTCCGGTCGCGGTTTGGGGCATACGGGCGGAACATTGGACAAACTGGAAAGTATTCCCAATTTCCGCGTAAATATGACGGTTCCGGAATTTAAAGAACGCTTGCAAAAAGTGGGCGCCTGTTTAATAGGCCAAACCGACGAAATAGTTCCTGCGGATAAAAAAATTTATGCCTTGCGCGATGTGACGGCGACCGTGGAATCGATTCCTTTGATTTGCGGTAGTATTATGAGCAAAAAGATAGCCGAAGGAATCGATGCTCTGGTGCTTGATATTAAAACCGGTAGCGGGGCCTTTATGAAAGAATACGACCAGTCTAAGGAATTGGCCCGGCAGTTGATCCAAATAGGAGAACGGTTCGGCAAAAAGACGATTGCGTATATTACCAATATGAACCAGCCGTTGGGGCGGGCCGTGGGTAACTGGTTGGAAATTAAAGAGTGTTTGGAAGCCATGCAGGGCAAAGGTCCGCAAGACCTACTGGAAGTAACACTAACCCTATCCGGGGCAATGATTTACCTCGGGGGCAAGGTGGAGACGATTGAAGACGGGATTGGTCTGGCCAAGCAAATTTTGGATAGTGGTGCCGCAATGGAGAAATTTTTGGAAATCGTGGTATCGCATAACGGGGATCCGCATTTTCTTTTTCATCCAGATCAGTACCCCAAAAGCCGTTTTGAGGTTCAAGTAAAAGCGGAGCAGGATGGTTATCTGGCTAAGGTAGACGCCTTTCAAGTGGGATTAACCGCCGTGATTTTGGGCGCGGGACGTCGTAAAGCCGAAGACGATATCGATCCCAAAGCCGGGATTATGGTACACAAAAAAGCACCGCAAAAGGTAAGCAAAGGCGATGTGATCATGACGTTTTACACCGATAAAGAAAGTGTTCTGCAAGAAGCACAAGAACGTTTGCAGCAAGCCGTAAGTTACAGCCAAAGCGAGCCACAGGCCGAAAAAATGATATTGGAATATCTGGATAAAGACGTTTTGGCGCAATAGGATTATGGCACGCATTAGCAAAAAACAGAAACAACGCATTCGGTATTATTTAAAAGCCAAATCGGCTTTGGAACAAAAAAAAGATATCATTCATGCGGGTGATGCTCCCAAATATATTGCGCGGCATGTACCGGTTATTCGGCGCATTGCCCGCAATATCGATCAATTGATTATTGTGGCTTCTTTTGTGCAGCCTCCGTTAAAAACCGGATTGATTGATCGATTTTTGGTGCTGGCTGAGCTGGAGCGGTTGGAACCGGTGATTTGTTTGAATAAAACGGATTTGCTGCAAGACGCGCAAGAAGCAGAAAAAACAGCGGCTATATATCGCCGTTTGGACTACCCTGTTTTGCTTACTTCGGCACAAACAGGTGAGGGAATTGAACGGTTGCATCCGTTGGTTTTAGGGCGTGTTTCCGCCTTGGCCGGACATTCCGGTGTGGGTAAAAGCAGTTTGCTCAATGCGCTTTCTCCTTTACTAAATATTGAAGTGCGAGAAGTAAGTACAGCCACCAAAAAAGGGCGGCACACAACCTCCAAAGTTCGGGTTTACGATCTTCCGCACAATACCAAGATAATCGATTTGCCCGGGATTAAATTATTGGATTTTATTGATATTCACCATGATGAAGCCCGTCTTTTTTACCGCGAATTCGCACAATACGCGCCCTATTGCAAATACCGCGACTGTCAGCATATTACCGAAGATCATTGTGCGGTTAAAGAAGCGTTACAAAGGGGCGAAATCCATCATCTACGCTACGAATCGTACCTTAATTTGGTGGAATCGCTGAAGAATTTTACCGACTGACGGGTGGTTTTTTTTGCGAAAATGAAATATGAGGCAAAAACATTAAACGCCAGATTCCTGCCAAGGGGGTTAGCTTTCATCCCCAAATAAACCTTTGTGCATTTTGAAATATTTTTCGACCCGTAACCGGTGGGTTTCTTCTTCCTGCGAAAGGTTTTCCAATAATTCGCGCAGGGTTTTGTTTGCGGTTAGTTCGGCGGCTTTTTTGTAGCGCAATTTGGCTGTTTGTTCGCGTTGCATGGCTATTTCCAATAACCGGGCAATGGGCAAATCGTCCGGCAAATTAAGTTCGTTGCTGCCATGCGAGGTTTGGGCAAGCTTAATAATTTCAGGATCGTCAATGGGAGTATCTATTTCATAGAGTTCCGTCTCACGGATATTGTACAACAGGTCTTCGTGTCGTTTTTCTTCGTTTACCAGTTGTTTGAAAAATTTTCTGGTTTCTTCGTCCTGCGCAATGTCTGCACCACGCTGATACAGCTTTTGCGAATTCTGTTCCTGAACGATGGCGATATTCAACAAATCGTTTAAGGTACTCATAAGGGCTCCTCGGTTGTTTTTTTTAGCCAGTTCGTGATTTGCTTATTACGAACGGAAAAACCGTGTAAAAATTTTTACATGGTTTCAATTTAAGACAATTTGACCGAAGGTACAACGATTTTGTGCCTTTATTTCAAAAAGAGTAGTGGGCGTTTGTAGACAAAGAAGGTAGCGAAAAACAGGATAAAAAATTCGTTTTTCCGCCAAAGCAACGTTGCTTTGCTTGTCAAAAAAGCCTAATTTCGAGGAAAAACACAATGCAAGGAAAAGGAATATGAAACTTTTGGTCGGCATTACATCGTCCATTGCGGCTTACCGGCTGCCCAATTTGATTTCGCAGTTGGTTAAAAAGAACTTTCAAATCAAAACCATTGTTACGGAAAAAGCCAAAGCATTTGTAACGCCGCAGGCATTGGCCGTCATGAGCGGCAACCCGTGCTATGACGACGCCAGTGAATGGGGCAACACCGAGCATGTGTTGCACATCGAACTGGCCAAATGGTGTGATGCCATGCTCATTGCCCCCTTGTCGGCCAATACTCTGGCTAAAATTACGTACGGTTTGTGCGACAATTTATTAACCTCTACGGTTCGTGCGTTGGGCGACAAACCGCTAATTTTGGCTCCGGCCATGAATACCCGCATGTGGGAAAATCCTCTTACGGCTCGCCAGCTCCAAGCGCTCGGCCAGGTTTATCGGGTTTCTGTGATTCAACCTGTAGCCAAACGACTGGCTGACGGCGATAGCGGAATGGGCGGTTTGGCCGAAGATGCGACCATCATCGCTATGTTGGGAAATTTGTCTTTATAACCTCGTTTTGGCTAAAAACGTTATTTAAGATTGTACGCGTTGTTTAACTGCCGAATCAGTGTAATAATAGCCTGACGGGCTTCCTGAGGCAAACGGGATATTTGTTTTGCCAGGCTAAGATCGGCATCGTATTGGGCGCTTTCTTCCTGTACCGCAGAAGCAAACCAATATTTTTTTTCACCCGTTAAAATCCATTCCACGGTTGTACGGCCCAATCGCGCCATACGCAGCAATACGTCCGCCGGAGGCAGCCGATTGTTCAAATATTTGCTAATAGCCGATTGGCTAACTTGCAATGCCTTGGCAAACTCTGCTTGCGTAAAACCTAATTCGCGGCGAATGGCCTCGATTCGCTGTCCGATAGTATCTTGTTCGACGTAGTTCATTCGGAATACCAAAATTTATTTGGAATAATTCAAACGGAAATGTAAATTCCAAACGGAATATACAAGAAAAGCAATACGCATGCAAGAAAATCAACTTTATGCGTTATGGCAGGCATTGGGGCGTAGTCAACGTTTTGTTCGGGACAGGAAGCATCGTTTGCGGGTTCTGGATGCGGGTCGTCTTAATTTGTCATTTGGGCCGGATTTTAGCGGTGCCTCTTTTGAGCTGGACGGTACGCGTTTTTACGGCGATGTGGAAATGCATCTGAAACAGGCCGATTGGTATCGGCATCGGCATCATGTTAATCCTTTTTACCGCAATGTGGCCTTGCATGTGGTGCTTTCCCAGCCCGAGGAACCGGCAGAAGTGCATTCGGTTGTGGGGCAGCGCTTTATTCCTTCTTTTTTTATCGACGAACGGCTTTTACAGAGCCCAGTTAGCCATCCGGCTTTGCATTGTCGGCCTACCCCTACCTTTGAAGCCGTTAAGGTTTTGCAGCATTTGGCCCTTAAACGGTTAAATTTTAAAATCCGTCGTTTTTATCAACGGCAGGATGTGCTTTCTAACGAGCAGTTTTTCTACGAAATCTTTCTGCGTGTTTTGGGTTATCCGGCCAATGCCGAGGCCTTTTTGTTATTAGCCAGGCATTTTCCGGTACACGATTTATCGCGAATAATGCGAACACCGTTTGTCGGGTTTGAAAATCTTTATGCGTTGTATGCCGGGCAGGCCGGTTTTCTATCGGGTCATTCTGCCGATGCCTACCATAAACGCTTAAAGGCCCATTTTGCGGAGTTGCGTTCCGATTTTGCCTTAGAGCCCATGCCTTTGGAACATTGGCGTTTTTCCGGTGTGCGCGCGGTTAATCATCCGCATTTTCGTCTGGCTGCCTGGGTTGCGCTCCTACAAAAAGCCAAGGGTATTCCCATTGCCCCGTTGTATGCTTTGTTTGCGCAGCGGTTGCCATATAATCGCTTACTTTCCGAACTGGAAAGTTATTTTAAAATTCCGGTTAGCGGATATTGGCGTGATCATTTTCGTCTGGGAGGACATGCGGTCGAACGCGGTGCAGCCTTTTATTTCGGCCGGGCGCGTATTTTCGAGTTGTTGATCAATGCTTTTATTCCATATCTCATGGTTCGGGCCAGGCGCAGTCAGTCGGATGGTTTTGTGGCCTATTTGCAAAATTTTTATCTTTGGCTGCCGCTGGCTACGGAATACGTTTCTTTAAGCCGGCATTTTCCCTGGTGGCAAACGTATCGGGCCGAATGGTCGGCGCATGCACTCTGGCAGGCACTGCTACAGCTCGATGCGGAATTTTGCAGGGTTCGGGCCTGTGCCCGGTGCCCGCTTCGCCATGCACTTGACACGCACAAGGAATTTTGTTAAACTTTAAAGTAACATTTCCGAATATTCAGGCAAACTTGTAACTTATCAAAGCGAACGGCTTCTAATCTTTAATCAATATAAAATCCTTAATGAAAGGGTAAACATGGAATTTTCATGGCTCGATCCGATTATGATTCGTAATTTTATTTATGCCGTTGTCGGGGTTTTAGTGGGTATGATTTCTTCGGTTATAACCTATAAGCTGGTAAACCGCAGTACTCATTTTGATATCCCGAAAGAACTTGAAAAAGGTAATTTGGCCGTGGGTATGGTGGTGGCCGGAATTTTTATTATGATAGGATTAATTGTCGGTTTAATTATCGGGATGAGTTTAAACTAAATGATACGTTTGCTTTTAATCGGTCTGCTGTTTTTGGGGATGTTGAGTTCTTGCAAGCCCAAGGGGCGAACAGTTGTTCAACCCAATGCGGCCGATAGTGCGCTAATTCGCATGGTGGAGCAGCGCATCGAAGAAAAAAAGGAATTGGAAAAATTACGCTGGCAACTGGAACGTTCCAATTTTATGCAGCATATTGCGCGCTACAAGCCCATTATAAAAAAATACGCCAAGCGTTACGGATTTGATTACCGGCTGATTATCGCCCAGATTATTCAAGAATCGGGGTTTAAAATGCATGCGCGTAGCCGTGTGGGCGCCCGAGGGTTGATGCAGTTAATGCCCGGAACGGCGCGCGAATTAAGCCGAGAGCTGGATATCGAATACATTATGATGACCCCGCGGGAAAACATTGCCGCTGGTATTTATCATTTGTACAAACAGTACAGTTACTTTCCGGACGCACCCAAAGAAGATCGCACAAAATTGGCCTTGGCCAGTTACAACTGCGGGGCCGGAAGGGTTTTTGACGCTCAGGATATCGCCCGTTATTACCATCAACCGGCTAATCGATGGGAAACGGTAAAACCTTATTTAGCCATGCTTAAAAAATCGGATTGGCAATTACACTTGCAAGTATGGCCCGAAGGCAAACCCCCGCACGGCTATTTTAACGGTTACCAAGAAACCATCAGTTATGTGGAAAATATTTGGTCTATGTATCAGATGTACCGCAAAATTCTTTAACCTTATTTTTTTCGGATTAATCGCAAATCGTTTTCCTGCCGATTTTTAAACGTTTAATATGGAATTCGCAAAAAACAGCGCCTGTCTTTTTAAACCCTTCTTTTTTAATTTGCCTTATAAGGAATTTTTAAAGTAGTTTAAGGTACAAGCCGATAACCATGTTAACCTGCAAAAATTTAGGAGTAGCTATATGTTTAGGCGTCCGTTTTTTAATATGATTAAGCCGGTTCGTATTTCGGGCGGCAGGGCTTCGGTAGTGGTTTACCTAATGCTGATTTTAATGACAATGGGCGTTTACGGGGCGCAAGCCAAACGTTCATCGGCCAAAATCAAGTTTTTGGTGGGAACCGTAAAATTGATGCATAAAGGAAAAATTCATTGGCAAACCGCACATTTTAACGATCGGGTCTATCAGGGGGATCGAATACGAACCGAACTGAGCTCGCGGGTCGAACTACAAATGCCCGATGGATCGGTAATTAAAATCAATGAAAATTCCGTGTTTGATGTCAAAGAGATCAAAACGCCTCAGAACGAGCATGCGGACAAAATGAGTTTTACCTTGTGGGTGGGCAGTCTTTTTGCCAAGTTTCAAAAGATTGTCGAACAACGCCAAAGCCGTATTATCGAAAGTCCCAGTGCGGTTGTTGCCGTACGCGGAACGCAATTCGATTTACAGGTAGACCGCAATCAGACAACAACGGTACGCGTGTATGAGGGTCGCGTGTCGTTTCGTTCCAAACAGGCGGCGGGCGAGGTATTCGTAAGTAGCAATCAGGAATCGAAGGTGGAAAAGGGTAAGCCGCCGCTACCTCCGCGGCCGTTTAAGCCAAAACGCAGCGGTTCGATGGGGGCTTTGCCCAAAGGGCAATTGCTTAAAATTAATTTGTCCAAATTTCAGTTTACCGATCCGGTAATATTAACGGCAGGATTACCCTTGCGCGGTCGCACTATTCCAGGAGCCCGAGTAGTAGCAAACGGACAACCGTTAACCGTGGGTTCGAGCGGTGTTTTTACCGGTCGGGTACCGGTTGTGGAAGGACTTAATGAGATTACAGTGGTTGCCGAATTAAACGGTAAACGGCAAAAACAGACCGTGCGCATTTTGGTCAATACCTTCAAACCCAAAATTAAGCTGGCCAGACCATTGACCAATATGTACACCAATCGTCGTGATTACAGTTTAAGCGGTGCTGTTTTTGACCGCACGCCCGGAGACAAAGTAAAACTTTACATTAACGACGAACTGGTAACCGAGGTGGTGGGTCAGGGAAGTTTTAACCGCACCATTATTTTGAACGAAGGTAAAAATACCATTCGTGTGGTTGCCGAGGATGTTTCCGGCAATCGTACCGTGCATGTGGAACAGATATTTTTGGATACGGTAAAGCCGATTTTAACCATTACCGAACCGGCTCAACCGGTTTATGTGCGTTTTGAACCACCGCGTCCTCCGGGCGAACATACGCAATTTGAACAGGAACGTTTTAAACAAGTGATTCGCGGCATTGTTATCGATCCGCAGCCCTCATCGGGCATTAAGCGCGTACTTGTGAACGGCCAGGAGATCAAACCGAATAATGACGGCAGTTTTGAAGCAACCATTTTTCTCCGCAGGGCTACGCCCGGACGTCGGGGAGAAAATCGTTTGTCGTTTATTGTGGAGGATATGGCCGGAAATATTTTACGCGATAACAGTCGGGTGATTATTATTCAATAGCAAGCAGGAGGTGGGATGAAATTTCTAAAAGGATTGATTTTACTCGTGCTACCGGCTTTGCTTTGGGCCCAAAGCGGGTTCAATCTCACCGGACGTGTTTCCCTGCGTACGATGAATGTGCAATACGACGAAACTTCGGCGTTAAAACCGGATTCTATTCCGGACGATCAGTACGCCAAAACTCCATTGATCCCGGGATTACAGCAACGATTGAATATCGCGCTTTTCGGGCGCACCAAATCCATGGATATTACCTTTTTGGGTGATCTGAAGAACAATCCCTGGACACCGCTAAATCAATTTGATCGTGTTGATCGTCTTAGTTTGAATATCCGCAGCGGATTAAATGAAATCATATTGGGTGACTTTTTTGAAAACGGGTCCGATTTATTCATTCAAAGCCGCGAAGTGCGCGGTGCCAAGCTTCATTTCGAAAACAGCGGAACCTGGTATTATCAATTGAATTTGACCGGCGGGCAAGTGCAACGGGCCATGAATGTAGGTGAGCGTTTACCCGATTTGTACCATCAATACGAAACCTCCGGGCAATATCGGCGCTATATGGCTGCCGGTGTTTTTCGATTCGGTAAGCGCGATCGTTTTAATTTTGGCTTGCGCTACCTGTGGGGAAAAGACGATTCCAAGTCGGTTCAGGAAAGCATTTCGGAACCGTTAACCAATCAAAATATCGGTGCGGAAGGTTTCTTGTTTGTCTGGCAGCGCCATGTTAAGTTTTTCTTCGAGGGCGATTTAAGCCGCAAAGATACGTTGTCCGCTCGGAATGTACGCGATAATGCTTACCGGGCTGGTATCGATTTCCGATACAAACATTTTAAACTTGTCGGGTACAAACAACGATTAGGCTACGACTATTACTCGGTCGGTTATCCCTATTTGCAAACCGATCGGGATGGATTTGTTTTGAATTCCGCTTATAATTTTACCAATAAAGTGGCCCTTACTTTCGAAGGCGAACAGTACCGCAATAATTTGAATGACATACAAACACGTCCGGAAACCAAAACACGCATCGGTATTGTGGGATTAACGACTATGTTTCCGCGTTTTCCGCAAATAACGCTTAAATTCCGTTATCGGGACGACAAAAGTAACACCATTATGGATACGGTTAAAACGGATAAAACGTACAGCGGCATCGAGGCAAGGGTTAGCTTTGGCTCCGTAAACAACCGTCTTTCGCTTTCGACCATTTATTTGGATTTGGAAGATAACAGCGTTTTGCAAGCCGGAACGCCTTTGGGCACCAAGCAAATGATTAGCAGCTTGAACTTTTACACACGACCCAATGGCCGGTTGTTTCTTTCCGGCGGTGCGGTGCTGAGCACTCTTAAATTGACCAATGATCAAACCAATACAAATGCCTATGTGTACACTTCGGGGCGTTGGGATATTTTGCCCGGAAAGCTAAAGGCCGAGGGAAATATTAGTTTTATTTACAACGATGCGGCCCATGGAGGATATCAGGATATGCTTAGCGATTATAATCAGATTGTAAGTTTGTTTTCGCTGGAATATTTCTTTAATTCGAAAATATCCCTTAAAGTACTGGCCGGCAACGCCTATCGTGACATGCGTTATACGCTGGCACAAGCTCAGGAGGTAATAGCCAATCCCGATTATGGCCCCACCTATTTTAACGGATACGAATCGTACAACGGGTTAAAATACGGGATTGAGCTTAACTGGATTTTTTAAGTTTTATGTTTGGGTAAAGGATGGTATTAACCTTAATAAATTAACCAAGCATCATAAATCAAGAATTTTTCTATAATCAAAACTGGCTTTGGGCCGGATTTTTTACGGCTACGACTACTCTTTGCGGTATTTTGATGGAGGAGTGGTTAAGCAGAAGCCTAACATAGAAAAGCTCAAACTATATGACTCTTAAGATAATTAACGTATCTAAAAAGAAGGATATCATTTTCGGAGGAATCTGTGGGTGGGCCTATTGATGGGGTATTAAAAACTAAGGGAGATGGATTTGTATGGATGGATTAAACGAAATCATTATTTTTGACAAGGAATTAAACCAAAATTTTGTTTATAGATATTCAGTAGAGTTTTAAATTATGTATTCACTAAAAACAATTTCCAAGGATGAAAAAGATGCTAAAGTACAGAATATTTTATTAAATGTACTTAAAATAAAAAAAGATAAAAATCCTTATGAAAAAAAGTGAGCAAGAAACAGTAAAATTTCTTACGGAACGAATGATTAAAGAAGTTAAAAAACGTTGAAATAATTTATTGTTTTAGTGGTGGAAAAAATGAAATCTGAAAATTATTTTGATATTGTCTCGTTTTTTAGTTCAAACGGCAAAATGTAGATGGAATTGGTAAACGGATTAATGTCGATGTACACATCTACGCCGTACACTTCTCGAATCAGATTAAATTGTAACACTTCGTCCGGCCTTCCGTCTTTGACGATTTTACCGTTGCTTAATAAAATCAAACGATCGCAAAACTGAGAAGCCAAATTTACTTCGTGGGTTACCAGAACCACTGCTTTTTGCTGTGCCTTGCCCAATTGACGCAAAATTTTAAGAATGGAAATTTGATGCTTTAAATCCAATGCCGCCGTAGGCTCGTCCAATAAAAGCACATCTGTATCCTGAGCCAAAACGCTGGCAATAAGCACCCGTTGTTTTTCTCCGCCGCTTAACGAAGGAAAAAGACGATGCTCCAACCCTTTCAAATCCATCAATTGCAAGGCGCGTTCCACCATATCGGGGCCCTGTTCGTCAATTGCGCTAAGCCCTTGCAAGTACGGAAAACGTCCCATGGCAACCACTTGCGTTACCGAAAAAGCAAACGAAAGTTCAATACCCTGCGGAACATAACCGATACGTCGGGCAATTTCTTTTCGTTTGTAGTTTTTTAACGGTTGGTCTAACAAGCGATAGTGGCCTTGGTTGGGTTCGTACAAAGCAGCTAAAATTTTTAGCAGGGTAGACTTTCCGACGCCATTGGGGCCGATAATACCGATGATTTCGCCCGGATAAATAGCCAAATCGATATGATGTAATACCGCTGTTTCACGGTAAGCAAAGGTTACATTTTGTAAAGAAATAATGGCGTTACCGTTTGGTGCCATGATAATTTAACTCCCAAAATAAGAAAGCCCTGCTTTTAAATTAAGCAGGGCTGTTATTGAAAACAATTGATTTTTTTTAGGGTGTATCAGAGTAGTGAACGCCCTTTGGTTATTCGTCGCACTTACTGTACCCGCATTCGGGGTTAATACACGTTAAACATCCGTTCTCCATTTTCAGGGTTTTTTGATTGCATTCCGGGCAAATGAAAAATTCGGTGTTTACTTCGGTTTTGCTTTCCGGCTCGGGGTTTAGCATCTCGTTAACATGCTGGGCAATCATTTTGTCGCCCTCGTCCTCCTCTTCCATGCAGCCGATTTCACGGAAAAATTGTTCGATTACATCGGCAATTTCGGAATAAAAGGAGTGAATGTATTTGCCGTTTTTATGGTAACCGCCATTGGGATCGTGAATGCTGCTCAATTCTTCCAAAATAAATACCGGGTTGGAAGATTTGCGAAAGATAGCCGAAATCAATCGCGTTAACACGGCATATTCCGCGTTTTTGGTTAAATCTTTACTGTTGATAAAAATTTCGATGGGGCGGTTTTTGCCGTTTTGCGTAATATAGCCCAGTGTAATGTAAACACTGTGGCGTACAAAACCGCTGCGCAAACGATAAACTTTGGCATTTACCACATCCGGTCGTTCGAGAATATGGTCCGTAATATTGTCCAGTGGTTCTTCGTGCTTAACCTCTTTAATCTCAAACTTATTCTCTTTGATTTTGTACATGGCCCTCACTACTCCTTATAATATGCTATTGTGCGTTGTTTTTTTCCTTTTCTTTCAGATAATGATAAACGGTAGTCAAGCGTTCATCTGGAGTTAAAATAACATCATCACCCTTTAATGTAACTTCTTCCTGAGTGTCAGACAACAAAATTTTATACAGTTTGTCTTTCATTCTTTGAAATTCGGTTTTTTGCCCTTCAACCTGCAATACCGGGTAGCGGCTACCGTCGCGGTAAATGGTAATGCCTTTTAAGCCTTTTTTCCAGGCCAGCAAATAAATATTGGAAATCACTTCCGGTTCGATAGTTTCCGGCAGGTTAACCGTGGAAGAAATACTGTGATCAACGTATTTCTGACAGCGTCCTTGAATTTCCACCCGTTTTTCGGCATTAATTCGATGGGCCGTGCTAAAAAAGAAGGGAGGCAGATAATCCGTCAGCTCCGCCTCGGTTAACGCATTGGCTACTTTGTCGTTTAAGTTGTGCATATCGATATAGGCCTGAACCGATGAGTGGAAGACTTTAAAGAACTGGTTGCCAAACGATTCGGCGCGACGGGTGTAAAAAAGAGCGAAAACCGGCTCGATTCCCGAAGAAACGCCCATATAATGTTTGCTGCCGTTTTTGAATGCCAGTACGATGTTGCTAATGGAACCGGTCGGTGCAATGGCCAGTAAAGCGATGTTGCGTAAGCCGTTTTGCCGGATTAGTTCTTGCGTTTCGGGGACCAAAGCCTCGTGGAAAAAGGGATTTTTGGCATATTTATCGTAATCAAAAATCGGTGAAGCGCCTTTTTCGGCTGCCAATTGAGCGGATGTGTGGTATGCGGCATTGGCAATGGTACGCATCACTTTTTCGATGGTATTAATACCTTCTTCAGAATCGTAAAGAATGCCAAGTTGGTAAAGCATATCCGCCGCACCCATAATGCCCAAGCCCAATCGGCGGGTTTCGGAAGCAGCTTCGCGTTGTTTGGGTAGCGGGTTCAAAATTTCGTTCCAACTTACTACATTATCCAAAAAGCGGACGGCTGTGCGGGTAACGTCTTTTAAAAGCTCCCAATCGATTTCAGCGTCTTTTTGGAATCCGTTTTTAACGATGCGCGAAAGGTTGACGGAAGCTAAGTTACAGGCGCCCCCGTTCTCCAACGGTACTTCTGCGCAAGGGTTTGTGCACGAAATAGGTCGGCCCACATAATTGGATGGCGAATATTTAATGGTTTTGCTCCAGAAAATCAATCCCGGTTCGGCCGTTTTGTAATTCCCCTCAACAAAGGCATCCCAAACTTCGCGTGCCTTAATCAAACGGCGAATTTCACCGGTAGGTTTGGAAGCAAAATAGAGCATAAAATCGCCGCTCATGCGCACGGCCAAATCGTACGGTTCCTTATCCAAAGGCAGCACCAAATCACCAAATACGTCCCGTTTGTTCGGATCTTGCAAATCGCTCTCGGTGATGATCAGTTCGTAACCTTTGTACAAGAAGTCATTTAAAGCGCTGATATCGCCGAACACATGAAAAAGCTCGTAATCATTGATATCTTTGGCCGGAATTTGAATGGCATAGTGCGGCGACTCTTCGATGTAAGCATGGGAAACGATTTGTTTATTAAATTTTTTGTAGACCAAAATTTTGTTTTTGCCATAGGTTTTTTGTTCAGAAACGGCCTGCATAAATTCATCGGAAACCTTGATGCTGATATTGGCAAAGCGTACCTGCGTATTTTCCATGACCTGTTTTTCGATCTCTTTTAACTGATATTGATCGAATTGATTGGTCCAGCTTAATTGTTCCACAATTTGTTTGGTAACCCAGTTGGGGGTCTTTTTTACTTTGATAAAATCGATAATATCCGGATGTTTAACATCCAAAGTAAGCATTAAAGCGCCGCGTCGACCGCTTTGACCAATAAGTCCGGTGGTTAACGAAAAGAGTTCCATAAACGAAACAGCGCCAGTCGAGGTATCTGCGGCGTTGTGAACCACGGAATCTTTGGGACGAAGAATCGAAAGATCGGTGCCAATCCCCCCGCCGTAAGAATAAGTGCGGGCGCATTCGTAAGCCGCATTGTAAATGGATTCGATATTGTCTCCGTCGATTTGTGTGACAAAACAATTGGAGAGAGTTTTCAAACGATATAAGTCTCCGGCGCCGGCCAGAACACGACCGCCAGGAACAAAGTAGCCTTCGTACATATAAGTGTAAAAACGCTGGGCCCATTCTTCCTGCTTTTTGGGATCGGTTTCAATAGCCGCAATAAATGAGGCCACCCGATTGAATAATTCTTCGGGACGATGTTCTACGAGATTGTTTTGCAGGTCTTTGACGAAATATTTTTTCTGATAAATATTTCGGGCCAAATCGTTATCGCCCCAGTACTTATTTTCGGGATGAAGTGGTAATTCTCCCTCGTCCATTTTTTTCTTTAGCATTAAATACAAATTCTGATAATTTTTGATATTTTTACGACCGACAACCTGGGTAAATTTTCCCTTGTGCTTGAACATGTCAAGTATCATAATGCGACCTCTGAGCTTAAAAAATTATACGTTAATAAAAAACAGGGGATTAGGTAATGTAGAAAATCTAAATAGGTGTAAATAATGCAATTATGATATTTCTATTGTCCCCCCTGACAAATGCATTATAAAAATATTTTATACAAAAAACAAATGAAAAATGTAATTTGATTCGCGGAAAATTTTTCCGCTTTTTTGATTGGAAAATCAAAACAAAACGTCGGATTCGATAAAGACAAAACTTACCCGAAACGGGGCCGATTTTTTGCGGAAATTGGTAGATTGGCATGATGAATTGAGTTCTCCGCCTGTTTCAAAATTAAACGATACGGGTTATTTTAATCCTATCGGAATGCCTCCGGATTTCTTAAGCGAATTTTTGCCGGAATCAAAAAAAATCGCTATTAAAAATTGCGGCATTATTGGCCGATTTTGGTTAAATTCCGTCCTTTAACTTTAGTGGAAAAAATGTAAGGTAAAAGGAAAGCAGCAAAAAAAATGAGCCAAAACAATCGGAACGATCAGTGAAAACGAAAATTGACTATTTTACGCAAATTCTGCACATCGGCCCGTGGCAACTCAAATTGAAACGGGTCGGGAATTTGGAAGAATTGATCGACTGCATATCGGACGAAGAATTTGCCCGTGACGAACGCTTGCCCTATTGGGCCGAGTTGTGGCCCTCTGCTTTGGGGCTAAGTCGGTTTTTAATTGGCCATGCCGAGCTAATTCGTGACCAATCCGTGCTGGAATTGGGGGTAGGATTAGGGCTAACATCGCTTGTTTTGCAAAAGCTGGCTCCTAAAAATCTTTTGCTAACCGATTACGAGCAGAAGGCTTTGGATTTAACGCGGGAAAACTTTGCGCTCAACCGGATGGCGCTGCCGAAATTACAATTGTTGGATTGGCGGTCTCCGAATTTGCACAATTCCTTTACCCGTATTGTGGCTTCGGATATTTTGTACGAGGAACGATTTTTTATCCCTTTGGTGAATTTGGTGCAACGGTTTTTAACACCCGGAGGCAAGCTAATTATTGCCGAGCCTAATCGTACCGTTGCACGGGGGTTCTTTAGCCGGTTACAATCCCAAGGATATGTTTGGCAAACAACCACGCTTCAAATCCCCGAAAAACCAAAACCGATTCGCGTAACCAACTATGTCATTCAAAAAGAAAGGTAAAAAACGTCGGGCTGATTGGCAGGCATTTTTGGGGTTTTGTAATCTGTATCATTGCCTGTGCGTACATTTCCTTCTATTTTAAATGCAAAATATTCCGATGATACGGGTAACACAAAAAAATGGGTGCAAGGTAGTACAAAATGGAAAGTCAACCACGCGTTTTGGTTATTGATGATGACGAGGCGCATCGCGAGGGGATGGCCTTGTTGCTCGAAGATGAAGGGTATCGGGTCGATCAGGCCGGGGGGGCCGAGACAGCCATGCGGCTTATCCGGCAGTATGTTTACGATTTGGTAATTACCGATTACAAGATGCAAAAAATCGATGGCATGGAACTGTTAAAGATTATCAACGATTACGACCCTTTACTTAAGGTGATTATGGTTACCGGTTATGGTTCCATTGAGCATGCGGTTCAGGCGTTGCACCTGGGTGCATTGGACTACATGCCCAAACCCATCGATCCGGTCAAATTGAAAGAAGTGGTGCGCAGGGCATTAAAAACACAAGGCTGGAAATACCCGCGCAAGGCCGATATTCCGCTTTTATTCGGCGAAATCGTAGGCCAGTCCAAGGCGATAAAAAAAGTGGCGCAGAGCATTCGTAAAATTGCCAATATCAATGTGCCGGTTCTCATTAGCGGCGAAAGCGGTACCGGAAAAGAGCTGGTAGCCCGTGCCATTCACAATGCTTCGCAACGAAAAAACAAACCCTTTATTGCCGTGAATACCGGTGCCATCGCGCGTGATTTGATTATTTCCGAATTGTTCGGCCACGAAAAGGGTGCGTTTACCGGGGCCACGGAACAGCGTAAAGGTAAATTCGAAGAAGCCGACGGAGGTACGTTGTTTTTGGATGAAGTAAGCACCATGCCCGAGGCCACTCAAATTGCATTGCTCCGCGTTCTGGAAACAAATCGCGTTGAACGTGTGGGCAGTTCCCGATCCGTCGATGTGGATGTGCGAATTGTAGCTGCAACCAATGTGGATTTGCAGGAATTGATTGCGCGGAAGAAATTCCGTCAGGATTTGTACTATCGCTTAAATGTGTACCGTATCGATTTGCCGCCTTTGCGCGACCGCAAATCGGATATTCCTTTGTTGGCTAACTATTTTTTGCAAGAATTCAACAAACAATATCCGACCCATGTGCAGGCGATCGACCCGAAAGCGATGGAAATTTTGCAACGTTATGCCTGGCCGGGCAATATTCGTGAACTACGCAATGTGATCGTCCACGCTGTTATTCAGGCCAAAGATAAAATTACACCCAAGGATTTACCTGCTTTAGTGTTGCACCCCACCGGTCAAGAAATTCGCCTTAAAGCGGGTACACCGTTACCCGAAATCGAACGGGTTTCCATTGTGCAAACGTTGCGCATGGTAGGGGGCAATAAAATGAAGGCGGCCGCCTTGCTGGGCATTAGCCGTAAATCGTTATACAATAAATTAGATGAATATCAAATAAAAGACGACGAATATGCCTCCGGAAGTTAGGCGCCCTTACGGTTTTTGAATTTTTTTAGTTTGCACCGTAATAGCGACCCGATAGGGAATTACGGGCATTATTGCGGCCGAATTTGTGACTATTGATTTTTAACCGTGTTTCCATTGCTTTTTTAACCCGCCGGAACCGACCTTGACTTACACGCGTTATTTTTGAATATTGATGCCTAAACGAATAAGGATGTCTCAAATGAGCGAAGAAGAAATTAGGGGCGTGTGTTCGGATGCCGAGACATTTGCCGTACATGTTCGCCAACGGTTGCAAAACCATAAGGTGCAAACCTATGCCTATCGTTCCGATATTCGGGGAATTCCCGCTGCGGTTTTGTTCCCATTTTATTTTAGGAACGATCAGCCCTACCTGTTGTTTACCAGACGCAGCAATTCCGTAGAGCACCACAAAGGGCAAATTTCGTTGCCAGGCGGCCAATGGGACAAGACCGATGCCGACATGCTGCAAACCGCACTGCGCGAAACCGAAGAAGAGATCGGGCTAAAGGCACAAGATGTCCGGATTTTAGGGCGGTGCGATCGATTTTTAACCAATACGCATTATTGCGTAAGCCCGTTTGTCGGATTGTTTGACTACCCGTACCCTTTTCGCATTAACAAGGCCGAAATAGATTATTTGATCGAAGTACCTTTACTGCATTTGTTGGATAACGCCCACTACAAAACCAAAATAGTCGCAGATCAAGAGACTCCTTGGTTGCTTCATTATTATTACTATCGCCGTGAGGTTATTTGGGGTGTAACCGGATTTTTACTAAGCGACTTGTTGGCCATTGTTTTCGATTTGCCGCGCAAACGTTTTTTAGCACGGGAGGCGGGAGAACATGCCTGAAAAATTTTCCGATTTTGATCGTAAAATGATGCGCCGCTGCTTTCAATTGGCGCGCAAAGGTCGGGCGCGTGTCCGTCCTAATCCTATGGTTGGCGCCGTAATTGTAAAAGAGGGACGCATTATTGCTGAGGGCTATCACCATTATTTTGGTGGCCCCCATGCCGAAGTGGATGCCTTTAAGAAGGCCCGTCAGGATGTGAGCGGCGCAACCTTGTACTGCAATTTGGAACCGTGCTGCCATACTAACAAAAAAACGCCGCCATGCACGCCATTAATTATCAGTAAAAAAATTAAACGTGTTGTGGTGAGCAATATCGACCCCAATCCGGAAGTAAGCGGTCAAGGTTTGCAACAATTACGCAAGGCCGGTATTGAAGTACAGTCCGGTCTTTTGCAAGAAGAGGGGGCCGAGCTCAACCGTTATTTTTTTGTAAATATGCAAAAACAACGTCCCTATGTTACGGTGAAAATGGCGCAATCGCTGGATGGCTTTATTGCCAAGCAAAAAGGTCGACAATTCTGGCTAACCGGACCTAAGGCCGTGCGTTACGTACACCGTTTGCGCAGTTTCCATGACGCAGTTTTAGTGGGCAGCGGAACGATTCGCGCCGATAATCCACAGTTAACCGTACGTGAGGTTTCGGGAAGCAATCCCTTGCGCATCATTTTGTCGCCCACCTTAAATTTGCCGTTAAATGCTTGGGTTTTTAACGATATGTTCAAAGCCAAAACAATGGTCGTCGGTTCGCCCATAGCTCTGGCGGAAAAAGTACAACGTTTGCGGCAGGCCGGAATTCGGGTGGTTTTTTTGCCGGAAAACCACGGAAAAAACATGGATTTGGAAGGCTTGCTGGCAATGCTATGGCAAGAATTTAAAGTGGGATCGTTATTGGTGGAAGGCGGACAAAAAATTTTTTCTCTGTTTTGGGAAACAAGCCTGTGGGACGAATGGATTATTTTGCAGACGCCACATATTTTAACCAAAGGCCTTCCTGCCTTAAAAACTAACTTGATCGGTGATCTGGCTTTAAAACGGGTGCGGCGACTAAACGATGATGTTGCGCTTATTTACGGCAAAAAGAAAAGTGACAAAGATGCGGAAAATTACTAAATTTAGTTCATGTTTACCGGATTAATAGAAGAAATTGGCATTATCGGTCAAATTCGCTCCATGCGCGACGGGCGACGTTTGTTTATCGAAGCCCGTAAAGTAACAAGCGACTGCAAGGTAGACGATTCCGTGGCCGTTAACGGAGTGTGCCTAACCGTAGTGCAAACCGAAGCTCATGGATTTTGGGTAGAAGCTGTAGGCGAAACCCTGCGCAAAACTACCGTTGGCCAATGGCGCACCGGGCTTAAGGTGAATTTAGAGCGGGCTTTGCGTTTAAACGATCGTTTAGGCGGGCATTTGGTGCAGGGGCATGTCAATGGCATTGGTTACATCCGGCAAATACGCGCGCTGGGTGAAAATTATGTTGTGCGGGTGGAAGTTCCTGCGCCTCTTTTGCGTTATTTAATTTTGGAGGGTTCTGTTGCTATCGACGGCATCAGTTTGACCGTTGCCGATTTAACCGAGCGAACAATCGGACTTTCGATCATTCCGCATACATTTAACCATACAAATTTACGGCATCGGCAAATAGGAAACGCCGTTAATATCGAGGTCGATTTGATAGCCAAGTATGTGGAACGATTGTTAGGATTTAAAGAAGACCAAACAACCGCTGGCGTAATTACACCGGAATGGTTACGAAGGATGGGGTTTTAACTGATGTGTAATAGAGAAGTTATTCGATTTAATACCATAGATGAGGCGATTGAAGATATTCGCAATGGTAAAATGGTGGTGGTGGTTGATGACCGCGATCGAGAAAACGAAGGCGATTTGATCATGGCTTCCGAAATGGTGCGGCCGCAAGACGTTAATTTTATTACGCGCGAAGCAAGAGGCATGTTATGCATTTCCATAACCGAAGAACGGGCCCGCGCTTTGAATCTTGATTTTATGGTAGAAGAAAATTCATCTTTGCACGAAACGCCCTTTACGGTTAGCGTGGATGCCCTTCATGGTACCACTACCGGCATTTCGGCCTACGATCGTGCGCACACCATTCGCACCATTATCGATCCCGCTACCAAGCCGGAAGACTTGGCGCGGCCTGGGCATATTTTCCCGCTGATTGCAAAAAAAGGCGGCGTGTTGCGGCGTGCCGGGCATACGGAAGCGGCCGTGGATTTAGCGCGTTTGGCCGGTTTGCGACCCTCTGGCATTTTGTGTGAAATAATGGCCGAAGACGGCAGTATGGCCCGCGGCGAAACTCTGAAAGCATTTACCGAAAAGCACGGATTAAAAATTATTACCATTGCCGATTTGATTCGCTATCGGCGACAGAAAGAAAAGTTTGTACGCCGTCGCGTTGTGGTGGATATGCCCACCAAATACGGTACATTTAAATTGTATTTGTACGAAAACACACTCAATCCGAACGAACATCATGTGGCTTTGGTAAAGGGAACCGTAGCCGATGGCCGTCCAGTATTGGTACGTGTGCATTCCGAATGTTTAACCGGCGATGTATTCGGTTCCAAACGCTGCGATTGCGGCGATCAGTTGCACACAGCCATGGAAATGATTGAGCAGGAAGGCCGCGGAGTGCTTTTGTACATGCGTCAGGAAGGCCGCGGAATCGGCTTGGTTAACAAACTGCTGGCCTATGCCCTGCAGGAGCAAGGCAAAGATACCGTAGAGGCCAATGAAGCATTGGGCTTTAAAGCCGATTTGCGCGATTACGGGATCGGTGCTCAAATTCTAAAAGATTTGGGGCTAAGCAAAATTCGTTTAATGACCAATAATCCCAAAAAAATTATCGGCCTAAAAGGTTATGAGCTGGAAGTGGTCGAACGGGTGCCCATCGAAATTTGTCCCAATGAAATCAATGAGTTTTACCTAAAAACCAAAAGAGATAAATTAGGTCATTTATTTTTAAACAATAAATGAGTATACTGGCAAAAACAATTGCAAGCCACGCGCTTGATGGCTGCTTGGTTGCCTTTTTGCGTAGGGGAAATGCTTGCAAATAAAACGTAAGGAAATTATTATGAACGTTATCGAAGGAAAACTTTCGGCCAAGGGACGTAAGTTTGCCCTGATTGTCAGCCGATTTAACGAATTTATCAGTCAAAAATTACTGTCCGGAGCAGAAGATTGTCTTTTACGTCATCATTGTTCGCCAGATGACATTACCGTGGTTTGGGTGCCGGGTGCGTTTGAAATTCCGTTAGTCGCCAAAAAGTTGGCACAAAGTAAAACCTACGATGCGGTGATGTGTCTTGGCGCTGTTATTCGCGGCGCAACACCCCATTTTGATTACGTGGCAGCGGAGGTTTCCAAAGGAGTAGCCCAAAGCGCTTTGGAAACCGGAGTACCCATTATTTTCGGAATTATTACCAGCGATACCATCGAACAAGCAATCGAGCGCGCCGGAACGAAATCCGGCAACAAAGGATGGGATGCCGCTTTGGCCGCCATCGAAATGGCCGATTTGTTTGCGCAAATGAAGGGATAACAAGCAATTGGCCTAAACGGCATGTTTGTTAATGGCGTACGGAAACGGATCTCCGCTTGTGATTTTGCCGCTTAACCGTTAATTCGGTAGAAAGGGGTGGTGAATAGAGCGATCCGTTTGTTAAAAGACCGGCACAAGGCCAAGCATTGCGGACAAAAATATAGTGTTTCTGTCGCATTTAAAAATCGATTTTGATTTCTTTCGAATTAAAAGAAATTTGCAAAAAACTTAAGGATTATGTATGGCCAGAGCATTTTTTATTTTGTTATTAACAATGATTGTAACCTATGCTCAGGGATTAAACGACTGGCAGAGCATTACCGATATGAACGACGTTAACCAAATTACGGTGGCAGATGGGGCCGTTTGGGCCGTTTCGAACGGCGGAATGTTTCGTTTTGATCCGCAAGATTCATCATTTGAAAAAATAACCAATTTACAGGGACTGCGTTCGCTTAGTTTGAATACGGTTACCCATGACGATTTAGGGCAAATTATTATTGGCGGCCAAGATGGATTAATCCAAATTTACAATCCTCAAGATGGCACCTGGGACTACAAATACGATATGGAAGGTATGCCTGTTTATGATTTGTTCGTAACAGGCGATACTCTTTGGGTGGCAACGCGCGACGGTGCTGGGGTTTACAAACGTGATCAGGGACATTTTGTTTTTAAAGATTTTTTTCAGAATTTTCCCCTTCGGCCAGAAAAAATTTTGCAATGCGCCGTTTTTAACGGTCGTATTTGGCTGGGAACCGATAAGGGGCTGCTATCTGCTCCTGCGGATTTCGGTCGGTTCCCGATTAACGATCCGCGACGCTGGAAAGTTTTTAATGCTACTCGTTATTTACCTGATAATACTATCACGGCTTTGGCTTGCGATCAAACATATTTATGGGTTGGCACGATGGCCGGTTTGGTTTCGGTAGACCGGCAAAATAGCTTTACGTTACGCACGGATTGGAAGTTGCTGAATACGGGAAAATATTTATTCGTGGATTATTTGCTTCCCCTGAATGGCAAACTTTACGTGGCCGCTGGTATTTCGTTGTACACCTACGAATCCGGGCGGGGAATTACCGCGGGGTCGGTTTTTAAGACCGATATTCGATCGCTGGCCGCAGATTCCGGCGGAACGATTTGGGTGGGACTGCAGCACAACGGAATTGCCTCGTCCCGAGACAAAATACCCCACAAAATACCCGGCCCCCCGACCAACACATTACGAACCGTGTTTAAGGATCGGCAGAATAATTTGTGGCTTAGCGGTAGTCGTCCCAAAGTTTCGCAATTGACGGGAATGATTAAATATGACGGCCGACAGTGGACACAATATTATTTTAGCGGAAACACGTATTGGGGCCCGGCAAACGATGTGGATGCCATTTATCAGGATCGTTTTAATAATATGTGGTTCGGTACCTGGGGCGGTGGTGTTATCGCTTTTTCGGCATCCGCCGATACGCTTTTCTTTAATAATCATGATTTTGCCGGAAATCTAAACATTGCCTGTGATGGAAATATTTTAGTGCGTCCTATCGATCCTGCAAAGGTACTGCACGGTTTTTTTAGCGGTGCGGTAATCAATGAAAAATATACCGTAATTACCTCGGTTGTCGAAGGCCCGCGCGGTAATTTATGGTTTACAAATTATTATGCTAGTAACGATCATTTGATTGCCGTTGCCCCTTACGACAATTCAGGCTTTCCGGTTCTTGATCCGGATCGCTGGATTTATTTTGGTAGCAGAGACGGCATTCGCGCGGCCGAAGGCGGAGTGCTCTGCCTGGCGTTCGATACGTTTAATAATCGTATTTACATCGGTACCTACCGTGATGGATTGTATATTTTAGATTACGGAAGTTCGTTGGCCAATAAAGCGGATGACCAACTATATCATGTGCAAATAAAGGATAATTTATTCAGCAATTTTGTACAGTCGTTGGCCGTAGATCAAGACGGGGTGCTTTGGATCGGTACGACCAGCGGATTGAATTCATTCGACGGCATTAATGTGTACAAACATGTGGGAGACGAACAGGGGTTGGCGGGACCGTTGGAAAACGATATTCGTAAAATTGTTGTCGATAAATACAATAACAAATGGTTTGCCACCAGTGGCGGTGTAAGTATTTTGCCCGCCGATCGGAGTCCCTGGGATACGCATGCCTGGAAGGGGTTTAATACGCGCAACAGCTACTTGGTTAGTAATGATGTGCATGGCATTTTTGTTGACGATAAGACCGGTGAGGCCTATTTTGCTACTGAGGAAGGGTTAAGTATTTATCGTGGGGCTTTTGCCGAAATCCGCGAAAATTTCAATGAAGTTGCGGTGGGGCCGAACCCGTATGTTTTGGATCAGGCTGAGGGTAAATTCGTAATTAAAAATTTGATGCGGAATTCGTCGGTAAAAATTTTTACTATTAACGGACATCTGGTTCGCGAACTTACCTCAAAAACGTTGCTTAGCGACGGAACCATTGCCGTTGACGGCGGACGCGCCTATTGGGACGGCCGCGACTCTTTGGGAAAGAAAGTTGCATCGGGTATCTATCTTTATTTAGCTTACAATGAAAACGGAAAATCAATAACCGGTAAATTTGCTGTAATCCGAAAATAGCCATGTTAAAATCGTTGTACATCAAAAATTTTGCCTTAATTGACGAGTTGCGAATCGAGTTTTCCGAAGGCTTGAATATTATAACCGGGGAAACGGGCGCTGGGAAATCGATTATTGTGAATGCCCTGGCGCAGCTTTGCGGAGAACGCAGCAGTGTTGAACTGGTGCGTAAAGGTGCCGCCAAAGCGATTTTAGAGGCCGAAATCGATTTTCGGCCGCGGCCTGAAATTTTGCGCATATTAAAAGAATTAGCGCTCGATTCCGAAACAGAGTATACGCTTATTTTACGCAAAGAAATTTCGGCTAAAGGGAATTCGCGCACTTTTGTAAACGATACGCCCGTGCCTTTAAGCCGCCTAAATGAAATTAGTTCGTATTTAATAGATATCCACGGACAGCATCAACACCAACGCCTGTTACATCCCGAAAATCATTTGGAATATTTGGATGCCTTTGCCCGTTTGGACCATTTGGTACAAACCTTTAGCCATACATTGCAGGAATATCGCCAAAAATTAAAAGAACGCGATGATTTGAAGGCCAAGCAACTTAAAAGCACTCAATTGCAGGATATGTATCGTTTTCAGATGGATGAGCTAAACCAGGCCCAATTGCAACCCGGTGAATTGCACACTTTGTACGACGAAATGAAACGCCTGAATAATGTCGAAGCGATTCATCAGTTGGCCTCGGCTATTAACGATACGCTTTATCTCGGAGAAATCAATGCTTCCGGATTAATTGCACGTTCGGAAAACGATCTGCAAAAGTTAAGCGAATACGATGCGCAATTTGCCGAGTTTACCGAAAGTTTGGCCGAAGCGCGTGCCTCGGTTGAAGAAATCGGACGATTCGTTAGCGATTATTTGGCAGATTTAGAATTTGATCCGCAACGCTTGGAACAAATTCAGGAACGTATTGGGCGTCTTGAATTTTTGCTAAAAAAATATCAGAAAAAAAACGTGGAAGAACTTATTGAATATTTGCATGAAATCGAAAACTACTCGGCAGATATCAGCCAATTCGATGAACGTATTGCCGCAACGGAAAAGCAGATTGACAGCTTAAGAGAAAGTTTGCAAAAAACCGGTTCCGAACTCAACCGAAGACGGCAAGAAGCAGCAAAGAAGTTCGAGCAAAAAATTACGGAAATGTTTACCAAGGTGGGAATGGCACAGGCGCGTTTTAGAGTTCGTCTTACGGTGCGCGAACATAAAGAAAGTCCGTTTGTTTTGCATGGCAAATCCGTTGAACTGAACGATCGCGGTTTTGATGATGTGGTGTTTGAGCTGGCTTCCAATGCGGGGGAAGATTTCAAACCTTTGCATAAAATAGCCTCCGGCGGAGAGATTTCGCGAATTATGCTGGCGCTAAAATCGTTGCTGGCGGCAGTGGATCAGGTGCCTTCCATGATTTTTGATGAAATTGATGCGGGTATTTCGGGCAAAATCGCTCAGGTAGTTGGTTTGCAAATGGCCGAATTGAGTCGTCAACGCCAAATTTTATGCATAACCCATTTGCCACAAATTGCTGCATTTGCCCGTACCCATTTTAAGGTCTTAAAAAATACTGAAGAAAATCGCACCTACGTCGATATAGAACAATTAGATGACTCCAGTCGAATTCATGAAATTGCAACATTATTGGCCGGAAAAGAAATTGCCGAACAAACATTGGAAAATGCGCGTCATTTAATAGCGGAAGCAAGAGCAATGCACTAATTGGTGGCGAAAAAGATAGCGTATGTTTTTGCCCGAAACTCTTGTTTGTTGTTCGGAAACGGTGCTACTTAAAGCATAGTATGATTCGGCATTTCACCGGTTGTTTTCTGATATTTTTGCAAACCGTTTAACTTAACCTTATTTTAGCACTTAGTTGGCAAATTTTTTAGGAGGCCGTAATGGGTGTGGGAAGAAATCAAATGATTAATGTGCTCCTGCACGAAAATAACCCAAAACGTTATTTTCTTAATTTTTTTAAGAAAAAAAAGAGAAAAGTAGAGCTTCGGCCCGGGGCCATGCCACCGGAAAAAGTCCGAGAAATCATTAAGCGCATTGGAAAAGGCAAAAAGGTTAATATTCAACGCGTTGAATACGACGGTACACCGGAGGAAAAACCGGTGACCGTAAAGATTATTGATATTACCGATGATTATTTTACCGGCAGTGTGATTAATGTAGAACGTTCCATTAAACAGGAATTAGACGAACGCATTGTCTACATAAAAGGCGGTGGCGGAACTATCGATTTTTATTATGATGACGGTGATATAATGAGCATCGAAGAAGATGTGGACGAACAAATTATCCAGCAACGCAATGTGGAAGAATTGTTGGAAATTTTGGACGCTCTTGAAATTAACGAAGAAATTTTAATCAGTTATTACGATGAAGAAAAGGGCGGCGTGATTAACGGACGCGGGAAATTAGTGGACAAAGACCTAACCAGTAAAGATTTTAGCGTTGAATTTTCCGTTATTAATGATATTGAACTGGATAAGCCCAAAACAATCCGTTTGAATCTGGAAAAAAATATCGTTCTGGATATCGAAGTTGTCCTTTAATGTATTGTTAAAGCCCTCCTTTTGAAGTAAAAAATCGCTTGAAAATAGACAGGAGGTCTGAAGAAATTTTGGCAGGAAAGAACAAGCGCAATCATTTTAATCCTTTCTGATTGTCGATGCCGCGGCGAATACACATATATGTCTTAAAAAATAATCGGATTTCCACTGAGCCAAAACCATTACACAATGCAAAAGCCGGTCTCTGGGTTGTGCGGTTTATGTATCCGTTAATTGTTAAAGCCGAGAACGTTCTTTAATAAACGATAAACAAATCGGCAACATTCGTATGTTTAAATTGTATGCAGATAATCGTTTCGAAATTGACCTGCTGTTTGTACTGCGGACGAAAATCGTATTACCCCCCTCACCTAAAAGCAAATATATTTTGGTTTTATTGGGCGCTGTTGACTATATTTCTGCCTTTAAGAAAAAAATGTATCAAAGCGGGAAATAAGTTATCAAAAAAATTGTTATATTAGTTAAACAAAAATAAAAAATAGTATAGGAGTTTGATATGGCTGTTACAAAAGAGGAACTGGTAGAGGTTTTGCGCAAGGTGAGTTATCCCGGTTATAGCAGGGATATCGTATCGTTCGGACTGGTTCAAAAAATAGATATTAGCGATCAGGTCATACGTCTTCATATCGTAGTAAAGGGCAAAGATAGTAGTGTTGTTCGGCAGATTAAACAGGATGTGGAGAAGGTGTTACGGCAAGCATATCCCGATTACAAGCATGAAGTTGTAGCCGAGGCACAAGAACCGCCTAAATTTAGCACCACAACAGCCGAAAAACCGGAGCAATATTTGTCAAGCATTAAATACAAGGTGGCGGTAGCCAGCGGTAAAGGCGGAGTGGGAAAATCTACCGTAGCCGTAAACTTGGCGGTGGCAATGGCCAAATTGGGCTATCGGGTCGGGTTGCTCGATGCGGATATTTACGGCCCGAGCATTCCGTTGATGTTGGGTGTGCAGGAACGTCCTTTGTATGACGGTAAAAAAATTCATACGATCGAAAAATACGGCGTTCATTTAATGTCATTGGGTTTTTTGGTGGATAATTCGGAAGCAGTCATTTGGCGCGGCGCTTTGGTCCATCGCGCCTTGCAGCAATTGATGAATGATGTGGCCTGGCCGGAATTGGATATTATTTTGTTTGATATGCCTCCGGGAACGGGTGACGCTCAGCTTACCATTTCGCAATCGGTTGCTCTTGACGGTGCCGTGGTGGTTTCTACTCCTCAGGATGTGGCTTTAATAGATGCGATTAAAGGAGTGCAAATGTTCCGCAAAGTAAATGTACCGGTAATGGGCATTATTGAGAATATGAGTTATTTTATTTGTCCGCATTGCGGGGAACGTACGGATATTTTTTCCCATGGTGGTGTGGCCAAAGCTTGCCAGCAATACGATACGGAATTGTTAGGCGAAATTCCGATAAATCCGCGGATTGTTGAAGGTGGTGACCATGGAGTACCTGTTGTTGTGGATAATCCGGACAGTCCAGAAAGCAAAGCCTTTTTGGATGTTGCCAAACGTATTTACGATAAGATTTCCAAATAAATCTCCAAAAATGGGAAATATTCCCTATCGAAAAACAGTATAGTTGGGAATATTTCCCGTATTCTTAATTTCTTCTTTTTAACCTATTTTGTACTAACCTTATAAAGTTTAAAGAGTTACGAACCCTCCGATTTGTTAGCCTATTATTGGCATTATTTTTGTATTAAATAAAAGGAACCAATATGGATATGGGGGGCTTTTAATCATGCGTATCAAAATAACCTTTAGGAATCCGAAACGAAAAACATACCTACCGATTAATACCAACTATTATCTGGTTAAGCTTATTAAACAATTGACATTTGAATACCGACGTTATCTTTCTTCTCTGGTGCCCGAAGGATCTTCTTCCAAGGGATTTGATTTATATACGTTTTCGCAGCTTATCATTCCTGAACGAAAAATCGAAAATTTTATGATTGGCATTTTATCAAGAGAATTCTATTGGTATGTGGCCTCGCCGTATTATCAATTTTTAGGAATTTTGGCTAAAGAATTGCGCAAACACAAACGATTTAAGATATATGACGTTTATTTTGAAGTGGAGAATGTACGTTTTGTCCCGGAACCGGAATTTAAAGACAATGAGGCCCAATTTACCTGTTTGTCGCCTGTGACCGTATTAAAAGAATCGAGAGGGAAAAAACATAAATCTGATTTTAAGAAATATGCCTTACCAGATAACAAAGAATTTTATGCGATGTTGGAAAAAGACATTCGTAACAAATTTAGGGTTATTCATAAAAAGACAATCGATCATTTGGAATTTGATTTGGAATTTGACAAAGAATATATCCGGCGCCGTAACAATCGCATTACCAAGGTCATTACATTAGAGAAAGAGAGCAGTCGCCAAGAGCAGGTACGTTGCGTACTGGCGCCTTTTAAAATCAAGGCCGAGCCCGAAGTGTTAAAGGTAATTTACGATGCCGGAATTGGCCAAATGAATGCTTTGGGGTTTGGTATGGTCGAAATGGTACATCAACATAGAAAATAGGAGACAACCCAAAAGAAGAATTAAAAATAAATAGTTATCGGGCCTCATTCGTTGCGGCACACCTTGGTATTTTTGGAAGTCATATAAGTTAGGGTTTATTGCTTCTTTCCTACCATTTAGGGCCGTTGGTACTTTCCCACCGAGTATCAACGGCCCTGTTTATTTTGGTGAGAAAACGGCTAATCTTTATTGACATATAAATAGCGTTTGGTCTTTTGGGTAGGGGTTTTCTCGAAAGGTTCTGTCTGTTCAATAATTTTGCTGATGCGAGCATAAACAGCCAATTGGTCGTTTGTTTTTTGACGAATTGTTTCGAGCAGTTCTTTGATTTTTTCTTTAACTTGCGTTTCACTTAAATGGTTAATGCCGAATTTTTTATCAAGTTCTTCATAATTTAAAAATACACGGGCAACAATTTTTCCGTGGTCATCATAAACCAGAGATTCTGCCACGCAGTCAAACTCATTCAGAATGGCTTCGATTTGTTCCGGATAAATGTTTTCACCACTTGGCCCTAAAATCATGTTTTTAATCCGCCCTTTAATGTACAAATAGCCATCTCCATCCAAAAGTCCCAAATCACCTGTTTTAAACCATCCGTCTTTCGTTAATACGTCGGCTGTTCTTTCGGGATCCTTGTAATATCCCTGCATGACGTTAGGGCCTTTAACCCAAATTTCACCCACACCGGTTTGCGGGTCCGGATCGTAAATTTTAATTTGGATGCCGGACAAGGCCGGACCCGTGGAATGAATTTTTAACATACCTTTTACCATGGCGGCAACAATAGGAGATGTTTCGGTTAAACCGTAACCAATGGCATAAGGAAATTCGGATTCAAATAAAAATTTTTCGACTTCAGGAGATAATAAAGCTCCGCCAATGGGCATTACCTGTAATTGTCCGCCGAACGTTTCCAGAAGTTTTTTACCTGCTTTTTTAAAGATAAAGCGGCGTAAGCTCGGTACCTTTTGCATTAAGCGTAAGATCATTTTTTTATTAAGTTCGGGGGCAATGCGGGTTTTGTAAATTTTCTCAATAATCAGGGGCACAATAAGCATAATTGTCGGACGTACCTTTTGCAAGGCGGCAACCAAAAGTCGAGGGGTTGGTGGTTTGGCAAAGTAATGGATATTACATCCGGCAATAAGCGGTGCCACCATGCCTACCGTGGCTTCATACGCATGCGATAAAGGCAAAACGGAAAGCAACCGGTCGGCCGGCGATGCGTGAACCACTTTTAAGATAGCCAGGGCGTTAGAGACAATATTATAATGCGAAAGCATAACACCCTTGGAATTGCCGGTAGTGCCTGATGTATAAATAATTACGGCCAAATCATGGGGTTGCAATTCGGCGCTTTCGGATTTTTGCGTTATTTTTAAGGCCGCCTTTGTTATTTTCGTAAACTCTTTGCTACCTTTATCCAGTAATTCTTTTATTCCATCTTTACCGCTTTGTTCTTCTTCAAAGGGTTTAAACGTATTGATTATAATAATTTTGCGAACATTTTCAAAATGCGCATCTTCGATTTTGGGCAACAGAGTTTGTGAGACAAAAACCATTTTACAATGGGCGTGGCGAATAATATGTTGGACTTCATTCGGATGAAAATCGGGTAAAATAGGAACGGCCACTGCTCCCATGGAGGTAATGGCAAAATAGGTTACAGACCAATGGGGCATACTTTCGCTAAACAAAGCAATGTGGTCGCCCTTTTGGATGCCCTGTTCCTTTAAATAGGCCTGAACTTGTAAAACTTTGGCATAAAAATCACCGTAGGTTAGCGGTGTTTCTCCTACAAAAGAAACAGCAGGATGTTCGGCATATTGTGTGTTGATATATTCCAAGACATCTTTTAACGTTTGTAAGGATTCCATAATTTAATTCCCGAAATAGTTTAACAAATTTTCATGCCGTTTCGATTACCCGCAAAGGCATAATATTGGAACGCAACGGATTGGTGTATGCCCCGAACAGCGTTGTTATGCGTAAAAAAATCTTCCGCCTGAGTTGCATGTTAAATTTAATGTAATGTTTGGATTAAAAGCGTGCAAATGTTTTCAAACAAGGAATTAAAGCCATTTTATTTGTCACAAAAATATATCATTTTTTTCATGCCCGGTTTGGTCGTATATTATATCGTACCGATCAGGTAAAGAGAAAGGCGCCGATGTGGGCAACCCAGCTTAAAAAATTGATTATTCGGAGTATTTTGTTTATGACCATTCCCATAGCCGGATTTACTCAGACTCATTTTGACGGGAAACGTTTTGTGAATCCTTTTCCGACATTTCAAGAAAGAACGCGTTTCGATCTTTTTAGGTGGCTGGTATGGGATCGTATTACGGGAAAACGGCCCGCGGAAAAAGGTGAGAACGTTCTTTTCTCCGCTGCTAAGACAAAAGTTATGTGGTTAAAGAAAAACAGAGACCGATTTTCTGTTACCTGGATTGGTCATTCAACGTTGCTTATTCAATTGGATGGTATGAATATTTTAACCGATCCGATTTTTAGCAAACGCAGTTCGCCTTTTTCATTTATCGGCCCTAAACGGTTGGTGCCTCCCGGAATTCCCTTGGATTCTTTACCAAGCATAGATTTGGTTGTGATTTCACATGATCATTACGACCATCTTGATAAAAAAACCATAAAATTTTTAGGTAACAAACCGTTTTACCTTGTCCCTTTGGGTGTCGGAAATATTCTAAAATCATGGGGAATAACACGTTATGCCGAAAAGGATTGGGGGGATGAAACGGAAATTAACGGTCTGAAGATCATTTGTACACCGGCACAACATTTTTCCGGCCGTTCGCTTTTCGGCCAAAATAGCACTTTGTGGGTAAGCTGGCTGTTGCAGGGCCAAAATGTAACGTTTTACTTTGGGGGCGATACGGGATATTTTAGCGGATTTTCGGAAATAGGGCGGCAATACGGTCCCATCCACTTTGCCGCATTGCCTATTGGTGCCTATGCTCCGCGTTGGTTTATGAAATCGGTACACATGAATCCGGAAGAGGCCTTAACAGCCTTTAAAGAATTAAAGGCTCGAGAATTTATTCCTATCCATTGGGGAACGTTTCGTTTAACGGATGAACCGATGGCCGAACCAATGGAACGTTTGATTAAAAAGGCGGAAGAGAGGTCGTTAGAAAAACGTATCCGTATTTTTAAACACGGAGAAACCAAAATGCCACATGGGGAAGCGGAATTATGATTGAAGGTTGGCGCAAGGTTCGCTTTTTACGGAAAAACTTGAAATTTTTTGTTTTTATTTTAATGTTTATTCTAAATTGTTCACGGGAAAAAAACATGACGCATACAGAGGCCTACTATCAAAAATTACGTAAAGCAATGGTGGAACAACAAATTGTGGCCCGAGGGGTAAAAGATGCGCGTGTGATTAGAGCAATGGAAACGGTTCCCAGACATAAGTTTGTACCTGCAAAAGAAGCTCCTTTGGCCTATGAAGACGAACCGCGGCCTATCGGTCACGGGCAGACGATCAGTCAACCGTATATTGTAGCCTTTATGACCGAACAATTACATTTAAAGTCCACGGATCGTGTTCTGGAGATCGGTACGGGCTCCGGGTATCAGGCGGCAGTACTTGCCGAAATGGTCGATTCCGTTTTTACGATAGAAATAATTCCGGAGTTAGCGCGCGAGGCGGCTCAGCGCTTAAAAGCCTTGGGCTACAATAATGTGGTGGTAAAGCAAGGCGACGGGTACAATGGCTGGCCGGAAAAAGCCCCGTTTGACGCCATAATAGTTACGGCTGCTCCGCCTAAAATTCCGCCTCCTTTGCTGGAACAATTGAAAAACGGCGGAACCATGGTTTTACCGGTGGGCGAATATGTTCAGGAATTGGTTGTAGTTAAAAAATCGGCAACCGGAATGGCAATGCAAAATATCTTACCCGTACGTTTTGTGCCGATGACCGGCAAAGTGCAAAAAGAAAAATAAGGCGAAGGATTGTTGTGAAAAAAAATGTTCGACTTGTAAATACGGTGATTAACGGGCGTCTGCAGCAGGAACGTTTGAGCCGGATGTTTGGTGCGCCAGTGTACAAGCAGAGAAAAGATAAAATAGATTTTGAAACGTTGGAGGAAATTCAGGACGAATTGCTGGCCAAAGGTATTTTTTCCGAAATTGAAGAATCGCCTTCCCGCTATTATTTGAAAATACTACCAGGTACTTCATTGCAAAAACGTCCTCGCTATTGGGTGCATTTTGTGCTTTTTTTATTCACGGTGCTCACCACTACCATGACAGGCGCGCTGCTTCGGGGGAAAGATCCTTTTGTTTCATGGAGCAATTTCGCAATAGGTTTGCCTTATTCGTTCGCTTTACTAACTATCCTTTTCAGCCATGAGATGGGACATTACTTAACAGCGCGCTACTACAAAATCGAAGCCACCTTACCCTATTTTATTCCCTTTTTCGTACCGGCTTTTCATCCTGGTACATTGGGTGCGTTTATTAAACTTAGATCGCCCATGCCGCACAAAAAAGCATTGTTCGATGTGGGGGTGGCCGGGCCGTTGGCCGGATTTGTTATGAGTATTATCTTTTTGATTATAGGCTTTTATCGCTTACCCGATACGACGGGCATTTACGCTTATATCGAAAAAATACATCCTCTGGGTGATGCGCATGGTATTGACCTTTTTTTAGGAAAAACATTGCTTTATGAATGGTTAGGCAAGTTGTTTGGCGCCGAACGTCTGCCCATGGATGAGATGTATCATTTTCCGTTTATCTTTGCCGCCTGGTTCGGATTGCTGGTAACAGCGATTAATTTAATGCCCATCGGACAACTGGATGGCGGGCATATTACCTATGCCTTGTTTGGCGCAAAAGCCCGCTATATTGCAATTTTGGCATTTTTTCTGTTAATCGTGTTAAATTTTTATTTGATCTCGAATTTTAATTCATACATTTGGGTTTTGTGGACCGTTTTACTTTTAATTTTTATTCGATTTCGGCATCCGCCAACTTTAGATGACTCGCAAAATATTGATCGTAAACGGCGAATTTTGGGATTGCTTTCATATGTGATTTTTATCGTTTGTTTTTCACCGATGCCCTTTTACGTGCAATAAAATGTAAAGATATTAACGCTGAAAATGAGCACAAAACATGATGTTTTGCCAAAAAATTGAAAGAAAAAGTTAAAGCGATTTTGATAATATTTGTCATTAATTCGTTCCATGCGTATTTTTTTACAAGTGGGGGTAATAAAAAACTAAAACAAATGGGTCGGAAAGTAAGGGAACAAAACTTACCGAATGCTTTCCGCCGGAGGTGGGCCTATGCTGTATGTTTTACTATTTGTTTTATTTTTGCTTTCTGTCTGGGGGCTGCTGTTATACGTGCGTAAATCGCAATGGGATACTATTCACAGAAATTTGCTTGATCTGGAGGACCATTATCAGGGAAAGGTAATCCGCCGCGGCTTTGCCGCCCGACCGTTTTTTTATGGTAAAATTAACGGTTATTCTTTAACTATTAATATCAGCAGCGAAAAATTAGGCAAGGAACGTCTAAATTATTTTGATATCAGTTGGGGGCTGCCAACCAATGAATCGTTTACTATTGCTGAAAAAAAATGGCTATCCAAACATCGTGATCAGGAGGTCGATTTTTTACCTGAAATAGAAAACGATTACGGGCAAAAGTTTGCCTTAATTCACAAAGATCAAAAGCGGGCCAAACAGGTTATGCAACATCCTTCCGTAAAACAGTTTATCAATGAATTTAAAAATTTATGTTATATTTTTTTAGGCAAAACGGGCATTATTTGCGAATTTGAAGCTGAAAATTTAGCCGAAGCATCTAAATTCGCTTTGTTGCAAAAACGATTCGAGCTGATTAAAATTTTGGGAGAGGCTTTTCAATAATGAGTACCGAAATCGTTCCGGAAAATTTTAAAGCGGGCTACGTAGCCATTATCGGTTTGCCCAATGCGGGTAAATCCACTTTGCTTAATACCTTGCTTAACATCAAACTTTCCATTATTTCTGACAAACCGCAAACCACCCGCCGCCGTATTCCGGGCATATTAAACAAAGAAAACATTCAGGCGGTATTTTTGGATACGCCGGGTATTTTAAAGCCCAAATACAAACTGCATGCGCGCATGATGGAGCAAGTGCATTCCGCTTTGGATGATGCGGATTTGCTTTTGCTAATTGTGGATGCCAAAACGTCTCGGCATCCCGTTGATATTGATTTGGCACGTTTAAATCCCGCGCAAAAACCGGTTATTCTTTTGTTGAATAAGGTGGATTTGATTAACAAGCAGGATTTACTTCCTTTAATTGATTTATATAAAGATTTTTATCCGTTCGAAGAAATTATTCCGATTTCGGCATTAACGGGAGATGGCGTGGAAAAAGTAGAGGCCGCCATAGAGGCCCGCTTACCTGTTCATCCGCCGTTTTACCCGCCGGATGTTTTAAGTGACCAACCAGAACGTTTTTTTGTGGCCGAAATTATCCGCGAAAAAATATTCGAAAAATTTTATCAGGAAATACCCTATTCTACCGAAGTAGTGGTGGAAGAATTTAAGGAGCGTCCCGCACAAAAAGATTATATTTATGCCATTATTTATGTGGAACGCAATTCGCAGAAGGGAATTATGATCGGGAAAAAAGGAGAAGCGCTCAAAAGAATTGGTGAGGCGGCCCGCCGTGAAATCGAAGCGTTTTTAGGACGTCCGGTGTTTTTGGAATTACGTGTTAAAGTAAACGAAAAATGGCGTTATGACGAGCGCAAACTTAAGCGGTTGGGATACTAATTCAAAAAGGGCCAGTAGCGACCGTCTTGCCATGAGCAAGAACGGTCGGCTTGGGGAAAATAGGTTGGTTTGGCTTAGGAAATTTGATACTTTTTTAATTTGGAAATTAATGTACTTCGGTTCATGTTTAGCATTTTGGCCGTTTGTACTTGATTGAATTTGTTTTTTTCCAATGCCTTAATGATTAAATTTTTTTCAAAATCTTCCACCAGTTGATTAAATCCTTTGGAAAAATCAATTTCATCGCTAAAGGCATCGCCCACATAATGGCGAACGTTTTCGGGCAAGTCGTCAAGGTCGATAATATCTTTTTTACTTAGTACAATAATGCGTTCAATTAAATTTTCCAGTTCGCGAATGTTGCCAGGGTAATCATAGCTTTCCAATACCTTCATGGCCTCCGGCGAAATTTCACGAATTTGTTTACCGTAAATTTTATTAAATTTTTCGATAAAATGATACGTAAGGTATTTAATGTCTTCACGGCGTTCGCGTAAAGGCGGCACATGTACCGGTATTACGTTTAAGCGATAATACAAGTCCTGCCGGAAGGTGCCTTCTTTAATAGCTTTTTTTAGATCTTTGTTAGTGGCCGCAATAATACGTACGTCTACCTTTATGGTTTCGGTTCCGCCCACTCGTTCGAATTCGCCTTCTTGCAAAACACGCAATAGTTTTAATTGCATGTTAAGCGAAATATCACCGATTTCGTCGAGAAACAAAGTACCGCCGTTGGCCATTTCGAAACGTCCTATTTTATCGCGTATGGCACCGGTAAATGCCCCGCGTACATGCCCGAACAGTTCACTTTCGAGCAAGCTTTCGGCCAATACACCGCAATTAACTTTTACAAAGGGACGTTTGGCTCGCGGACTGTTATAATGAATGGCATTGGCAATAAGCTCTTTACCCACGCCGCTTTCCCCTTCGATTAATACGGTGGTATTGGTAGCAGCGACATCTTTAACCAGCTCGAACAGTTGACGAATTTTTTCCGTTTTGCCAACCATGTTGGTAAAATCATAAGTTTGTTTAAGCTTGCTTAGCAGGTATTCGTTTTCTTTGATTAACGAGCTTAATTGGGTAATACGTTCTACTTTGGCTAAAATTTCATCAAGGCGGATAGGTTTTAAAATGTAATCTTTGGCGCCCATCTTCATGGCATCTACCGCTGTTTCGATGGTGCCGTGGGCTGTAACCATAATGACGGGAATGTGCGGATATTCTTTGGTAAGGATGCGTAATAATTCCATGCCGTCCATTTCTGGCATGCGGATATCGGTTAAAACGATATCCGGTTCTTGCTGTTTAATAACGCTTAAAGCATCCAGACCATTGGTCGCAGTTATGGGTAAATAGCCTTTGGTTTCAAACACTTCTTTCATTAAATCGAGTGCATCTTGCTCATCATCCACAATTAATATTCTGGATTTCATTAAGCCCCCTGAAATTGTTACGTACTGGTAAAAGTTAGTGATAAAATCAAAGAAGAACCGTCTTCGATCAGTTCATGGCTTATTTGGTATTCATCTAAAATAAAACGAATAATAGTTAACTCCAATGCAAATTTCATTTTGCCCGTATCTTTAAATTGCAAACTGTTCTTCAGTAAATACTGATCCAAAGCATCCGTGTAATTTTGTATTGTTATTTTAGCAACGATCTTTTCCTGGCCATCCTTTGCCGGTTTGACCGATCGGGTTGCAAGAGTAATTTGTGATTTTGTAGGAGTTAAGTTTAATATAAGATCAATAATCATATTAAACAAGAGCTCGATATGAGCAACCTGACCGTAAATGGCCGGCAAGCCGTTGGATGTTTGCAAATGAAGCCGATTTTGATGTTGCTGCCACGATGCCTGGTAAAAAAGTCTTTTTAATATTTCATTCAAAAAAATTTTTTGCGGTACCAAATCGCGCTTGATCGAAGTAAACGAAACCAATCGCGCAACAACTTCGTTTATGCGTTGGATTTGACGTTCCACCATTTTAAGGTGATATTTATCCTGCTCGCTCAGATGGGAGCTTGTCTGAAAAAGTTGAAGACGTCCCCAAATTACATTTAACGGATTAAGCAGCTCGTTGGCCAAGGAATCGGCAAAAGCGTTAAGTACGGTTTCGGAAGTCAGAGAGGGAGAGCTGATGATATTGGATAGGCAAGCGCCTTGAATAATAAAATAATCGTTGCTGTTCCGGATGGATTTTACGGAAACAGGAAAAGAAAATTCGCTGTAATTTTGGTCTACAAACTCCAATTGAATTTTTAAGACGGGCGTGCGTAAGGTGGAAAATTTATTGGTAATATATTTCCAAACTTTTTCGCCTTCTTTCAGAAAATCCGCAAAATGCAGGGGGGATTCATCCTCAAAAGTAACTTTTAACACTTCCTGAGCGGTTCGGTTTAAAAATAGAATATCCGAGTTTTTTTCGACAATTGCGGTAAAAATATTGTTATCTAGAAGCGCGGTTTTTACCAAATTCCAATAAAAGAGGTTGGTTACTCTACGATTGCTGAATTCCGAATAGAAATGACTGAGCACTAATGGTAATCGCTCGGGTAAGGCTTTGCGTTTGATGATGTTTAAATGATTAAACGTCTTCCAGTCATCAAGATCGGAAAGATCTTCCTGAATAAGAATGGTGTGAATGGCGGGATTAATGAGTTGTACTTTTTTTAAATCGTCCGGGCTAAAAGGATATGTTGTATTATCAATAATCAGTAAATCGAACGAAGAGTCGGACAAGGTTTTGAACGGAAAGTGCGCGCCGTTTTGGCGGTGTAGTTGATAACCGATGGTACCGAGAATCCCGTTGAGAAGCCGTGTCAAATTTTCGTCAGTGTTGACTACGCATATGTTTAGTTTTTCATACAACATTTTTATTAAATCAACTTTTTAGTGTAATTTATGGCATTTTTCAGCCGATTCAAAACCTTTTTTTGTCCCAATATGTAAATTATTTCGAAGATTCCGGGGCTGCTGGTACTTCCCGTTAGGGCTAAGCGTAGAGGGTGGATAATTTTTCCAGCGGATAATCCCATGTTTTGGGCTAATTGGCGGATACTTTGTTCAATTTCCGTTAAATTGTTGAAAAAGCGGTCAGGTTGCTCTGCAAATAGTGTATAAAGTTCGGTTAAAATTTGCAAGCTATTTTCTTTTTTAAAAAATTTCTTAACGCCCTTTTCTTCATATTGTTGCGGATCGTAAAAAAAGAATGATAATTGGGTGATAAGTTCGTTAATGGTTTTGGCTCGAACTTGTAAAAGCTTAATCAAATAGCGAAAACGTTCGTTTTGCAGAAAGGCCAAAGACAGGTTTTGGGTCTTTAACCAGGTTTTGATTTCGGGCAATAGTTCATCCACGGATTTTTGAGCCAAATATTTGCCGTTCATCCAGAGCAGCTTTTGCAAATCAAAAACGGCAGGCGTTTTGTTAATGCGTTGCAGACTAAATTCGCGAATCAATTCTTCTTTGCTAAAAATTTCGCGGTCGTTACCAGGCGACCAACCCAAAAGGCATAAATAATTAAACAGGGCTTCCGGGAAAATTCCCATATTTTTGAATTCTTCAACGGAAGTGGCACCGTGTCTTTTGGATAACCGTTTTTTGTCGGTTCCCAGAATTAACGGCACGTGGGCAAATTGAGGCACCGGCCAACCCATTGCCTGATAGAGTAAAATTTGTTTGTTGGTATTCGAGATATGATCATCTCCACGCAAAACAAGCGTTACTCCCATGTCATGATCGTCTACCACAACGGCTAATTGGTAAACGGGGGTATTGTCCGAACGGACGATGATAAAATCGTCTAGCGTATTGTTTTCGATGGTTGTAGAGCCATGAATCAGATCATCGAAGTGCACACGGCCTTGCGGTACTTTAAAGCGGATGGCAAAAGGAAGCCCTTGCCTTAATTTTTGTCGGATTTGTTCAGCGGTTAGGTGGCGGCAGGTGCCGTCGTAACGTTGGTTTAGTTTAAGGGCCTCGGCGCGTTTTCGTTTTTCTTCCAATTCTTCTTTACTGCAAAAACAACGATACGCTTTACCTTGTTGCAAAAGTTTATAGGCTGTTTCGAGATGACGTTGTTCCCTGGTGCTTTGGTACAGAATATCACCGTCCCAGTTTAATCCCAACCATTTTAGTGAGGAAATAATTGTTTGTATGGATTCGTCCGTCGATCGCAGTCGGTCGGTATCTTCGATGCGCAATAAAAAACGTCCGTTTTTTTGCCGCGCAATCAGCCAATTAAAAATAGCGGTACGAGCTCCGCCCACATGCAGGTAGCCTGTCGGACTGGGCGCAAATCGCAAAACGTAGTTCAAAAACAACTCCTGTCTGTAATTAAAAAATACGTGTAGGATTAAATAATTTTTCAAAAAAACACTTATTGTGATAAATTAAAATGAATTTAGAAGATTTATGGCTTAGGGGCAAGTGAGGGCGGTCACATGGCGGTAAAAGACGATCAGGGAATTTTCCGTACGTTTCAATATTATAAATTTTGTGCTTATGGCTTTCTTAAAAATCTACGTTTTTTTGATGCCTTTATTCTGTTAATTATGCGTGAGGTCGGATTTTCTTATTTTGAAATTGGTACTCTTTATTCTTTGCGTGAAATCAGTAAAAATCTTTTTGAAATTCCATCCGGTATTGTTGCCGATAGCTACGGGCGAAAGAACGCCATGGTTTTTTCGTTTTCTTCTTATCTGGTGTCGTTTTTTACGTTTTATTTTAGTACCTCGTACCTGCCTTTTGCTTTGGCTATGGTCCTGTTCGGAATGGGCGAGGCGTTTCGCTCCGGTACGCACAAGGCTATGATTTTAAGTTATTTGGAACGTAACGGACTGTTGCATTTAAAAACACAGTTTTACGGCCGTACGCGTTCTTGGTCGCAAATCGGATCTGCCTTAAGTTCGTTGTTGGCTATTGGTATTATTTTGTGGGGTAAGGAATATCGATTGCTGTTTTTGATTTCGGCTTTGCCCTATTTGCTTGATTTGCTGAATATTTTATCTTATCCCGGTTACTTGAACCGATCCGTACAAACGCAAGCACAAGTTTTAGAGCAAAAAAACATGTTGCGCCGGTTTCGTACGGTATTGACTTCTTATTTCCGGCAGTTTGCCAAAGCGGATTATTGGCGCCAATTTTTTAGCGCGGCCAGTTACGGCGGTTTTTTTAAAGGGTTAAAAGATTATTTTCAACCCATGTTAAAAGCTTTGGCTTTGCAGTTGCCCGTTTTTCTTTATTTGGGACAAAAAGAGCGTACATCCATTTTAGTCGGATTGGCTTACTTTTTACTTTATTTGTTAACTTCTTACAGTTCGCGCAATGCGTTTCGTCTCGAGGCCCGATTTAAGCATTTGGCCAAAGCCATTGATGTGGCCTATTTAACGGGCATTGGCATTACCTTTTTAGCTGGATTGACTCTTTGGGCAGGCTGGCCGTTTGTGGCAACCATTTTGTTTGTCGGATTGTACCTGGTACGTAATATACGCCGTCCGTTAATTGTAAGTTATCTTAGTGAAACTCTGCCTTCCGATATTATGGCTTCGGGGCTTTCCACTATGTCGCAAATGGAAACATTAATTGTGGTTGTTTTAAGCCCGGTTATCGGTTGGCTGGTTGATGTGTTTGGTTTGGGTTGGGGCATTGGTTTAACAGGTTTGTTGTTTTTGGCGCTTTATCCTTTAGCCAAATTACATTCGTCGCAAAAGAAAACAGCCTAAACATGTCGGGGCGCTATCGGTAAAAAAATGATTGAAATCATTAACCGAACATTTCGGAACGTAATATGGAACAAAAACTTAATGTAAACGCATTTGCAATGGATATGGCAACTCTCAAATTATTTTTACGGCAACCCGTAAACTTTTGGAAAAGTTTAACCCTACCCACACGAATACAGCACGGGGCGCTTGTTTTGTTGATCTACATTTTTGCCATCGATCGTCTTTACCGGTTGGTTGCTCTGCTGTTAAGGCAACGTGCTTGGTATGCCGGTTCGTTGGTTTGGCTGGCACTCGATCTGTTTTTGTTTAGTTTATTATTGAGTGCCCCCTATATTTTGCAGCGCATTATCAGCCTGCAACCAGTTTTTAGCACCTTGTGCACCATGCCTGTTTCCGTACGGCAGTTAAGGGCTATTTTGTTTTATTACACGCATAAGTATTGGCTTGTTTTGTGGGCGGTTTTCCTAATGGTTCCAATTAGCCTGTTGGGACTTAAACCGCTTTGGGCTTTAATACTTTTAGCGCTTTTTTTACTTGCCGATGTGTTGAGTTTTTACTTTGCGGTAATTTGGCTTTTTAATGGTTCCCGAAAAAGAAGGTATTATTTTTTAGCCCCCCTTATGGCGGCAGTGCTTGCTGTTTTGTTTTTTGTGCTGCGCCAAACTCCGCACTATTTGCTTTTGGCGAATGGTTTGTTGTTGCTTGGTCTATTTGTCGCCATTCGCGTTTTAGGGGGAGTAGAAATCGGTCCGGATGCGGAGCAACGGCTGCCTGGTTTGCGCATGCCTTCTGTGCGTCGGCATCGTTCGGTAACCATTTCGGGTGGCGCACTAAAAAGTCTTTTTTTACGTGATTGGTTAAACCATTGGCGCAATTCTGCTTATTTAAAAAACAAAATATTATTATTGGCTATGGTGGTGTTTTTCGGAGCAATCGCTTTTTATTCGTACCCCCTAAAAAAAGCTTTGCCTGCGTTTAGCGGGTTTTGGTTTTTGCTTATATGGTGGCATTACAGCGCGGTTTTTAGTCATCGTTATGGCCGTAGCGAACCGGAATGGTTCTTTCGCCAAGTGCCGTTGCCGTTTTTGGCCTATGTGGCCGCCGTTTTTTTAAACGAATTTGTTTTTGTTATGTTGATGCTTGTCTTTTACAGTATCGTTTTAATAGCTGCCGGTATTGGCTTTAGTAGCCAGTGGCAGTGGCTATTGCTGCTTGTTTTTTTTAGTGCGGTGGTTTTACTTACCATGATTACCTTTCGCGTTTTGTTTTACGACGATTTGCCTGCTGGTGGCTATGCCTATCATTTTTCGCTGATTTTTTTTACGGTGATGAGTTTAAATTATTATTTTGTCGGGCCGGTTTTAACGATTCTGTTTATTTTGATTTATGTTTACAAAAGTTACCGTTTTTTGAAAGGCTGAATATGATTCGTTTTACCGAAGTATCGTTATGGTACGAAAACAAACAAGCTTTGGATCAAATTAATCTTACCGTATCTTCCGCACACATAACCGGTATTGCCGGACCAAACGGCGCAGGAAAATCTTCTTTGATGCGTGTTGGATTGGGGCTAATCCGCGAATTTTCCGGTGAGGTAACCATTGATAACCATTCGGTAAAAAAAGAACGCCAATATATAAAAAACCAATGTACCTATGCCCCGGAGGAGACTTCACTATTCCCGTATTTAACCGGAAATGAATTTTTACAATTAATGGCGGTATTAAGGCAGGTGCCCAAAGAAAAAATAGCAAGTACCATCCGTTTTTTTACGGACCTTTTAGAAATGTCCGATTTTACGGAAAAGCTTATTGTTGACTATTCGCACGGAATGCGTCAAAAAATGCTCCTTGCAGCCGCTCTTTTGGGTGACCCCTCATATATTTTTATTGACGAAGCACTAAACGGGCTGGATGCGCCTGCATTGTATCGGCTTAAAAAATATTTACGTTCATTGGCGCAAAAAGGGCGCACCGTTTTAATTGCCTCCCACAATCTTTCTCTGATTCGTGAATGGTGCGATTCGCTTGTTATTTTAAACGAAGGGAAATTGCTGGTACATTGGAAAAAGCAAGAGTTGGAAAAACACTGCGCGCTGAGCGGTAAATCGTTCGAAGAGATTTTTTTACAACTTATTGGAAGCGAATAAACGAATGTGTTTGGGCAAAATGGAAACGCAAAAGCCCCGGCTAAAACAAAGCATCCTTCAAATATTTTTTTAGCATTTCCCGCGCACGGAAAATTCGGGCTTTAACCGTGCCCAAAGGTAAATTTAAAATTTGTGCTATTTCTTCGTAACTCTTTTCTTCGTGATGGCGCAAGATAATAGCCAAACGATATTTTTCGGGTAATTTGTCAATTGCTTTACGGATGAGATGCGATTTCTCAATGCTAATCATCCGATATTCCATCGTCGGATCGTCTGAGGCATATTCGTGTTTGATTTCATCTTCTTTGTATTGGATGGGCTCGTCCATGGAATATGTTTTTAGTTTGCGTTTGCGGAAAAAGTCGATGCAATGATTGGTGGCAATTTTAAATAGCCAGGTGGAAAAAGCGTATTCCTCGTTAAAAGAACCAATAGAATTATAGGCCTTGATAAAGGTTTCTTGGGTCAAATCTTCGGCTTCTTGCTTGTTGCGTACCATACGGTAAACAACGTTAAAAACCGCATCGTGGTACATTTCCATCAGCAAATCATAAGCGCGTCCGTCACCGGCCTTTGCTTTGCGCACAAGTGCAAAATCTTCTATTTTGCGTTGCCTGCCCATCTGTAATTCCCGAAAAAATAATTCTGAACGATTTACCGCTTTAACACACAAATTACAATTTTTTTGGTATTAATACCAACGCGATTTGCGGATATTTTACGGTTTTGCCAAAATTATATTATTAATAGGCATTAAAAAACGCATGCCTTTTTCAAACTTTGTAAGGGAAAAGACATGCGTTTTTTTCGCTTAAAAGCGTTAACCTATTTTAAAAGTATCATTTTCTTCGCCAGGGTTTGTCCGTTTACCGATAACCGATAAACATAAATCCCGCTGGCTAAATTGGCACCGTTAAAAATCGCCGAATGTTGTCCGCTCAAATTTTGATCGACCAAAACACGGATGAGTTGCCCGCGCATGTTAAAAACATTTAACGTTACATGTTGCTTTTTATTGCCGGGCACATTAAAGTAAATTCGGGTAACCGGATTGAATGGATTGGGACGGTTTTGATAAAGTACGTATTCTTTGGGTTGTAAATCAATCGGATCAATGGGATCGGCGTTAAAGGCATCGGTCAAATCCACGGCACCATATCCGAAAACCCGATCGTAGGTATTGGGGTTTTCTTTAACCGCCAATTGGTCGGCCGTAACGTTAGCCGGACGATGCGTACCTTGCGCGTGGTGTGAAAGATAATTGATAACGTCGCTTGGGCCCCAATCGGGATTTTTTTCCAAAAGTAAGGCAATTGCTCCGGCCGCTACCGGGGAGGCCATCGAGGTTCCTTGCATATACGCGTAATGGTCGGTATAGGGAGCCGGAGGCAAAAAGGCTGCCTGATAACCGGCGTCCTGACTGCGGGCCGAAAGCACAATGGAACCGCCGGCAACGATATCGGGTTTGGAACTGTCCGAAGCCGTGGGGCCGATAGAACTAAACGAAGCGATACCACCCACATCGCCGCTGTTGGGATAATGATAAATGTTTCCGTCACTGGCCGGCCATTGAGATCGTGTGATAAAAGCTCCCACCGCAATAACCGAAGGATTGCAGGCATCGTTGGCCAGGGTAAAGGGATAAAAGCTGTTGCCGTACAGAGAACCTTGCGAAAAAGCGCCGTACGGTTCCGCTACAACGGAAGTGTCGGCCCAGCCGTGACGTTTAATGGTGCCGTTGTGATTGTTGTCGCTTAAACCGCTTAAGGTTAAGGTAAACGTTTCGTTCTTTAAGTTGGTGTTATCCATAAAAATGTAAACAGCCACTTTGCCGTTCGGATTGTATGAAGCAGAGGTTAAATAAAGATCGATCCCGCTGTCGGATTTGTGCCCGTTTTGGGCAACATTGGTAATGGAACCGGTAGACCATTTTAGCGACACGGTTAACAAATTGTCGCCTTTTTCGATCCATAAGGTAAAATACTTACAGTAACCGAATTGAATATCTTCGCTGGTGGTAACATTGGTTTTATAATAGTGCAGTGCGTGTGCCCCGTCATTCCCGGCGGAACGCACAATTATGTGACCGGGGCCTGTCAAACTACTCAACGAAGTGTTAAAATCATCGCTACCGTCATGCGGGCCGTATTGATTGCCCAAACTGATGTTAATAACACAAGGTTTGCCAGCCGCATCGGCTTTGCTGAAAATATAATTGACCGCATCCAGAATATCGGGATTTTTGTAACTGGTTTTTACAACAACAATGTTGGCATCAACAGCACCTCCGTCCAGCGTATCCGGCGGAGAAGTCGTCGGGTCTTTGCCCACAAATGAACCGGCCACATGCGTACCATGGCCTTCGGTGTCATGATGATTGACCACACTAAAAGGTTGGCCCGAGGCCAAATCCTGATCGATTTGAGCTTCGCTAAATTCGGTACCGTAGCTGTAGCCGGAGGGAGGAGTGCCGTCAATGGTCTGATCCCAAATGCTCAAAATGCGGGTTTTGCCGTTTTTAATAAACATGGGATGATGAAAATCGATACCCGTATCGATAATACCCGCAATAACATCGCTGCCTGTGTATCCTTTTTCGTAAGCGCACTGCACGTTTTGGTAGCGTACAGCCAGAGAAGTCATCGGTTTTACTTTGACGCCCAGCGAAACCCGATCGAGTCCGGGTAATTTGAAAAGTTCCGTCAGACGATCCTGAGGAACCACAACGGTGGCAAAATCTCCGAATTGAGATTGAACGTCGAACCGTGCGTCGTACAAAGCATCTGCCAAGTGTTGGTCTCCATGCAACAGAAGATGGTAGGTTTTGTACTGGGCCTTGGCTAGCGGGGTTTGCATAAGATGTTGCAAATAGGGGTCGATAGCCTGCGCCTGAAGCATGGCCCAAAAAGTAAAAATGAAAAGAAGGATTCTCATAGGGGACTCCTTAATTAATGAAATAGGCAAGGCAGAGAAGAATCTGCCGGTTTTTTAAAAAATATTAAGAATTTGATGACGATTGCAAAAAAATCGCGACCTCGCCATTTTTTTAGCCTAAGCAAATGCGAGCAAGAAAGACAAGGCATCTTTGCTTCCGGGAATAGGTTTCGGCTTAAAAATTTGAATGGCACCACAAGCCGGATGTCCTGAGCGGAAGATCAATGCAATTTTTGTTGCCCGCTGCTAATACGAAGAATCCGTTCGTCCCGAAGCAATTGTTGTAATTGCTGTTTGGTTACACGTCCGGTGTACCGGTTGGGAGTTAATTTCTTTAAAAAGGTAAAATCGGCCAACGGAGCGCTGGAGATAACCAGAATAGGCAGAACTTCGGCGGATGATTTGGCCGGAGATTCCAACCATTGGGCAACAAACGGATCAACCGAAACCCGATGCTTGTCCCAAAGCGTTTTATTGGTAGAAAGACAGCCAACAACTAAAACGGACAAAAAGAGCATAACAATCAAACGTTTCATAAAGCGATCTCCATTTGTTTGACAGGTCGTTTGGGCTTATTATTCGACCGATTTGATCAAAAATAAACTATTCGGTTTATTATTTCCGTTATTCTGCGCACATTTGCCTGTTTTTCCCAAAAAAGAATCACGAAAGTTTTTGATTTTCCGGTAAAACAGGGATGGGTACGGCGCTACGTACATGTAAGTCGTGTTGCGGAAAAGGAATTTCGATTTGGTATTCCCGAAATTTGCGCACAATAGCCATGTTCAAATCGGAACGAATTTTGTGATGATTTTTGGGGTGGGGCAACCAAACGCGTAATTGTAAATTCCAAGCGGAATCACCGAACCCTAAAAATAATACGTCTGGTTCGGGATTTTTTAAAACACCGGGATGCGCATCGGCAATTTGGCGCAAAACACGTAAAACCAAATCCAAATCGGAATCATAAGAAACACCCACATCCACTACAATGCGTACGCGGGTATCGCCGTATGACCAGTTGACTACTTTGCTTGAAATGAAGTCGGAATTGGGTACGATAATTGAAACATTATCCAAAGACCGAATAGTGGTTGACCGGATGTTGATGTCCAAAACATCGCCTTCCGTATTCCCGACCATTACGCGGTCTCCGATTTTAATGGGGCGTTCGAGCAACAGAATAATTCCGGAAACAAAATTGGAAGTAACATTTTGCAACCCGAAACCGATACCCACAGATAACATTCCGAAAATGACGGCCAATCCGCTTAAATCGATACCGATGAATTGGAAAGCAATGATAATGCCCATGCTCATTAGGGCGTAAAAATTAATCCGTTGTAACGTAAAGCGCACTCCCTCATCCACATTAAACCGCCGTAAAATTTTACGCAAAATGAAAAAATTGAAGAACTTGGCGAAAAAGTAAGTGACGACCAGAACAATCAGAAATATGATGATGGAAGATAGGGTAACGGGGGTACGATTAATGGTAAATAGGGTAAGATCAAAAACGTCCCTTGTTTGCTGCAATATTGATAACATAAACAGCCTCCGATAAATGTTCAATACATTAAAATCTAAGAAAATTTGAAGAAAAAACCGAAGAAATTATCGATCGGTAAAACGGACGCTTTAATAGCTTGTGAATTTTTATTCAACGTCTGTTAGCATCACTTCTAAAACTGGGTGGGCAAAAACACAAAAACAACAAAGCATTTTTACGCGTTGGGATTAGAAGCCTGCTCGGGTTTGTGAATGTTTATACGTTTAATGAAATAAAAAATTTATTTTGACAATTATTGATCGAGTATATAATTTACCTGCTAAAATATTTGACGAGGTAAAATGATTTTACAAGACGATGCTTACAACAAAATCGCAGATCTTATTTTTAAGCTGCGGCAGAAATGTGCTTTAAAAGATGCCTATTTCATGCGCCTGATAGGTATTTCCCAATCGGAGTACAACTGCCTTGTCCAGTTTTTTGAAATTGACTCCATGGGTGTTAAAGAGTTGGCGGAACGGCTGGAGATAACCCCTGGTGGCGTAACGCGCATCATTACTTCGTTGGAAAACAAAGGGTATGTCATACGGCGCATTTCATTGGACGATCGCCGAAACATTAACGTTAGTCTTACGGCACAGGGTAAAAAACTTGTCAAAAAGATGCGTCGCGCGGCTATTGATATTCATCGCGAAATTTTTGATCAAATTAACCCGCATGAAAGAGAAGCGGTGGCTAAGGCTATCCAAACCTTGCTGAATGCGTTGGATAGCTGGTTGCAAGAACAAGCACGGGTTTTGGAAGATTCATAGTTTAAACCGAAAACAATTTTAAGAGAGTGGACGAAATGGAAAAGACATCTCCCAATGCATTTATTCGACTCTTAAATGCTTTTATTGTCGCAGTTGTGTTGCTGATTTTTTACATTGCGTGGACGCACGTGACATTAGTAGGAAACTGGGTGGTCATTTTTATTACGGCTTTTATTGTTTCTTTGCTGTTTGTCAAGGCCGAGAAATTACCGGCCGTAACGCCCAAAAAAGTAATATATTCCGTTATTTACATTTTTTATCTTTTTATTGCCATTATAAAATCGAATTTTGATGTGGCACGCCGCGTTATTCAACCGCGCATTCCTATCAATCCGGGTATTGTAAAGGTAAAAACAAGGCTAAAATCCAAAGTGGGCCGGATGATTTTAGCCAACTCTATTACTTTGACTCCGGGTACTTTGTCGGTCGAAGTAAAAGGAGATACCTATTACATCCACTGGATTGATGTAACGGATATGGATGTGGAAGGTGCTACGGAAAAAATTGTGGCTGGTTTTGAAAAATATTTGGAGGTGATCTTTGGCTGAGACATTGATGCATATTGCCACGGTAATTGCCATGGTCGCCGTTTTGGTGGCCGGTACGCGTTTTGTGTTAGGGCCATCCATTGGTGATCGTACGGTAGCATTGGATACCCTGACCATAATCTCGACTTCGCTCATTGTTTTTATTGCCTTATACACCGATCGGGTTATCTATCTTGATGTGGCATTGGTTTATGGAATATTAAGTTTTATCGGTGTTATTGCTGTTGCCCGCTATTTGGAAGGGGGGCTGTAATGGAAGCCTTACATCTTTTCGGGGCGATTGTCGCACTTATCGGCTCGTTATTTTTATTTTTGGGAGCTCTCGGAATTTTGCGCATGCCCGATTTGTACAACCGTATGCAGGCAGGTACAAAATCTACCACATTAGGTAGCATTTTAACTCTGCTTGGCATTGGCATGTACCATACGGATTGGTTTTTGCAAAGCTTTATTTTGGTTGCCTTTATCGTAACAACCAACCCGCTTTCTTCCCATGCTCTGGCGCGTGCCGCTCATTTTGCAGGCATTCCGCTTACCAAGAAAACTGTGCGCGACCGCTTGGCCGAAGACGAAGCCAAAGAAGCGCAATCGGAAGGGAAGGAGGCCGTTAATGACTGAGATTTTGCTTATTCTTTTAGGTGTGGGGATGGTCGTTGCAGCCATTGCTGCAGTATATCTTAAAAATTTGGTGGCTGCGGCCGTAGCCGGAGGTATTGTCAGTTTGTTTGCCAGCGTGGTTTACGTGGTGTTGGCGGCTCCGGATGTGGCCATGACGGAAGCGGCCATCGGTGCCGGACTTTCTACGGCTATCTTTTTGTATGCCATTAAAAAAACGCGCGAACAGGAGGCGGAAAATGATTAAACGTGGATTCGCCCTTCTGGTGGTACTCTTTTTAGTTTATATCATGTTCGAAATGCTGCTTAACTGGAATCCTCCCCAAACGCTTAACGGCGTGGCTCGCGAATATGTCTCGCGTGAGCCCAAAGAACTGGGAGCGGTTAATGTGGTTACGGCAATTGTGGTTACCTACCGTGGGTTGGATACTCTGGGCGAAGTTAGTGTTCTTTTTTTGGCGGCTACCGGTGTGGCCGTTCTATTGCGTCGTCGCAAAAAGGAATCCAGAGAAACCAAGAGAAAATATCGTCCGGCCAGCGAATTTTTGACGACCGGTGCCCATTTGTTGAGTCCTTTTATTGTAATGTTTGGCGCCTATATTTTTCTGAACGGCCATTTGTCGCCTGGCGGAGGATTTCAAGGCGGGGCCGTAATTGCTTCCGGGGTGTTATTCCTTTTATTGGTTTTTCCCGATTTCAAAATGAATCATTTGGCTTTGAACTGGCTGGAATCAACCGCCGGAGCCAGCTACGTTTTGGTCGGTATTTTAGGGTTGATTTTAGCCGCCGGATTTTTAGACAACCGCTTTTTGCCGCTTGGGAAATATGGCGCATTGCTTAGCGCCGGGGCAATTCCCATTATTTATACGTTTATCGGTTTGAAAGTGGGAACCGAGCTTTCGGGTATTCTGGAAAACTTGAAAGAATAATTTTTGCGGATAGAAAAAGATTAAGGTAATAAAATGAAGTTAATTTTAGGTTTTGCGATTATCATTATGGGCATCGGAATTTGGGGCCTGCTTACACGCCGCAATTTGATTAAAATAGTTCTTAGTCTTTCCATTGCGGAAACCGGACTCCAGATTTTGATGATTTCCATCGGCTACATTAAGGGCAGAACGGCGCCCATTTTGGATTCGGCCGTTGTTGGTAATGCGGTTAATAAAGTGGTAGATCCTGTCCCGCAGGCATTGGTTTTAACAGCCATTGTTATCGGTGTGGCAGTAGACGCTTTGATGCTTTCGTATGTGATTCGTTTGTTTGCTAAGAAAAAATCATTGGACATTAGTGATTACAGGGATATGAAATGGTAGCACCAATTTACATTATAGCAATTGCATTGGGAGGGGCCTTTCTCCTTCCGCTATTCGAACGGCTGGGGAAAACAGTTGTAAATACAATTTTTCTACTGACGATTTCGGCCTTTGTATTCATTTCGGCTCAGTGGCTCATGGGGTTCTTATTTAATGGACTACAGCCCGTGCAAATTTACACTGCCGGTTTTAAACCGCCTTTGTCTATTAATTTGCAAATGAGCTTGCAAGAAGCCATCTTTTTAACCGGTATTAACATTCTTGCTTTAACGGGTGCCATTTATTTGCTGCGCCATTTTAATACCATCGGCGTTCGTGCCCCGGTTCTGTTTTTGTTGGTTACCTTGGGCATGAACGGACTGGTAATGACCCGCGATATTTTTAACCTGTTTGTTTTTATCGAGATTACGTCCATCGCAACCTATGCCCTAATTGGTATGGATTTACGCATTAATGCCCTTTCCGGTGGTTTTAAATACATGATTGCCGGCAGCATTGCTTCGATGTTTTTACTAATGGGCATTATCTTTTTATATAGTTACAGCGGAACCCTGAATATTGACGGAATGATTTTAAGTCCCATTTTGCACAGTGGCATGAGTGTGGTCGTAATGGCTATTTTTATGTTGCTGCTTTCCTTTTTTATCGAAATGAAACAATTTCCGGCCAACGGCTGGGCGCTGGATGTTTATCAAGGAGCCAATCCTGGCATTGCAGCCATGATTTCGGCCGGAACCTCCGGGGCCATGTTTTTTGCATTGTATAAAATTTTACCATTAGCTCCGTCTCACTGGTTTATGATTATTGCCGGTATGGGGTTGGTAACTTTTTTGGCCTCAAACTGGATGGGCATCAAACAAACCAATACAACCCGTATGCTGGGGTATTCTTCCGTAGGGCAAATGGGGCTTTTGCTTATGACGCTTGCTTTGGGCTATGCGCTCGATCCTTCCTTTTCCACGTTTAAATATATTATTTTAGCCTTGTTTTTTAATCACTTTTTTGCCAAGGCCGGGCTTTACTGGTTAGCCGGTATTGTCAAAAAAGACAATATCAAAGATTGGGGCGTTTTACAAGGGCGGCCGTTATTGCAGTTTTTGCTGGGTTTGTTTTTGTTAGCCCTGCTCGGTTTTCCGCCGTTTGCCGGATTTTGGGGCAAATGGTCGCTTGTCATGGCGTTGGCGGTAAAACATCATTTTTGGTGGATCGGTTTTATTTTGCTCGGCTCTTTGTTTGAAGCGGTTTACCTGTTGCGGTGGTTCGGTTATGCCATTCGCAGAGCACCTGTGCAGGTCGAAGTTCCTTTTAAGGTAGAAGGCGAACGTTATTTTTCGCTATGGACGTTCGGTCTTCTTTTAATTGGCGTCGGGTATCTTTTTTCGTTGCATGCAATGCCGCATGCCGGTTTGTTGTATGTGCCATTGGCGGCAGCCGTTTTTCTGTTTATCATCGATGCGTTACCGGTCAAAATAAAAGGCATTATTAGCGTTGGCTTGTTAACCGTTTACGCGTTTTATCTTTTGCCTTCTTTAAAGGGAATAAATGTTTATTTTGCTTTGCTTTTTCTTGCGGGCGGGGCCGTAATGTTGCTGGGCTCTTTGTATCGTACGCAACGTTCGGTAGGCTTTTATCCGCTGGTAATTTTGATGTTAGGCGCTATGACGAATTTGGTGCTGTCGCATACTTTGTTGCAATTTTTCTTTTCGTGGGAATTGATGACAGTGGCCTCGTATTTGTTGATATTGCGCGGTAAAAAAGCCGAAGCACCGGCATTGTCGTATGTTATTTTCAGTTTGGGCGGTGCCTATTTTATTTTAACGGGTTTTGCTTTTGCCCATGCGGGCCTACCGGATATTTGGGATTTGAAGGTACTGGCCTCTTCCGCGGCATATGCTCCTTGGATTTTCGGTTTTGTGGCTCTTGGGTTTTTGGCCAAAATCGCTGCCATCGGGTTGCACATTTGGGCGCCTGGCGCTTATGCCGAATCCGAGGATGATGCCACCCCCATTATCTCCGGCATTCTTTCCAAAGCGGGTATTTTTGGATTTGTGGTGTTGCTTGTCAATTTGGGAACGCCCTATTTGGCCGGAATTTCTTTAAATACCATCCTAGGATGGATCGGTGTTTTGACCGCCTTTTTTGCCACCTTGTTTGCAGTTTTTCAGGAAGATGCCAAAAAGTTACTGGCATATTCCAGTGTGGGGCAGGTGGGGTATATTTTGCTTGCTTTAGCTGTTATGTCTCATTTGGGTTGGGCGGCAGCCTTATGGCATACGTTAAACCATTTGTTGTTTAAAGGTTTGTTGTTTTTGGCTGTTGCCGGTGTTATTTATCGTACGGGAACCCGTAATATGTACGAAATGGGCGGCTTGATCAAACGCATGCCTTTTTCGTTTGTTTCGGTATTAATCGGCATTATTGCTTTGTCCGGCGTGCCGCCGCTAATGGGGTTTGGCAGCAAATGGTTGCTGTACGAAGCATTAATCGAAAAAGGCTGGTATTTGCAAACCGGTTTGGCCTTTTTTGCCAGCACCATTGCCTTTTTGTATTGCTATCGTCTGATACATGCCATTTTTTTAGGTATGCCCAAGCCGAACCAGTTAAAAGTAAAAGAAGCGCCTGTTTGGCTTTTGATTCCGCAATATATTTTGATAATTGCTCTGCTTGTTTTTTCCGCAGATCCCAAATTATTGCTACAACCGTTATCTGCAGCTATTGATCCCGTATTTAGCTCCACACTTTTCTGGCAAGGCAATACCGTCTTCAGTTCCATAGGATACTGGAACGGAATGATAACCATTATTATTGTGGGGGCCATTTTTGTTCTGGTGCTTATTTACCTATTGCTTATTAACCCCAAAGCACAAAAGGTAAAACCTTTTAACATCGTATTTGCGGCCGAAAAACCGGAACGGCCGGAAACAACGCATTATGCCTATAAATTTTTTACACCTTACCAACGCGCAATGGCGCCGATTTTAAAGCCTTTGGTTAAACGTTTTTGGCTTGCAGTGGACGAATGGGCGCATGCGCTGGCCTCAGTTTTCCGTAATATCTATACGGGTAACGGCCAAACCTACGCGCTTTTTATTTTGTTGTTCGGTTTAGTCCTTTATTACATCATGGGAGTGCATTAATGGAATCGGTACTCATAAAAATCGGATATGCCTTAGCATCTTTGTTCTTAATATTCAATTACGGGTTGTTGCTCATCGGCTTTACCATGAAAATCATTGCCCGCGTACATGGCCGCATCGGGCCTCCTGTTTGGCAGCCGTATGTGGATATCGTTAAAAGCTTTTCCATGCGTACGGCCATTCATCATGGGATTATGTATTATTTGGGGCCGGTTTTCAGATTTACCGGAGGTATTGGACTCTATTTGCTAATCCCTGCGGTATTCGGATCGGTTTGGTTGCAAAACTTTAGTTTTAGCGGCGATTTGCTTTTGGTAATTTATTTTATCTTTTTTGGTATGTTGGGAATGGCTCTGGGAGCTGGCGAGAGCGGACATCCATTTTCTGCCATGGGTATTATGCGCGGGCTTTCCCAAGTGACAGCCAGCGAAGTTCCTTTTGCTTTGGCAATCATTGCATTGGCAGCACAACATCACACCCTGTCCATCTCACAAATCGTGGCGGCCCAGCAGGGCGGCATTGCCCATTGGAATATGGTTACTAATCCGGTGGCAACTATTGCCGGTATGTTGGCCTACTTAGGTATGATGATGCATTCGCCTTTTGATGTGCACATGGCGCCGCAGGAAATTCCCGTAGGTCCGCCAACGGAATACAACAGTAGCTTTTTGGTTTTGCTGCAATCGAATCGTTCCGTATTTGCTTCGGCCAAACTGGTATTGTTTATGAATTTGTTTTTCGGCGGAGCAACCAGTATTTGGGAGATGATCGTCAAAACATTTTTTATCTTCGAATTCTGCGTATTTGTCGGTGTGGTTTTTCCCAGATTCAAAGTGGAACAATCCATTCGCTGGCTGTTGCAAGTTCCGGCGATGATCGGCGTATTGGCAGTTGTGATTTATTTGGTTTAAATAGAAAAATAACGTCTTTAAGCAGGAAGTGAACGATGGCAGACAAAGAAATTAAAATAGACAAGTTAAATCAACAGGCAGACGATTTGGGCTTTAATCCGGCGGATTATTTTTGCGGAGAGCGCCCCAAGGCGGTGACACCCGTGGCCAATAAAATCGTACGAAAATTTTACAATTGGGCCCAGGCCAATTCGTTGTGGATTTTAGCGTTCGGAACCGGTTGCGGTTCCATTGAATTGCCGCCGCTTTACACTGCCCGTTACGATGTTTCCCGTTTCGGCATTTTCCCGCGCCCCACGCCTCGACAGGCAGGTGTCTTTATTATTAGCGGCTATCTTTCCGTTAAAACTTTAAAGCGTGTCATTCGCAGTTATGAACAAATGCAAAATCCCAAATTCGTTTTGGGCTTGGGAAGCTGTACCGTAAACGGCGGAATGTACTTCGATAGCTACAATACCATTAATCGTTTGGACTATTATTTGCCTGTTGATGTGTACATTGCAGGTTGCATGCCGCGTCCGGAAGCTTTGATTGCCGGTTTTAACGAGTTAAAGCGGCTTATCAAAGCGGGAAAGGCAGAAGGCGCCAATAAATATGCGCAAAATTTTGACTGGTACAAAGCAAATCAGAAAAAAATAATTAAAGACTGGGATTTACCGGAATATAATTGGTAGGAAACTATGGAAAATATTTTAAAACGATTGCAAGAACGGTTTGGCGTTAGCGATAGTAAACAACAAAGGCCCAATTTGCTTTTTGTAACCGTTGCAGCCCGAAAAGCTGTTGAAACGGTAACCTATTTGAGAGATGTCGAAGGCTTTAAACATTTAGTCCTCATTTCAGCGGTCGATTATATCGAACAAAATCGCTTTCAACTTACTTACTTACTCCACAATTACCAAACCCATAGCGATATGGGGGTGCGAGTTTTTATCGATCGCGAAAATCCAGAAATGGAAAGCATTCATCATTTATGGGCCGCGGCGCAAGTGTACCAACGTGAGCTTAAGGAAATGTTCGGTATCAATTTCCCCGGCAGCCCGCGCGTGGATGAACCGATGATTCTGGAAGGCTGGGATAATATTCCGCCCATGCGTAAGGATTTTGATAGCAAAAAATATTCGCAAGAAACCTATTTCCCCAGAGAAGGACGTTTTACGATCGATCCTATCAAACAAATGGAAGAAAAAAATTATCCGTTAGAGGCTGAGGTAAAATATGAAATCAAAAAAATCGTCCGAGACAACCAAAATAAAAAATAAACCGGAAAAAAACTGGCCGAAAATTCCTACCGACTTGGATCCCTGGCGGCCGGTTTGGGCGCAACAAAAAACGTTCGATTTGGCCTCCGGTAAGTATTTGAAAATATGGCACGGCCCCCAGCATCCCGGGGTAACGGGCAATATGTCGGTCGAGTTGACTTTGGAAGGCGATGTGATCGTGGAAGCCAAAACCCATGTGGGCTATTTGCATCGCGGATTTGAAAAATTAATGGAACGGCGTAAGTACATCCAGTGCTTTCCCATTGTCTGTCGTATTTGTGTACCAGAGCCGGATTTTAACGAATACCTATTCGCTACCGGAGTGGAAGAACTGGCCGGTGTGCAAGTACCCGAACGCGGTATTTGGATTCGTACTCTGGTTTTGGAAATGATGCGGGCCGCCTCGTTAACCATGGGCCTAGGCGGCCAGGCCGGTGCCTTTGGATTAGTACCTATCGGCCAGTGGGGCGTAGCCCATCGTGATTACATTTTGGATCTGTTTGAAGAGCTGACCGGCGGTCGCGTTTATCACATGTACATTATTCCCGGCGGAGTACGGCAAGATTTACCCGAAGGATTTGCCGAACACGTAGAAGTGGTAATGAATAAGCTGGAAAAACTGATTGCCGATATCGAAAGAGTAATGTTTAACAACGCGGTTTTTAAAGCACGCGCCAAAGGACTGGGATACATTCCGCCGGAATGGATTGAACCCTACGGTATTACCGGTACCACGGCTCGGGCAGCGGGTGTTCCCATTGACGTACGTAAGGACAACCCGTATTTGATTTACGATCAATTGGATTTTGATATTATTTTGGGTTCGGAATCGGATGTTTACGAACGCACCAGATTGCGTAAAGAAGAAATTTTAAATTCGATTCGTCTTATTCGGCAAATTTTAAAAAGAATGCCCAGCGGACCGGTGCGTGCCAAGCTACCCAATGTACTACATTGGAAAATTCCGGCCGGTGAAACATATGTCCGTGCGGAATCCGGTCGCGGTGAAATGGGCTATTATGTCGTATCGGACGGAAGCGAGTTTCCCCGTCGCGTACATGTGCGCGGAGCCAGCTACACCCACGCCATGGCCGTACTCGAACGGCTGGCCGTTGGCATAAGTATTGCCGATTTGGCCGGGTTAATGCCTTCGCTGCAAACCTGTCCGCCGGAAATAGAACGTTAGCCGGATTCTAAAAAATAAGCGAATGATAAACTGAGGTAAAAAGGAAATTACCATGAGCTTAAAAGATATACTCTCTCCGTTTTCTGCCTGGAAACGAACGCTGGAAAAACCGTATACCGTCAAAAAACCTATTGAAGAACGGGAAGGGGCCGATCGTTATCGGGGATTCCACGTTAACGATATTGAAAAGTGTATCGGGTGCGGAACCTGCGAAGAAATTTGCCAGAACGAAGCCATCGATATGGTTCCGGTGAATTTTATTCATGCCGGTAAAGGAGATTCCGGCCTGCGTCCGCAAATCGATTACGGACGTTGCTGCTGGTGCGCGCTTTGCGTGGATGTTTGTCCCACGGGATCGTTAGGGATGTCTAACGATTACATTTGGGTAACGTCCGATCCTCAAGAATGGGTGTTTAAACCGGGCGTCGATGACAAGATCTGGAAAGATGATGACAAAGGCTATCGGAGAAGCGATGAAGCCTGGCTGCTTGACCCCAAGCTGACGCCTATGCCAGTAATGGAACCGGATGTACGTAAAAACACATTCGACGAAATGGCTTACGGATACGAAGTGGTTATGGCCGTCGAAGAGGCGTCCCGGTGTCTGGAATGCGGCATTTGCATCGATGCTTGCCCCACGCACATGGATATTCCGGAATACATTAAGGCCATTCGTGAGAATCGCCTTGAAGACGGACTAAAAATTTTATACGATACCAACCCCTTTTCCGAATCGTGCGGACGTGTTTGTACCGCCCATTGTCAGGATGTATGTGCATTGGGGCACAACGGCGATCCCATTGCCATTCGTTGGCTAAAACGATACATCACCGATCAAACGGCTGAAAAACGAAATGAAATTCTGCGCATAGGGAAATCTTTACCGCAAAAAGAAGGAACCGTGGGTATTATCGGCGGCGGACCTGCCGGATTAACAGCCGCATTCTATTTGCGTAATTACGGTTACCACGTGGTTGTTTACGAACAACACGATAAATTAGGCGGCATGTTGCGTTACGGTATCCCGCAATATCGTTTGCCCAAGGAAGTTTTGGATCGCGAAATCCAAACCATTTTGGACACCGGCGTTGAAGTAAAATACAACACAACAGTCGGTAAGGACATCAGCTTAAAAGAATTAAAAGAACAATACGATGCTTTGTTTATTTCCGTAGGTGCTCAAATCGGGACACAAATGCCCATCGAAGGCATCGATACGCCGGGCGTTTTGGTCGGTTTGGAATTTTTGGATAAAATCGCCGAAGGCCAGCGACCGGATTTGGGCGAACGCGTTATCGTTGTTGGCGGTGGAAATACGGCTATGGATGTCTGTCGCTCTTCGATGCGTTTGGGTGCCAAAGAAGTGTTTGTGTATTACCGTCGTACCGAAGCCGAAATGCCGGCCAATGACGAAGAAATAGAAGAAGCAAAAGAAGAAGGTGTAAAATTCGAATTTTTAACAACCCCGACCAAAATTAGTAAACAAGGCGATCGTTTGAAAATTGAATGTATTCGCATGCAACTTGGTGAACCGGATGCAACCGGTCGTCGCCGTCCGATTCCCATCGAAGGTTCGGAGTTTACCGTGGAAGCCGATACCGTAATTATGGCCATCGGGCAGAAGGTCGATAGCAGCATGGCCGAACAAGCCGAGGTGAAAGCCACACGTTGGGGCACTTTTGCGGTAGATCCAGATACGCTGCAAACTAACGTTAAAGGTATTTTTGCCGGTGGCGATTGCGAGCTGGGCCCGGATGATGCGATTCATGCCATTGCCGACGGCAAGAAAGCAGCTTACTTCATCGATAAGTATATTAGCAAAAAGGGTAAACACCATGCGGAAACAAAATAAGTAAGTCTTGAAAAAAATGATGCTTAAGTACGGGGAAAATCCTTGAAAGGAAAAAATTATGAGCGAATCGTTGAACAATTTGCGTTTCGATTCCATAGATCAGGTTCTTGATTTTGCCGTAACCAAGGAAGAAGAGGCACGAGATTTTTATTTGGAATGGGCCCAAAAGGTAAAGAACATGGGCATTCGGGAGGTGCTTGATGAATTCGCTGCGGAAGAACAAAAACACAAAGACATGATTTTGAATGTTAAAGCCGGTGGTGCGTTTAAAACCAAGCCCGGTGAAATTATTGATTTGAAGATCGGTGATTATTTTGTTACGATTGATCCCGATGAAAAAATGACCTATCAAGAGGCATTGCAAGTTGCCATTCAACGGGAAATGGGCGCACAGGAACTTTATCGTTACCTACAACAACGCAGCAATGAAGCTACTCTAAAGAGTCTGTTCGAAAAGTTGGCTTTGGAAGAATCCAAACATAAACGCCGTTTAGAACAGTTGTTCGATGAAGACATATTGATTGAAAATTGATACGAAACGGCCTTCGGGCCGTTTTTTTATGGCCTTTGCTTTTGTGATATTTGCTCCAGTACGAACAAGAATCGTTCCCATTGTTCGGGAAAACAGCGTACGTGGGTTTGCCAAGGTTCAAATCCTTGTTTTACGATACGCAGTTTATGCCAGCCGGGTGCCAAGGAATCGGATATAAAGGGAGTGGTGCCCATGGAATCATTGTCTATATACACAAGCGCGTTTTCCGGTTGCGTAAAAATACGTACCTTGCTGCCCGGGGTGAAAACCTGGGTGGGTAAATGGATATACAATGTTTGGTTGGGCTTAACCCGTGTTACAAGTTTAAGGAAGGCGTTGTTGCTCAAATTTTGAAAATGAATTTCATGCTTTCCTTGCAGTAGCGCGGGTAAAAGGATATCAGGGCCAACGGCTTTCGTGGTTTTACCTTGGTCAATGGTAATGCGATATGGGGCAGAAGTCGCCTTAACGCGCAGGTACCCCGTTTGTTTGTATTGTAAATATGTAAATAATAATACTCCGGAGACTATGGCTACTCCGGCCACAATGCTTTTGAATATCTGCCAGCGCGTATTGGAAAAACGCTTCGTTAAATCGGGAATAACGGTTTGCACGCTGGAAGGCGTGTTTTTGTCCAGCGCATTTAAAAAGCGTGCCATAATGCGTTTTTTTTGATTACGCACCTGCCAGGGGAGAAAACGTTCCAGATCGTTAATAAGCTCTGTCGCACTATGGTACCGTTTTTGCGGCGCGTGTTGCAAACATTTTTTAACGATTTTACGCAGGCGATGCGGTACGGCCGGATTAATACGCTGCACCGGAATGTACTGGCCGCGGATAATACGCGTGATTACCTCGCTTTGGTTCGAACCTACGAACGGTTTTATGCCCGTTAACATTTCGTAAAGTAAAATACCTAAAGAAAACAAATCGCTTTTAGGCGTTAGGGTGTCGCCGTTGGCCTGTTCCGGAGACATGTAGGCAGGCGTGCCTACGATCATACCGGTAATGGTTAATCGGGTCGAAAGATCGTCGCGGGCAATGCCGAAATCAATAAGCTTTATGCCTCCGTCGTAACCAACCAGCACATTGGAAGGCTTGATATCGCGGTGAATGATGTTACGTGCGTGCGTGTATTCCAAACCTTGAGCAATGGAAAGAGTGATTAAAGCGGCAATTTGCGGCGGAATAGGGGTTAAATGATCGATAATGGTACGCAAGTCTTCGCCGTCCACATGTTCCATAACCAAATAGTAGCTACGGTTGGCGTAAATAAAGTCGTAAATGGCAACCAAATTTTGGTGATGAAACGAAGCACTGAGTAAGGCTTCTTTTTTAAAGCGCTTAATGATTTCTTTGTTGGGGTCTTTAAGCTTTTTAATGACAACCGTGCGTTTGAGTGAAGGCTGTAATGCCTTGTAAATATAGGCCATACCGCCTTCGCCTATTTTTTCCAAAATTTTGTAGGTGCCAATGTATTCGGGTTGTTGTGCCATTTTCTTTGCTTCTCTTGGGTAGGATTTATTCGTTAATGGTTAATTTGTCGGTTGCCGAACGACCGGCGCGCGTTAAAACGTACCTACACCCTTAACGAAATCCAATGGAATACTAAAAAACACACCGGTGCCGGGCTCATTCAGGTCACCTAAAATCTGTTCAAGCGTTTTGAGCATCAAAGGAATTTTTTTTTCGTCCACAGCACTGAAAATTGTTTTATTCCCCGGACGACTTTCCTGAAGTAAATTACGAAATCCGGCAAAAATGGGAATATCATGGGCCAAAATTCGCGCCATTCCGACACTGTCGATAACCGTAGCGCCGGAAACGCCTAATTCGACAAAGGCCTCTAAAATTTCATTGAGATATTCTTCTTTATTTAAAACGAAAATAACCAATTTCATAAAACTCCCCGCAATGCCCGGCCCCAACCCGCAGAAGCAATTTCAAAAAATAAACCCGATTAACGTATTATTCCAGTTCAAAAAAATAACTTTCTTCTTCTTGCAGGGCTTCCAAAACTTCCTGAGGCGTTTTGGCTTTTTTTAGCTCATCGCGTAAATCTTCATTACTCATTAAACGGGAAATACGACTAAGTAATTTGATGTGCATGCTGGGATTGTTTTCGGGGCCTACCAAAAGAAAGATAAGATGTACCTTTTTTTTGTCGATAGCTTCAAAATCGACTCCATCCGGATGGATGCCCATGGCAACGGCAAAGTTAGGGCATGAAGTGTGCTTGCAATGGGGAATGGCAATGCCGTTGCCCACGCCGGTGGTCATTAATTTTTCACGCTCTAAAATAGCCTCAAACGCTTTGTCCGCATCGGCTAACAATTCTTTTTTATTTAAAGCATCGATTAATTCATGAATGCACTCATCCCGAGTTTTACATTTTAAGGGAATTAAAATATTTTCTTCACTAAGCAAATCGGTTAATTGCATGATTCCTCCTTAATTGATTTTTACTAATTTATTGAAAATATTTTATGAAGCCAAACGAAATATAACGAAAATGAAGTGTAATTTGTGTGATTTGAAAAGCAAAAACAAGGATCGGCAAACGCCGATCCTTGTCGGGGCTTGGTAGGAGGATTATTTGAGGTGGCCGACTAACGGAAATGCTTCCAGTAAGTCGCTACCATGGGGGGCGTGTTGCAAATTTGCTGTTAAATCCGTGCCTGCCCTATGCATTAAATAGTGTACCCCTTTACGCCATGAATAACTTAACGTCACATCGTAAATGTTGCCTTTGTAAGCAATATACGCCGGTCTGCCGTTTTGCCCGTTGTAAAAGCTCAATTCCTTAAGTGTAAAAATCTGTACGGTCATGGTGCGCTCTATTTCAGATATTTGGAAACAAAAGGCGATGTTTCTCCCTGTCGCATAAAATGTCCGGAGGGACCTTCGCCCAAAAATTCGGAAAACCAGGATTCATGCTCAATTTCTTCGTTCAAAATGCGTAAACTCAAATCATACGTGCGATGATCTTTACCGGCTGTTAAATTACAAATATGGGTATAACCGCGCACGGCGCAACGTTCGGCATTAACCAAAACTTGCAAAATGGCCTTCACATCGTTTGGATTTGTGGGTAAGCGGGCTGGAGGGCAAGCCGAAAGATCATGGAAAGCCTTCATATCATTGGGCAATTTGCCACCCAATTCGTAAATGCGCGGCACCAATGCTTCGAAATGATTCCGATCTTCGATGCGCGCCGTTTCGGCGATTTCTTTTAGGCCTTCGCCTTGGAGGCCAATCAGGTTTACACGCAAAACGGTGTAATAATAATAGGTCGTTAATTCTGCCGCAGCGTTTTTGACTAACAAATCGACAAGCTGATCCACATTAATACCTGCTTGTTCCACCACATCTCTGGTTACTTTGGCCATAATAGGCTCCTTTCGTTTTGATTAATAATCCCGGCATAATGCCGGGATTATGATTGGATTATTTGCTGGCTTTAAGCATCCAAATTGCTTTTTCCAGCCAGGCAATATTTTCATCAGCTATGGCGGCGGTGGTTACATCGTCGTTTTTATTGGCCAAATTCGAGATTTCCTTGAAATCATTTTTAAGCTGACAAAAGTCGGCAATTAGCTTCTCAAGAATATAAGGCGGATTAAAATCTTTGCCCGTTTCTTCTTTAATAGTAGCATTCTCCAGATATTCCGTTAATGTAGTTAACGGTTTGGCTTCCAATTGTAAAATTCGTTCAGCTATGACATCGTACTGCTGGGCAATGTAATCGTAGTAGCTTTCGGTAACCTGATGAATGCTAAAAAATTGCGGGCCTTTTACGTTCCAATGATAATTGTGCAGTTTAACGTATAATACCTGTAAGTTGGCCACGCTTTTATTGAGTTTGTTGATCAGTTGTTTGTTAGCCATGTAAAACTCCTTCTTTGTTTGGTCTATAATGATTTTTTACTAAAATACCAGTCTACGTAATCGTATCCTTGTTCCCGACGCTTCTCTGCCTCTTCCTGCGTTGCCGGCGGCGGCACGATAACTTTATCGCCAGGTTGCCAGTTTTCCGGAGTGGCCACACCGTTTTGATCCGAAGTCTGCAAAGCAATTAACACCCGCAAAATTTCGTCAATGCTCCGACCGTTGGTTAAGGGATAGTAAATCATCGCGCGTAAAATTCCTTTGTCATCGATAATAAAAACGGCGCGTACGGCAGAGGTATCCGAGGCACCCGGATGGATCATACCGTAAAGCTTGGCCACCTTCATGTCTAAATCGGCAATAACGGGAAAGGGAATTTTGACGCCGAAATTGTCTTCGATATTTCGTACCCAGGCTAAATGCGAATAAACGCTGTCGATGCTCAGACCGATTACCTGCGTATTATGTTGCTTAAAGGCATTAAACTTTTGAGCAAACGCGATAAATTCGGTGGTGCATACCGGTGTGAAATCGGCAGGGTGCGAAAAGAGAACAACCCACTGTCCTTCATAATCGGAAAGTTTGATTTTTCCGTGTGTGGTCTGAGCGGAAAAATTGGGTGCGGGTTCATTGATTCGTGGCATGTTGAATACGTGTTCTTCCATTTGAGAACTCCTTTCTTGATTATTATAAAATAAAATATTTTATGTAATAAAAATTATTATAAAAAATGCTAAAAAAACGGGGTTTTAGTCTGACCCCGAACATGTTTTTTAATTGTTCTCTTTAGCTTTACATTCTGCGCAAAGAATATTAAACTGTACGGAATAATTTAAAAATTGATTTCCGCCTTCAGTTATGGCTGCCGGAACGGGTAAATTGTCCAATTGTTGGTCAAAAACATCGATGACCTTTTTACATCGCACACAAATAGCGTGGTGATGCGGTTCGGTAACTGGATCGTAGCGGACGGTATTGTGAATTGTAGTTACCATGGAAATGATGCCGTGGTGTTCAAAGGTTTCTAGCGTTTTGTACACCGTGGCAAAAGAAATGGTCGGAAATTCCTCCTTAACCCGTTTGTAAATGGTTTCGGGGTTCGGATGGGAATGATCGTTCATTATTTGTCTGTAAATGGCCAGGCGCTGCGGCGTAACGCTTAAATGATTTTCTCTGCACTTTCGGATAAAGGCCGTTATTTTATCTTGATCATTCATTTTTTTGTTTCCGTCTTTAATAACTAATAATTGTTATCAAATAATAAGCAATTTTAGATATTAATGCAAATTTATTTTTATCTAAAACAAATTACTCTTGAACGTCGCTTTTTATCGCATATCCGTTTTGTCGTTTAAAACGATTGATTACAGAAATTAATTTCCGCTGGACGCGGCCGTGTTGTTTTAGAGCATTGATACAAACGGGAAAATACCGTAAAACTTTAAATTGGGCGGATTTGTTAAACACATTTCTTGGCTAAAAATACAGTGCAATCCGATTCCGTTGCGTCAAAGAAGAAATATGATGCCGATGCGTATTAAATGTTTTTCTTTTTGCAAGCTAACAGGCTGAAAATAAGCACAAGAATAATAAACCCCAGCACGCCCATTTCAATCATGTGTTGTTGGAAGCGCTCGGTTAAATAGGCGCTTTCGACGCTAATAATCAATATGCGCCGGATGGAAGCAATAAGGCCGACCATAATAAACGGCTCGGCCGACAGGGTGTGGGCTTGTAAAGATATTTTAACGGTATAAATGATTTCGATGATCATCAACGTGAGCAATACGCGGTCGATCACATGCAGTGCGCCTTTGATAAAATCGTTAGCTTCAAAAGCGTGCATCAGGGCAATGGCCGAATTATAAATCAGGAAAAATGCAGTTAAAAGCAGCAACAGCGAGATCAGCAAGTAAACGATGCGCTCCGCCCAATTAAATATCTTTTCGATAATCGGATTCATAAACAGGCCCTCCGATAGTTTGTTTAAAAATAATTCATTGATTCCAAATAGGCAAGTTTCGATCTATTGTAAGAATAACGATGTGTGGCGTTAGTACGGCGGCCTGTATTTTGGGCATGCAAAGTTTTTCCGACGCCTCATTTTTTTCACAGGTAAAAGGTTGGAAATTTCCGGATTGCTGATAAGCGTGCAAATGGAGCGCAAGGCAAAATATACGATCCGTTTTACCGTTTGTTTCCTGTATTTGGACAAACAGGGTAATGGCGAAACTCGACGATTTTCTTGACTTAATGCTCAACTTGTTCTATTTTTTCGATGCCAAATTAACCGGTTTGGAGCTGAATATGAGGCATTTCGTTTTTTCATTTGTTCTTACTTTTTTGTTTGCATTCAATTCCCAAGCCCAAGTTGTACATCAAATTATTGTGGACGGGGTCATCAATCCCGTGGCAACGGAATATATTACGCAGTCCATCGATCGGGCGGAAAAAGCCCATGCCGTATTGCTGGTAATTCGTCTCGATACGCCGGGCGGTTTGATGGAATCTATGCATCGCATCGTTAAAGCCATTCAGGCCTCCACTGTGCCTATAGCCGTTTATGTGGCACCTTCCGGAGCCCGCGCCGCCTCGGCTGGTGTGTTTGTTACGTATGCTGCCCACATTGCCGCCATGGCTCCTTCTACCAATATCGGATCGGCCCATCCGGTATTCGGAGCCAGCCCCACAGGAGGCAAGCCCGATAGCGCCATGAGCAAAACCATGTTAGAAAAAGTAACCAACGATGCCGTGGCCAAAATTCGTGGTATGGCCGTAAAACGGGGACGTAATGCGAACTGGGCGGAAAAAGCCATTCGCCAAAGCGCCAATATTACCGATCGGGAAGCATTGAAACTGCATGTGGTGGATTATGTGGTACCGAATTTGGATTCGTTGTTGACCGTGATAAACGGTAAAACAATTACTTTGGACAACGGACAAACGGTTGTACTCCGCACTGCCGGTGCTCGTGTGGAAACATTCGGAATGAGTTGGCGACAGCGCATTCTGGACACGTTAAGTAATCCGAACATTGCATATATTTTGTTGATGCTGGGTATTTACGGTTTGTTGTTCGAATTGTACAATCCCGGTACCATTTTACCAGGGGTAGTCGGCGGAATTTGCCTGGTTGTAGGACTTTACGCTTTACAAACGTTGCCTGTCAATTATGCCGGTTTTTTGCTGATTATTTTTGCGGTGATTCTATTTTTATTGGAAATAAAAATACCAAGTTACGGTTTGTTGACCATCGGCGGGGTTATTTCATTAATCATGGGGAGTATTATGTTGTTTGACAGCCCGTTACCTTTTTTGCGCGTTTCGTGGCAGGTAATTACATTTGTGGTTATTTTAAGTGTGTTGTTCTTTGTTTTTGTCATCGGTATGGCCATTCGCATTCACCGTAAAAAACCGACCACAGGTTTGATTGGCATGATTGGTGAGCAGGGCGAGGTATTTAAGCCTCTCAATCCCGAAGGCACCATAAAAATTCACGGGGAATTTTGGACGGCATTTAGTGATGTGCCGTGTAAAAAAGGGCAACGGGTTCGGGTGGTTGAAGCGGATAGGGAGACCCTTCGTTTAAAAGTTGTGCCGGTTCAAGGCGCTCAAAAGACGGCTGACAACAAAAAATAAGTTGATTTATTCGGGTAAATCAATAAAGGGGAGTTGATATGCAATTTATTATTACATTAATCGTATTTGTTATTGTCATTTTTTCTGGGGCCATTCGTATTTTGAAGGAGTACGAACGCGGCGTTATTTTTCGATTGGGTCGTTTGGTGGGTGCAAAAGGGCCGGGCATTATTTTGTTAATTCCCTTAGTCGATCGCATGGTAAAGGTGAGCCTGCGTACGGTGGTAATGGATGTGCCGCCTCAGGATGTGATTACCAAAGATAATGTTTCGGTGCAGGTAAATGCGGTGCTGTATTTTCGTGTGGTAAATCCGGAAAAAAGCGTAGTGGAGGTGGAAAACTATCTGTTTGCCACCTCGCAGCTTTCGCAAACCACATTGCGTAGCGTGGTAGGCCAAATAGAGCTGGACGAATTGCTGACCGAGCGCGATCGCATTAATGCGCGTTTACAGGAAATTATCGATCAGCATTCCGATCCATGGGGAATCAAAGTTTCGTTGGTCGAAATTAAACACATCGATTTACCGGAAGAGATGAAACGGGCCATGGCTAAGCAGGCCGAGGCAGAACGTGAACGGCGCGCCAAAATTATCGCAGCCGAAGGTGAATTCCAAGCGGCGGATAAGTTGACTCAGGCAGCCAAAATAATCGACACCAGCCCCTCGGCATTGCAGTTGCGCTTTTTGCAAACGCTTATCGAAGTTGGTGCAGAAAAAAATTCCACAACCATCTTTCCGGTGCCGATCGATTTGTTTACCCCGTTTGTAGAGCGCAGTATTTTGGAAGTGCACAATAAAAAGCGGCGTGAAGAAGCAGACAAATAAATTTCCGCGTATATGATTTGCCTATTACAAAATCGACTATTTTACAATTTGCGGAGAAGCAACTATGAAAATGCGATTCGTTGGATTATTGGTATTCCTTTTGCTGGTTTTGCAATCGTGTAGCATACGCCGGTTTGCCGTGCGCCATAGCACACCCGTATTGCGGGATGCGGTAACCGCATTTTACGAGGAAGACGATTTGAACGTTGCGCGTCCGGCATTGGCAGCCAATTTAAAACTAATCGAAGGTTTGTTAAAAAGTGATCCGCAAAACGATGACTTACGTTTGCTTTTGGCCCAGGGTTGGGCCGGTTACGCTTTGGCCTTTGCCGAAGATACCAATCAAGCGGAAGCGCGAAATTTGTATTTGCGGGCAAAAAAATACGCGCAAAGTGTTTTGCAGCATCGTTTAAAGTTAGACGATAATTGGCAGGCAACTTCGCAATCGGTGGCCCAGGCCATGCAAAAGGCACGACGTTCGGATGTACCGGCATTGTTTTGGACCGGATTTGCCTGGGCTGGGGCAATTAACCTTTCGTTGGGAAACCCGGGCGCGTTAGCGGATTTACCCAAGGTGGACCGAATAATGTATCGGGTTCGTCAGTTGGATTCTACCTATTTTTACGGAGGCGTTTTTTTGTATTTTGCCAGTATTTACGGCCAAAAGCCCCGTATTCTGGGAGGTAATCCGCAAAAGGCGCGTAAGCTGTTCGAAACGAATTTTAAAATTACGCAGGGAAAATTTTTACTGAGTTATGTGTATGCGGCAAAATTTTATGCGGCCAAGATTTTAGACGAGGATTTGTTCCGCCAATATTTGAACCGTGTTTTGCAGACTCCGCTTTCCGTGGCGCCGCAAATAAAGTTATTGAATAAAGTAGCCAAACAAAAGGCACGGAAGTTGTTAGCGCGGGAAAAAGATATTTTTTAATACGTGCGGGTAACCAAAGGAAAATTACGTTTAGTGCTATTTTGATTTTGCGATTCGAAGAAAATCGAAAACAAAAATTTTGTGCAATGACCAGAGGAGAAGAAGGATGTCTGGGAAAAAAATAAGGATTTTGGCAAGTTTTTTTGCGCTTTTAATATTTACTTTTACCGTGCAAGCCAAGCCGGTAATTATCAAATTTGCCACACTGGCTCCGGATGGCTCTGCCTGGATGAAAATTATGCGCGAATATGTGCAAACAATTAAACAAGAAACCAACGGTGAGGTTATTTTTAAAATTTATCCCGGCGGGGTTCAAGGCGACGAAAAAGACGTGTTGCGTAAAATTCGGATTAACCAATTGCAAGGTGCCGGGTTTACTGGTGTGGGAATGGGTGCAATTTTGCCGGAAGTGCGTATTTTGGATACGCCCTATTTGTTCCGGAATAAAAAGGAAGTGGATTATATTATCGACAAATTCAACGATTATTTTGCCGATCATTTTGAGAAAAAAGGCTTTGTACTCATCGGTTGGGCCGAAGTGGGCTATGTGTACATTTTTACCAACAAAGCAGTTAAAACTTTGGATGATTTCAAACACTTGAAAATTTGGATGTGGGAAGGCGATCCGGTAGCAGAAGCGACGTTTAAGGAATTTCAGGTCAATCCCATTCCGCTTTCCGTTACCGATGTGCTAACTTCGTTGCAAACCGGTTTGATTAATACGGTTTACACCTCTCCTTTGGCCTGCATCGTGCTGCAATGGTTTACGCAGTTAAAATATGTGTCCGATATTCCTTTGACCAATTCCATGGGTGCCGTTTTAATTTCCAAGCGTGCCTTTAGCAAAATTAGTCCCCAATACCAAACATTGGTTAAAGAAAAAGGGTATCAATATTTCCGCAAATTAACCGAAGTAAGCCGCAAGGAAAATGCAGCTTCCCTGCAAAAAATGAAAGAACAAGGCATGCAAACGCTGCATTTAAGCACGCCGGAAAATCTGCGTAAATTTCAGCAAATCGGCGATCGCACACGCAAGGATTTGGTGGGTAAATTTTTCAACCAGACACTGGTCGATAAAATTCAGCAGGCGCTTCAAGAATTTCGCCAAAAAGAAAAAGCAGAAAAAGGAAAATCAAAATGAAACGAGACGAGCTGGTGGCTTATTTAAACGATTTTTTACGCATTAATGAATTTGCGGATTTGGGGCCGAACGGATTGCAGGTGGAAGGACGAGAGGAAATTAACAAGGTGGTTACCGGCGTAAGCGCCTGTGTGGATTTGTTCGAAAAGGCCATTGCTTTAAAGGCCGATGCCATTATTGTGCATCACGGCATTATTTGGGATTTTGAGCGGCCGGTTTTTCGCGGCGGTTACAAAAAACGCGTTAAAATGTTACTGGAACATGATATTAATTTAATGGCATATCACCTTCCGTTAGACGCCCACGGGCAGGTAGGGAATAATATTCAAATTGCCCGCAGTCTCGAATTGATTAATATCGAATCGTTCGGCGAATATAAAGGTAAGTTAATCGGATTCAAAGGCACGCTTCCGGCTACGTCCAAAGAAGCGTTTTTTAATTTAATCAAAGAAAAAATCAATCCGCATGCATTATTTTTCCCTTACGGTCCGGACGAGGTAGTAAAAGTAGGAATTATTAGCGGGGGTGCTCAAAAGGATGTTAAACAGGCTGTTGCCGAAGGTTTGGATGCGTATATTACCGGAGAGGTTAGCGAACATATTTTACACTACGTCAAAGAAGAAGGTATTCATTTTGTCAGCGCAGGACACCACGCTACCGAACGGTTCGGGGTAATGGCTTTGGGTAAACATTTAAAAGAGATGTCCGGTTTGGATGTGCAATTTGTAGATATCCCCAATCCGATATAAACACCGATTTTATTACGGGTTCAGCCGTTTTACCGCCAGAATGGTAATATCATCGCTTTGGGCACGGCCACCGGCAAATTTTTGTAAACGTTGCACCAGTTGACGGTTAAAAGAGGCGCAACTGCGCTTGGCCGCTTCGGCACGGATAAATGCCTGCAATCGTTCTTCGGTAAATTCCAGATCATCCTTGTTCATACATTCCGTAACACCGTCGGTGAACATCAGAATAAAATCGTTCGTTTGCATCTGACCCCGGCCCATTTCATATTCGGCATTGCGCAAAAACCCAAGAATAATACCGCCCCGATACAATTCTTCCAATTTATTCCGGGTTACCTGAAACCAGTAAGGCGGATTATGCCCGGCGTTTACGTATTCGAACCGTCCCGTTTTTGTATCCAATTTCATGATAAAAAAGGTAATATAGCGTTCCAGCGAAGTGTTTTTGTAAACCAGGTTGTTTAAGCGATAGGTGATTTCGGCCAAATTATACTCTTCTTCGCACAGCATGTGCAAACCGGCTTGCAGGTTAGACATAAGCAAAGCCGCAGGCATGCCTTTGCCGGAAACATCGGCAATGGCCAAAATAAGTTGGCCCTCGGATAAGGGGATAATGTCAAAATAGTCGCCACCTACCTGTTTGCTGGGAATGTTTAGGCCATGAATATCAAATCCGGCTATTTGCGGAAACGAGGAAGGCAACAAGCGGTCTTGAATAGAATGGGCAATATTGAGTTCTTCTTCCAAACGTTCTTTTTCGATGGTTTCTTTGATTAGACGCGAATTTTCCAGAGCGATCATGGCAATGTTGGCCAAGGTGGACAAAAATTCCAGTTGATGTTGGCCGTATGGTTTTTTGTCCATGCGTTCCCCGAGGAAAATAATACCGCCAACCTGACCTTTGCTATCCATGGGTACAATAAGCCGGATGTTGAGCGCTTTTAACACAGAGAGCTGCGCATCTTTGTCCGTAAAGCGCGGTTCGCTAACGGAGGCTAAATCTTTGCATATTTTTACCACTTGTTGGCATTTATCTTCCGGAAAAAGCGAGCCCTTACGGTAAATAAGCTGCCACCCTTCTTGGCGTTTAAGGGCAATGCAAAACTGGTTTACCAGCATTTGCCCCATTAAAGAAAAAGACAATTGCTTTAAAATACCTTCCTCGTCAAAAATTTGATTTAATTCCTTGCCGATTTCAAACAAGGTATTCAATTCCTGAATCTTTTGATCTAAAGAGCGGTTAAGCCGGTTTAGCTGTTCAAACATCTGGGCGTTTTCAATAGCCTGAGCCGCTATATTGCTCAATGAAAACAAAAAATCAATTTCATCTTCGGAAAAAGGCTGGCCGTTTAGTTTTTTGCTAAACCCGATAAGTCCTTTATGTTCGTTTTGAAAAATAAGAGGCAAAATCAATTCCAAGTTCAGGTCGCGAAAAATCCGCATCCAAGCAACATTTTGTTTGTTTTGAGAAAGCAAAATCGGTTCCAGAGGAGGCTGATCAATGCGAATTTGCTTACCCAGCCAGGCTTGATCGATGCCTTTTAAATTGGCAAATCGGAATTGGGCGTTTTCCATTTTTAGCAAGGTAACTCCCCGACTGAGCATCATTCTTCCCATAGGAATGAGCAAAATATTATCCAAAATCGATTTTAAATTCAAAGAGGCGTTTAATAATTGGCTCAGTTCAAACAGTGCGGAAAGTTCCAATAAACGTTTGTCAAGTTCTTCGCTTTGCAATTCCTGCTTGTGCCGTTCTCTGAAACTGCTAAGATACGAATATTCCATAGATAAACTTTCGTCAATTATGGTTTTTTTGATTAATGCGATGTTCGATATTTAATAAGATGTACCTCGGTTCTTTTTCCTGGGATAATATAAAAATCCACCCGATCCATTAATGTTTTCATAAGGTGAATACCCAAACCGCCGGGTTTGCCCTTTTTGACGTTTTTATTAAGGTCGGGTTGACTTAAATTTTGGGGATCAAAACCTGGCCCGTAATCGGTAATTATGATTTCAATTTTGTCGGAACAAAGTTGAATTTTCAAATCGATCATCTGCGAGGCATCAAAGTGATAGGCGTGTTTGATCGCATTGGTACAGGCTTCGTCTACCGCCAATTTAATCTGGTCGATTTGTTCGGTGTTAAATCCGGCTTTTCGGGCAACCTGCTGAATAAATCCGCGAATAATTTCCAGATTTTCCGTCGCAGCCGAAATTTGAATGCGGTACGTTTTGGTCTTATTTTTTTGCATAGTCTTCATATTTATTAATTCGTATGAAAATGAAAAAAGTTGCCTATTCGGGCTTTAAAAATTTTTCCATGGCCTGTTCTTCACGTTCATAAATTTCAAACAAAGCCGGGAACCCGAGTAAATCGAATACCTTAAATACTCGGGGTGACATATCGGTTAGTTTAATGTCACCGTTGTTGGCTCGCACCTCTTCGATAAAGCCCATAAAAACACCCAATCCGGCACTACTGATATAGTCCAGATCTTTAAAGTTAACAATGATTTTGTAACGTTTCTCATTGATGGCTTCCTGCAAAGCCTTTTCGAAATCCGGTACCGTATGGGCATCCAAAAAACCGGCCAGGTAAAGAATCGTAACATCGTCTTTGTCAACGCGCGTTACTTTAAAACCGTTCATGCGCTTCCTCCGAATTTATTTTAATGTCTTTTTCCTCGTTGCATTATTTTAGGTTTAAATATCCTGGATTACGTTTGGCGTTTAAGTAAAATTAACGTTAAATCGTCGTGCAACTCACGGCGCCCGGTAAAACGAAAAACGTCGTCAATAATGGTTTGTTTAAGCTGTTCCAGAGGCAGGTGGTGGTTTTGACGCACCACTTTTGCCAGACGTTCTTCTCCGTATTCTTCATTGTGTTTGTTCATGGCCTCCGAAAGTCCGTCCGTGTAAAACAAAAACACATCTCCCGGTTGCAGGGCTATGCGATATTCTTCCAGCATGCGATCGAAAATGGCGCCGTGATCCAACCCGACCGCAATGCCCGGCGGTTGCAATAAATGCACTTTGTGTTCCGCGGCGTTGTATTGTAAAACCGGGCAATGGCCTGCACGGGCAAACCGCATTTGATGATTTTGCACATCAATGTGCGCCACCAAAAGCGTGATAAACGATTTTTTTTCCAGCGATTCGCTTAAAACGCGATTGGTGTGCGAAAGAATTTCCAACGGAGAATGGTAATATTGCGCAAACGATTGGATAATGCCTTTGGTTTCGGCCATGTAAAAAGCGGCGGAAGTTCCTTTGCCGCTCACATCGCCAATGACAATATCCAAATGCTCGTTGCTTTTGGAAATAAAATCGTAATAATCGCCGCCCACTTCATAAGCCGTAATGGTTAATGTTTCCACAGCATAGTGGTTAAGGTGCGGCTTGTTTTGCGGAAGCAGTCGCAATTGTACCTCGCGGGCAATTTGCAGTTCCCGTTCCAAGCGTTCTCTTTCCAGTGATTTTTGTAACAAATGTGCGTTTTCCAAAGCAATGGCTACCTGATTGGCAAAGGCCTCCAACAGGTTCACATCGTCCGGATCGAAGCCAAAAGAAGCCGACTTGGCTGCATACAAAATGCCAAAGAATTGATTGTTAATGCCCAAAATCGGGACCCCCACCAAAGAGCCAAGCGAGATATTCAGGCCAAAAAAATATTTTTGCCCGAGATCTTTGTTTAGTTCGTTAAAGGCCAATGGTTTGCGATCTCGTAAAATATGCGCGTCAAATTCTTTGAGAATACCTTTGTCCAACTTTTGGATATCGCGTACGGAAAGATTTTTAGCTGCGGCTACTTTTAGCCGTTTGCCGTCCTGTTCAAACAATTCGATCCAGGCATAGTTGGAGCCGGTAACTTGAAGAATCAATTCGGTAGTTAATTTAGCCAGCTTGTCCGCATTTAGCTCGCCAGAAATGGCCCTGCTTAGGTTTTGTAAGCTGGCTACTTCACGCATTTTTCGTTCGAAGACGCGTGCCGTGGGCAACTGCAACAAAAAACTGAGTGTAGCTAAAATGGAGTAAAAAAACAAAAAAAACCACGTCGCATTTACAAACACGCCCAGCGCCAGGCTGTGATAGGCCACCGGCAATTCGTAGGCGTAGTCGAATAAATACGACACACCCCACAAAAACAAGAAAGAGGCAAACAAGTAATAATATTTTTCTTTGCGTGTTAAGTAAGTAATCCAACTGTTGCGTGTACTAAGTAAAAAAATAAACACAAGTGCTACGCTAAATACGCCGTTATTGTAAATGCCCTTACCGTTAAAGGATAAATCCAAAGGTTCTTTAAATGCGACCGTTAAAATAGCGGTAATTACGATTAAAATAACCGAAAAATTTAAGTAAAGTTTGGTGCGCTTTTTGTATTTGTACAAAATCAAATTACGTAGCGACAAAATAAAACCGACCATGGAAAACGAGGCGATAAAAGAAACCAAATTGGCGTAAAGAATGGTGGTAAATCGGTTGGCCTCCGGAGGAAAATCGGTAATAATAAAAATGGGTTTAAGGATTTGTTTGAGAATGAAAATTAAAATGTACACCGCAACAAGATTAACAACCAAGTACTGCAAATTTTTTTTTACATGACGATCGGTAAATACGCGAAAGCGGCGCAGGTAAAAATAAATTAAAACTACGTTAACAGCCACCAAGCTTTCGTGAATATATTCGAGACTGTTAAAATAACCCAGATCTTTTAAATGCAGGTAGTCAAAGGCAAAGGTGATTAAACCGATGGGTAAAATACCTAAAAGGAATAAATGTCGTTTTAATATTTGCAAACGAAAACCGCTCATTCGATGTAAACCTTAAATGGATATGGTGCTTTGGTATACACGCCCACTTTGCTGCCGTCACTGCGCAGGTGCAACACCCGATGCGCTTCCGGATCGGCAATAACTAGGTTGCCGTTTACCGGATTTAAAGCAAAATCTTCAATGTAACCAAATCCGCTCAGTGTATTCAAACGTAATCCGTCGTCGGAAAGTTGCAAAATTTTTGCTTTATGAGTTCCGTTTACGGCCAACCACAAGGTATGGTCTTTGGGATTTTCGCGTACAACCTGCAACCCCGATTCCTGATAGAGCCTGGTCAAACTGTCGGTTAAGGTAGAAAGACGGTACAAAATTTCGCAGGTATCACCACTGGCTATAAAATAAAAATAACGTCCTTGGCTTCCGGCCGTTAAAAATTTAAGTGAACCGAAACGCTGACCGTTGAAACCCGTAATCTTTCCTCGCCTAGTGCCGTCGGAATGGTACAGAATTAGGGCATGTTGACCGGCATCCAGCACTACGCCGCGCCCTTGTGCGTCAAAAGCGATTTCTTCCGGTTTGCTTAATTTGCCGTCCAGCAATTGCAACGTGCCGTTAAGACCGAATTCGTACAGAGCGCCCGTCGTATCTGTGATCCAGAAATTGTTCTCAGTGCGATTGAAAACACAAGCGTAAGGGTAACGTACAGAGGTAACTTCTTCTTTTAAGGCACCGGTTGCCGGATCGATAACCTCTATGTAGTGGTACAAAGGATAGGTGATCACAGCAAGGCTTTTAGCGGAATTCAATGCCAGTGCCTGCGGAATCCAGATGGCATAATGTGAAAGCAGTTCGTGGCGCATATCGTAAGAAAATTTTAAAATATATTCGTTCCAGCGGTCCAGCACCCAAATTTGGCCGGGCCCGGGCACGGTTCGTAAAACGGAAGTCGGTGGCGATTCGTCGGAAATACCGATCAATCTCAGATAATAAGCATAAGAGATATCGTAATGCACCAGCGAATCGCAAAACCGGGTTTGTGTGGCCGGTAAAACCGCAAGGCTGGTAAATGTGCGTTGATTCCCAATTTTGCGAAACAGATGATAGCCTGTGATTTCGGCTTGATAGTGCGGATACCAGCTAAAACAAATCACGGAATCCGCGGAACGCAATTCCAATTTCATATCCAGCGTATCAATACCACTTTGGGGATCGAAAATATTGTCATGCTTTCGAACCGAACAACGAAAGCTTGCTAACAGTAAACCGCTCAAAAGAGCCGTAAAAAGCCAAATTTTAAATTGTTTTGGGCGAAACATAGTTTCGATTTCTCAATTGATTATGCCTGTACGTTAAAGGTTTTGCGTACGATTTGGTCGATTTCTTCAAATACCTCGTCTACACTTTTATTGCCGTCAATGGAAACAAAACGGTGCATTTGCCGATAATAATCGCGGACGGGAGCCGTTTGTTCGTGGTAGACGCGCAAACGTTGATGAATGGTTTCCGGATTATCGTCCGGGCGTTGCACAATACGGCCGCCGCATTTGGGACAAATGTGGTCTGGGGGCGCGGGATTGGTAACCGGATCGAAGATGGCGCCGCATTTTTCGCAAATGCGTCTGGAAGTAAGACGTTTGACAATAATGTCTTCCGGTACGATGATTTCGATGCATAGGGGAAGTGGTAAATGCTTTTTGTGGAATAATCGGGTTAGGCCGTCTGCCTGGGCTTGCGTGCGCGGAAAACCGTCCAGAATAAAACCCTTTTTGCAATCGTTTTCCGAAATGCGGTGTTCGATTAATCCGAGCATGACATCATCGGGCACCAATTCGCCTCGCGAGATAATGTCTTCCGCTTTTTTGCCCAATTCTGTTTTTTTACGAATGGCTTCGCGTAGCATGTCACCAGTTGAAATATGAGGAATTCCGTACTTGCGGCTCAAATTTTTGGCCTGTGTACCTTTGCCAACACCCGGCGCCCCGAACAAGATCAAATACATAACCTTTGCTCCTAATCAATTTTCACTTTTTATGTTTAATTGTTTTATTAACGCCTTTTTCCGTTTCGAGCCTTGTTCGTTTTGAGAACCTCGCTTCAGGCCCATGTAAAAACGTATTTTGCAAAAAATGAATAACCGCAAATTACAATAACTTATTTCATCGGTTAGTGAAATTTAACACTTTTTTTATTTGAAGTCTTCTTTATTTTTAACAAACGGTCTAATTCTTCAAAAGAAATGTCCATGATTGGGTATTTACGCCAATTTTTTAGATTGTAATGCCACCATTCGGTGCGAATGGGAACAAAGCCGTGTTTTTCCATTACCGTGCGCAAAATCCAACGATTTTGACGAACTTTGGCCGGTAGTTTCATGTAATTTTGATGTGCGCGTTGTGAAAAGCTGTCGAACGGGGTGGGCATTTCCAACTCCTTACCGGTTGAATCGACCAGGGTAAGATCCACGGCGGATCCGCGGTTATGCCTTGAACCGTGTTTGGGATTGGCCACATAGCCGGGGTCGGGCATTATGGCCCACATTTCTTTTTGAACGCTTAAAGGACGGTATCCGTCGAATACCTTAAGGCCCAACCCGATCGACTGCAATTCTTTTTGTACTGCGTTGAGGCGTTCGGCGGCTTCTTTAACCAAAAAGCAACGCGCTTGTTTGTACACGGCCCGGTGTAAAAAATTATTGGGGGTTGCGTAACGAATGTCGAGAATAATCGAAGGATTCATTTGATGGATATCCACCATATCGGGCAGAGCTTTTGGCGGCTGGGCCTGTAATAAAAGCAAGGGCAAAAGCAACAAAAAAAGGATGCGTTTCATGCGTTTCCTCCCGACGGAAAAAAATTAAAACAACCGCGAATGTTGTTTGATTTGTTATGAACTAATTTAAAAAATATTTGTATTTTTTTTAAATAAATTATATTTTGGATATTGAATTAATGTTAACGAAATACGGAAAGATTTTTATGGGCATAATCATCGATTCGATTATTATTTCGGGTTGGATTTTTTAAACCCCTTATTCCCTAATGCGGGATAAGGGGTTTTTTATTTGAAATAGAAATTGGGATCAATATTCTTACAGGAGGTCTACAATGGAAAGAGCGAATCTTGACTGGGCGAATTTGACATTTCAGTATGTAAAAACGGATTATCATCTGGAATACTATTTTAAAGACGGCAAATGGTCGGAGGCTAAAATTGTCGAAAACGACACAATAGAATTGAATATGGCGGCCACCGCATTGCATTATGGTCAGGAATGTTTTGAGGGGCTTAAGGCTTTTGAACAGGCCGACGGCACGATTAGTATTTTTAGACCGGACGAAAACGCCAAACGGATGATTAATTCGGCCAGAAAGATATTAATGGAGCCTTTTCCGGAAGAGAAGTTTTTGGAAGCGGTAGAAAAAGTGGTAAAACTGAACCGTCGTTTTATTCCGCCGTATGGTACGGGTGCTTCGTTGTACATACGTCCGTTATTACTGGGAACTTCTGGCATTGTGGGCGTAAAGCCTTCGCACGAATATCTGTTTTTGGTTTTCGTTACGCCGGTAGGGCCGTATTTTAAAGGTGGTTTGAAACCGATTAATTTGTTGGTAATCGAAGATATTGATCGTGCGGCACCTTTCGGCACCGGCGATGTAAAAGTGGGCGGGAATTATGCGGCCGGTATGCGGGCCAGTAAAAAAGCCAAAGATTTGGGCTTTGACGAGGTGCTGTATTTGGATGCCAAACATAAAAAATATATCGATGAATCGGGCCCGGCCAATTTTTTTGGTATTACCAAAGACAATAAATATGTTACGCCTAAATCTTCTTCCATTTTACCCAGTATTACCAACAAGAGTTTGCAGGTGATAGCCAAAGATTTGGGTATGACGGTTGAGCAACGCCCCGTGGATGTGGAAGAAATTCACGATTTTAAGGAAGCCGGATGCTGTGGAACGGCTGCGGTTATTTCCCCGGTGAAGAGCATTACTTATCGTGACCAAAAGGTAACTTATTTGGAAGATGATGAAGTGGGTGATGTATGCCATAAATTATACGACCAATTGCGCGGTATTCAATTGGGTACGGTGGAAGACAAATACGATTGGAACTTTAAAATTTCTATGGATTAGTTGTTCCGATTTGTCCGAAACGAAAATAAAAAAGGGGAAATGGGTAATCATTTCCCCTTTTTTTGTTGAGGCCGATAAAAAAATTTGTTCATAATTTGAATTAGGGTGCCGATAACCTGCGCAATATTTTGTAATGGTTCTTTTATTTCCTTGGAAATGGTATATTCTAACTGCGCTACGTCTTCCACTGTTTTTTCGGCCGTATCCACAATGCCGTCCACGCGCTGAGAAATATCCTTTACGTTTTTAAGTATATCGGGTAGGTCTTCGTTTACGGCATCCAAAGTTTTGTTAATCCGCCCCAGGGTTTCTCTAAAACGCAGAACGACCGGAATAAGCAAGTAAATGAGAACGGTTAACGAAAGTAAAAAAATAACGAATGCGATTTCCCAAACCATCGGAATAACCTCTTTTTTCTGTTTCGCTTTTAATGCAAATGCACAAGATGATGTTTACGATTAATAAAATAGGCACGTTAGCGGAATTTATTGCCCCGCTTGCGGTGCGTTTTTAAAAAAGAAAACAAACGAGGTGTTTTATCATCTTAACACCCCGTTGTAATTTAATAAGAATGCGCCGTGTTTAAAGCCCGATTATTCGCTTTTTTTGCCGCGCCGGGTTTTTTTGGGTTCGGCCTTTTCCTCTTCTGCTTCGCTTTTTATTTCTTCTTCGAAATCACGCTCTTCCTGCACCAGGTCTTCATCCTTAAAAGCCGCTTTTCCTTTTTCCAGAGTTTCGGAAACTTTCTGGCGCAAATTATCCAATTCTTGTTTTAAACGATTAAGTTCGTCTTTGGCTTTGTCGTACAATTCTTCGCTTTCGTCACGAAGATTTTCGCGCACGTCTTTACCCGGTTTCGGAGCAAAAAGCATTCCCACTGCCGCACCGATGAATCCTCCAAGTAGAAATCCGGTTAAAAAATTGCTTCCGCCATTGCCGTTATTTTCCATGGTACCCTCCAATGTTTTATTTTTCACATTTCAAGTTAAACAAAATTTATAGGTATTTCAATAATCGTTATCTTTTTAAATTAGATGAGCGAAAAATGGTTCCGGGAAAGGGGCGTATTTTTTGTTTTTTCCCCCGAGGCTTTTTTTAAGTCAACATGGCATTTTTATATGCGGGTCGGATGGCTTTTAACCCAGCGTAAAAATGCCTAAAAAAGCCGTTTTAATGTCCCACGCCCATACTTAATACAAAAGTGGCAATAGAAAGATAAATCAAAATACCCAAAATATCATTGGCCGTAGAAATAAACGGTGCTGCCGCCAGCGCCGGATCGATATTAAATCGTTTGAATGTCAAGGGCACCAAAGCGCCGATAATGGCGGCATTATTGATGACTACAAAAATGGAAAGGGCTAAAATTCCGGCAAAAAAAGCATTGTCCCACAAAAAAACGATGATGAATATAAGAAGGGCAAAAAACAAACTGTTAAAAAACGAAATGCGAAATTCTTTAATCAAACGTTTGGTGGTATCGCGCACACTTAAATCGCCGGTGGCCAAACCGCGAATGACAATAACGCTGGCCTGCTGTGCCGTGGAACCGCCCATGGCCATGACAACGGGAATAAAAAAAGCAACCATCACCTTTTGCTGCAAAGTGACATCAAATTGATTCAATAGCAAAGCGGAAATGGTTTCGCCAAAAAAAGCCACCAAAAGCCAGGGCAAACGGGCACGTGCCAATTTAAAGGTCGATTCTTCGGTAATTTCTTCGTCCGGCGCACCGGCAATGTAAGCCATGTCTTCGGCGCCTTCTTCCTCTAAAACATCAACGATATCGTCTACGGTAATACGACCGACCAGATGGTTTTCCTTGTCTACAACCGGCATGCTGACCAAATCGTATTTGCTGAAAATATTGGCCACCTCTTCCTGATCCATATCTGTACTTACCGTAGGGATGTCGGTTTCCATGATATCTTTTAGCTTGGTGTTGCCGTCGGCCAGAACCAGATCGGTCATGGAAACTGTTCCCAAAAGATGATTTTCTTCGTCTACCACGTAAACGGAATACACATGCGAAATTTCCTGCCGGGCACGTAAACGGCGAATTTCTTCGATCGCTTCATTTACGGTAGCCGAAGCTGGTAAGGCCACATATTCCAAGGCCATAATACCGCCGGCAGTATCTTCTTCGTAATGCAGCAGTTCTTTGATTTCGTCGGATTCTTGCCTGGGAATGCGTTTCAAAATATCCGGCAGCATTTCGTCCGGCAGGGCCGAAACAAAATCTGCGGCATCATCGGAATCCATTTCGCTGACAATGGCGGAAATTTTATCCGGCCCAAGGCCCTCGGTCAGCTCTTCGATGAGCGGGGGATCCAATTCGGCCAAAACGGCACTGGCTAACTTGGTGGGAATGATGGTAAAAAAATACGCACGTTCGTCTTTGTTCAAATGAGAAAAAATTTGCGCGATGTCTGCCGGGTGCAAATCGATAAGAATATTTTGTAACGCCCCTTTGTTTTCTTTTTTTATCAGCTCTTTTATGTCGGGAAGTATGGCATCAAGATCTATGGGTACCATATTATTACCTTGTCTTAAAATGGTTGCTTAATTCTTTAAATTCTTTAATGCCCAATTGCTCAGGGCGTTTGGCCAGCAGAGTTTCATCTAACGAATTTACGAAGGCTCGGTCAAAAATTCTACTCAAACTGTTTTTAAGGGTTTTGCGGCGAAAATTAAATGTTCGGCGTACGATGTTACGAAACAAATGTTCATCATCCAAATCGGGAATCTCCCGAAAAAAATTCAGGGCGATAACGGCCGAATCGACTTTGGGCGCTGGGAAAAAATTACCGCGTTTTATGTCGAATAAATATTCGACTCGGGCATAGGTCTGGCTAATTACCGAAAGAATACCGTATTCTTTGTTGCCGGGCTGTGCGCAAATACGTCGGGCCACTTCTTTTTGCATCATCAGTACGGCGCGTTCGATTGCACGGTGACGGTCTATCAAATAAAATAGAATGGGGCTGGTAATATGGTAGGGTAAATTGCCGATCACTTTAAACGGTTGCTCTTTTCCGATCAATGCCTCGGTATCAACTGTAAGAATATCTTGTTCGATTATTTCAACGGACGAGCCGAATTTTTCTTTTAACACCTTTGACCAACGTGGGTCGATTTCGATAACGATTAACCGACGGGGGTGGGCGCGAATAAGGTGTTCGGTTAAGGCACCTTGTCCCGGCCCGATTTCCATAACCACGTCTTGCCGATGGATTTGCAAATTTTGTACGATTTTTTGCTGATAAAAGGGATTGGTTAAAAAATTCTGGGAAAATTTTTTCAGCGGGCGTTTTGATGGCTGTTTAAGCATGGCTACCTCGCAAACGACATGTTGTTTCCGATAGAGTAAGTGGCTTGTACGTTTGCTTTTTGTTATCTTTGCTTTTTGGGTTTTGCAATCGCCGGAAATAACCCTGACGATTTTTTTCGAATTGTTTATTTGTGGGCATTGTTCTTTTACTTTGTCTGCGCTGATGCCACCGGAAAATCTCGATAACAATCCGTAAAAAACGCGATTCGATTCGAATAAGATCAATATCCGACAAACCGATGGATGATGAAGGGGCCACGCGTTTAAATGTCCAGTTTTTTAAATAGGCGTTTGGTGTTTTCCGAGGTAATTTTTCCCAGTTCTTCCACGGGAATTTGTTTGAGCTCGGCAATTTTTTGTGCGGTGTAAATAATAAAAGCCGGCTCGTTGCGTTTGCCGCGTAAGGGGACGGGTGTCAAAAAGGGGCTATCGGTTTCTAACAGCAACCGTTCTAATGGCACGCGTTTAACTAATTCGCCTAATGCGGAATTTTTAAAGGTGACGTTTCCGGTAAACGAGATGTACAAATCGGTAAGTAAAATTTTTTCGAGGAATTCGACACTGCCCGAAAACGAATGCATTACTCCGCCTACTTCGGAAATATTTTTACTGCGGATCAGTTTGTACATATCCTCATGCGCATCGCGGTTGTGAATGATGAGCGGCAAATTAAGCTTTTGAGCCAGATGCACCTGATACAAAAAGGCGTTTTGTTGCACATCTTTGGGAGCACGCATGTGGTAATAATCCAAACCGATTTCACCGATGGCCACAACTTTTTCATGCTGCGCTAATTCTTCGATGCGGTCAAATTCGGAATCGGGAACATCGGCACATTCGGTGGGATGAATGCCTACGGCCGCAAAAACGGTTGCGTATTTATCGGCAATTTCAACTGCCTTTAGTGAAGATTCCAAATCCACACCGATGGTAATAATGGCGGCAACGCCGTTTTTGATGGCGCGCTGAATAACGATTTCACGGTCTTCGTTAAAAAGCTCGTAATCCAAGTGGGCGTGGGTATCGATATAAAGTTCCATGATTGTGCCTCGTTTTTAGCCTAACTACTGAATTTCGCTACCCGCAGGTATCGAGTCGTCCATTACCGTTAGCAGTGTCATTTTTCCGTTGGCAGAAGCGGCTAACAACATACCGTTTGATTCCACACCAAACAATTTGGCCGGTTTTAAGTTGGAAACAACAATAATTTTTTTGCCGATCAGTTCTTCGGGGGTGTAGTGTTCGGCTATTCCGGCAACAATCTGGCGTTTTTCTGTACCCAATTGCAATTGCAGTTTTAAGAGTTTTTTGGATTTAGGGATGGGTTCCGCTTTAATAATTTCGGCTACTTTTAATTTTATTTTTTGAAACAATTCGTAATCAATTTTTTCTTCGGTTTGCTCGGGTTGTGAATTTTCGTTTAAGGCGTGTTGCAATTTTTCGATTTCGGCTTCGATAACTTTGTCCTCGATTTTTTTAAACAGGATGTGTGCTTTGCCCAATGGGTGTCCGATCGGCAGCGGTTTGTTGGGAAATGTGTCCCAAGACGGAGTACCGTCAATATTCAGTATTTTCCATATTTCTCTGGAGGTAAACGGTAGTACCGGTTCGCTTAACACCGAAAGGACGGCAACGGTTTGTAAACACAGGTTTACGGTTGTGGCGCAACTTTGCGGGTTGCTTTTGCGCGTTTTCCACGGTTCTTTGTCGTTAAAATATTTATTGGCAAAACGGGCAAGATCCATTAATTCGCGCACGTAGGCGCGCATTTGGTACTTATCGATTAAATGCCCAAGGCGTTGCGGGGCTTGGGCCAATCGCACGGTTAATGCTTTGTCCAAATCGGATAATGGCCCTAATTGCGGAACTTTTCCTGCAAAGTATTTGTGCGCAAAGGTAAGGGTGCGATTGATGAAATTACCGTAAATATCGGCCAGTTCGTTGTTGTGCCGCGCTTGAAAATCTTTCCACGAAAAATCGGAATCTTTGGTTTCGGGCAAGATGCTGGCTAAAACATAACGAAGCGGATCGGGATCGAAACGCTGGAGATAATCATTTAGCCAAACGGCGTAATTGCGGCTAGTCGAAAGTTTGTTGCCTTCCAAATTCAAAAATTCGTTGGCCGGAACATCATCCGGCAAAACAAATTCACCGTGGGTCATGAGCATGGCAGGAAAAATAAGGCAATGAAAAACGATATTGTCTTTGCCGATAAAATGTACCAGCCGGGTGTCTTTGTTTTGCCAGTATTCTTTCCACAACTGAGGGCGGCCTTGTTTTTCGGCCCATTCTTTGGTGGCCGAAATGTAGCCTATGGGTGCATCGAACCAGACGTACAGTACTTTACCGCTGGCATCCACGCCGTATTTTTGGGCAATGTCTTCGGGTACGGGCACACCCCAAGGCAGGTCACGCGTTACGGCACGGTCGGCCAGGCCGTCGTTAAACCAACTGCGCACTTGTCCTAAAACGTTGGGCTTCCAGTCTCGATGCGTTTCGATCCAGTCTTCCAATTGTTTTTGAAAACGGGCCAGTGGCAAGTACCAGTGGGTGGTTTCTTTTAGAACGGGCTTGGCGTTGGTAACGGCGCTGCGCGGGTTAAGTAGGTCGGATGGGCTAAGGGAGCGTCCGCATTTTTCGCATTGGTCGCCGTAAGCATTTTCGTAGCCGCAATAAGGGCAGGTGCCTACGATAAAGCGATCGGCTAGGAACATTTTGGCTTCGGGATCATAAAGTTGTTTTTCCGTTTTGAGCACAAAAACGTTTTTTTCGGCCAATACGCGAAAAAAATCCTGACTGGTTTTGTGGTGCACGGGCGATGATGTGCGGCCGTAATAATCGAAACTCATGCCAAAGGCTTCGAAACTTTTTTTGTTTAGTTCGTGGTATCGGTCCACTACATCTTGCGGCGAAACGCCTTCGGAACGGGCGCGTAGCATAATGGGCACGCCGTGTTCGTCGGAGCCGCAAATATAAATTACATCGTCGCCTTTTAGACGATGGTAGCGTACAAAGATATCTGCCGGTAAATAGGCACCGGCCAAATGCCCCAAATGGATTGGTCCGTTGGCATAGGGCAGAGCACTGGTTACTAAAATGCGTTTTTTCAAAACAATCCTCGTTTAAATTATAACTTTCGAATTACAAGTGTGCAATTTAAAACAGTGTGCCAAAATTTGCAAATGGCAGGGCAAATAAAGTCCGATGGCCTGGGCATTTGGAAAATAAGGATACGGATCAAAACATTTTTTCTAAACGTATTAGGTCTTCGGGAAGATCGATATCTTCGAGAATGCCAGAGTCGTCAACCGCAACGCGCCATTGCAAGGTGCGATGTCGGTTTAGAATGTCTTTGAGCGTGGTATGTGCGTTGGCCCGGATGATGGATGCGAAAAGAGAAGCGGGTAGGTATACCGGATGGCCGCCGCGTTGTTGAAATGTTGGGATGATAATGGTCTCGGGACGGGCCAAGGCTGATTGCATCAGCCGCCGGTAGGTGCCAAGGCGAATATGTGGCTGATCGATGAGACACAAAAGCGCGCCGTCCACGGACTTGGCCAATGCCTTTATCGCCGCCTGAACCGAAGTAAACATACCCTTTTCAAAATCGCGATTCACTACAACATTAAAAGCATCCGCCCGGGAAATACGGGGAAGGATGTTCTGGGCTTGATAGCCCAGAACCAAAACCGGCCGTTCAATGCCCACGGCTTGCAAATTTTTACCAATGCGTGTTAAAAAAAGGCTGCCTTTAAAAAATTGCAAAACTTTGGGCGCACCGAAACGTTCGGATTTACCGGCGGCTAAAATAAAAGCGCCGATACGGATATCAGAAGTTTGTTCGTACAAGTTATCCATAACTACATACTTTGTGTAAGATTAAAAGTCGTATTTTGGCGGAAAAAAAACAGCAAAAATAAATTATTGGGGCCGTACCCCATCAACAAAAAAATCGGCAAATATTTGTTCGGCTGCGTGCAAAGTTTCGGGTTTTCCCACATCCAGCCAACGATCTTTATTGTTAACAACACCTACTATCGGGTACGATCGGTAAGCCAGTTGCAAATAAACGTCAATAAGCGAAAAAACGTCTTGTTCTGGAAAAAATTCGAAAATTTTACTGCGTAATGCCTGAATTCCGGAAAAAGCAAAAGGCCTAAAAGCCGGAAAAATTTTTCGTACGATTTTCAACTTGCCACTTTGAATGTTTTGCCAGCCGGTCAACCGCATTTGCGCATCGAACAAAAGATAGCGATTTGTTTTCCGTTTTCGCACAGCCAAGGCTGCCAAAGCATGAGTGGAACGCAAATGCGCAAAAAGCACCTGATAGTTCATATCGGTCAGAACATCCACATTGTGCAACAAAAAAGTTTCGCTGTCCTCAAAAAACCATCGCGCTTTTTTTAATCCGCCGCCGGTATTCAAAAGGCGTTCTTCAAACGAAAATTCGATATGCAGGCCAAAAGAGTTGTTTCTTTTTACAAAGTCGATTATTTGCTGCGCATGATGATGCACGTTAATGATTATAGCTCTGATACCAAAGTTTTTTAATTGTCTTATCACCAATTCCAAAAGCGTTTTTCCGCCCAGGGAAACAAGGGCTTTCGGTTTGTCGTCCGTCAAAGGACGCAAACGCCTGCCCATTCCGGCTGCCAGTATCATGGCTTTTTCGGGCTGCTTGTTCATCCTTTCATCTCCAGTTCGCGATGACGCAATTGAATATCAACATCGTATTTAAATTTAAGATGCTCAGCCAAACGGTTGGCGCAATATACCGACCGATGCTGCCCGCCCGTGCAACCGAAGGCAACCATAATGTCCGTAAAATTGCGTTTTTGATAATTGGTAATCATCATATCCAACAAATCGTACACATGATACAAAAATCGTTCGACATCCGGATCGTTAGCAAAAAAGCGGATAACATCATCATCGTTACCGGTTGAATTTTTGTATTTTTTAAATCGCCCCGGGTTGGGCAACATCCGACAATCAAACACAAATCCGCCTCCGTGCCCTTTTTCGTCCACAGGAATGCCGCGTTTGTACGAAAAGCTTTGAATACGAACGGTTAAGCGTAAATGCGCATCGCCCAGTTGGCGTAAAAAGCTGGAACGCACCAAAGCTTCCCAAACGGCTGTTAAAGCGGGAAGGTCAATGGGTAAATCCGCATTGTGTAGCAACCATTCCAAATTTTGAATGGCATAAGGAACACTTTGTAAAAAATGTTCTTTCCGCTCGTAAAAACCGCGAAAACCGTAAGCGCCCAAAGCCTGCATAATGCGCACAAACACATAGCCGTAATAATATTGCATGAATTTCTTCCGGTCTACAGGAATGTACTTTTCCAATGTGTCTAAATAATGCTCCAATAACTCCTGTCGGACTTTACTGGGAATATCGGCTTTGGCATCGAACAAGAGCGAAGCCAAATCGTATTGCAGAGCGCCTTTGCGCCCACCCTGATAGTCAATAAAATAAGGTTCGCCATTTACAATCATAATATTTCGCGATTGAAAATCGCGGTACAAAAAATAATCGCGGTCTGCGGAAAGCAAAAAATCGATAAATACTTGAAAATCGTTTTCCAGATGTTGCTCGTCAAACGGAATTTTGGCCAGCTTTAAAAAATAGTATTTAAAATAGTTCAAATCCCAATGCATCGATTGCCGATCGAAGCTGGCGCGCGGATAGCATACGCTGTAGTCCAAACCACTGTTGGCCTCAATCTGAAAACGTGGCAAATATTCCACAACTTTGCGATACAAGCGAATCACATCTTCCGAAAAACCCTCTTTGGCTCTGCGTTCGGAAAGAAATGAAAACAAGGTAGTATCGCCCAGATCTTCTTCCAGATAAATATTTTTATCCAATTCCTGAGAGTAAATTTCGGGTACGTTCAGCCGTAATGATTTGAAATGCTTGCTGAAGGAAAGAAAGGCGATATTTTCCTTCATGTCAGGATTGTAAGCACCGATGGCCGTTTTGGTTTTGCTTTTGATGCGAAAATACTGGCGATCCGACCCGTGTGCGGGTAGCGGTTCAAAAGAACGTACTTTTTCGTACGCCCAACGTTCGAACATGGATTGTAAATTTTCTTTTATTTTTTTATCCACGATATGTTTTCCTCGTTTAAATTTCAGATGATCTAATTTAGCAATCTGCTTTTAAATGTGAAAATAAAAATACGGATCGCCTACCATTACAACCTTTTTTGCAACAAAACATTTGTCTGCGGTGCGGTACGATGTTTATGCACCATATTGTCGATTTTATTAAATTATCTTTGCGATAAACAAGTAAGGTACCAATCCGCAACGTACCCGAAAAGGAAAGGCTAATAATGGGTTCGCGAATTCGAAATACCGAACCAAACCAATTTAATCATCGTATATCTTGCCGGAAGCAATTCACGGATGGGCTTTGTTCGGGAAGAAATACACAGTAAAAAACGTTTTACTTTTAATGTTTAATGAACAGGGAGATGTTTTATGAGGTCCGTTTACTTAATCATTGCTTTTATGCTTACGCTTTTGTTTGTCGCACAAAAACCGGGGCAGGCTCAATCACCGTCGCAGAAACCGTTTTTCCAAATGACTCACAAACAAATCGATTCCGTTCTGAAGGTTATCAGTAAAAAACCTTGGACCATTACTCAAAAAATGAATTATTATTCCAAACGTTTTTTGGGCACGCCCTACGATTTTTATTGCGTGGGCGACGGTCCGTATGCCATCATGGAACCGTACCCTTTGGTTAATTTTAAAAAAACCAACTGCATGTCGTTTTGTGAACATGTACTGGCACTTTCTATTTCGGACTACTGGGATACATTCTTTGACAACTTACAGAACATTCGTTACAAAGACGGATTAATCGGTATGCGTACGCGTAATCACTACACCATGGCCGATTGGCTGCCGCAAAATCGTTGGCTGTTGCACGATGTAACCCGACAGGTTGGAGGCGCGGTTACCAAACAGGTAACACGCACGATTTCGCACCGGACGTTTTTTGCCGGTAAAGGCATGAAAGATATGGTAGACGTGGAACCCGATACCACCCTTACCATCGATTATATTCCGCTTGATAAATTGGCCGGAGTGGAAAGCAAACTTAAGGTGGGTGATGTATGCGCTATTATTTACGGCCGGTACGACAATATTTTTTCGGCGCATATGTTGATGATTATGGAAGATAACGGACAAAAAGTAGTTCGCGAATCCACTACCCGCGGCATGACAACATTCGATACGCCTTACGGGCAATGGGTAAAAATGCTGCAAAATAAATACAAAGACAAATATATCGGCTTGGCCGTGATGCGCGTTCGAGACGAATTGAATACGCCCGGCCGCATTATTAAACCATGGCAAATTCTTCGATTGAAACGTCAGGTGGGAGAAGTAAAATAAATACGCGCGATTTTTTGTGCGTTTTTCAAATCCTTTGGAATGCCTTTTTTAACGGCGCTCCAAAGGATTTTTTATTCGGTTCCGTAAAGCCGATCTCCGGCGTCTCCCAAACCCGGCAAAATATATCCGTGACTATTTAGCTGCCTATCCAGAGCCGCAGCAAAAATTTTCACATCCGGAAAGCGATCGTGTACGGCTTTTACCCCTTCGGGTGCTGCGACTAAGCACAAAAAATTTAAATCGTTAATACCTTGTTTTTTTAAAATTTCGATGGCTGCCAGAGCCGACCCCCCAGTCGCCAGCATCGGGTCTACCAAAATAACAAAAGTTTCGTGAACATTATCAGGCAATTTCAAATAATATTCTACGGGTAAAAGAGTGGTTTTATCCCGATATACACCGATGTGTCCCACCCGAGCGTTAGGCAGCAGTTCGAGAATGCCGTCGATCATGCCTAAACCGGCGCGTAATATGGGAACAAGCGTTACGTCTTTCTGCAAAATAAAACCGTATGTTTTTTCCAGAGGGGTTTCCACCTCCACTTTGCTTACGGGAATGTTGCGCGTTAAATCGTAGGTCATCAGCATAGCAATTTCCGAAAGGGTTTGCCGGAATTTTTGTCTGTCTGTTTTTTTGTTGCGTAAAACCGTTAGCTTGGCTTGCAATAGAGGGTGCTCGATAATATGCAAATTTTGACTCATAGGTATTCCTTTAGTTTTATTGTAAAAAAAATCCCCCGAATAAAAATTCGGGGGATTATCTAACCGCTATTTTTTCAGCACTTTGGCCATGTCTGTTTTCTCCCAGGTAAATTCGTCCAATTCCCGACCAAAGTGTCCGTAGGCTGCCGTTTTACGGTAAATCGGACGGCGCAAATCCAGTGTTTCGATAATGCCGCCCGGAGTAAAATCGAAATGTTTTTGTACCAGTTTGGCCAAATCTTCATCCGCAATTTTACCCGTTCCGAATGTTTGAACCATAAGTGAAACCGGTTCGGCTACACCGATAGCATAAGCTACCTGAATGCCGCATTTTTCGGCCAATCCGGCAGCAACAACGTTTTTGGCTACATAGCGAGCAAAATACGAGGCCGAGCGATCGACCTTTGTGGGGTCTTTTCCGCTAAATGCACCGCCCCCATGACTGAACACCCCGCCATAGGTATCCACGATAATTTTACGTCCGGTTAAACCGGCATCGCCCTGAGGGCCGCCAATGACAAACCGTCCGGTGGGATTAATGTAATAGGTAATGTTTTTACCTTCTGCCATTTTGGGGGGGAGAACCGGTTTGATTACCTCTTCAATAATCGCTTCTTCCAGTTTCTCGCGTGAAATATCCGGGTCATGCTGAGCCGAAACAACTACTTTTTCTACGGCAACTGGTTTGTCGTTTTCATAGCGTATGGTTACTTGTGCTTTGCCGTCAGGGCGTAAAAAAGGTAATGTGCCGTTTTTGCGCACATCGGCTAAACGATGGGTAAGTTTGTGTGCCAAACTAATGGGCATGGGCATAAGCTCGGGTGTTTCGTTGCAGGCAAAACCGAACATCATACCTTGATCTCCAGCACCGGCCCGGTCGACGCCCATAGCAATATCCGGTGATTGCTGATCAATGGAAGTCATTACAGCACATGTTTGATAATCAAAACCGTATTGGGCATTAACGTAACCGATATTTTTAACCACATCGCGTACAATTTTGGGAATATCCACGTAACAGTCCGTGGTAATTTCGCCGCCAACCAAAACCAAGCCCGTGGTCACAAACGTTTCGCAGGCCACACGGCCAAAAACGTCTTCTTTAAGTACATTATCCAAAACGGCATCCGAAATTTGATCGGCCATTTTGTCGGGATGGCCTTCGGTTACCGATTCGGATGAAAATAAATAATCTGCCATTCTTTAATTCTCCTGTTGCGTCTTTTGGTTCTTAAAAGACAATTAATTTATGATATTTTTCATCTTTCCACAAATCAAAGGCCGGAAATTGCCTGATGTACGGTTGTTGATAAAAATAACGAATTTACCTGCAAATAAGAGAAATGAGCCTTTAATTCTGCGGTATAAAATTCAAACGAGCCGAAAGTCGTTTTTGGAAAAATTTAATCGTGCATTACGGCTTGTCATTCCATTTTGGCCATTTCTTCCTTCAAATAATCAACGTGCGCAATTTCCGAAGGATCTTTTTTGTACAATAAAGCCAAATAGTAGCTTACCCAGTCACCCAAAAGAACCAGACAAAATACTTTTTCCATCACCGTTGTGCCGTCGGCGTAAATATCTACTACCTCTACGCCTTTGCTTTTTATGATTTTTTTGGTTAGCTCTATGCGTTTGAGAATTCGGGGATGTACGTCTTTATTTTCCAGAAAAATAACAATAAAACTTTTAAGCAATTGCGAATCCATTTCCCAGCCGATAATCTCGTTATGATTCATTTCCGGAATGACATTAAAGAAGGCCAGCGATTTGGCTTTTTGCTGGATTTCGTTTTTCCAACTAAGCGAAACCGATTTTAAATAAGGCGCAGTGGAATAAATAATGGGGATTTTATTTTGGATGGTATTGGCTAATTCCCGCGAAAGCACATATCCTCTGACATGCGGGTAATCGTTGCGTTCGCCGATCTTTTTGACAAAGCGAATCAAATCTTTAAGCTCGCTATCGTAATGATGCAATAAATTAAGATGTCCGAACAGATGATACACCGGAAAAAACAAATACCCGAATGCTTGCCGCGAGGTAAAATGCGCGGGTAGTTTGATTAGAGGCAAGTTCTTTTCTTTGGCCAGTTTTTCCAGTTCACCGCCACTGGTTACACAAACAACTTGGGCGCCCTTTTCCAACGCCAACTTGGTTGCCGAAAGCGTTTCTTCGCTATCACCCGAATAACTGGAAGCAATAACTAGTGTTCGTTTGTTGCAAAATTCGGGTGCAAAATAACTGCGCACCACATCCATCGGTTTTTTAAGTTCATCAAACAAAACATCGTGCAGTAAATCACCAGCTAATCCGGAGGCGCCTATACCCAAGTAAAGAATATTATCAATATTATTGGTTTCAATGTTAACCGAAGCTTGCTCAAAAATAGATTTGCTTTCTTCGATTTGGCGATAAAAATTAATAAGAATTTTTTTGTACCCTGACTTATCAACGGTAAACATGGAATTCTCCTATTTTAAATATTGAAGGTCAGAAATATGATCTTTTATGAATTCAAAACACGCTTTTTCGATTTCCGTGGCCGTATGCATGGTTTTAATGCGTGCATAAAGCTGTTCGCATTCGTCGATTTTGAGTGAGCGGATAATTTTTTTTGCTCCTGCAAGCGAAAAAGGATTCATACTAAAGCTGCGCAACCCCATTCCCAAAAGCAAAGGAATGGCTTCCGGAATCGAAGCAAATTCACCGCACAGGGTTACTTTTAAATTGCGTTTGCGTCCGATTCGGATGGTGTTCTCCACAAAATACAAAACAGCCGGATTGAAGGTGTTAAAATATTTGGAAACTTTTTCATTGGTGCGGTCGATGGCCAGCACATATTGGGTTAAGTCGTTGGTGCCGATGCTAAAAAAATCGACATATTCGGCTAAAATTTCGGCCAACATGGCGGCTGCCGGTGTTTCGATCATCACACCGATTTCGATATCTTCGTTGAATTGTTGTTTTTCACTGCGCAAACTGGATTTTGCTTCTTCGACCAATTGCAATGTTTTTTTGACTTCTTCTACCGAAGAAATCATTGGGATTAAAATTTTGACATTACCAAAAGCGCTGGCGCGTAAAATGGCACGAAGTTGGGTCCGAAAAATAGAGGGTCGGTCTAATAAAAAGCGGATGGCTCTCCAGCCTAAGAACGGATTCATTTCGCTTTCTTCACTTTGCTGGGGTAGCAACTTGTCGCCACCTAAATCCAGAACGCGGATGGTTACCTCGTGACCATTCATTTGTTCGACCACTTGTTTGTAAAAATGGAACTGTTGTTCTTCGTCCGGAATCGCGTTTTTTTCGATAAAAAAGCTTTCGGTGCGAAATAAGCCGATACCTTCGGCTTTGTTGATCCGGGCATCGTTAACTTCGTGTACAAATTCGATATTAGCCAAAAGTTCAATTGGTTGACCGTCCGTTGTGACGGTGGAGGCATCTATTTCTTTATACAACCGCTTTTCAAATTCCACAAAGTCTTTTTGTTTAGCCTCGTATTCCTTTTTAGTTTCCTCGGCAGGGTTAATAATAATGGCTCCGGTAAAGCCGTCCAAAATCAAAAAATCATCTTCGTGCAGTACCTGAGACAAATTGTAGCGATTTACTACCGATGGGATACGTAAGCCGCGTGCCATAATAGCCGCGTGAGATGTCCGTCCGCCTTTGTCGGTCAGAAAGCCAAGAATAAAATTTCGGTTAAAATTGACTGTATCCGAAGGCGAAAGCATTTCAGCTACTACAATGGCCGGTGTGGTAAGTTGGTAATCCACATCGATGCCAAGCAAAGCGTTAACCAATTTTTGTTTCAAATCGATAATATCGTAGGCGCGTTCCCTAAAATAGGTACTTTCGAGATTAATGAAATATTCGCTTTTTTCGGACAGTATTTTGGAGATGGCAAAAGCGGCAGAGCACTTTGCCGTGCGAATTTCTTGCTTGATTTCGTTAATGAGAATGGGGTCTTTTAAAAATGCTTTTTGACTTTCGAAAATTTCGGAAAATTGGTCTTTATAATAGGCTTCGCTGTTTTTTTGGGCGTTTTCGAGTTGACGGTACACTTTTTCGATGGCATTGTCGAAGAGTATGATTTCGCGATCAATATCTTCTACCTCGCCCTCAAGTTCGGAAATATTTAATTGGAAGGGACGAAAAATATAAATAGGTCCCATGGCGATTCCCGGAGAAGTGGGAATTCCGGTGAGTTTGATTTCTTTTAGTATTTTACGGGTATTATTCGTTGTTTTCTTCATCAAAGCCATTTCGTATTAAATTTAACAAGGCTTCGGCGGCCTGTTGTTCGTCTTCACCGTCAATTTTCAGGATAATTTCGCTTCCTGGTTCTGCGGCCAGCATCATAACGCCCATAATGCTTTTACCGTTAACTTCCAGACCGTCTTTAAGAATGGTCACTTCCGATTTGAATTTTCCGGCCAGTTGTACCAACTTTGCCGCGGGACGCGCATGCAATCCGTGCTTATTCGTTATTTTTACTTTTGTTTCAATCATAAAAGTCCAATAATAATTGCTAAAACCATCGATGCCAGAACCGGTGTATAAAACATGTTGCGTTTGATACGCAGGCTAAATCCCAGGGCAAAGGCTAAAACAAACATAATGCTTACATGCCAATGGACAATAAATGCCTGCTGAAAGGTCCAAATGAACAACATGCCGATTCCCGTAACGCCAATTATTCTAAAGGATCGAACCAATTTCCGATACGTATCGATGCGTATTTTTTTGTACACATCAAAACCCGATTCATATCCGTCTAAAATTCCTTTAATGCGGATATAAATATGCGGTATATTATATAAAATAAAGGTCAAGAGCAAGACGAACGCTTTCCAGCCGAATGTCGGCGCGATTTTAATTCCTGTTAATCCGAAAATAAGTGCCGAGGGCCGCATAACGGCCCAGCAGCATTGATCGCCTACTGCACCCAAAGGGCCGATGAGTGCGTTTTTGAATTTGTCGATTAGTTCGGCTGGCGGTTTTTTGTGAATTTCGCGTTCCAGTTCCAGACGTGCGGTCGCTCCGATGGCGTACGAGGCAAAATACGGGTGCGCGTTAAAAAAGCCTAAATGCCGTTTAAAAAAGCGGATGTATTCTTCTTTGGTATGGCAAACCTTACGCGCCACGGGCAACAAGGCAAAACAAAAGCCGATGGAAATCATGCTTTTGAAATTCCACCCGGTTTGAATAAAAAACGAACGCCATAAAATGGGTATTACGTCTTTTAATCTTAAACGTTCGGGAACTTTAGAATGTGCCATATACAATCAGCCCGCCTCCGATTAACATTCCCAAAAGATAGAGGGGCCAAAACCGTTTTTCTTTAAGCAAGGTAACGGTAAGCCCCATGCCTACTCCTAAAATGGCGATTTTACCGACCATCCCTATCCGGTTTGCTACTGCGAGTGGTGTCGTTTTGAGAATCGGATAGAGAGCGTTTTCAAAAATAAAGGTTAAAACGAATATAATAACAAAAAATACAGCGGCACTAAACATCAAAGCATTCAAAATAACCAAACCCAATTTAATGCGATTACCCCGATTCAGCTTATTTAAAATATGCTGCAAATAGTGTTGATTCTGATTTCGGATAAAAGTTACAGATTTAGCACCAAGGTAGCTGACAAACAGAGCGTAAATTAAGGCGATGAAAATGATAAAATGCTCCAGTTGCGGCAAGCGCTGTACCAGCCTTATGGCCAAAACCACGCCTGCAATGGAACCGATTTCTCCTTCTGGAATGATGGCGGCTCCCACCGGCATGTTGGCCAACCAAATTAATTGTAAAAGAAAACCCATTTGGAAGCCCAGTTCAAGGTTGCCGCCGATTAAGCCCAACAGCGGACAGGCAAACAATGGTTGGGCAATGAGCATTTGAAAGGCAGCCGTGCTGTCCAATAATATGATGGCTCCGCTTAAACTTAGTCCGAACAATTGCAGCATGCTTCCCTCTGGCCTTTTTTTATTTCATGCCGGTGTACAAGTTTACCGGTACCGTAACTTTGAAACGATACTTACCCAAGGAAGTCAAATCCAAATTTCCAAACAGATAAAAACCGTCCGGGGCAACCGGTAAAGTACCGTCTACGGTAAAGCGCACGTTTTTTTCGATACGCGGATAAAAATAGGTGCGTGTTCCCGTGATAGGCACTTTGTTAAAAATATAATAGGTTTCGGTTAAATCACCGGACCAGTTTTGTGCCTTTTTACTGGCAAAAGCGGGTAGCAGTTCCAGATAGTAATCTCCGGAAGCCGGTGGTACGAATTCGATTTTTTTCTTTCGGTAGGTCAACCCGTCGGCCACCAGTATTTTGCCTTTGTAATCCCGAATGTTAATGGCAAAATCGGTTACTTTGTTAAACACTTCTGCCGGAATTTCCAGCTTAAAAACTACCTTTTCCACCTGTTCACCAATGGTAAAATCGTGTTGGTAAAGCGAACTGGATTCATCTAGATAATTTACTTTTTGCCAGCCCACTATTTGCCCCGACAACTGACAAACGACAGGATCATCAAAATAGTTCAAAACGTTTATGCGGCCCTTGGGTTTATGGCCATTTTTAATTTTAACACGGGTGATTACATCCGGTGAAATTTCTAACCCGCTAAAGGCAATGGAGTATTTGCAGTGCGAGGTTTTGGGGTTGCGAAAATCGGCATAAAGCACCATTTCGTAGGTGCCGTATTGCAAATCGTCTCCGTTAATGCGAATTTCTTTTTGCCCGCCTGTTTCGGAGCGAATAACTGCATATTGCGACATTTCTCGGCCTTGCGGATCGAACATAAAGGCAATAATTCTGGCGTATTTGTTGGCCAGCGGATACAATTGAATGCTAACCGATTTGGCTCGAATGGGCACATCAAAATAAATGCGTTGAATATCGCCGGGTTTTAATTTGACTTCCGGTGAACTCATACGGTAGTGATTGGCTTCGTTGAATACCAAAGGTTTGACATAGGTGCACCATAATTCGAATTCTTTGTTCAAAGGTTTATCGGATTTGTCTTTGCGAAAAGCTTCGATTTTACCGGTGTAAAGCCCGGGCTGTTTCATTTTGGAAGCATCGAAATATACCTCTACCGTGGCGGGTTGTTTGCCCTTAATGTAGGTGCTGTTTTTGATAAGCTTAAGCCAAGGTTTGGTCGAACGTAAATCGAATGCCCTGTAAAACTGATTTTTCTGATCGGCCGTCATGCTTTTGGGCAAGTCCGGATAAATTCGGAAACGTTGGACGTGTTGCTCGTCTGGGGCGTACGAACCGAAACGCCAATAGGCAGTACGTCCCGTTTCGTCTTTGTAAATGGGGCTTAAGGTTTCGATACGGTATCCTAAAACCCGATTTTGGTCGTGCCGTTTGATGTATTCTTTGTAGTATTCGAATGCACGAGGTACATTAAACACACCACCGCCCTGATCCAAAATGGTGTAACCGCGGATGGGATCGCCGGAATTGATGATGGCCTTTTTTAAGATTTGTCCGCTAATAGGTAATGGCGGGTTTTGATGGACAGCCGCAGACATGAGCAAAGCTACGGCCCCGGTGGCCTCGGGCGAAGCCATACTGGTCCCCCACATGCGGTCACGATGCGCATAGGGCGGAACCGTTGAAGCGGCACCGCCCGGGGTAACGATATCCGGTTTGTTCAATTCACCCCCGCGCGAGCTGAACACGAATATTTTGTCTTGTTTAATATGGCCACCGTATAAATCGCGAGCAGTTTGCCAGGGATTCATGGCACCGACGCTTAAAACACGTCGGGCGGCAGCCGGAAGACCGACATTGGAAATGCCCGGTCCTTCATTACCGGCACTAACGCAAAACAACAACGCCGGGTTTTCATAAAGCATGTCATCCAGTGAATATTCCATGGAAGCACGTCCTTCAATTTCGGAACCGATGCCAAAACTCATATTGAATACCACCGGGCCCTTGTATTTTTTGGCGAATTCTACGCCGTATTCGTATGCTTTGAGCATGCTACCGGTGGTGGTGGAGCCTCCGGCCAGAGTGCAATTTCCTATTTTTAAGCTAATCACTTTGGCTCCCGGTGCAATCCCGTTTAAGTTTGTTTGACCGTTAATGTGATAACCGGTGGCAATTCCGGCTACGTGTGTGCCGTGGCCAGCGCCGTCATAATGAAAGTTGATACGTTTTTCATCCGGAAAAATGTTTATGGCAAAATCGGCCAAATTTTTTTCCGTTTTTGTGTCGCGTCCGCGGAATTGTACAATTTGGTGTTTGATTTTGTAATTCCAGATAGGGTGTTCATCGTCCAAATTCCCGTCGCCATCCAAATCGATGTAGGTAATCCAGCCTTGTTTGCTTTTAAATACCGTAAAACCGAAGGTATCGTCGGTTTTGCCGTTATTATTTACATCGGGTATTTTGGTGTTCTTAAAATGGTCTTCGTTTAATACACCGATGTAATAAATGCTATCGACGGGCTGAAGGGCCAGTTTGTCGTAGCGGAAAAGTTTGGCGCCCGAAGAATGTAATAGGTATTTTTCTCCGTTTTCTTCCCCGATTTTGGCTTTTTCAAAGTAAATATCACCTTCGCCGGAAAAGTCCTGCGCATCAATTACTTTAACGCGGCCATCGGGTAAGGTGCGCAACCCGGCTACTCCCATATCGACGCCGGTATCCAAAATAATAACCACCACGCTGTCGCCGTTCCATTGAGGATGTTGTTCGATAAATTTTTGGGCACCGATACGTTGGGTGTTCAAAAAATCCCAATTATCCGCTAAAACTAAAGAGGCGCTTATCAAAAAAAAGGAAAGGACTTTAAATAACATTTTAAACTCCTGGGTTTTGAGGTAAATTTAAAAACAGCAGCATACGCCGTTCTTATCCCCGATGGATAAAAACGGCGTGGAATAATTGTGTATGTATTTTAATAAAAAGTACATTTGTTTGCGTAATGTAATGTCAAAAAGCCTTCCGTAACGTTTGGTTGATATCGGCTTTTTAAGTCCGCGCATATACGTCGGATTTGTTTTTTCAGACGCTATCGGGACTGTATGACTTAAAAATGAATTTAAAAGAATGGCATTTTGTATGCAAGCTATCTTACGCTTCTTTTTTAAATGTTTGCAATATTTAAGGAATGGATACCAAGTGGAGTATCTTTTATGTGAAGTATTTTGTAACATTTTATTATCATTTTTCGTAAAATAATCATAGTTGTAAGTTTTGCGGAGAAAAAATATGCATTCCGGTTTAAAGATAGGGTTGCTTGTTTTGCTATCGGTGGCCATAGCTCTGGCACAAAAAGGCAATTTGGAAAAGTTGTTTTCCAAACAGGAAATCGAACGCCGAGCTCTGGAAAAATACATTACCCAGACCGACCGGCCTACTTTTCGTCACAAAGAGGACTTTAAGGTTTCGGAAGGAGATACGATTAGTGCCAACCTGTTTATTACGGACGGTGACTTATCGGTTAAGGGAGTGGTAAACGGCGATATTCTGGTTCTATTCGGAGATGTTCGTTTGCAATCGGGAAGCATTGTTAACGGAAATGTGACGGCGGTAAACGGACGGATTTTTCAAGATGAAAATAGTTATGTTAGCGGTAATCAGATTGAGACCAATGTAAAAAATTTGTTTCCGGCTCGCGAATTCGGCCGCGATTACGATGAGGATGTTATTGATCGATATTTGGGAAAATATACCCGGCACTATAATAAGGAATATAGTTCGCTTTCGGTTGGCGAGGATGAGCAATCGTTGCTTTTTCGGTACAACCGGGTACAGGGGTTGTTTTTGGGTATTTTGTTGCCCGGGCCTAAAACGGAAAGTCGTTCTCGTTTGGCTCTAAACGGTTTTCTGGGCTATGGCTTTGCTGATAAAAAATTGCGTTATAAGGCAGAGATGAACCATGGGTTCTTTAATAGGTCAAAATTTTCTCTTAAACTGGGAGCTGCGGTTTACGATAAAATTGAAAGCAAAGATCATTGGTTGATTACACCTTCTGAAAATACGCTTGCCGCTTTGTTTTTGAATGATGATTATCAAGATTACTATAGGCGCAAAGGATACGAATTGCATTTAATTCAAAATTTTATGCCCGAAATACAGGGAACGCTGGCTTATCGTTCTGATACGTATTCCAGTGTTGCCAAGGTTACAAATTGGGCTTTGTTTAAAGATAAAGATGGCTTTAGGCCGAATCCTTTAATTGATGACGGTTTGATGAAAAGCTGGTATTTCAATTTGAAATGGGATACCCGGGATGATAAACGTACCCCGCATGCCGGTTGGTTCGGGTGGATTTCCGCGGAAACTTCTGCCAAAAAACGGCATAGTGCGTTTTCATTTAATCAATATATTTTGGAGTTGCGCACTTATCAACGTATTTCGCCTTACGAGCGATTTGATATTCGTTTGAAAGCAGCCACTTCCGAAGGTGATGTACCAATTCAAAAACGCTTTCGCATCGGCGGGATAAGTACGTTGCGTGCTTTTCATTATCGTTCCCTTCCTTTCGGGCGTCCGGATGGAGATCGTTTGTTGCTGGCCAATGTGGAATATGTAATGCATCCGGATTTGTTCAGCGCGCCGTTTGGATTAGGTACCGATGTGCGTTACATTATTTTTTTTGATGCGGGCAATGTTTGGTTGCGGAGTGATGTCAGTAAAGAAGATACTTGGAGCGCCGGGTTTTCCTGGCTGAAATGGCGGCGAATAAAATCGGATATTGGTATTGCTTTGGGTAATGCTTCCGGTCGTTTTCGAATTAATTTGGCGAAACGGCTGGATACGGGTAAAAAGGCTTACGCTGTTACGGTACGTTTAAGTAAACCATTTTAGGAACACACAATATGTCCGGAAGACAACTATATAAGCTCATCGTTTTGCTGGTATTTGTTAGCACTTGTTTATGGGCACAAAAACAAACGGTTGAGCTTAAAAATTTAGGCAATGAGCAGGTTTCGCTTGCCGGGTTTATTCTCTCCGAAACAACTAACGTACATATTAAAGCTATTGGTGCCGGCTATCGGCATGAATTTTTGCATTTAAAATCGTATCAGGCCGATCCCAACAGTATGTTTGCGTATGCCTGGATTTTGGATGCCCGAACGCGCAAAATGGTTTGGCGAATGACGCTGGAAAATACGGAAAAAGTGGGGTGGTCGGGGTATAACCGTGAGTTTGACGGCGAGATTGAACTGCCGAAAGGAACTTACGAGGTTTATTTTTCGAGTGTGGAACCGATGTTTTTTATGGGCAGCGGCGGATTTGTTTCTTTACATCGTTTGTTTAAAAAATTAATGGGAACGAATCGGGAATGGAACAACGAAGCAGAAAAGTGGATGGTACGCATTTCGGGTGTGGACGAAGCGCTAGATGCCAAAGATGTGCGCAAAGAGCAAACGCTTTATCTGGATAAGTCGATTGCTTATTTGGTTAATCAGGCGGATGATTCCTTTGAGAAAACCGGTTTTTCGTTAAAAGAAGAAGCTTCTTTATTAATATATGCGCAGGGCGAAGGTTTTAATGGTAAAATGTTTGATTACGGTTGGATTATTAATGCACGTACCCATGAGCGTATTTGGATGATGGATGAGCGGCAGACGGAATACGGTGGCGGTGCCCGGAAAAATCGGGTTGAGCGCAAGATTGTGGATTTTGCCCCTGGCGATTATTTGATTTATTACAAGACCGATGACAGCCATTCTGCCGAAGAATGGAATGCGAATCCGCCGTATGATCCTTATTTTTGGGGAATTGTGGTACGGCCAGCCTCTGCGTCTTTTAACTGGAGTAAGGTTGGTAAATTCAATAAAAAGAACGCGAATGTGGTAGTAAGTATGACGCAGGTAGGCGATTATGCTTACAAGGAAGCATTTATTAAGGTGTTGCGTCCGGTTAAAATACGTATTTTTTGTTTGGGCGAAGGACGGCATGGCGAGATGTTTGATTATGGGTGGATTAGCCGAGCGGAAGACGGTAAAATTGTTTGGCGAATGGTTTTTGATCAGACACGCCATGCGGGCGGATCTTCGAAAAATCGTTTGTTCGATCGTATTATCACTCTGGAGCCGGGCACGTATGTGGTGCATTATCAAACGGACGGGTCTCATTCTTACGAGGGATGGAATGCAGAGCCGCCCCAGCAACCGGATATGTGGGGTATTACTATTTATAATATGGGGGCCAAAGATGCGATTAAAGCCATTGCTCGTCCTAAAATACCTGCAAAAAATATATTGGCCAAGCTTGTTCAGGTAGGTGATGATGAATTCCTAAAAAAAGATATTTATTTGGATAAACCGACTCAGATTCGCATTTATTGTTTGGGCGAAGGCGATAAGGGCGGCATGTATGATTACGGCTGGATTAAAAATATGGAAACCCATAAAACGGTGTGGAAAATGCGTTTTAAAAATACAGTGCATGCCGGAGGGGCGGAAAAGAACAGATTGGTTGATACGATTATTACATTAAAGCCTGGGCATTATAGGGTTTTTTACAAGTCTGACGACAGCCATTCATATCGGCATTGGAATGCGCCTGCGCCTTATGATGAACGTAATTACGGGATTACCGTTTATCGTTTAAATTAAAATATTTGCGGGGGAAATTATGAAACGTGTTAAATTTTTTTCGTTGCTGATTTTAATAATGGTAGTACAGCAGGCTTGGGCGGCCAGTGTGAATAAAACCGAACGTCATGTTATTGCTGTACAGGATTTGGCAAAAATCGGTATACGCGCTACCAACGGTTCCATTATTGTGTCTGTTTGGCCTAAGGATTCGGTTGAAATTGTAGCTCATAAACGTGTTGATGGATCCGATGAGAAAGCCAGACAAATGCTGAGAAATATCAAGATTTTTATCAAACCACAGGACGGGGTATTGTTGGTTTATGCCGATGTGCCAAACGAGCGTCGGCATGGTTTTTGGAGCTGGCTTTTTGGTATGGGAATTAAGAATTTTAGTGTGAACTGGGAGGTTAAAGTTCCGGCCAAATTGGCAGTGGAAGCTCAATCGACCAATGGTGATATTGAAGTGGATGATGTTAATGCGCCTATTGCGGCTTCGACGACAAATGGCAATATTGATGCTTTGCGCATTGGTAATAAAGCTGAATTACATAGTACAAATGGTAAAATTTATGTGTATTATACTCATCTTCCGCAAATGGGCACGATTGATATTTCGACGACTAACGGGGAAATCGAGTTGATTTTACCGACAAAAGCACATTGTAAAATTTCTGCCTATTCTACCAACGGCACGATTTCATGTGATTTAAGGGGGGCAACTAAAAGGAAAAGTTCACGACGGGAATGTGATGTTTTGCTTAATAAGGGAGGGGTTGAGATAAATTTACAAACGACGAACGGAGATATTACGGTTTTAAATAAATAGTTAAAAAGAGAAGTTGGTTGTACTCTCTATTAAGATGCTTATAAGCGGTAATAACGAATCTCGACGAAGTAAAATTTGGGTGGCGGAAATATTTTTAAATATTTTACGCTGCGCTTTAAATTTGGACATGTATTTTTATGCCGGTTTTTTAAAATATATTCAAGGCATTTAAAAATAAAAAGTTAAGCCTTCTTTATTTTGTGTTTTTCCATTGATTCTGAATTTTAAATTTGTAAATTATTTCCTGTTTGATTAGTCTGAATAATATTCGGGCAGATAACGAGCCTTAAGCTATTTACCATTGAAGGGAGAAGGTATGAATTCAAAAGAATATATTGCTTTGGAAGATACGTACGGTGCGCACAATTATCATCCGCTGGATGTGGTAATTGAACGTGGTGAGGGGGTTTGGGTTTATGATGTGGATGGTAAAAAATATATGGATTTTTTAAGTGCTTATTCTGCGGTTAATCAGGGGCATTGCCATCCGCGCATTTTAAAAGCCATGGAGCAACAGGCTAAGCGATTGACCTTGACTTCTCGTGCTTTTCGCAATGATAAACTGGGGCTTTTTTGTAAAAAATTGGCTGACTTGTGTGAAATGGAAATGGTATTGCCTATGAACACGGGCGCCGAAGCCGTTGAAACGGCTATTAAGGCTGCTCGAAAATGGGGATACACCAAAAAAGGTATTCCCGATGGAAAGGCCGAAATTGTTGTTTGTGCCAATAATTTCCATGGCCGAACTACCACGATCATCGGATTTTCTACGGAGGAACAGTACAAAGAAAATTTCGGTCCTTTTACGCCTGGATTCAAAGTTGTTCCGTATGCCGATGCATCGGCCATTGCCGATGCCATTACCGATAATACGGCTGCGGTAATGTTAGAGCCGATCCAAGGAGAAGGCGGCATAATTGTTCCTCCCGAAGGATATTTAAAAGAAGTACGGCAAATTTGTCGCCAAAACAATGTCTTGCTGGTACTCGATGAGGTGCAAACGGGTTTGGGACGCACGGGAAAATTATTTGCTTATCAGCATGAAGACGGCGTTAAACCGGATATGCTTATTATTGGCAAAGCACTGTCCGGTGGGTTTTATCCGGTTTCGGCTGTGGTAAGTAGCCGTGAAATATTGGGCGTTTTTCGGCCCGGTGACCACGGAAGCACATTCGGAGGGAATCCGTTGGCTGCTGCTATTGCCATGGCCGCCTTGGATGTTATTGTGGATGAAAAACTTGCCCAGCGTTCAGCGGAATTGGGTACATATTTATTAAATAAATTAAACGATTTGCACAGCGATTATGTAAAAGAAATTCGCGGCCGTGGGTTATTTATCGGAATCGAGTTAAAACCGGAAGCCGGTGGCGCCCGCCGGTTTAGTGAATTTTTACAGGACGAGGGATTGCTGTGTAAAGAAACGCATGAGCATGTTATTCGTCTTGCCCCGCCGCTAATCATTTCGCGGGATGAAATTGACTGGGCCTTTGGCAAAATCAAGAAGGCGCTTGAAACGCTTTAAAGCGTTTGACTTTTTCGCCTCTGGCAAATAAAAAAAAGCTCCGGGTGCCTACCGGAGCTTTTTCTGTTTTCTCTGCCTTATAATAAATGGCTTTAGCCATTTGGCTCATCTTTATCCCCGTCCAGTATTTGGCGCACGCTTGTGACCAATTCCTTTGCTTTGTACGGTTTAAAAATTACCTCTACAAACGGATCGGTTTTTAACCGATTCAGTTTGTCCGATTCACTATACCCGCTCGAAATTAAAAATCGCATGCTCCGGTTCGATTCACGGATCTTTTTATACGTTTTTAAACCATCCATTACGGGCATAATCATATCCAATATAATCAAATCAAAATCATCTTCGCTAAAAATTTGCAACGCCTGCTGCCCGTTCTCGGCCGATACAACATTATATCCGAATTTTTCCAAAGCCAATCGGCAAAAATCACGCACCGTCTCCTCGTCATCAACCACCAGAATTTTTTCATTGCCCTCAAGATTCATTTGGGAATGAAGATCCCCAGAAATATTCTCGTGAATAGCCCCCACGGGAAAATAGAGCGAAAAAGTTGTTCCCTTATTCAATTCCGATTGCAATTGAATAAACCCTCCCAAATTACGTACCGCACCGTACACCATGGCCAGTCCCATTCCCGTTCCTTTGCCTTTGGGTTTGGTAGAAAAGAAAGGCTCGAATATTTTTTGTTTGATCTCCTCGGGAATTCCAATACCTGTATCGCTTATGTTAAGGCAAACATATTCGCCTGGTTTTGCTTCCGGCGTATTAAATACCTCCGCATTTTTTAAAGAAAATCTATAGGCCGAAATAACAATTTTACCTTCACCGTCTGGAAGAGCATCCCGAGCATTAACCGCAAGATTAATGATGATTTGCTGCATTTGTGTAGGATCGGCCAAAATTTGAGGCAAATTCTTTTCAATATCAACAGATACTTCGATGGTTTTTGGAAAAGTGGATTGAATTATTTTGAGCGCCTCCTCAATGCCCGCTCCCAAATCAACTGCGGTTAATTTGGTCTGTCCGCGACGTGAAAAAATGAGCAATTGATTGGTAAGTTCCGCCGCCCGCTGGGCGCTTTGTTCAATAATTTCAACATAACGCACCAATTTGTCATCACCATCCATACGCATTTTCATCAGGGAAGCATAACCCAAAATGCCTGCCAAAATATTGTTAAAATCATGAGCAATACCCCCAGCCAATAAACCCAACGATTCCATACGCTGAGAATGAGCCAACTGCAGCTTCATCTCTTTCCACTCGGTAATATCGCGAAGATAACCAATATAAGCGGCAATTTGACCCTGCTTGTCGTAAACACAAGTCGATGAAAGCACCGCCGTAACAATCTTGCCATCTTTACGTTTAAAATCCACCTCAAAATTTTGCACATGGCCTTTTGCGCTCATTTCATTTTTAAAACGTTCACGGTCCTGCGGGTTTACATACAAGTCCTTGGGAATATTTACCTTTAATAAAGCCTCTTTATTCGTATAGCCAAAAAAACGGACACCGGCCGGATTCACATCAACAAATCGCCCCCCCGGCGTGGTAATAAATATGCCATCAAGTGAGTTCATAAACAATTGACGATATTTCTCCTCGGACTCTTTTAATTCTTGGGTACGTCTCCTTATTTCCTCTTCTAGTTGTCTGTTTATACGGGTTTTGTAATAAGTAAAAATAAAAAAATAAATCAAAGCGATTAACGCCAATATTGTTAACAGTAAAAAATACCAACGTTTCCATAAGGGCGCAGGAATTGTGAAAGTATCGGATTTAACAATAGGTGACCATTTGCCCTCCACATTCTGAGCCTGTACTTGCAATTGATACGTGCCAGGAAGCAAATGCCAATAACTTAATTTGAGAAAATCAAGCTTCGGGATCAATTGCCAGTCTTCCCATCCTTTCAATCGATAACGAAGTTTAATACTGCGTTCATCTCTAAACGAAATACACAACAAACGCGTTGACCAATCATCCATGGTTTGATTCGGGAATAAAACGTCATTATGAGGTGGCTCATCCAAAATGCGAATAAGCGGAGCGGGCGCGGCTACATCGTATAAGGGTTGATATAAAGATAATCCGTTGTTTGTGCCAATCCAAATCCCACCATGCGAATCCAAGTAAAGCGCATCGCGATTACATTCCATGCCGCTCAAACCATGGCGTACATCAAAATGAGTAATTTGATGGTTAGGATGAATGACAAATACGCCTTGATCGCTCCCTAACCAAATATTCTTTTTCCGATCCTGTAAAATTGTAAAAATAGGAATTTTTCGAGAGAACAACGAACTGGGAATCAGTGAATCAGAAATCAATTCGTAAAGACCGTCATAAGTGCCTACTAAGAACGTATTCGCATCAACCTCCTTAATAGCATAAATATTGTTTGATGAAGGCAAAGCGCCTCTTATTTGAGTGATCTTAGCCATCGAACCATTTTTTGCCAAAAGAATACCGTTATGAATGGTGGCAAAATAAAGAGTGCGGTTTTTACCGCGGATAATTCTGCGAATGTATTTATGGCGTAATGCCGGATTATCGGCGGGAAATAAACGGTTGTGTGAAAGCCTCCATAAACCGTGAGAAGTCCCGACCCAAAAGCTTTGTTTTTTATGTGTATCCGGCAAAATACAGTTAAAGTTAACCTCCGTGGGGCCCGGCAAAATCGAATAACGCCCGTCGGGTTTAATAACAACAATACCCAAGCCTTGTACCGCGGCCAAAATATTTCCGGAAGAAGGATCGCGCATAGTAGTAAGAATTCGCGTAAACGAATTGGCATTGGGAACAATACGAATGGTCTTAAAATGCTCTCCGTCGTATAACGTAAAGCTTGCGGATGAAGTAAAAATAAAATGGTTCGGTGAAAATTCGTTAATCGAAGTAATTTCATCCATCATACCTTGATCATGATTAAAATTTAAAAAACGTAAAGAAGGTATTTTAAAAATACCCCGAGTGGAGGTAATCCAGTAATTATTCTCGTTATCTTTTAAAATGTCTGTAATTCCTATTTGTTTGAAATCACGAGAAAGTTTAATGATTTCCCACCGCTTTAAATAAGCGTTAAAATGTCTGAGAATAAAAGGGCTCCCAATAAAAATGCCGCCAAGCCCGTCCGGAATTATTTTGTAACGAATATAAGTGCCTAATTTACCTGCTTCAAAATCAAGAGCAACTTTTTGATAACGATTACCATATCGTTGAATTAAATAGTGGGAAGTTAAAAGGTAATACCGAGTTGAATCCTGCGGAGAAATCCAAAAACCTAATAAACGATCATGCCGGAAAGCAATCGGTAAACGAACCGGTTTTAATTGAAAATCGTCAAGAACATACAGCCCATTTAAATCCGCAATATAAAACCTATTTTTTGAAACAAAAATATCGCGTATATGTTTGGCGGGTAGTTGGCTATTGGCTAAAAAATAAAATCGTTGTTTTTTCCACAATACTAAATTTTCGTTGGTCAGTAAAATTAAGACAACCGGCTCATTATTTTGATAAGCTATTTTTAGCGATAAAGGTTGTGCGTTGGCCAAATGCAACGAGTTCGGAAGCCGGACAAACTTCCATTTTTGTTCCTTTAAATAAAATAATCCGTTAAATGCATTGATATCGGCTCCCCAAAGAATTCCTCTGTTATCCACGGCAATACAGTGAATTAAACCGTGCGTTTTGTTTTTTATCAGAGATGGAGTAATCTTTTTCCAGCGAAACCCATCGTAAGCAATCACAAAACCACCACGCGTAACAAAAATCATACGGCCCAAAGAATCCTGCGCCAACTGATGCACCTCGGGGGATGGCAATCCGTCGTAAACAGAATAATGACGCGCATAATATTCCTGAGAAGCACCTAAAGAAAATATCAGGTGAATCAACAAAATGATAAGGCTGGTCTTTTTCATAAAAAATCGGATACCTAACACGTAAAGGTCACAATTCTATTAAATATTAATTCATATTCTCGGTAAAATTTACGAAAAAATAAATTCGGAATTTTGGTTTCGTGAATAGAAACAAAAGTATAGCAAGCCTTTTTGTTTAACAACCGATCATTCAAATTTACGGATCCGATTTATTTGTTCGGACGTATAATAACGCCTAAATTTGTAATATATGTAATTAATTCCAAGGATAGCCATGAAAATTCCCGAATTGTTAGTTCCCGCCGGGACTTTCGAAAAGATGCAATATGCTTTTGCTTACGGTGCCGATGCTGTTTATGCCGGAATTCCGCGGTTTTCACTTCGGGCTCGTGAGAATGATTTTACCCTGGAAAAAGTGGTAAGGGCTATGGATTACGCCAAACAAAAAAGTAAAAAGTTGTATTTAACCATGAATATTTTTCCGCATAACAACAAAATAGAGTCCTTTACGGCCATGCTGGATCAAGTCGCTTCATTACATCCGGACGGACTGATTATGGCTGACCCGGGCATGATTTTGGTGGCAAGAGAGCGTCATCCCGATTTGCCCATTCATCTTTCGACTCAGGCGAATACCATAAATTGGCAATCGGCACGTTTTTGGCATAAAATGGGCATTAAGCGCATTATATTAAGTCGCGAATTACGCTTGGACGAAATTGAAGAAATCCGGCAACATGTGCCGGAAATTGAACTGGAAACATTTATTCATGGTGCTATTTGTATCGCGTATTCCGGCCGATGTTTGCTATCCAATTATTTTACGCACCGCGATGCAAATCAGGGAACATGTTCTAATGCATGCCGTTGGGAATACAAAGTGTATGCGGAACCCGCCGAAATGGAAGAAGAGCGTGATGTGCTCTTATCGGTACGAGAACATTATTATCTCGAAGAAAGCGAACGTCCCGGTCAGTTAATGCCCGTTGATGAAGACGAACACGGTACTTACATTATGAACGCCAAAGATCTTTCTACCATCCATATTCTGGACAAAATCGTACGTGCCGGTTTGGATAGTGTAAAGGTAGAAGGCCGTACCAAATCGATTTATTATGTAAGTATTGTTACACGCGCCTATCGTCAGGCTTTAAACTTAATTGCCCGGAATGAAAAACTGCCCGACGATTTAACCGGCGAAGTTTTTGCCGTGGCTAACCGCGGCTATGTGACCGGATTTTTAGAGCGGAATCCGCTGGAAAAAGGGCAGAATTACGAAAGCGGACATTCCGTCAATCAAAGCCGCCTTTTTTGTGGAATTGTGAAGCAATGGAATGCAGAAAACGGTTTGGCCACCATTGCCGTACGAAACCGTTTTGAAAGCGGTGATATATTGGAATTGGTTTCTCCTTCGAAAACCGTACCCTTTAGGGTGGATGTTTTTACGGATACTAACGGAGCACGGCTAACCGTTGCCCATGGCGGGGGAAAAGATATTTTGATTCCGTTACCCGAAAAGCCGGAACCTTATGCACTTTTGCGCAAAGTAGTTCGTGAATCCGAACCCATTAAAATTTAAGTTGCAAAACAAGCTCGTTTAACCGGAAAAATTAAAAATACCTGAATTTGCTCTATCGAAAAAGGAGTACAAGCAGAAAGGATTTTATGCAAAACATCTTGCGGTACCAAACATTAACCGACAAAAAAATTGTGGCTATGGATAAAACAAAAGCGGTGGTGATTTTGCCTATTAGCCTACTCGAAGCCCACGGGCCGCATTTGCCCTTAGGGACCGATTTCTTAATAGCCGAAGAACTAAGCATGGCACTTGCAGAAAAACTTAGCGAACAAAGATTGGCACAACCCGCCATTGTGCTGCCGGTAGTTCCGCTTGGTGCAGGGGGTATTCAACGAGTCGGGACACTTAACCACGATGAACTGCTCATCGAACAAACGATTATCGAGTTTGGCGAACGTTTGGCAGAATATGGCTTTGGTAAAGGCGTAATTGTCAGCGGTCACGGAGGGAAAAAGCATTTAAAAGCCATGTCCGATGCTGCGGATGTATTGCAGGAAATGGGAATCTTTAATTTTTTGCCTTTAACCAGTTATTTGTTTTCTTCCAAGGGCATGGATAAGATGAAAACAGCCTTGCGACAAAAGTCTGCAACGCAATCGTCAAACAACTTGCCATTGTATGACGGGCACGGCGGATGCTGGGAAACGTCGCTTGCACTGCATTTTTTCCCCCAATGGGTAAACGCTGCGTATCGCCGGTTGCCCGAATCCGATGATGCGCAAAAAAACGGCTACCGCGGAAACCCCGCTTGCGCCAACGCCGAATTGGGTAAGCAGCTTAAAGAATTTCTGCTAATGGCGGCAATGGACATTATTACGCGAAAGTGGGCGCAATAAAAAGAATGAATCGCTGACAAGAGTCGTCCGGAAATAAAAGAAACTTTGCAATCCTTGCAGAAATTACTAAATTATTGTTTTTGATATCAGTGGAGAGAGAAATGCAAGATAAAATAAATTATTGTGAGCATATTTTACCGAAAGTTTCTCGAACCTTTGCGCCGACCATTCGCAGGCTGCCCAAAGGTTTGCGGCTTCAGGTAACGGTGGCCTATTTATTGTGCCGAATTGCCGATACGGTTGAAGACAGTCCGGATTTGGCTTTAGACGATAAAAAACGTTTGCTCAGTTTATACGCCAGAATCTTTAACGGGGAACATAAGAACAAGGCATTTGCCGAATTTATGCGCTTGCTCCGAGCGTTGCCGCAAAACACATACGATGAAAAACTGGCCCACAATTTACCGGTTGTAATGGACGTTTATCAAACCTTTTCCCCATCGATGCAAACTTATATTGCGCGTTGGGTGGCAGAAATGTCGTTGGGCATGCGCAAGTACGCGCAGGCCGGGAAAAAACGCAAATACAATTTTTTAAAATCTATGAAAGAATTAGATGAATACACCTATTACGTTGCCGGAACGGTAGGGTATTTGTTAACCGAATTATTTGCCTATTATTCTAATAAAATAACTCCGTCTTTAAAAAACAAACTGGAAGCATTGGCCGAATCGTTCGGCAAAGGCTTGCAGTTGGTCAATATTATTCGTGATATGGCTTCAGATTTGCGAAGGGGGCAATCCTATATTCCGGATGAATTATTGCAAAAATACCGTTTAACGCGCGAAAGTATTTTTGAAAAGGAAAATGCCGATAAAGCGCAGGAATTATTTAACGAATTGATCATTACCGCCGTGCGTCATTTGGACAAGGCATTTGCTTACATTCAATTAATCCCCAAAAAAGAAACGGGTATTCGTCTTTTTTGCTCTTTACCCGTTTTTTGGGCTTTACGTACATTAGAATTAATTCAGAAAAACACGCTGGCTTTGCTAAATCCGGAAAAGGTAAAAATTCCCAGAAGAATTATTCGTTTTGAATATTTTTTAGCGTTAATACATACCAACTCAAATCGTTTAATGCGGCATCATTATTATAAAATTCGTAAAGAATTCAATCAAATCCCAGCATTACAGGTTGGAAATTAGGCAAACCGGTTCCCCTGTCGCCCATGAACCAAATGATCAAAAAATTTTCGATATACACAAGAAATTTATCAGGAAAGAGTCTGTTGGGCGATCTTTTATGCTTAAGGTATGACTAAACGGAATCTATTTCACATGGATGAAAATAAATCGTTAAAAGCTTATTTGAAATCGATTATCGGCGATCAGATTACCTCCTTCTGGAAGGCCGAACCCGAGCCTCGCGCGATTCGTATTAATACGTTAAAGGCAACAAAAAAGGAAGTTGAGTCTCGTTTAGCGCAGCTTGGTGTTGCCTTTAAAGAGGTGCCATTTAACCCTCTCGGTTTAATTATTGAAAACGACCATTTGCCCTTAAGCCAAACCATCGATTTCTTTTTGGGTAAATTTTACTATCAGGGTGTTTCTTCGCAAATACCGCCCTTGGTTTTAGAGCCGCAGCCCGAAGAACGCGTATTGGATATGACCGCTTCGCCTGGAAGTAAATCGACCCAAATGGCCGCCTTAATGGGAAATAAGGGTTTTTTGCTGCTTAATGATGTTTCTATGAAGCGTTTACAAGCATTAAATACTAATATTCAAAAAGTGGGCGCTATTAATTACGCCGTTTATCGGCAGCAAGGCGAACGCATCGGTAATTTATTGCCCGAATTTTTTGACAAGGTATTGCTCGATGCCCCTTGCACTGCTTTGGGCATTATTCACTCCCATCCCGAAGTATATTCCTGGTGGACGCCGCGCAGAATGCAAAAAATTATTGAAAAGCAACGCCAATTGTTAATTTCGGCTTATAAAGCGCTTAAAGTAGGCGGGCAAATGGTGTATTCCACTTGTTCCCTCGCTCCGGAAGAAAACGAAGAACTAATTCAATTTATGTTGGATAATTATCCTTTGGAAATAATGCCCTTGCAAAAGCATTGGCACGAAAAATTCATGTGCGGATTTACCGAATATCAGAAAAAAACCTTTGTTCCCGAAATGGAACGGGCCATTCGTATTTTTCCGCATATCCACAATATGGAAGGATTTTTTGTAATTAAACTGCGCAAAATCGGGAAAAAACGCAAACAAAAGCAACAGCCCCGAGTATTTAAAACATTGTCCTTTGATGATCCGCAAATAAAAGAGAATTTGTTGGAAATTTCCGAACAATGGGGCATCCCGGCCGATCAATGGCCGAACTATAGGTATATTAAAACGCGCGACCGGTTGTGGATGGTGGATAATCAGATGGAAAAAATTCCGCAAGAGAACTTTTTGAATGCCGGATTGCTTTTGGGTGAAAAACGGATCTCAGGCTGGAAATTGCCTAATGACAGTATCCAATTTTTTAGCCGCTATGTTAGTAAGCGCCATTTAACTCTGGACGAAGATCGGCTTGCGGAATTGTTCAAAACCGGAATGGCGGCCGTGCCCGAAGCCGAAGACGGGTATTTTGCCCTTAGTTATAAGGGACGGGCCATTGGATCGTTATTTGTTCATAATCATCGGGCGAAAATACGTCTTATGCACCGCTTCAATATTATTCTTTGAAATTTCAATTTGTGTTCCAAGATATTTTTACATCTGGGCTCCTTTAATTACATGCCCAAAAACGACTCAAGTTGGCGGAGTTGTCGTTAAAAAATAGTTTAATCCGGCTATCAAAGAAGTATGTTTATTTGTTCGGTGCAGCGAAAATTGTTATTTTTGAATATGAAAAATACAATAACAAAATTTCACATCGGGTTACTTCTGCTTGCATTATCCGTTACAACGTTAGCGGCATCCCCGCCTTTACTACATCGATTACCCTCGGGTACAACCCTTGTTTTGGCTCCGGCAGCCGAGGCGGATTACGTTACGATTCAAATTTTTATTGACAAACGATCCTTTAAAAATGATATTTTAAAACAAATTTACGTGAATGCCTATTTCGGAAATATCGAACAAAAACTTGCCGTATTCAAAGGCGTGGCGTACACATATCCCATGGAACCCATTCCGGAATCCATCTACGATCCGTTGACTCAACAATACTTAAATTTCAAAATATCTTCTCTCGAATTTAACCGCTCGCTAAAAAAAATTTTGTCCATTTTTTTGGGAAAAGAAACCATACTTGGATTTCCGTTAAAAGGGCGCAGTGAAATTCTGGAAAAAGCCCGACTGATCAATTGGTCCGTTTCTCAGGATTCCGTTAAGAAGGTAGTGAAAAAAATAAAATTTAATCGGTTCAAAACCTTTGTGAATAGCGTATCCTTGCGCCAAAAGGTGTATCTATATATTGCAGGGAATCTGGATTTGTTTCGTACCGTTAATGCGGCGTTAAAGGTTTCACTTAAACTGCAAAATTCGGAAGATACGATTAAATATGTGCCAAAAAACGATTCCATGGATTGGTACTGGTCTTTTGTGTTTTGGCGGTTCAGTTTGGAAACCTTAAAAAGTATTTTACCGGTGAAAGGGGATTCGTTGCCCTTACGGCTTTATATCCCGTTAAGTTGGGATGGACGCAGGATTTCCGTGCGCTTGTTAGATGGGTATCAGGCGGTTGGTTTGTCCGATTCGTTAGCGGATGAATTGCAACGTGCATTTGACTCATCGTTTACTTTATGGTACCGCAGGCATTATTTTCATGATTTAAAATGGATGTATGACGATGCCGATCAAAAAGGTTTTTTGCGTTTGTGTTCTACTGTTTACGCCGGACAACCGGATGTTTTATTTACTCTTGTTGAACAAGGGGTGAGCCAGGCGCTTTCCGCTCGTTTTAAGCGTTTTGTCGGTCGCCTTTTTTGGGGAGGAACCGATAAAAGATGAAAAAGCTTATTATTATTTGCGGGTTATTGGTGCTTTGGGCTGGTTATGTTTTAAAGGAAGCAAGAGTATATGCGCAGGATGTATCTTATCCGGATTCCGAAACCTATCTGATTGCCAGTAAAAATATTTTTTGGGCTTCGGATTCGTTTGAACGCCGGAAGGGTTACAAGCACATTGTTTATAATTTGGATGGTATTTTTATTGCCCAGGCGGGAGTAAAAGATTCATTAAAAAAAGCGGCTAATTTTACTCAAAGCTGTCCTTTGCTTCGACCTTTGGACAGTTTAATGGTGCTTTATTTTAGATCGACACGCCGAATAAAACGAGCTGCCTTTATTTTAAGCCTATCCGATACCTGTAGAATTCGGTCGCTTGTACCGTTCGAATTTCAGGTTTTGCATTCTCCGTTAAAAGAGATTAATATTTTTGCCGTTAACCATTTGGAACAAAATGAGTTTTATTTCGAAATAAATTTGCAACAGGTAAAACTCGACTCCGGTATGGCAGAATTTTTATTTTTTGAATATTTGTTGCAGCAATTTTTCAACAAAAAAGTTCTGTCCGATAAAATTTATACGGAGCCGGTTTTGGCTGCTTTGGCAAACGCATATCGTCCGGTTTATGCGCCAGAACTTCATTTTTATCTGGATGCCAAAGCCGCAGACGAGGTAATTCGTAAATGGGTAAAAATAAAGAGAACCTTTGTCAATCGATTAAAAAATCGTAAACTGGACAAGCCGTTTGCTCGATTTCGCGAAAAATTGAAACTAATTACCGAAACTCCGCATTCAAAATTGGTCGTTTGGACAAAACTTATGAGTCGGTACGGATATCAGGGTAGCCTGGTACAATTGCTTTCGGATAAAGAGAAATTTTTAGCACGTTTTCAAAAGCAGTTGCCGATATTTATCAAAGGCTTGCAGTTAATTTGGCTCCGATCTGCCGAAATGGATAAAAATTTGGCCAAAGCTTTACAAAAAGAAAAGATAGAAGGCGGGGTGCGGATTTTTACCCGATAGGCGAATAAAATGTTTGGGCATTAAATTTAACGGACTTGCCTGACAAGCAAATCCTTAAGTTTAAAGCAATCGTAAAAATACGGCTCGGCCTTCGATAGAATAATCCGAGTAAAATAATAAACGATGAATCGGCAAAGGACGAGGTAAAAATTAGGAGGAAAAGGTTATGATCAGTCCCTATATTTTCAGAGAATACGATATTCGTGGTGTTGTTGACAAAGATTTAACCGATGACGTTGTGGAGCTTTTGGGTAAGGGTATCGGTACCTATCTGCGGCGGCATGGAGTTCAACGCATTACAATCGGCGGCGATGTGCGCCTTTCCACCGAACGTTTTCGTAAAGACATAATAGGCGGTTTGCGCAGTGTGGGAATAAATGTGGTGGATTTGGGTCCGGTACCTACGCCGGTGCAATATTTTAGCATGCACACCATTCCCGATGTTCAGGGCGGCGTAATGATTACTGGTTCGCATAATCCTCCCGAATTCAACGGATTTAAGATTACCATGAACAATGCACCCGTTTTCGGCCCGATGATTCAGGAAATACGCGGGTTGATCGAAAAGCAAGATTTTGATGCCGGGGCGGGCAGTTACGAAAAACAAGAAATCATCGACGAGTATATCGATTACATCAAGAAAAACATAAAGTTGGAGCGTCCCGTGAAAGTTGTTTTGGATTCGGGTAACGGAGCCGCTTCGTTGGTAGCCCACCGGTTACTCAAAGAATTGGGGGCCCAAACTATCGATTTATTCGACACGCCGGACGGACACTTTCCCAATCATCATCCGGATCCTACGGTTGTAAAATATATTCAAACGTTAATAAAGACCACTAAAGAAAGCGATGCGGAATTGGGTATTGGTTACGATGGCGATGCGGATCGGATTGGCGTGGTGGACGAAAAAGGCGAAGTGATTTGGGGCGACAAGCTGATGATTATTTTTAGCCGCGAAGTTTTGAAAGAACATCCGGGCGCACCGATTATTTTCGATGTGAAATGTTCGCAGGCCTTACCGGAAATGATTGAAAAGTTCGGAGGTAAACCGGTCATGTCCAAAACCGGGCATTCCAATCTGAAGCAAAAAATGAAAGATTTGAAAGCGCCGTTTGCAGGTGAAATGAGTGGCCATGTTTTTTTTGCCGATCGTTATTTCGGCTTTGACGATGCCATTTACGCTTCGGCGCGAATGGTGGAACTGGTTTCCAAGAGCAATAAAAAGGTTTCCGAACTGTTGGCCGATGTGCCCAAATATTATTCAACGCCGGAAATTCGAGCGGAGGTGGAATCGGATGCTGTTAAATTTAAAATGGCCGAAGAAGCGGAAAAATATTTTTCCGAACATTACGAGGTGATTGCCATTGACGGCGTGCGCATTCAGTTTGGTGACGGCTGGGGATTGGTACGTGCTTCCAATACCCAGCCTGTTTTGGTGTTGCGTTTTGAGGCGCGTACACCGGAACGTCTGGAAGAAATCAAAAATTTGGTGGTCAACAAATTAAAGGAATTCGGAAAAATCAAATTGTAAAAACGGCACGGGCGGTTCATTACCGCCCGTTTTTTAAACAACGCAACAGTAGTAATACGCAGGGACATTAAGTTGTCGCTGGTTGCTGCCAAGGAGCTTGCACTAAGGTGATTTCTTTTTACTCTCGTTATTCGAATCGAACCATCGTTTTGTTTTTTTTACTTTCTTTCGTTCTTGTAAGACAAACTCAAGCAAAAAAATACTATTTTTACCATCCCGAGATTCATTATGGCTCCGAGTATGTCTCCAACCCTTTAACGCTCATTTTGAATGGTAGCTACGATGTGTTGCGCAACGGAGGCCATTCGAATAACGGCGAGTCGGTTAGCGTTTTTGAATTGGATTACCGACAGGGTTTTCGCAATGTTTGGCGTAATATTACCAGTCCGGCTTACAATATTTCCAGATACGGTTGGAACCGTTTTTTAAAACAAGAGGTTTTCCCGAGCAGCTTAAAGGCCGACAAAGCGCAATGGTTGCCCAATTACGGGCATCACATTCTGGGCAGCGGAATGCTTTGGGTGCGCATGGCCGAATGGTTCGATTTCCACGGATATCCGCATCCTTATTGGTGGGCGTTTTTTAGCACGACTTTTTATCAGTATATGAACGAAGTTTTGGAAAACAACCACACCAATGGGCCGAATGTGGATCCCATTGCCGATATTTTGATTTTTAATCCCCTGGGATTTTTGGTATTTAGTTCGGACCGGGTTAAACGGTTCTTTTCGGAAACTGTGCACATGTACGATTGGTCTTTGCAGCCGGTTTTTAATCCGTTTAACGGTCATTTGCGAAATGCGGGGTTACAGTTTGCCTTTAAATATCAGCTTCCGAAATATGAATATATGTCTTTGTTTTTTTATTACGGAATTTACGGAATTGGCGGATTGAGCTATCGCCTTAAAGGGATGTATCATTTTTCTTTTGGCGCGGGCACCGTTGTAAATCGCCTACAAAAAAATATTATTAAAAATTCTCTTTTGGTTACGCCGCACACAGACGGGGCAATAGGTCTGTTTTTGGATCGTAACAATTCGTTGTTGGCTTCGGCGATTATTACAGGGCCGCGATTGTACAACGCCCGGATTAATGTGTATCCCGGATTTATCTCCGTCTGGAAATTTG
>CAZRBA010000072.1:0-29922 GCA_964598255.1 uncultured Caldithrix sp. | reverse complement strand
TACTACTTCCTGAATCATGGGCGAAAGCAATAAAATGGGAACGGTAAGCGCCAGCGAAATCCAGAACCGTTTTCTGAAATCCCGCACCATCATGGCGTGGTGATCGTGATGACTTTGGCCGTTTGGGCCGCCGTGATCGTGATGTTGGTGTTGTTCATGGTGGTGATGCACCTGAGCCTGTTTCTTTTCTGTAACGTGACGGGCATGATCGCCATGCTCGTGGTGTGTTTTATGCGTATTATGCTCCTGTTTCATCCCCTCGTGATGGTGATCGTGATGATCATGTTCTTTATCAATCATTTTGTTTTATCCTTGGGTTTACGTTTCCTTGAAATCCGAAGGCAGAAATTTGCTTTCTACTTCAAATACCGGCTTTCGGATTTCGGGTTTAAACAATCTCTTTCTTCATGCGTTCGAATTCCTCTTTGGATATTTCGCCCCGCGCATAACGCCGCTTTAAAATTTCGATTGCCGATTCTTGCGATCCCGTTATTGACGAATCGTCATTTTGTCTTCGCGATTGATTGATCAAATAAATAACCAGCCAAACGATAAGTCCCAGAAAAATAAGCCCGAAAAGCGAACTGTACCACCCTCCGCAACCAAACATACCGTTCATCATTTTTCCCGCTCCTTAAAATTGTTTTATTTGTTCTCATTTAAAAAGGACGGGGGGAGCCCCCCCCATCCATGTATTACAACAAAATATTATTTCATCATTTGATGATGCATCATGCCTTTACCCGGCATACCCTGGCAGCAGTTAGCGGCTAATGTTTTAAGCGTTTTAAGCTGATCGGCATTCAACACCTTGCGTGCTTTTAATAGTGTATTCAAAAAGTTGGTGCGTAATTCTTCCTGCAATGTGTTAATGGTCTTTACAGATGCTTTGATTTTTTTAAAATTCGGCGAATCAGCATTCATGGCTTCTTTAATATCCAATTTAGCTACTTTGATATCGGCCTGTATTTTAATAGCGAATTTTTTGAACTCCAGTTTCAAAGCATTCAGGGTTTGTTTTTGTTGATCGGTTAGTTTGAGTTGAACGGCATTTTTGAGCAAAAATCCCGGGCATCCGAATTGATGCAACGTACCCATTACCGGATCGCTTTTCATCTGCATCATGCCCGAATCTATATGCCCCATGCCCATCATTTTACCTTTACCCATCATCATTTTACCTTGCATTCCACCGGTTTTAGCCTGCGTTTTCAATGGTTGATTTGCAGGATCCTGCATCATAGACATGCGTTCCGTACCTTGTTTGGGTGTTTTGTGTTGGGCAAGCACGGGTTGTAATAATCCGGCCGACAAAAATGCGATCAGCGTTAAGCTGGCGAGTAAAAAATGCAACTTCTTCATAGTTGGTTCTCCTTAAAATTTGTTTTTGTTTTAATTTGCTTTTCGTTAGAGGGGTCACGTTTAATTGCACACATTCAATATCCGCTCCTTTCCTTGAATGATCCGTTATTTTTTGATTTCACTTTAAAATGATCAATATGTGTGCCAACAAATATCTTCGGGCAATGTATCCACAGATAATATTATGATTTTTAATAGGTTACCATATTTGTTACTGACAAAAGCATACATTGGAATATCTGTTCTTTTGATTTTTTGCGGAATATTCCACAGCGGGTGTTGATTATTCTACATTATAAACCGCAAAACGAACAAAAACATGTAACTTTTAAATGTTTGCCGTATCGAATGTAACGACAAATTCATCGTCACTTCTTTCGATAAGACGGTTTTAAGTCCGTTTAACAAAGAGGGGAAAAAAAATGAGCCACGAATTTTATATGCATTATTTGCTCATTCCTCTCTTGATTTGTTGTGCGCGCGTTACCGACGTGAGTTTGGGAACCATTCGCATCATAATGATTTCGCGCGGTAACCGTTTGTTGGCCGGTACATTAGGTTTTTTTGAAGTTATTATTTGGCTGGTGGCCATAACGCAGGTGTTGCATAATTTAACCAATGTAGCTTCCTATCTGGCGTATGGTCTGGGATTTGCACTGGGTAATTTTTCTGGCATTACGATTGAAAATAAATTAGCTTTGGGAGTTCAGGCCATTCAAATCGTTACGCAGGATAATTTTCATACATTAAGTATGCTTTTACGCGAAGAAGGCTTTGGCGTAACGAGTATTGCCGCCAGCGGACAAAAAGGTCATCTGGATTTTTTATATGTGGTTGCCCCAAGGAAAAAAGTAAGGCAGGCGCTGGAAATTGTTAAAAATTATGATCCCGATGCCTTTATTTCCATAACCGACGTGCGCAATACCTATTCTGGGTTTGTCCGGAGCCAACGTAAACGTTTGTGGCCCAAAGACATTATCAAAAAGAAATGAAACAGGAAAAACAAATCGTGAAAAAAGTAGAAATTTATACCGACGGCGCTTGTTCGGGAAACCCTGGTCCGGGTGGATACGGCGTCATTTTAAAATACAATGGACACAGCAAAGAACTTTCTGCGGGATACAAAAACACCACCAATAACCGTATGGAGTTACTGGCCATCATCAAAGGTTTAGAGGCCTTAAAGGAGCCTTGCGAGGTAACCGTGTATTCCGATTCGCGTTACATTGTAGATGCCATTAACAAAGGATGGGTACAACGCTGGGCTTCCAATCACTGGATGCGCAACAAAAAGGAGGTGGCCAAAAATATCGATTTGTGGGAACGCCTCCTTGACTTGCTTAAAACACATCGGGTCACTTTTAAATGGGTTAAAGGTCATGCCGGGCACAAAGAAAATGAACGTTGCGACGAACTGGCCGTAAAAGCGGCCGCAAACCCGAAATTCACGGATCGTCTTTCCTAAAAATCACCGTTAATCCGATGCTTAAATTTCACCCGTGCTTAAATTTATTTCGGATCACCGGGAGCATAAGGAAACGTTTCATCAATAGGGCTGTTAGCTAACTCAACTAAAAAGCGGGTAATACGGGTGCAGACCAAATTAAGGTAGGTCTCTCCTTTTTCCGCCGAAGCCATGATCGGAGAGCCAACTGCGCAATGATCATTCAATTTGCCAAAGTTCCGGCTCGTTTTAACCCAGCCTTGATTAAGCGCTTCAAACCGAAACTTTTTACTTGCGCCGCTTCCGGCCTTTTCCGATTCGACCAACTGCGGATACAAATACATGGCAACGGAAGTTTCCAGCTCACCCGCATGATCGTCGGGCCTATCAAATATGTGATCGTATTGATCGGAACCAACCTGCCACCAATTTATCAGAAACAGGTGTACATCGTAGTCACACTGCAATTGACGAATTAATCCCTTAAATTCATTTCCGCCATGTCCGTTTAGAATCACAATTTTCCTAATTCCGAAATGTCGAAGCGAACGCACCAAATCGTCGACCAAAGCCTCCAAAGTACTTTGGCGAATATGCATGGCAAACGGAAAATCCATCAAATTACAATCCACACCGTAAGGAATGCTCGGGAGCAAAATAACTTTTTGTGTTGCCAGCCAGGCATCCCGTACGCAGCGACGTCCCACTTCCGTTGTGTGTAAGAAATCCTGCCCATAAGGTAAATGACGATTATGGGGTTCCGTTGCTCCGATCGGTAAAACGGCAACTTCTATGTGACGAGATTGCAGGCGGGCTAAATTTGTACGGGCCAATTCCCAATCGGATATCATATTCCCTCCGTGTTTATTTTTCATCGGGATCGTTAGCATGTTTCCTTTTTCGATCGATTCCAATTTAACAAACTTTTGCTTTTTGACAAAACAGGGGCGGTTATTATTTAATGAAAAGAAAACAAAAATATGCGGTAAAATCGCTGGCACCTAAATCCAAAAAATTTAAAATATTATTTGTTTTTACAAATTTATTTACTTATCTTTGACCAAGTTAATCATTTTTAGGAATTAAACTACAGGTAGCCCTCAAAAAATAATCCCATGTATTTCATAGAAAATTTTCTATCATTTCAATTAATTTATGTTTCATTTCTATTTTAGGAGTTTAAATTGAATATCTATGTAGGAAACCTCCCGCGAACCACAGACGAAGACACCGTACGACATTTGTTCGAAGAATACGGCGAAATTTCGGAAGTTAAGTTGCTCAGAGATCACTACTCGGGTGAACTTCGTGGTTTTGGTTTTGTCACCATGCCCTCCGATGACGAAGCGCAGAGCGCTATTGACGCATTGAACGGGCATGAACTCGACGGACGTAGTTTGGTCGTTAACAAGGCTCGTCCTCGCAGAGAACACACCGGTGGTGGCCGTAACAACTACCGCGGTGGCGGTGGTGGCGGAGGGTATCAGGGCGGAAATCGTTCGCGTTCCTGGTAAATAAAGCTTAAAATCCCGGCCCCGTTTTAGATGACGGGGCTTTTTTTATCACGTTGTCGAATTCGGAATCCCAGATTTTCAGTATTTTTTACAAATTTTGCACCGTAATTTATTGCCATGATAAATTACGCATGATGACTTCAAATTTGTTTGTTTTTTAACTTAGCCATTGGCTGAGAAAAACGGACCGTGGCAATGCTTCACCGATTTTTCCGAAAAGGACAAATTCCCCTACGTCTTTACGGACTCTATTTGTAATTCTCTTATTTTGGTGGCTAATAATGCTATCCAAGCCCTATGTGATTTACCAATTTTGTATTGTGCCCAATGAATCCTTTTTCAGCCCATTCTTCCGAGACATCATTAAAGACGAAAACGCCGTTGCCATGAAATCTATTTTTTGTATGGTGACAAAACAAAAAAAGGAGCCGCAGCTCCCTTTTTTATCCGTTCATCATATGCTTGCGCCATTTCATTTTGGCTTTATGCCTTTTTTGACTCGGGCTGACATAATGCGACTTTTTATGCACCGTTTCGATAATTTGTGCTTTGCGTACTTTTCGGTTAAATGCCCGCAAGGCTTTATCGAAATTATCATAATTGGCAACATGAACCGTAACCATAATACCTCCCCTTTTTTATTTTTTATTTTTAAACGCTTTAAAAAAGGGAGGGTTTCACCAATGGAATGAATTATTATATTAAAAAAGCGTTGTGGCTTTGATGTGTCGTTTCTCTATAGCAGGCGCTGTCCTTCTTCCAACAATTGCCCGTTTAAAAAATCCCGCACCGACATTCTTTTTTTCCCCTGCAATTGAACCTCAAAAATATCAATGATTCCCGATGCGCAAGAAACGGAAAATGCGTTTTTCATTACTTTGACAATTGTTCCGGGCTCGGCAGTTGTATAATTTATTTCCAAAGGTTGGGATCGAAAAAGCTTAATTAGCTTATCTTGCCAAAAAGCAAACGCTCCGGGGTAAGGGCTAAGACCGCGAATCCAATTATGTACCCGAGAAGCAGGCTGATTAAAATTTAGATGACATATTTCTTTGCTAATTTTGGGCGCTTTGCTAATCAGGCTCGGCTCTTGGACTTTAGGTTCAATGTTTCCCGTAGAGAGTTGATTGACGGTCTCAATTAACAATTCGGCGCCCACTTCGGCCAGCACATCATGAAGCTCTCCCGCGGTCATATCCGGATGTATGGACACGCGACGCTGGAGTAAAATATTACCTTGATCTACGCGTTCGTTTATCACAATGGTAGTGACACCCGTTTCGGTTTCCCCGTTAATAATAGCCCAATTAATTGGCGCGGCCCCCCGATATTTAGGCAATAGTGAAGCGTGGAGGTTGATAGTACCTTTGGGCGGGATGGTAAAGACCTCCGGCGGTAAAATTCTAAAAGCAACCACCACAAACAAGTCGGCATTAATTGTTTTGAGTTGTGCGATAAAATCGGCATCTTTTAATGATTGGGGTTGTAAAATCGGTAAACCGCTGGCTAAGGCCAGTTGTTTTACCGGAGAAGCCCAAAGCTTTAAGCCGCGACCCTTTGGTTTATCGGGCACGGTAACAACAGCCGCAACTTCATGGTCTGATTTCAATAATTTTTCAAGGGACACCCGGGCAAAGTCCGGGGTCCCCATAAAAACCAAACGCATTACTTTTTATTTCCCGTTTGCTTTACCATGCTTATTGCGCTTCGATCGATATTCAGCTTGACATTATCATCAACTTTTACAATCACGGTTTTGCCATCATCGGAAAAGCCGACTACCTTACCGTGAATCCCGCCCATGGTAACCACATTATCACCTTTTTTCAGGGCTTCCAGCATTTTTTGTTTTTCTTTTTGCCGTTTTGCCTGTGGTCGGATCATTAAAAAATACATAATGACGATGATTAACAAGAAAGGTAAAAAGGCCATCAAGGCATTTCCTCCGCCTTGTTGCGCTCCCTGATTGGCCGGAGCCATTAATAAAAAAAGTTCTGCCATAGTTTCTCCTTTAAATTAAACTAATTTTCAATAACTTGGGTTATTTGCTTTATTTCGTTTTCCTTCCATTCCTTAAACCGATTTTCCAAAATTGCCTGTCGAGCACGACCCACCAAATTTAAATAAAAATGGATATTGTGCAAAGTGGCCAGTTTCAAGCCCAAAATTTCATTGGCATTGTATAAATGCCGCAAATAAGCACGGGAAAAGTTTTGACAGGTGTAACAGGAACAGTTGGCATCAATCGGTTTCGCATCTTCTTTAAAACGCGCTGCCTTAAGCACCATTTTTCCCTGCGATGTAAAAACCGTTCCGTTGCGGGCGTTACGCGTGGGAATAACACAATCGAACATGTCCACCCCGCGTTCAATGGCATTTAAAATATCATCTGGCATCCCTACTCCCATAAGGTAACGCGGCTTTTGCTCCGGTAAAAAATCGGTACAAAAATCCGTAATTTCGAACATGGTTTCCTTTGGCTCCCCTACGGCCAATCCACCAATGGCGTAGCCCGGAAAATCGAGATCAACCAACGCACGGGCACTTTGCTCGCGGATTTTTTTGTACACGCTTCCTTGCACAATGCCGAATAAAAATTGCCTGTGCCCGTAAAGCGGTTGCCAATCGGCATACAAATCCCGCGCTTCTTCGGCCCATTTAAGGGTCAGTTCATTGGATTTTTGAGCATATTCCTTATCCGCCGGATACGGGGTACATTCATCCAGCACCATCATAATATCGCTGCCTAAATTCCGTTGAATATCCAATACCAGCCGTGGTGTAAACTTATGCCTCGAACCGTCCAAATGCGATTGAAACACAATCCCGTCTTCATCTATTTTACGCAACTCTTTCAAACTAAAAACCTGAAATCCGCCGCTATCGGTTAAAATAGCTCCGGGCCAACTAATAAAACGGTGAAGCCCGCCCAAACGGCGAATAAGATCGTGTCCCGGACGCATGTACAAATGATAGGTGTTACCTAAAATAATCGAGGCGTTTACTTCTTGCAAATCTCTGGGAGAAAGCGTTTTAACCGTGCCCTGCGTGCCAACAGGCATAAAAATCGGTGTGGGAATATCGCCGTGATCGGTGTGTAGCCATCCGGCTCTGGCTTTTGTGTGTGCGTCTTTATGCATTAATTCGAAAAACATTTTCCCGCTTAGTTTTATTTTTCAAAAGTCTTTAAATTAAAGGATTATTTGGCAAAAGAGCAAATATTTCTACGGTTTTCTACGGCATGGAAGGGCACTGTAAAACCAAGCCGCGCATAAAACAAACGGCTATAGGCAATTCGCAAAAATCGAAGCTTTTAATTAGAACAGGCGTTCTAATTTTCGATTCCATTCCCGAGCCATCAACTGCGAAAAACCTCGCGGTATTTTTCGATATTCAATCGGTTCATGTAAAACAGATCTTCCAAAACCAAGGCCACAGCACCCAGAATGGCAGCATTTTCCTTTAAACGGGCTTTGCGTATTTTAACCACACGACTTGGTGTGCGCAGAATATCGTTTTTAACCTGTTCTTTGACAAAATTGATTAAAAGCGGATGTCGAGCCAGCGGTTGTCCACCAATAATAATTAATTCTGGATTCAATGTATTGATCAAATTAATACACACCACTCCAACCAAAAATCCGTATTCGCGAATTAATTCGATAGCTAACGGGTTTTGGCTTTCGGCTTCTTCCAAAATAGTTTCTACGGTTACGGCTTTTCCGTTAAATGCGTGGGCATAGGCACCGCTTTCTATGGCTCGCTGAGCCGCATCAATCAATATTTTATCGGACAAAATATCGGCAAACTTCTTTTGACCGTCGTGCAAATAACGGCATTCTTCACGATTTTGTATCATATAACCGATATCGTAATATCCGATTTCGCCGGCACTTGCCGAAACACCGCGATACAATTCGCCGTTGATGATAATACCGGCGCTAAGACCGTCACCAATCCAGAGATAAACCAGATTGTCGTAATTCTTCCCGATTCCGAAACGTGTTTCTCCTAAACTAATGGCTTTTACGTCGTTCTCGATAATGGTTTCGATTCCGTAGCGATTTTCAAACATCTTTTTTAACGGAAATCCCACCCAGTTAAACAGGGTGTCGGATTCTTGAATTTTACCGTATCGATAATTGATCAGTCCGGGAATGGCGACGCCAATTCCGATAGGTCGGGAACGTTTTACCCAGGGTATTTCAAAATAAGCATCGATAAATTTGAATATTTCATGCACCACTTCTTTAAGCGGAGTACCCCGTTCAAAGGAAAAATTTCGGATATGATACAATTTGGCGTTTAAATCGCTTAACGCAACCCGTGCATGGTCGCGCTTAATCTCCAATCCGATGGCAAAGCCGGATTTGGGATTAAATTCCAACAAAATCGGTTTTCTTCCGCCAAAACGTGTGGAACTTCCCGTACCGATTTCTCTGATGTATCCGTGTTCTAATAAATTGGTAATAATTTCCGAAACCGCCGCTTTGGACAGTTTGTAACGTTTGGCCAAGTCGGCCCGTGAAATTGGGCCTTCGTTTTTGATGAAGCGTAAAATATTCAGTTCATTGTATTCCCGAACAAGCTTTAGGCCATACCCTGCCTCACGAATCATTCAAAAATCCTAACAATGTTTGTTCACTGAAATAACCTTCATTAAAGATACAATGAAAATGATTCAAAGAAAAGATTTTTTATTAAGATTTATTAGATTTTTAAATTAATTTATGTTATTATTTAACGATAAATGCCGAATTATTACTATTTATTTGATCGGAGGCATGCCATGAGTCCTTTTTTTAACGAAGATGTACATAAATTCAGTAAAGACTTTGTGCCGGATCAATATTCGGCCGATCGAGACGATCCGTATTTGATCCGTAATCGGCAAAGCAATTCCGAACGCTACCGGCATCTGACATCCAAAGAAATTGAAATTTTGGTTAAAAACAATAATTCCGCCGAAAGCTGGGACAAATTATTGGTTACCGAAAATTTTTCGCCGACCTTGGTACGCAATTGTGAATTTTGGGGGATGGTGCGTATTGGCGATTTAAAACATGGTTTTTTGGAATTTCACAAATTACGTCTGCCCATCGGTATTTCGGATAGTACCATTATTTCGTGCGATATCGGCGATAATTGCGCCATTCGTAACGTTCATTATTTATCCCATTACATTTTGGGAAAACAATGCATTTTGTTTAATGTGGACGAAATGATTACCGTGGATAACGCCAAATTCGGAAACGGGGTTTTAAAGGAAGGTGAAGACGAGAACGTTCGCATCTGGATTGAATTGGCCAATGAAAACGGTAACCGCGCTGTCTTACCTTTTGCCGGTATGCTTCCGGCCGATGCTTATATTTGGTCCCGTAACCGCTCTGACAGAAAACTTCAACAGCGATTTGTTGAGATGACGGATCGATTATGTGACAAAAAACGCGGTTATTACGGTGTAATCGGCGATTATTGTGTAATTAAAAATTCCCGTACGATCAAAAACGTGAATTTTGGGGCACACAGTTATGTTAAAGGGGCTAACAAATTAAAAAACCTGACCATTCAATCCAGCGCCGAAGAACCGACCCAAATAGGCGAAGGTGTTGAACTGGTTAACGGAATTATCGGTTATGGCAACCGCATATTCTACGGTGTCAAATCCGTTCGTTTTGTCACCGGGCGCAACGTGCAACTTAAGTACGCCGCCCGTCTGCTGAACTCTTATCTTGGCGATAATTCCACCATTTCCTGCTGTGAAGTTTTGAATAACTTAATTTTCCCTTTCCATGAGCAACACCACAACAACTCGTTTCTTATCGCTTCCACGGTACAGGGTCAGTCTAACATTGCCGCAGGTGCTACCATTGGCTCCAATCATAATTCGCGTTCTCCTGACGGCGAAATTATTGCCAAGCGCGGTTTTTGGCCTGGGCTTAACAGCAGTTTTAAACACAATAGCGTATTTGCACCGTTCGCCCTTATTGCCAAGGGTATGTATTATGCGGAAATCAATTTACGGCTTCCCTTTACTTTGGTTAGCCCAGGTAACCGTACGGATGAAATCAACTTGTATCCCGGGTATTGGTTTAAGCACAATATGTACGCCCTGGCACGCAACAGTTGGAAGTTTGTCAAAAGGGATAAACGCGTCATCAAGGAACAGCATATCGAGACCGACTATTTGGCTCCCGATACGGTGGAATCGATGTTCGAGGGAATGGAAATTTTGCAATCCGCAATCAATAAAACGCTAAATAAAAATTTAACCCTTACCCAAATAATTGAACAACACAAAGAAATCGACCGATCCGTAACGGTCGTGTTAGACGATGTACTCAATCACGGAAAAGCCCGTGTCTTAAAACCGGCTCAGGGGTTGGCTTTGTTCTTTCAAATGGTAGAATATTATGGAGGGCGGGCCCTTATCGAAATTCTTGCTCATTCTCCGCTTTCACGGCAATCGGTTGCGCAAAGAATCAAACACATTCCCGTCACCATCGGGGAATACGTTCATGGCTGGGAAAATTTGGGCGGGCAAATTATCCCCAGAGATCAGGTGCAACAATTATTTTCGGCCATTAAAAAGGGAAAAATTACCACATGGAAAGAAGTTCATGCGTTTTATGATCGTAACTGGCAAGCTTATCCTCAATTAAAAACCAAGCACGCATTACATAGTTTGCTAAAATTACACCGAAAAACGGCTGAATCAATTGATAATGCATTTATTAATCGGATACTAACAAACACCAAAAACACAATAAATAGTATTGAAACCTGGGCCTTTCGATCGCGTGAAAAAGATTACACCAGTCCTTTTCGTTTAATGACTTACGAAAGTCCGCAAGAAATGGAAGCCGTGTTGGGAACAATTGAGGCAAATCGTTTTTTAATTGAATTAAAAGAAACTTCATCTGAAATGAAACAAAGGATTGAACAGATCCGATCTTTATTGTAAACAAAGCAAAAGGAGTTATGGTTTAATGGAAAAGAAACGCAAACGACCGGAAAAAGCTTACAGAAATATGGAATTTTTAACCAGTATCGAGGCACGTCCCATCCGCATTTTGGCCGAATTCATGGAGCCCAACGTGCGTTTTCAAAAATACAAAATTCACAGTACTATTGTTTTCTTCGGCTCAGCACGCATTCGACCGCACGAACAAGCAAAAAGCGAATTAAAAGAGATTGCCGCTCAATACGAGGCCGATCCCAGTACCGAAAATGAACGTCTTTTATCCGCAGCCCGTTTGCGATTGCGGCTTTCTAAATATTACGAAGACGCAACCGAGTTGGCTCGTCTGATTACCGAATGGGCCAAAGAAAAGGATTCGAACCGACAAAAGCTTTATGTTTGCACCGGAGGCGGACCTGGCATTATGGAAGCGGCCAACAAAGGTGCCGCTTTGGCCGGTGGACAATCCATCGGGCTGAATATTTCCCTGCCACACGAACAGGAACCGAATCACTACATCAGCGAAGAACTAATGTTCGAATTTCATTACTTTTTCATGCGAAAATTTTGGCTGGTTTACATGGCCAAAGCGCTGATTATTTTTCCTGGCGGTTTCGGCACGTTAGACGAAATGACCGAAGTATTAACGTTGTTGCAAACCAAAAAAATTCATCGTCCCTTACCAATTATCATATTCGGTCAAGATTATTGGAAAGAAATCATCGACGTGCAGGCTATGGCCCGTTGGGGTACCATTGCTTGGGATGATCTTAAATTTTTTACCTTCGTCAATTCGGCGGAAGAGGCATTCCACCATCTTAAGGGGTATTTGGAAAGTCTGGATTTGAGTCCCTCGCAAGTACCATCATTAAAGGGATAAAGCAAATTTATCCTTGCAAAACCAATCGTCTCTACTTTTCAGGGCATCCGTACAGGATGCCTTTTTTATGAGCCGCACCATTGATTTTGCCCAGGAATGCGCTTAAATTGCCGACCATGAAAAAATTCAGACCCGGATATTTAAACTTATTGGCCGACGGCGAACTAAAAAAACGCGTACAAGCTCTTAACGCCTTATTAGCGGATTGCACGGTTTGCCCGCGGGACTGCCATGTAAATCGTTTAAATGGTAAAATGGGATTCTGCTTGGCCGCAGAAAAACCTTACGTGGTTTCCATATGCGATCACCACGGGGAAGAACCGGTGCTCTCCGGCACTAACGGATCGGGAACGATTTTCTTTGGCGGCTGTAATTTACGTTGTGTATTTTGCCAAAATTATCAGATTAGCCAACGTCCAAGGTATTTTCGCAAATTTGCAATAACCGTTCGGGAGCTGGCAAAACACCTGCTTTATTTGCAAAACGAACTGCAAGTACACAATATTAACTTTGTTTCCCCTTCGCATTTTGTCCCGCAAATGGTCGAATCGATTTATCTTGCAGCTTTAGATGGCCTGAACCTTCCCATTGTCTACAATACGAATGCTTACGATGCTTTACCGGTTTTACGATTACTCGAAGGAATTGTGGATATTTATCTGCCGGACTTCAAATATTTTGACGATGCGGCTGCTTGGCAATATTCCCGCGTAAAAAACTATGTTCCCGTGGCTCGACAGGCAATTAAAGAAATGTTCCGACAGGTTGGCCTGCTAAAAACGGACGAAAACGGCTTGGCACAAAAAGGCCTTATTATTCGCCATCTCATTTTACCCAACCATCTGGCCGAAAGCGAACATATTCTAGCCTGGATTGCCCAAGAATTATCTCCGCAAATTGCCATCAGCTTAATGTCGCAGTACTACCCCGTTCACAAAGCCGAACGTTTTCCCCTGCTTAACCGCAAAATCCGTTACGCGGAATACGTGCGCGTAACGGATGTTTTGCAAAAATGGCACATGGAAAACGGATTTGTACAGGAAATGGAAGCACCGGAATATTATTTACCCGATTTCGAAAAAGAGGGCCATCCGTTCGAATAATGTGCATTATCGCTTAAAATCGTAGTTGCGTAAATTAAAAAAGGCGGTATGTGTACCGCCTTTTTTATTTGTTATTGGGCCAATAACGTACAAATATGATCTTGTATTTTATTGATTACCGATGTGGGCACCGAGTAATTATTAAACATCATCACAAAAATCATCGGGTCTTTTTTACCGATGTTCACATATCCCGATAAAGCCCGCATCCTTTGCACGTATCCCGTTTTGGCGTGTACATTGCCAGCGGCCAGAGTGCCTTTCATGCGGTTATGAATGGTACCGTCCACCCCGGCGACGGGAAGCGAATCGTAATAGTATTTAAAATAGGGATGTCGGTAAAGCGTTTTAAGTAAAATGGCTGTTGCAACAGGTGCCACAAAATTTTTGCGTGACAACCCGGAACCGTCTACATTAAAAAAATACTGCGGAGCCACCCCGATGCTTTCCAGCCAATTTTTTACGAACTTGCATCCGGCCTTAAAACTGCCCTCATGGTTGAATTTGGCCCCCATAGTTTTAAGAAGCTGATCGGCATAAAAATTATGGCTCACTTTATTCACCACATGAATCAGATCGGATAACGGCGGTGATTTGTGCACGAACAGCGGCGTTTGCGATCGGTAGTTTAAAGAATCGTTCTCACTAATTATCTTAATACCGCCTTTAATGTTAATACCGTTTTGTCTTAAAACTTTGAACAAGGTGCGCAAAAAATAATCTGCTGGTCTTTGCACAGTAGCAGACTCGCGTACCGTATCTGCGGTCACGGGCAACGTACCTTTAATCAGGTAAACACTACGGCCGTTCATACGCGTTATGCTCAGAGTCGAATCGCCAAGCGAATCAACCGTAATAGCGTTGTTAATTATTTTTACGGAATCATCGGCCGGAAAAAGGGTAAAGCGAACTTTTTGTCCTGGTTTTTGCGGCCAAATTTTAAAATCGATACAATTATCATTAAACGCCAGAGCCGAGGTATGTGCGGCATACCAATACGATTCGTCATCCCAGTTCCAGCCTTCGCCCATACTGGGCTTTTTAAAGAAACGGTTGTCCCCTACCAAATTTCCCTGAATCACGGTAATTCCCCGGTGCTTGAGCGAATCGGCCCAGCTTTTAAAAACGAATAGTTTGTCTCCGTGGTAAAAACGTCCGGAAATGGAAGGGTCGCCCGAGCCCTTTACAATTAAGTCTCCTTTTAAGACCGAATCGGTTTGAGAACCATTGGCAAAAATCGGAGTGGAATAACGGAATTGCGGGCCCAAATTCACCAGAGCCGCGGCCGTGGTAAAAAGCTTTAAGTTGGAAGCCGGTATCATTAATTTAAATGGATTATTTTCAAATACGACTTGACCGTCTTTAAGAGATTCGATGTAAATGCCGATATGTGCATTGGCCAGGCTGGGATCGGAAATTAAAAAACGGATTTGTTTGCTTATTGTTTCGTAGCGACTTTGACGCTGAGTTAGCAAACGATTAAAACTACACTGTACTAAAAAAACAGATAAAAAAAGAATACTAATTAAACGGATCCATATAAACTTTTTCATCGTATTTTCCCAAATATGATTTTTACAGTAAGTAACAAAGAATTCATGATATGACTATGTTTAGTTTAACGATTAAAGAATGCAGCATATAATTTGTTAAGAAACCAAACAATCAAAATGAGAAAAAAGCGAGAACCTTTGTTCTCGCCTTTTTTAGTAAGAAACCAATTTTAATCAGACAGCTTCTTTCAAACCTTTACCGGCACGGAACACAGGTACCTTGCGGGCAGGGATTTCAATTTCGGCACCGGTTTGCGGATTCCGGCCTTTGCGAGCAGCACGTTCCGAAACGGAAAATGTACCAAAGCCAACCAAAGAAACGCTTTCGCCTTTAGCCAAACTTTCTTTAACAGCTTTAATAAAAGCGGCCAATGCATCTTCGGCTGCTCTTTTAGACAAATTTGCTTCTTCCGCAATTTTTGTAACGAGTTCTTGTTTCGTCATTGGAAAATTCCTCCTTTAGCAATTAAAACCAAAATTGAGACTTATTAATTAACTGGTCTCTAATTTCAGAACTATAGCAAATAAAATCAAGTCCATTCGTCTTTTTTTCCCGTTTTTTTGCGGATTTTTTTATTTTACCCTCGATTAATTTTAAATAATTGTTCGACTTAGACTATTTTATTATATTCGCTGCAACTTTTTTAAAGGAATTCATTAGTTAAGGAGTCAGTCCATGAAAAAGAAAATACATAACAACTCATCCCGAGTAGAACAATTAATGATGGAAAAAAACAGACAACAGTTAACATATCCGCCGATCGAAAAAATCGGTACGATTATTGTCAATAATTTTCCGGAATTGGGTAAACTAACCGCTATGCGCTTTTTGGAATGGGCACAACATAATGAAGGGGGCGTTATTTCGCTGCCTACCGGTAAAACTCCGGAACATTTCATCAAATGGGTAACCTACCTGCTAACGAATTGGAATATTCCCAAAGTCCGAAAATTGCTGGAAGAATGCGGTGTGGATCCGGCAAAAAAACCGGATATGCGTAGTTTCCATTTTGTACAAATCGATGAGTTCTACCCCATCAATTCAACCCAGCACAACAGTTTTTTTTATTACGTAAATAAATTCTACATTCGCGGGTTCGGACTCGATCCGCAAAAAGCCCTGCTCATTAACCCCAATCAAATCGGCTTAAAACCAAACGAAACCTTGGAAGATGTTTGGCCGGATCATATTGTCGATTTAAGCTTGCGTTTTACTTATCCCAAAGATGCTTTGCAAAAACGGCAAAAGGAAGTGCTGGCTGCCGTAGATCAATTTTGCACAGATTACGAATCGAAAATACGCCAATTGGGCGGAATCGGCTTCTTTTTAGGTGGCATTGGTCCGGACGGACACATCGGTTTTAATGTACGCGGTTCCAGTCACTATTCCACCACTCGTTTAACCCAAACCAACTACGAAACACAAGCTGCGGCTGCCTCGGATTTGGGCGGAATTGAAATCTCGCGCAATCGTTTGGTGATTACCATCGGTTTGCAAACCATTACCTTTAACCCGAATGCCACTGCCATAATCATCGCCGCAGGCGAAGCAAAAGCCAAAGTAGTACGCGATGCCATTCAATCCGGAAAATCCAATTTAGTACCAGCTTCGGCCTTACACGATTTACCCAATGCCCGTTTTTTTGTTACCCAAGGTGCGGCCAAATTACTAAACGAACGGCGCTACCTGAAATTAAAAGAAAGCAAGGAATTGCCCAAAACGGATATTTTTCAGATTATCAGCGACCTGGCCGTAGAAAAAAATAAAAACCTTAGCCAACTTTCACGCCAGGACTTCAAATCTATTCGCTCCAGTAAACTTCTTTTAGAACGTTATGGCGAGAAAGTGAACGCGTTAGTCAAAGAAGTGGAACAAACCTATTTGAAAAATATCGAAAAAGCCTTACAAATCCCCAAAAATCAAACCATTTTACACACTGCTCCGCACCACGACGATATTATGTTGGGCTATTTGCCTTACGTGGTACGTCTTATGCGCGAGCCCAGCAATACACATTATTTTAATTATCTGACCAGCGGTTTTAATGCCGTAACCAATAAGTACATGCTTAATTTGCTGGAGACTACGGAAACATTTATTTACCACCCAGAATTTCAAACGCTTTTTGCCGAAAATTATTTTGATCCTACCAATATAACCTTTCGCAACCGGGATGTGTTTCAATATTTGGATGGTTTGGCAGCCAACGATCAACAGGCCATGGACGAAGGAAATGCCCGAAGATTGCTGCGCAATTTGGTCGAAATTTTCGAAGAAGATTCCATTGAAAATCTGCAAAATCGGATTAACGAACTGGCCAATTACTTTCGTACGCAGTATCCGGGCAAAAAGGACCTTTCTTACATTCAGCAATTAAAAGGCATGGTGCGCGAATGGGAAGCCGATATTTTGTGGGGATACTTCGGTTTTACCTGCGAATCGGTCATTCATTCCCGATTGGGATTCTACAAAGGTGAAATATTCACCGAAGAGCCGACGATGGATCGCGATGTTAAACCGATTCTGGAAACCATTCGTCGTGTTAAACCCACGGTAGTAACCGTAGCCTTTGATCCCGAAGGCAGCGGCCCGGATACCCACTACAAAGTGCTCCAGGCGGTATCGACGGCCCTGCGCCTGTACAGCGAAGAAACCGGTCGCAAAGATATTCAGGTTTGGGGCTACCGCAACGTGTGGTACCGTTTTCATCCCAGCGAAGCCAATTTGTACGTACCCGTTACGCACAACACGCGCGCTATTTTGGATCATGCCTTTTTGAATGCCTTCGGCTCGCAACGCGACGCCTCGTTTCCGAGTTACGAATACGACGGACCATTCTCCGGCCTGGCTCAAAAAATTCAGGTAGAACAATACCAGACGATGAAATTATTTTTGGGACGCGATTACTTTTACCAAAACACAGATTCGCGTATTCGCTCCACGCGCGGATTGGTTTTTTTGAAAGTGATGTCATTGGATGAATTTCATCGTCATGCTTTTGAATTGCGCAAAACCACGGAAAATGTTTAGGAGGTAAAATGAAATCGTACCGTAAAGAATTGTGGTTCAATATTCCGCAGCGAAGAGCGTATATCAATATCACGCCACAAGTGGAAGAATGCTTGCGGGAATCGGGTATTAAAGAAGGATTGTGTCTGGTAAATGCCATGCACATTACAGCCAGCGTATACATTAATGATGACGAGTCGGGTTTATTACGTGACTATGATGACTGGCTGGAAAAACTGGCGCCGCACGAACCGATTTCACATTACCGCCACAACCGTACCGGTGAAGATAACGGTGATGCTCATTTAAAACGCCAGATAATGGGCCGCGAGGTGGTTGTGGCCGTTACGGACGGACGTCTGGATTTCGGACCATGGGAACAAATTTTTTATGGCGAATTTGACGGACGTCGCCGCAAACGCGTTTTGGTAAAAATTATCGGGGAATAAAAGGCAGCCATTTATTTAAATACCGGGCGATCCTAACCTCCCTGTCGGGATCGCTCCGGTATTTTGTCCATACCGCACTCTTCTATGCCCACCTGGCGGCAATTTCTTCGATTTTGCTATTCTCTTCCTGCAATTCCCGCACAAAACCGTTGGTTTCGTAATTACCGCGCACCGCTTCGAAATCGGCGGATCGTACCTGTTCGTCCCCATCAATTCCGTATCCGATGCGACTGTTGGCATCGTATTCTTTTTGCGCATCGGCCATAATCATTTTGTTAAAGCGTTGTTTGTTCTCTTTCCAATCCCGAATAATTTCCTGCAATTGTTCGCCGCTTATTTCCGCCACGTCAATGCCCTTTTCTTCTTTCAGCAAGGCAGCCGTCCAGGCCCAGGCGTATTCGTCGTAATCATCGTAAATGGCTTTTAATTCGGAGTAAAACCGATCGTAAGAGGCAAAAGCACCCTGTTTTATTTTGTTTAGCAAACCGTCGAGCGCGCTTTGAGCAACAAAAAGTCCCAACAAGTCGTACCAATTTTCCAATACCGGTTTCTTAACTGGGTTTAAAGCGCTGCGCAGCGCTCCGATATCGTTTTTATCCTGCACGTTTTGCAAGCGCCGTAATATTTGCTCGCCCAAAAATATTTTGATAGCCATCGTGTAATTTTTAATGGCCTGCCGCAAAAGTAAACGCTTTATGGCCAACCCTTTGTATTTTACAAACTCCTGTTGGCGATTGGCATTTTCGTAAAGTTCCTTTAAAACCTTGCGACCGCGTAAAACCCGATTGATGACAAACGGACTGAAAAGATCAAAATGGATCAAATCCAGTTTCTGGGAATCGGTTCGTCGGTCGCGCTTGGGCCATTTGGCGCTGTCGCGACGGGTTCCGACTGTAAACAAGTTCATTCCGGGCGTTAACAAACTTTTGCCTTCCACTTCTTCAATATAGGAGAAAGGCATATCCGAAGCATCGAAATTGGTGTAATGTTTGCCGATAACCGCCGTAAACGGCCCCACGCGTGAAGGCCAAAGCATGTATGAAAAAGAACCTGTTTTCGCCCCGCGCTCCAAAATGCCCTGATGCAACGGGCCCAATTTGTACATGTGATTGCTTTGATTGGTGCCGCTGCCCGCATTATAAAAGGAAATCATCGCCGCAATCAGTAAGGTGGATTTATGATGAGTCACAGAATAAGGCCCGGCAAACAAGCTGACGGCTTCGCTATGGAAACCTTCGCTATTGGCAAAAAAGGCCGAATTTTCCGCCGAAAACTGCCGGCCAATACGCACGCCTTGTCCGACAAAGCAATCGGTCAGCAAAGCTCCGTCCTTTACCTGACTGCCGGATTGAATAATAAAATTACGCGCAATAACAGCCGTGCCGATAAAAACAGGAGCCTTTTGATGGCTTACAATGGTTCCGTTTTCTAACGAAGTTACTGCCTGCAAATGCGCATATTCGCCCAGGCGTATGTTAATCAATTGATCGCTACATAATATTTTACTAAACGCGCCTATTTCGCCAAAAGTACTCCTAGCCGAATCCACATAGCGATCGACCATTGTTTTTAATTGCTTAATCAATTCGGAATCGTGGCGATAAAGGACGTAAAGATAGGCAAATTGCGCGGATAACTTGTCAAAAATCGGTAACTCGCGGCCACCGCCTTCGTTCAAAACCTCAATTTCCGTACCATTGCCAAAAGTCGATTCTCCGCTTGTTTCCAACGCGCGAATATTTTCAAGAATCACATGGGAACCGATACGATAATTGCGTAACAACCCCACATCGGCTATGTAGCAATGATCGCCTATAACGCAATTTTCCAGTGAACTGTGGCTAATGGAACTGGGACGCATTCTTCCTTTTTCGACCTCTACCATACCATCCAGTTTGCCGATAACCACATTTCCGCGAAAACATACTTCGCTAATGCGCGACAGGTCCGTTTCCGGATGAATGGTAACCTTACTCCAGTCGTCGCTAAAGCAGCCTCTGTGTTTTAATTTGTTAATCTCTTCTTCCGTCAGATTACGATATTTCATGGATGTGCTTCCTCCGAAAATCCCTAAAACTTAAAATCAGCGCAATATTCCGTACCACGTAAAAACAACGAAACGCGCTCCCGCATTTTTTAATCAGGTGCATACGTTTCAGAATATCTGTATTTAAACAGTTTTAGTGTATCCGTAATTTAAATAAAAGGAACGCCCGTAAAGGACGCTCCTTTTACAAATTCCGTTTTAGTCAAGCGAAGGCAATTCTTTTAATGCTTCCGCTTCGATATCCTTAAAATATTTTACAGTGGCTACCTTTAATTCCATCGTCGACTCGTCATCGCACACTATCATGGCTTTACGATGCAATTGTAGCATGGAAACTGTCCACATATGGTTAACGCCTTCTTCAACCACTTTTTGCAAAGCATGGGCTTTTGAATAACCGGAGACCAAAATAACCACTTCACGGGCATCCATCACCGTACCGACACCGACGGTAAGGGCGGTTTTAGGCACTTGGTTCACATCGTTATTAAAGAATCGCGAATTGGCTACACGCGTATCGTAGGTTAGGGTTTTAATACGAGTACGCGAAGTCAAAGAAGAACCGGGCTCGTTAAAAGCGATGTGTCCGTCCGGCCCCATGCCGCCCAAGAACAAATCGATTCCGCCAGCTTGTTTGATTTGTTTTTCGTATTCCTGACATTCTTTTTCCAAATCTTCGGCATTGCCGTTTAGAATGTGGACATTTTCTTTTTTAATATCGATATGACTGAAAAAGTTGTGCCACATAAAATAGTGATAACTTTCGGGGTGATCTTCCGGTAGCCCGACGTATTCGTCCATATTAAAGGTTACCACGTTTTCAAACGATACTTTTCCCTGTTTGTACAATTGAATTAGTTCCTGATAGGTTCCGATGGGCGAGGAACCAGTCGGCAATCCCAAAACATACGGTTTATCGGGTGTGGGCTTGGCTCGGTTAATTTTTCCGGCAATGTAATACGCCGCCCATTTACTAAGCGCTTGATAATTTTCATGGATAATGATACGCATGTTAATGCTCCTTTCATATATTTAAATCGATATGTATCAAAGAATAATACGGGCATCGGCGATATACGCTCCTTTACCCTTTTCGAGTACAATCATGGGATTAATATCCAGTTCTTTGATTTGAGGACAATCTTCGGCCAATTGCGATAGGCGCCGAATGCTTTCGCTTAGGGTAAGCACATCCCGTTCCGGCCGGTTGCGCATGCCAAAAAGCAAAGGTGCACCTTTAATTTCCCGAATCATATCCATGGCTTCATCTTTGCTAAGCGGCGCCACCTTAAACGCAATATCTTTGACCACTTCAACAAAAATACCACCGATTCCGAACATAACCACTCCGCCAAACGAAACATCGCGTTTTAACCCAAGTATCACCTCTTCCCCCTCCGGAATCATGCGACGCATTAGGATACCATCGATCCGGGCATCGGGCTGATACTTTTTAACATTCTCAATGATTGTCTCATAAGCTTTGGCCGCTTCTTGGCCACTATTTACGTCGAGCTTCACACCGCCAGCATCGGATTTGTGTACTACATCGGCGGACATAACCTTCATAACCAACGGGAAACCGATTTTATCGGCCGTTTTCCGAGCTTCATCGGCAGAGGTGACGATTTTACTGGCAACCACCGGCAAGCCATAGGCAGCCAAAACTTCCGAAGCTTCAAACTCGGCCAGATAGGTTTTCTTTTGCTCAAGCGCTTTGTTCAAGATGGCGTGGGCCTTTTCAGTGTCCACATCATCAAACGGCTTGAATACAGGTGGCTTTTGTTTTAACCGTTGTTTAAAACGGAAAGTCGTGGCAAACGCTTTGGCCATGGTTTCCGGAAGCGAATAATGCGGAATATTATTACGCTGTAAAATATCAATTCCGGCAAAAACGTCTTTTTCACCCATAAACGAAGCAAAAATCGGTTTTTCGTAGCGTCCTGCAACCGTAACGATTTCCCGAGCAATCGCTTCGATATCGGTCATCGATTGCGGTGTCAGAATCACAAACACCCCGTCCACATTCGCATCTTTTAAAGCTTGCGACAGCGCAATATTGTACCGGTCGGCTCGGGCGTCTCCGATAACGTCCACCGGATTTTTAATATTTGCCGTTTTGGGCAATGTTTTTTTGAACATAGCGGTGGTTTCATCGGAAAATTTTGCCAACTGCAACCCCTCGTTAATCGTGGCGTCGGTGGTCAAAACACCGGGACCGCCGGCATTTGTAATTATGGCTACACGATTATTGTCCGGAATTGGTTGGTAAGCAAACGCCGTGGCCAAATCGAACATTTCATTGATATTATTGCAACGGATGATACCAGCCTGGCGCATGGCGGCATCGGTAATTTCATCGCTACCGGCTAACGAACCCGTGTGAGAAGCAGCGGCACTGGCTCCTGCTTCGGTACGGCCCGATTTGATAGCCAAAATGGGTTTGCCCGTTTCGGCAATAATCTCACGAGCGGCCTTCATCAAGCCACGCCCGTCACTGATTTCTTCCAGATAAATGAGGATCACCTTTGTTTTGGGATCTTCACCCAAGTAATAAAGCAGATCAATCTCATTGATATCGGCCTTATTACCGAAACTAATGAATTTTGAAAATCCGATGTGTTTGGCCTGAGCGTAATCCAAAACTGCCGTACATAACGCACCGCTTTGGGACAGGAATCCGATGTTTCCCACTTCCGGCATTTTGCGGGCAAAAGAGGCGTTCAAATGAACCACAGGGTCGGTATTGATCACACCGAGACAGTTGGGACCGATAAAATTAATATCATATTTTCTGGCGATTTCGAGCAATTGTTTTTCACGTTCAATCCCAACGCCACCGATTTCCCTGAATCCGGCGGAAATAATAATGACCGATTTAATGCCCTTTTGTCCGCACTGTTCCAATGCCAGATTGCAAACGGAACTGGGATAAACAATAACGGCCAAATCGACCGGATCGGGAATATCCAGTACATATTTGTAGGTTTTAACACCGGCAATGGCCTTTTCTCTGGGATTAACAGGATAAACGACACCGGTAAAATCGCTACGTAATATATTGATTAACATATCGTAAGGAACCGTACCGGGTACGCGGTTCGCCCCGACTACGGCTACCGATTGCGGATAGAAAATTTTTTTAAAATGCTCTTTTTTACTTTCAGACAAGCCGTTCATTTAAAAACTCCGTTTTATTTAACATATTGCGCAATAAAGTCCACAGCGTCAGCAACCGTTTGTACTTCCAATGCTTTGTCTTCGTCCATTTCAATATCAAACTCTTCTTCAAAGGCAGCTACCAGTTCCAAACTTTGACGTGAATCGGCGCCCAAATCGAAGATAAAATTCGCTTCATCGCCGATTTCGCTTTGCTCCATGCCCAAGACTTGTGCAATTACTTTTTTTACCCGATTTTTGATTTCTTCTTTTTGCATAAAAGCTCCTTTCTCCAAAATGTATTGTGTCCGATTAATAGTTTGATCACACAACTAACTACTTGGTTAAGTAACCTAACTAACTTTGGTGTAAAATACACATAAATTCCTATTAATGAAAGTAAAATTTTAAGCGATTCCTTATTTTTTTATCCTAAAATAAGAAAAAATTATTGGGGATAATAGTCGTTCGGACTACGCCTTAGTCATTCGGATACCCTACCGATGTGGCGTTTATTTGTCTTACGCCAGGCTAAGTACCTAAGCATTTAATCCTTCAATTTTTAATGCCTGCTCTTCGCATGCGGACGGTATACATACTTTGCCCCTCGCCAAATCTTTTTCTTGATTGGCATTTTGAATAGCAAGCGTATGATACAGGTTCAAAATAAAAAATTTCGAGTTAGGCTCCCGTTCTATCTTCCTAATTGTACAAAGATACTTTTGCGTTTAATCGTCTTCTTCGGCATCGGTATGCACAACGCGCACAAACGCGCTGTGTACGGGCGCAGGCATGGGAGAATTGGCTCCTTTGACCGCTTTCCAGATGATTTCACTGAATTCAAGATCCGGTATGGCGTCTTCCACTTTCAAATTAAATTGCTCGCAACGCTTTGCTCCGTAAAGATCGCCCGTATTCACGGCATGAAAATCTACATTCGGTCGAATTCCGTTGTAAGGGGTTAAGTCGGCTTGATCCTTAAATATGGCTAATAAGGGTGTAGCCGAAAGATCGTATTGAGTCATTGGTTTTAAGCCTAATATCAATTCCATGGTTTTGATCACGCCACTGGTGCTGTACATGGTATGATCCACAAAATGGCGTTTGATATAAGGCCCGATAGCCAGTAATACCGATCGATGGGCATCTACATGATCCGAACCGTCTTGGGCATCGTCTTCCAAAACAAAAATCACACTGTGAGGCCAAACCGAAGAATGGCTAAGAAAATCTACCAATTGTCCCAGAGCATAATCGTTTTCCCCGATCATTGCGGTTACGGTGGGCATTCCTTTCATGGTACCGGCCGTATGGTCGTTTGGCAAGCGAATGATACTTAAATTCGGGACGGCATTTATGGCCAGCAAACTGTCAAAATCGTGTTTGAAACGCGCAATACGGAAAGTATCGGGAATGGAAAGATCAAAGCACGGATAATCGGTAGGGGTGTATGGCTCTAAGCGTTTTAAATTGGATTTGTATTTGCCCGGATGTTTCTTATCGTGCCAGGCAAATTCGCCGTAGGAACGGAAGGTTAACCCGTGTTGCAAAACATTATCCCATATATAACCGCCGGTCGGACTGGCAATATGCGGCCCGCCCTCGTAATCATAAGTTCCACCCTTACCACCGTAATAGGTAGGCCAGGTTTTTTCGGTATAATCTGTGGCATATGCGGCCGTGGACCAATTATGGCCGTCGGCGCTCACTTCGGCATCGGTGTAAAAATTGTCGAACAAAACAAATTCGCGTGCCAGACGGTGTGCATTGGGCGTAAGCGAATCGGGAAACAGACATAATGTCGAGTCGCCGTTGCCCTCGGGCATATCGCCAAAAACCTGATCGTAAGTACGGTTTTCTCGAATGACGTAAAAAATGTATTTGATTTGCTTGCTGCGTTTTCCGTTATGGCGGCTTGGTACAACCGACTGTTTTGTGTCGATTTTTCTTTTCTTTCGGGTAAACGGTGTATTTTGGTAAACCTCTTTTGTCCAGCGGGCAAGCGTTTTAGAGTTCGGAATGGCAATATAGGATAGGGCGCCCTTAAACAGTCGTCCGATGTATTCGTCTTTTCCTTTGTTTATTTTTTTGGCATCCGCTACGCCCGGTTTGGGTCCCAAAGGATTGGCCATGGAAGCCAACCCCTTACCGTTAACAACCAGAATGGCATTTTTATGATGCAGAGTGCGCACAACCGTGGGATACCAACCTACGGGAATAAAACCCAAGCTGTGTGCCCGCGTAATTTTCGAAATATCGAACACTGCCACGTAATTATTATCGGCATTGGCGATAAAAAGCTTTGTTTCGTCATCACTTAGTGCCACGCTGTTTGGTGTGCTGCCGTACGGCATATTGGCTTTTAAAGCCGCATTCAAAACTTCAACAACTTTACCCGACTTTGTGTCGATAACGGAAACCGAGTTCACATTGGCATTGGCCACGAACAAATAGGCACCGTTTTTTGTAATAGCCATATCACAAGGATGCGGCGCAACCTTAATCCGCTTTATTATTTTAAAGGCATTTAGATCGACCGCAACGATTTGCTGTTTACCCCAAACGGAAACATAGGCAACCGGTTTTACGGGATGAATTAAAACATCAAAACATTCACCGTCCATGGGTAAACTACCCGTTACTTTTTTTGCTGCGGGATCTACACGATACAAACGATTGCTTTTTTTGGAAACGACAAATACTTCACCGGTTTTAGGCCAATAGGCCAATCCCGTTACGGAAATCCAAATTTTGCTGCCTTTGGGCTTTAAAGCAATGCTATCCTGATAGTGTAAAGAGTCGCCGTCAAACGAAAAAACGCGCAGACAATCATCGTTGGCACCAGAGGCAAAAACGGTTTTTTCATCTTTGCTAAGGGCTAATCCACGCCACGTTTTTGGAATGGAGACACGTTGTACCTCTTTCATGCTGTCCAAATTGACCAAAGAAAGCGAATGAGGGCCGGTACCCGAATTAACGGTAATGGCAAATTTATCGTCGCGGGTAACCACCATATTCAAGGGCAATTCACCCAAAGCCACATGCTTTCCTACGGGCGATAAACGCCAGCCATTGGGTAATAAGGTGTAGTTTTTGTATTGACCGGGCAACTGTACTTCCTGTTTTTTTTGACAGGAAGAAACCCATAAAATAACAATAAGAACAAATCCCAAATAACGCATGGAAATTCCCTAACCTTGTTTGTAATTTTCAGCCATCACCGCCGTTCGGTCTGGTTACCGTTGCGTAAGTCATTTTGCAAAGACGAGATCGAACAGACAGGTTGGAGTTAATGTGCTTCGAGCCAATTACGTCCCAACCCCCAATCGACAACCAGTGGCACACGCAGTTCTGCGGCATGTTCCATGAGATCTTTAACCTTCAAAGCAAAATCTTCGGCTATCGATTTTTCTACTTCGAACACAAGTTCGTCGTGTACCTGTAACAACATACCGGCCGGAATGGCTTCGCTTTCAATAAAATGTTGCACATCGATCATCGCCTTTTTGATTAAATCGGCTGCCGATCCCTGAATGGGCGTATTAATGGCCGTGCGTTCGGCAAATTCCCGTATGTTTTGGTTGCTGTTCAAAATTTCGGGCAAGTAGCGTCGACGATGCATCATTGTTTCCACATACCGATGCTTGCGGGCAAAGTCGATCATTTTTTGCATGAATTCGCCGACTTTCGGATAAGTAGCAAAATAATCCGCAATAAACTCTTGCGCTTCGTCTTTGGAAATACCCAACCGCGAGGCCAAACCGTAAGGAGTCATGCCGTAAATAATACCGAAATTAATTTCTTTGGCTTTGCGGCGGTGATCGGCCGTTACTTTTTCTACAGGAATGTTAAATATTAAAGCTGCGGTTGCGGCATGAATATCCTTGTTCTTTTTAAAATTTTCAATCATTGTTTCGTCGCCAGAAAGATGGGCCATGATGCGCAGTTCGATTTGCGAATAGTCTGCGCTCAAAATCAAATAATCGTCTTGAGAGGGAATAAACGCGCGGCGTATTTCTCTGCCCAATTCCGTTCGAATGGGAATGTTTTGCAAATTGGGATTGCTGGATGAAAGGCGTCCTGTAGCGGTAACCGTTTGATTGTAAGAAGTGTGAATACGTCCTGTTTTAGGATGAATCAATTTGGGTAATGCGTCAATGTACGTGTTTTTTAATTTAATTAATTTGCGATATTCCATGATCGAAGCCACAACCGGATGGGCCAGATAGCGTTCCAATGTTTTTTCGGAAGTGGAATACTGACCGGTTTTGGTACGCGAAGGTTTGCGAACCCCAAGTTCTTTGTGAATTTGTAATTTGTCAAACAGGATTACTCCCAATTGCTGAGGGGAATTCAAATTAAAAGTCTCCCCTGCTCTTTCGTATATGCGTTTTTCGAGTTCGGCGATTTTTTCACCCAATTGCTTGGACAATTGTCCGAGCAATTTTTTATCGACCTTTACTCCGTGTTGTTCCATACGCATTAACACATACATTACCGGCATTTCCAGCTCGTAAAACAGTTTGGCCATGCCATGCTTTTTAAGTTCATCATCCAGTATTTTGTACAGACGGTAGGTAATATCCGCATCTTCGCAGGCATATTCGTAAACAAAAATCGCCGGTAGCTCGGTCATTACTTTTTGCTTTTTTCCTTTTTTGCCGATTATTTCTTCGATATGGATCATTTCGTAATTCAAATATTCTTCCGAAAGTTTGTCCAGCCCGTGCTGATTAGCGGGATTCAATAAATAAGAAGCGATCATGGTATCAAAATGCATGCCTTTTACCGGCAAACCGTTTTGCTCCATAATCAAGGCATCGTATTTCATGTTCTGACCGATTTTACGAAAATCGGGGTTTTCAAATACAGAGCGTAATTTTTCCAACACCAGTTCTTTGCTCAATCCGTTACTCTGATGTTTCACCGAAATATAGGCCGCTTCTTTATCTTTCCAACAAACAGAAATGCCGGCAATTTCCGCATCCAAAAAATTCAACGAACTGGTCTCTAAATCGAAAACAAATTGTTTGTTTTGTTGCATGCGTTTAATCAATTCGCCTAGTTTTTCCGGCGTATCGATTAAAACATAATCGACTTTGCTGCGATCGTGTTTTTTGAAAGCAAGAGGATTCAATTCACCGCGACTCATGGCAGCCATACGATTGTACAAAGCGCGAAACTCAAGTTCTTTTAATATGGGGCCCACTTTTTCGATATCCCACATTCTGAATTTCAAATCGTCTAAGCGCACATCAATCGGCACATCGGTGGCAATGGTTGCCAGCCGTTTGGCCAGCTTTGTTTGCTCACGATATTCCAGCAGCTTTTCCTTTAGCCAATTCTTTTCCACCTTGTCAATTTGTTCGTAAATAGCATCCAAAGAACCGAATTGATTCAATAATTTGGCGGCTGTCATTTCACCCACTTTCGGAATTCCCGGGATGTTGTCGGATTTATCTCCCATCAAGGCCAACCAATCCACGATTTGTTCCGGGTCCACTTTGAATTTTTCTTTGATCTTTTGCCTGTCCAAAATTTCCGGTTCCGCCTGTGCCTTGGGTAAATTGTACAAAAATACATGACCGTTTACCAACTGGGCCATATCTTTATCGCCCGAAAAAATAAACACATCCACACCGTTTCTGCCGAATTTTTTGGCCAACGTACCGATGATGTCATCCGCTTCATAGCCTTCTTTTTCAAGAATATTAAATTCGGCTGCTTTCAAAGTTTCGATTAAACGAGGATACTGAGCGGCCATTTCGTCGGGCATTTTTTCGCGGGTGGCCTTGTATTCTTTGTAAATTTCATGACGGAACGTAGGGGCTTTTGTATCGAAAATAACTGCCAGATAATCGGGATGCTCCAATTCGATCAATTTAAGCAAAACATTTAAAAAACCAAAAGTCGCCGAGGTATTTTCTCCTTTGGAATTGATAAGCGGATTTCGACTAAAGGCAAAATAACTGCGGTAATACAAGGCCGAACCGTCAACCAAAAATAATTTTTTATTCATCGTTACATCCTAATCGCTCTTTTTTCCTGTTTTTAAAATGTACGCATATTTTCGGTTGGTGTAAATAGGCAGTAGAAAGAAGTGATGTTTTTACCGCTATGTTCGACAGTGTTTTTTAAAACGGAACCCGCAAAGATGATGGTTGGTTTGGCAATATTCCTAATAGTCAGGTGTATCCGCAGACATTCCTGCCGCATTTATTTCACCGCTTTGGGATAATTCGGAAAAAGCCGCCTTCTTTCCTCCCGCCGAAGTACCCGGCCACGGTTTACCGGCATTGGGTCACCGGCGGGGCTACCCGCTCAATTTTCGGGGATCAGCGCATGCAGCAGTTCCGGGCGCCACTGGTTGGTGTTCGGATCGTACGCGCCAAAGCCCGAACAAAATTCCCAGTAAGCCCAGCTAAAGCCGCGCCTTTCCG
>CAZRBA010000071.1:0-108415 GCA_964598255.1 uncultured Caldithrix sp. | reverse complement strand
CAGAATCGGCCAACAGGGCCTTAAGGATGTGTTCCGGCTCGATTTGTTGTTGTCCGTGTTCCATAACAAGACGCTGCGCTTCGGCAATAGCGTCCTGCGCTTTTATGGTAAATTTTTCCAGGTTCATAGTACCCTCCTTTTTCAAAATCTTTTTTTGTCCTTTTAATAAGCAAATGCAGTGCCAAACCGTAAACGAATAAAAAATAAGACAATATGAATGATTAAAAAAGAATGGTAGGTTACGTACGACAGACCGGTACGTCTCATTGACGGGATGAACTTACAATTTGTCAGAGCCGGTGTTGTCCGCTTTTCCGGCATCCTGAATACCTTTTTTAAAGGAACGAATGCTGGAGCCCAGACTTTTAGCCAGAGTGGGGATTCGTTTCCCGCCGAAAAGAATAAGAATAATGGCCAGAATAATTAAAATTTCGGTCATGCCAAAGCTCATTTTTTTCTCCCTTAATACAAATGATTTGATTGTTTCAATTTAATTTGGCAGGGAAGAAAATCAAAATTTTAATTTACATCGATACCATTTATTTGTCCATTAACCGTTTTGGGGAAAATTCACACACGCAATCCTTGGACTTCCTTTTTTCGCATTACCGCCTAAAAATGACCTTTCATTACGACGGGAACGAAGTCGATCGATTTTATTCCCGAAAGCATAAATTTTAAGCAGGCAACGAAACGATACCCAAACATTGGCAAACAGTGAAAAAACAGAATCACCAATTTTACCACTTTTCCAACAGTTCGGTTAGCTTTTTAAAGGCCTGCATCCGGCCCATTAACTTCAAATTCGGTTTTTGATGAGAGACCGGTACAAACATACGCTTGAATCCCAATTTATCCGCTTCTTTAAGGCGATCGACCAACTGGTGCACAGGACGCAATTCCGCATTTAATCCCACTTCGCCAATGTAAACCGCATCGCGGGGCAGCGGATTTTCTTCCAACGAAGATACCAGTGCCATGCAAATTCCCAAATCGGCAGCCGGATCCGTAACCCGAATGCCACCGGCCGTTTTAATAAACACATCGTAAAAACCGAAGGGCTTACCAATTTTCTTTTCCAGCACCGCCAACAGCAAATTCATGCGGCGATGATCAATGCCGCTGGCCGTACGCTGCGGAACGCCAAACTGAGTTTTACTGACCAAAGCCTGAATTTCAATCAGCACCGGTCGGTTACCCTCCATAATAGCCACCACGGCCGTGCCCATGCGGTCTTCTACGTCCAAATTCAGAAATAATTCCGAAGGATTATCTACGGGAATCAATCCGCCGGATTCCATGCGGAACAGAGCAATTTCGTTAACCGGACCGTAACGATTTTTTACGCTGCGCAAAATACGAAAATCGGCTTTGGCCTCCCCTTCAAAATAAAGCACGGTATCAACCAGATGCTCCAGTACTTTGGGCCCGGCCAAACCACCTTCTTTGGTTACATGGCCGATAATAAACAGGGAAATATTGCGTTCTTTGGCCATTTGCACCAAACGCGCCGTACAATAACGCAATTGTCCGATGTTTCCTGGCAAGCCGTCGATCTCTTCGCTGACGATGGTTTGGATGGAGTCGATGACAACCACTCCGGGACGATGCTTTTCCATTAACTGTTCAATACGCTCTAAGGAAGTAATATTCTGATAATACAAATTTGTTTCGGAAACACCCAGACGTTTGGCACGATTTTTAATTTGGTGCAAGGATTCTTCTCCGGAAATAAATACCTTTTTGTCCGTAGTACGAAACGTATTTAGCATTTGTAAAAGCAGAGTCGATTTTCCGATACCAGGATCGCCGCCGATAAGAGTAACGGAGCCTTTCACATTACCGCCGCCAAGCACATGATCCAATTCGCCGATGCCTGTTGAGAGGCGGGTTTCTTCCGGAACTTCGGCTGTTAGCAAAGGAATCAAATCGATCGGTTCCTGCGTTCGGCGGTTTTTACCTCCTGTATTTTTTTCGATTTGTTCCTCAAAACTGTTCCAGGCACCGCATTGCGGACAGCGGCCTAACCATTTTTCGGATCGGTAGCCGCAGGCAGCGCACAAAAAATAGACATGTTGTTTTTTTGCCATTGTTTTTTCCTGTTTTTGCATGTACTATGAATTCCGGTAGTTTGGATTACCGGAAAGTATTTTTTACCGCATCGGGACAAAATTTAAACGCTTTTCAGATACGTATCCAGTACTAAAGTTACGGAGTGGAAATCGGATTTCGGCCTGCATAGGTCAAACAAAAACGCAAATAGGATGGTTCTCCGTTTGAACCACTCACCCGCCCGCAGGTGCCGTTTGCCTTTTTAAAGTACGCAGTACGGGAAAGGTCAAATAAAGATTGCATCCCAGACGTCCCAAAAGCAAAGCCGTTGCTGCCGCCACGGCACCGATAAAGTTCGCCTGTTCGATTAAGAACCACATAATGACGGCAATGAGCAAAACTTCAAGAACGGTTCCAAAAGTAATGGGCGCGGTATTTTTATGGGTAACCAAAAGGGCCCGTTGAAAAGAAAGAACCACCGAAAAAGCGGGTAATAAAACCAAAATACGTACCGGTACGCGTGCGAAATCCACCAAATCTTTTGACAGCCCGGAAACCACGCCGAACCAAAAATCGTGCCCCGGAGTAAAACCGACCAACACCATTCCGCCGGTAACGAACAAAATCAATAAAAAAGCGAATGTAGCCAGCGGTTTAAGGCCTTCGTTGTGTTCGCCCAAAAACGTGATGCTCACTTCCTGATAGGACAATCCGAAACTGCGGAAAATAAACACCAACGAGCTAATCACCGGCAACACGGCCAACGATTCCAGAGCCATACGGCTTTGTCCCACAAAAAAGGTGACCAACGGTTGTACCGCCAACGCAATGAGCGAAGTTAAGGCCAACGGGTAGTAGAACCGAACAATTTCTCCATAGGAGATATTTCCGCTATTCGATCGTTCTTTTTTGAAAAGACGCGCCACCCGTAAAGACATTAAACGGCTAGCCACCGCTTCTGCGGTTACCCCGGCGCTTAAAGCAAAGGCGCCCACATAAGCCCCGTGCCATTTAAAAAGGAAAGCAGCCGTCAAAGCGCTAACGGCCATGGTTAGCAAACGCACTACCGTTCCGTAAGCCACGCGTCGGGTTAAATTGTGGCGGATGAGCAATCCCTGATAAAAGCGTCGATAGCCGATGGCTGCTGGCCAGGGTAAAAGAATCCACAATGACCGATAGGTTAAAAGGGCCACTTTGTCGGGCAATTCCATCAGCGTTTCGGACAGGTAATAAAAAGCATCGGGGATGAGTAAAACAAGCATCAGCAACGTAAGTATTAAATTTAAAGCATATGTAAATCGCCGTAATTTGAAAAACGACATTCGATTGGTAACCAAAGCCGTGGATGCGCTGAGCATCATGATAACTGGGGCCTCGACAATTAAGGCAAAAGCAAAGGCAACGCCATAAGCAGCCAGGTTATATTTGGGATGGGGCAAACGGGCAATAATGGCCGCGATAAACGGTCCTTCGAAGGCCATCATCAACCAGGTGGCTAACAAAGGCGACCAAAATAAGAATATTTTTTTTAAACTCAATGTTTGCCGCATGGGTAATTCCGTTTAAAGTACCCCTAAAAATTCATTGTTTAAAAACGATTGGTTAAGCCGAAATGGATTTTAGCCTGGTTAAAACCCTCCCCTTTGGCCAACCCGAAGTCCAACCCCATTATTCCAAGCGGGGTCTCAAAACGCAATCCCAATCCTGTGCCTTGTAAAAACTCGTGCGCAGCCTGCCCAGGAATTTTGTTCTCGTAATATCCGAAATCGGTGAACAAAAAGATGCGTGTATTTTGCCCGGTAATAAAACGGTATTCCAAATTTGCCCATCCGATCAGGTAACCGCTGAACTGCTTTTCGCGATAGCCGCGTACCGAGCGACTGCCACCAAGCCAAAAATAGTCGCTTAACTGCAGGTGCTTACCCTTTATTTTGCGCGCGTTTAACTTTAGGGCCAATACCTGATTTTTGAAAATTTGCCGGTACAATTCAAATGTCATACTCAGGGTACTCAACGAATTGGTTCTGCTCAGGGTATCCCCCGAGATTGTACGCAAAGAGCCCAAATTTGTCTTCAGCCCGAAACGGTAACTGCTTCGGTAAAACACTCCTTTTGTGGCATTCAATGGGTAGTCACGCGTGTCGTAGCGCATGCCGGTTTCCAGATTGTAAACGCGATTTTTGCGCATGCCTAGGATTAATTCGGCCAGTGAATCCGGTAAAACGGAGCGACGGTTAAAATTCACAAAAAAGGCGAAATTTTCATTTACATGCAAATTTGCCAGCACAGTCAAATCATAAGCAATGTACAATGTGTCTTTTACCTCGCGGGCAAAGCTGCCGCCCAAATCTATCGGTTGGTTCAATACCCAGGGTTCGAGATAACTAAAGTTAAAATGTTCGGACAAGCGATCGCTTTTTTCCCAGAATATTTTCAGTTTTCTGCCGGTTCCGAACAGATTTTGGAAAGAAAAATTCAGCAGACCGGTAAAATAGCCCTTGCGGCTACCTACGCGGTTTGTTCCAGGCCGCGGCACGTACCCGATTACTCCGTCAAATGTGGTGGCATTTCCTTCTTTAACCGGTACGATAACAACCACACTGTCTTTGGCGGTTCGTATTATTTGCGGCAAGTCAACGGAACGATAGATTTGTAACTTTTGCAGGCGCGGAATAATTTTTTCGAACCACGATTGGCTGAATTTCATGCCCGGTCTAAAATAAAGTTGCCGTAAAACAACAGCCGGTTTGGTGTAGCGGTTCCCTTGCAAAACAATTCCTTTCACAAAAATCCGTCGCCCTTCCCGAATGCGAACGGTTAATGCAACAGTGTGCTTTTGGGTATCAATGCGGGGCGTCGTTTTAATTTCGGCAAAAGGATATCCGCGTTCGGCCGCTATTTTGGTTAATGTGTGCAGATCCCCGGTTAAAAGATCCTGATCAAACGGTTCTCCCGCACGTAATTTCAAGGCATGCTCATATATCTTTGCCGGAATCGAATCGCTGATTATCCGAATACGCTGTACGGTAAAAAGCGGTCCTACGTAAAGACTCAACTCTATGTTGAATTTACTCGAATCGGCCAAAGGCAAAAGACGAAGCGAATCGATACGCGCCCAAAGATATCCTTTACGGTTAAGAAAGAGTAGTAATTTTTTTTGTCGAATGTTAATTTCGGAAAGCGCTACGGGTGCGCCGGTTTTAAGCCCGAGAATTTTTTCGAGTTTTGTGCCTTTGAAGGGTAAATCGCCTGTAAACCGTACGTTTTGCACCTGCAATATTTGCGTTTGCAACAAAGCGCCCGAAGCGGAGGCTAAAACCAAAATGGCAATAAAAACCAAACGGGTTGCACGCATGGACAAGCCGGACTTCCTCCAAAACTCAGTACTGAATAAGCGAAATCAAAATAAAGATTAATACGATTAGATGAAAGGTGCAAATAAAGCGATGGTACCGGGTAGGTTTCGGTAAGGTCAAATAGTACAGAAGGGGAATCCCGCCGTCAAAGCCGAATTCCCCTTACCAATTTTCGGTTTATTTAATTTCCTTAAAAAGTTTTTTGGCGCGGTCGCGGATGGGATGTTTGGCCCCTTGTTGAATAATAAATTCCAGATCCTTTTTGGCCAAATCATTTTTATTCTGAAAATGATAATGCAAAGCGCGTTGATAGCGGGCGCGCAAATTTTGATCGTCTTTATCGATGGCAATATTAAAATTTTGCAGAGCCTCATCATCCCGATTCATCTTGCTTAGTATTTCTCCTTTAGTCAGATAGCCGGAAGGGTCTTGAGGTTTAAGATTTATGAACTGCTCGATGCAGGTCAATGCTTTACGGAAATCCTTGCGTTCCATAAAAAAGCGCGCTACCCGCATTTGGATATCGGCATCGTCTTTGCCTGTTTCCGCAGCTCGAGCAAAAACGCGTTCCACCTCGTGCAAGTTGTTTTCCTTCATCAATTTCATGCCTCGGGCAATTAATCCGCGGGCAGGATTCATGGCTTCGATTTCGGCTAACATATTATTCGCCTTTTCCTGATCCCCGCCGGCCATGGGCGGAGCGAATAAATATATCATGTACAATCCTTCTCGCGCTCCCAAGTTTTGCGGATCAAGTTCGAGTGCTTTATGAAAGGCATTTTTTACCTTACCAAGAGTTCTGGCCGCTTTGAGAATGTTAACTTTTTTGGATTTAAGCCCCAAAGCTTCGCCAAGCATTTCATAATATTTTGCCTGCGCATTGTCAAGCTTTATGGCTTTTTCCAAATAATCAATAGCCTTTTCATATTCATCTTTGGCCTGTGCAATACATCCCAAATAATAAAAAACTTCTGCATTCTTTTTGTCTTCGTTTTTTAAATGTTCCAGAATATCTTCCGCTTTATTAAGCTGACCTTGCCGGTAAAGATTAATTGCCTCTTGAAGCATTGCCCCGTTACTCTCCTTTTCTGTTTTGTCCGTTTTTACAATTAAATTTGTAAATAGTTTAATCGAAACCAATATGTCGTATTGTGTTATAAATCAACAGAACAGGATGCTCAAAAATATTTTAATTGGCTGTCTAATTAGGAGCCAACCAATAAATGGGTTGCATCCGGACAAATTTAGTCAATCCGAATATCGACTAAAAATTGTCCGGGTGAAAGTTGTTGAATATTCATTATGCTAATATCAGGTATTTTTTTTCGTACCATGGCATTTACATCCACCGAAATGCGCGATGATGTTATTTTCACCCAATCCGAATCGGGCATTTCAAAAAGCTCTGTAACCAATTTAACCAAAGAACCGGCATGCAAAGCAAAATGTGCGATTCCCTGAGAAAAACTTTCAAATACCAAAGTTACCGTAACGGAAGGCAGAATGCCTGGCGTTTTTATTTTAAATTTAATTTTCGATTGTTCGGCCTTAACTTCCGAAATGCGGCCGGTCGTAACGAGGTAGGCAGATAGTAACCGAACCAGTTCATCGGCAGAAAAAACAATTTGTGCCATTTATCGCCCTTACGTTAATTTAACCGACTTTTATTCGCTTGCAAATATCGAAACAATTTTTTTATCGATTCTTCTTCTAAAATTTTTCGGCAAAAGGGAAAAGCCCGAAAATACCCCCAGTATGAATAAACAGTACTTTTTGCCCTGGTAATTCGTGACGGCGTAACGCATCTTCAAAACCCAGCCAAGCTTTAATACCGTAAACAGGATCCAATACAAATCCTTCGCTGCGGGCCACTCGTTTGATGGCCTCCGTTTCCCTTTCCTCGATTTTTCCGTAGCCTTGCCCAACGTAGCCGTCAATAATATGTACATCGTTTTGAGATACGGAAAACCCAAGTTGATAGGTTTCCTTTACGTCTTGCAAAATACGTGAGATTTTTTCTTGAAAAAAGGCGGCGTCGTCACACACATTTACCGAAACAATGTGCACCGACTTGTCCGACAAAAGCTTTCCCAACAACAAACCCGCATGAGTTCCGCCACTGCCCGTAGCTACAACGATGCTATCGATATCGGGCATTTGTTGCATTATTTCTTCGAAAGCAAGCGCATATCCCCAGGCCCCCACATGGTTCGATCCGCCTTCGGGAATGACGTAGCAAGGTTCCCGATAAGTTTCGGCCAAATCGTGCATAATTTCATTGACGTTACGGTATTCTTCCCGCGAGATAAATTTAATGTCAACGCCCAACAGACGGTTAAGTAAAAAGTTTCCCGTTGGGTATTCAAGCCGATCCCCTTTTAAAACAAGCGTCGTCCGGAGCCCGAGTTTTTGTGCATAAAAGGCGGTTGCTCGGCAATGATTGGATTGGATACCTCCGCAGGTAATTACTCGTTCGGCACCTTGCAAACGTGCCTCGGCCATTAAAAAATCAAGCTTGCGTACCTTGTTACCGGTCAACTCGATTCCGGTAAAATCATCCCGTTTCAAATACACTTCGTAAGGCATGTATTTTACACTCATTCTATCGAGCTTTTGAATGGGTGTCGGGCGGTTTGTGAAAGAAAAATGTTTGGGCCAATCCATTTTTATTCCCTTTTTCCCTTTAGTTTTTTTATTTAATGTTCGAATGATATTATCGATATTTATAAAAGGAATCAAGACAGGCGGAACAAAACGTGCCTTATAAAACGTTGTTAATTTGTCCTTATTTTAAAAGATTAGTGGCTTCCATTGTTCTTAATTTGTAAATTGGACTTAAAGATTGAAACCGCACTCAACTGCAGAGGCATTAATATTACTGCGAAGAACCGCAATTCGGTTTTTTAAAGCATGGGGTTTTGCTGCATGGCTTATTTAGGTAATCGCAGGCCGGGATTCCGGTCCAAGCAAGAACCGTCATCAACAAATGTTCTTTTAACCGTAAAAAGCCACTGCTCCGTTTCGGATTCGAAGCAATTGTGGCGTTATTTGCACAAATTGGGTTCAAAAAAAATAATACTTTATGGTGATTACAACGATATTGCCCGTTTTTTAAGCAAGGAACCGGCCTTGCCAAGCCAAGATTTTCCCTTTGAATACCAGATTTTATTTCGGCCGCCGTTATCCCGTTTTTTACTACAAAATATGCAAAAGGCAGATTCCATGCTTTTGCCGCGTTTGTTTTGCAATAAAGATTATTTTAAGCGGCATACGCGTTTCGGAAAAAAAATTTTTCATTTTTTTAATACGTCACCCGAAATTTATTCCATTGATACCTCAAGGCCGCATTTCCGCTTATCCGTTAAAAACCCCAATGACGTAGATTCTGTATTTTTGCTTTTTACAGGTCAACAAACCAACAACATTTACGAAGAAGTTCAGGATATTACCGACAAGCTGGATATTTTCACCGGTACACTTAAAATAGAAACCAAGCATCTGAATGACGCTAAAATAGTGATACTGCGGCGATATTATTTCGCTACGCAGACTCCCGTATCCCGAACGTTTAATTATTATGATGCAACGGCCTTCGCCGCTTTACAAAAGTGGTTTAAATCGTTGCTTCTCAAATTTCCGGTACCTATCAGCGGAGTGGTTTACCATTTGGAAGAAATGTTCGATGTTGACCAACAGTTTAACGGGGTTTCTTATTCCGAAAATCTGGAAAAAGTTTTAAAAGGCATTAAAAAAACCATTGCATTCTATTACGCAAACAGTCCGAACGATCCCATACACAACATATTTTTAAGTATTGTTTTTAAACGGTATTTTAATTCCATGCTGCGTCCGCGTTTTAATATTCTCTCACCGCAGGTACACTATTTAATTCAACCCGATTCTTCGTTAGCGCAGCTTTTGGATTTAAATCATCAGTTTATTGTTTATGTGAATACGGCCAAATATGAAATCGAAACGCCGTATTTCTGGAAAACATTAAGCAGTTTAAAACGCGCCGAAAGTCAATTATTTGCCGAAACCAACGGAAGCCTTCCCGTGCTTGGGCACACCCTATTTTTTTCCGAATTTTCTCTTCCGGAACAAAAATTTCATATCGATTTGTTAGCGCAAGCCGGAGCCACACAATTTTGGTGGAAAGCTGAAATCGATGATCATCTGCCGGATGAAGAACATAAATCCTACTTAATAAATAAAATCAAATATGCTAATCAAATCGGTGCATTTCTATCCAGAGGGCTTCCGGTAGGACAAATTTTGGTTTTGTATCCTTCTTTGGATCAGGGCCAAAATACATTTCAAAAAATTCTGCAGGATTTACATTTTTCGGGTATCGGATTCGAATTGGTAAATTTTGATCTTTTTAATTCCAATCACTATTGCAAAATTGAAGACGGAAAAATCAAATTCCAGCAAAAAACCTATAGCTTGGTTTTGCTTCCGGCTATTCAGGTCATCCCCTTTTTAACATTAAAAAAGCTTCTCTCCTTTTTTACCCAAGGCGGCCAAATTGCGGCCGTTCAAAAAATTCCTTCGCAGGTGGAATTACGTGACAAACAAAAACACTTTGAAAAGATTCGGAAAAAACTTTGGATCGTGGAACCGGACATACAAAGCATTACCTTTTTGCAAAGCGATAATGGCGGCAAAAGCTGGTATGTCCCCAAAATAAAACTTTTGCGCGATTTTCTTCAGCCGTATGTTCAAAGTGCCAATGTATTTATCAAAAGCAAGGCAAACCGTGTGCTGGCCCGAATTCGCGAAACGCAAGAAGCTTTTTTTGTTTTTGTAACCAATGCCGATCCCCAATTAACCTGCCAGTTAACCATTCATTCTCGCAAAAAAGCTTTTCCTTTTTACTGGGATTTTAAAAAACAAATTCAAAAACCGTTACATTTTTGGAAACGGGACGGCGAGCAACTGACAATTCCCGTATCATTGCGCCCCATGGAAAGCAAACTGGTCATTTTACAAAAAGGACTTTCTACCGATGTCTGGCACATTGGTTTTTGCGACGCCGAAGAATGCCATGTATTCTCACCTAAATCCGGAACCTTTGTCGTACAATTGCGCAATTCATTTACCGGGGCCGTAAATTTAAGATTGGAGAAAGGTGAGAAAAACTTAAAAGTCCCGGTACACATTCGCGAAAAACTTAACCCGATTTTACTTTCATCGGATCATTGGATTTTATTAACGCCAAACGCAAAACAAATGATTCATCTGGACGACTTGCCTAAAACAGCCTTAACGCTAAACACACCTCCGGTACTGCAAAAATCATTTGTTTTGCGTAAATTCCGCCGAGATTTGAGTTACTATCTCGATTTAGGTTCTCTGCCGCATGCCTGTACGATTAAAATCAACGGACAAACAGGTGGCACCTTATGGCATCATCCTTTTAACGTGGAAATTTCGGCTCTTTTGCAGGCCGGAGAAAATATTTTGGAAATTCAATTTGTGCATCCCGACATACCCCGCCAAGAAAACATCTGTTTTGCCTTGCCCGATCCCATTCAAATTATTCCCTATCGAAAAATTTTTATTCAGGCCGAAGACATGGAAGAAAAAAACGGATAATTTTTCGCTGCGTTTCATTTTAAATAAATTATTTTACGCGCGGCCATAGTATTACCAGTATATAGGCATACATAATAAACACCGCTTGCAACGGCACAGCCCTGTGCGTTTTTACCTTTCCAAATAAAATAATGTCCGCCTTTGCTCAGTTTTTTTCGAAATAAGGTTGTAATTTTTTGTCCGGCAGCATCAAACAATTCGCCCGTAACATACTCGGCGCGACCGAGCTTAAATTCAATTCGTACGGAGGCATTAAAAGGATTCGGAAACGCTCGCGTAACGGTTAAATTTGACGGAATTTGAAACCGGGCCTTTTGGAAGCCCAGCCCAACTACTTGACGAGCGGAAAATTGTATTACCGTTACGCTACGTTGAGGACAACGTACAAGTAACAAACTATCGGCACGCCCGCGCGCAAATGGAGTAAAACAGGTTTGTACGTGTGTGCTATCCAAACGAAAAAGCCGGTAGAAAGGCAAATGTTCCGGCGGAATAACTTTAACAAGTCGCTCCGCACCTCGATATTTACGGATGAGCACTACGTTCACCGTAGTATCGTTAGGTTGCAAAGCAAACGGTTGTACCTCGTAAGCATTAACCTGCATGCCCCCATGGTGCTGTATTCCGCTTTTAGGCGTTTCATCGGTATGGCATTGTATGAGTTTACTTCCCTGACTTAAACCGATCACTTCAATTAAAAAACGCCAGGCATAATAAGGCGGCAAGGGATTGAATTGCGGGTACCAATCCAAAACTCCGTACCCTCCGATCGTTTCCCAATGCAGGGTAACCGAAAAGCCACCTTTTAGGGCATGTAGTAGGGCAGCAACCTGGTAAATGCTGGCGAAAAAATTTGTATTTCTGGGATCGGTCCATAATTGACCATTCTTCTGCCACAAAGCGCTCACATTGTACGCATCCAATACAAGTCGGGCAGAAGTTTGCGTTCCGACCATGCTTTCAATTTTTTGCGCCGCCTCTTCGTACCAGATCGTACGATTCATAATCAGGCTATCCGGATCGTCCGCATTCCACGAAAGAAAAAGATTAGCGGAAATAAAATCCAATAACTCATTGCCGTCCGGCTGGTTTAACACATATTTTGCCCAATAACCGTTTTCCCACCCGCCAAAGCTTGACGGCCCCCCACAAAGCAAAGCAGGATCCGCTCGTTTGATCTCTTTGGCTGCTTGGCAATACAATTGTGCCGACCGGGCAAAACTAATGTAATAACCGTCTTCCGGATGCATCATATTGATTTCATCAAAAATAATGTACCGATGCACCCGATCGTGGTAACGCAAGGCCAGTTGATAGGCGGCGTTTTGCCATTCGGATATCGCTGTCGAGTCGTTCCACCAGGGATTATCCGCACTCCCTGTAAACCACTGTTCGCTTTGATACAAACAAACCATCGGTTGATAACCCGCGGCAATTACCTCATCCACCTTTTGATCCAAATCGGCCCACTGCCAAACGTTTGGTTGAGGATGAAAATCATTCAATTTGGCCCAAATGCGAACCGGAACGAGATGCAAAAGGGCAAGCCGATTTAACGCCTGCGCATCGGTAAAGGTATTCGCATGATATTGAATGCCATAAAAATCAGCGGTAACGGAGGCAGAAACCGTATCGCTCGTAGAGACCGTAACGGTTTGCGCCCGAACATTTAAAGAGGCAACGATTAAAATAATTAAAAAATAGAAGAACCGAAATCGCTCGAAAAACGGGCGAGCGTTTAAATAAAACGAAAACATAAAAATTTCCACACAATACGCGTTAATTGTGCCGCCCCAAACGCACCTTTTTAATAAACTTTTTTCTCCGGATTATTCGGATAAGCTAACTTCGCCAAGCTCGGGTTGTCAAAGGTTATCTTTTTGCATTGATATCCGTTTTTACCTTGCCCTAGCTAATGGCGCAGGAATGGAAACCGTTTTTGTGGCTTTCACTTTTATCACCAGTTTGGTAAAAGCGTCCAACACTTCGTCACTGGTAAAATTACAGTGGCCGTAACGCAGGACAAAAAGATTATTATAATAACCTCTGGGGGACTGACTAAACGCTTTTTCCCGATACAGACGTTCATGCCAGGCAGGCACAATGGGATCGGCGACGGTATGCATGGTAATTACCGGCACATTAAGTTTGCCCGTGGTATCGTACATTTCGCGCAATTTCCGTACTGCTTCCGGATCGGCTTTTATACGCCGCACATTTTTATTTAAATATGCATCATCGGCAGAACCATGGTACGTTTTATCCGTATTGTCATACGGATTACCTCCCACCCGGGCCACCAAATCGTTGGTGGCAAAAACATTGTACCACAAAACACCTAAAATGGTTTGAGCAAAAGTCTCCGGATCATTCGGATCAACGGCTGCTTTGGCACAAATAATAAGTTCCCGCACACGGTCGGGATACGTTTGCAAAGCCTGTAAAATTTTGGGGACATAAACGGTTTCCCAGTCGTCCATCAATTCTTGCGGAATGTGCATGGGTTCGCCTGGAAGAATATTCGGAAAGAAATAATCGAAAAGCACCCGAAAATCGCCTACGTAATCCACCTGTTTGGTAAAATCTCCTATCGGGCCGCAAAGAGCCAAACCGCCGGAATAAAGGTGCTTCATTTCCACGGATTTAATGGTAATTAGCCCCCCCTCGGACCCGCCAACCAGATACGTGTAAGTAGGATTCGTAAACATGGATTTAAATTGCCCAACCAATTTCTCAAGGTCGACAATACCTTCCTGAACGGCCAACCCGTTTTCCCGATAACTGGTTGTGGCAAACGCATAGCCCATATCGGTAACCATATCGGGAATATACGTTCCGTCGGACAAGGTCAACTGGTCTTCCGGAATGGCCACAGGTTCTGTAGGGCTCACGTAACCGTGAGCAAAAACGACCAATTCTCCGTTCCACCTATCGGGCATCCAAATTTTGTACAAAGCGCCTGTTTCCAAGGTACCAGTATAGGTTTGGCTGCCATCGATTTTTACCGATTTTTGGATTTTGGGTGTAGGCGGCTGATTGTTTGAAGACAACGGAGAGTCGGTTGAACAAGAAAATAATAAAAATAAGACAACGAGTAAAATAGCCGTTAAGGGTAGCCGTTTCAAACGCATAGTACCTCCTCAAAATTAAAACGCATGATTAAAGCAACCTGAGTAATATTACAGTAAATCCGAATAAAATACAACCGTTCCACTTGTTTTTTCGGAATTTTTTTAACCGCCCGACGCGAGACAAAGGGAGCGCTTTAAACGTAACAAAGCCAACCCGAACCTTACCGGATTGGCCTGTTTCCGATTGCCTATTTGCGCACGGACGTGTACAAAATTTTACCGCCCACAATGGTGTAAAGCACTTTGGTTTTAGGAATCTGATCCGGAATGACTGTTAAAATATCGTGATCTAAAACCGTAATATCGGCCAGTTTTCCGGGTTCCAGAGTACCTTTGATTTTTTCCTCAAATGCGGCATACGCATTATTTTTCGTATAGGCTTGCAAAGCTTGATCGGGTGTTAAACATTGTTCAGGATAAAAATATTGTCCGTTTTTCATTCGTCGGGTAATTAACGCGTAAAAATTAGCCATAGGATCAATGGCCTCTATCGGAGCATCCGTACCCATGGTTACCACCGCTCCGCTAAGCCAAAGCGACTGCCATAAATAACCTTCTTCTTTTGCGCGTTTATTCCCGATACGCGCCGGTACCCATGGGCCATCAGAGGTACAATGAATGCCCTGCATGGAAGCAATAACACCCAATTGCGCAAAACGCGGCAAATCGGCAGGGGCAATAAGCTGGGCATGTTCAATACGCCAGCGCAAATCTTTTTTGTCCGGATGTTCTTTAAAAACGGTTTGGTAAATATTCAGTACTTCTCTGTTTGCCCGATCGCCAATGGCATGGGTACACAATTGAAACCCATGATCTATAGCCAGCTCTGCGGTTTGCAAAAGCGAATCCAACGGAATCACATTCATGCCAGCGGAATTGGGCATGTCGGAATAAGGTTTTAGTAACCAAGCCCCGCGCGAACCCAAGGCACCGTCCATATACCGTTTTATGGCCCGGACGGTCAAAAAATTGTTTCCGTAGCCGATCATTCGGTATTGATCCATTTTTTCTTTTAGATGGCCAATGGGTTCCAGCAACATCACGTACAAACGTACTTTTAATTTACCCTGATCAGCCAATTTTTTAAAAAAATCCACGTCCTCAAAAGATGCGCCCGCGTCATGAAACGAAGTAATCCCATTGCGCAGGCATTCGGCCATGGCTTTGCGAGCGGCTCTCCAACGTTTCTCATCATTATTTTTATGGGTTCTGTAATAAACCTTCCAAACCAAATCTTCCGCATTTTCCAATAAAACGCCGGTAGGATTTCCATTTTTGTCTTTAACAATGCGTCCGCCTTTGGGATCGGCGGTTTTGGCCGTAATTCCGGCCAATTGCATGGCTTTTTGATTTACGAATACGGCATGCCCGCTGGCGTGGGTTAAAATTACCGGATTTTCGGGCGAAACAGCACTCAATTCGGTATGTACCGGGTATCCTTCCACCAAAGGTTCGGGTAACCTGTCCCATTTTTCCTGATGCCAACCGCGGCCGATAATCCATTCGCCCGGCTTTGACCGTTTAACCCGATTGGCTACACTATCGACAATATCCTGCCAGGTGTGCGCCTTGGATAAGTCTAAATTTAGCAAGGCATTTCCTAAACTTAAAAAATGCGCATGACCTTCGATTAATCCCGGAATTACCAAGGCACCATGAACATCAATAACCTTAGCATTGGGTTTGGCAAGCTGCTTAATGGCTTTGCTCGGGCCTACGGCCAAAATACGGTCGCCTTGAATGGCAATGGCCTGTGCTACGGTGTTGCTGCTATCTAACGTAACCACCTTGCCGTTGTAAAGTACCAAATCGGCCGTTTTGTCGGTTTGACACGAGCTCAAAATAACCATAAGAATCAATCCCGATAAAACAATCAGACGTTTCATGATGCGCCTTCCTCCTTTGATTAAATGCATGGCAACCCAACCGTATTATTCTTCCCTAAAAAATTGATCCACATAATCATCCGGCTTTAAAGGATAGCCGGTAGCCTGTTTAATCATATCTTTCCAATGGTACAATTTACCCACTTTAAAAATTTTTTCCTTTAAATAGTTCCCTACTTTTTGTTCACCGATGTAAACAACTTTGCGCCAATCCGCGCCCTTGTAAATTTCCCTTACAATAAAACGATGCACTTGAGAAGCAAACATTTCACCCAGCAAATAATTATGATAATAACAGGGGGCAATGGTAAAATGAATTTTTGCCGCCCAATGGGGATAATTACGTTCTTCCGGCGGATTGAGGTACTGATATTTACGAACTAACTTCCACCATAACGTATTCAAATTTTGCTCCGGATTCAGATACAATTGCTTTTCAAAATGGTACATAACCAGAACCCAGCGCACAAAAATCAACTGTTTTAAGCGCATATATCGAAATAGATCGCTCTCTATTTTTTGCCGTTGTTCCCCACTCAACCCCAGCATCGTTTGCATCCAAAAAGGATTTCGAGATAGGCGACCAAAAAGCATAGCAATGCCTTCGGTGGTAAATATGTGGGCTTGTTCCCTTAGCAAATAAGGCAAAGTTCGATTGATATGTTTATCGTAAAGCGCATGGCCCGATTCGTGCAATATGGTTTCCATCCACGTTTCGTTGTTTTTTAGATTACAAAGAATGCGCACGTCTCCTTCTTTATCAATATCTTCGCAAAAGGCATGCGGATTTTTGCCGGGCCGTTCGTACAAATCGCTTTTTGCCAGGATATCATCCACCGGCAATCCTATGCTTTGGAAAAAAACTCGGGCCAAAGCTTCCACATTTTGCTTTTGATAAAAAGAATCCAAATTGACGGAATAGACAAGCGGTGTTTCCTGAAAAAAAGGATCTTCATAATGCCAGGGTTTCAGTTCGTTCACATTTACTTGGTAGCGTTGTGCAAGAATGGAATCCATTTCGTTTTTAGCTTGCAAAAACGGCATTTTACTACGCGATTCGAGTAGGTCAAATAAATAATCCAGTTCTTCAGGCTCTTGCTCATCGGTACGCAGGGCCATTTGGTGGTAATTATCAAAACCAAGGTGACGCGCTGCCTGATTCCGTAACCGAACCAATCGGATTAACTCGTCCGCTACTAAACGCCCGACCTGTTTGCCGGCCAGCCAGGCCTCGCGACGCAAACGTAAATTTCTTTCTTCTTTTAAGATTTGCAAAATTTGATTATCGGTTACTTTTTTCCCGTTTAGTTCGGGTCGGAATGTGCTGAATCGCTCTTCTATTTTATTACCCGATTCTACAATTTGTTGACGTAATTTGGCGGGAATTTGGTTTTGCAAATAGCGGAAATAAAGAATATCCGTTTGCCGTTTAAGAATGTAATCTTCAGGCGACTGCTTTTCTCGTATTTTTTTTACATATTCAAATTCCCGCGGATTGCTATAAATTTCGCGGATTTTCAACTCGTATTCCGCCGCTTTGCGGTACATGTTGCTATCACCGCTCACTGCAGCCTGCCAATAGGCGCGTCTTGCCGCGATTTCCAACGGTTTTATTCGGGCTACATGCGCATCGATAAAATGCTGCAGCGCTTTTTTGCTATCGTTTTTTTCGTTATTCATACGCTTTGCCACCCACCTTTTTTCGAATAGCCCGGCTAGCCCTTAAAACCGATATCCCAAATTAAAATAGCCTAATACCTGTTTTTTGTCGGAATTATAACTAACCGTCAAAAACACGGGCCCAATGGGTAACCGCGCCCCGGCGGTTACTTGCAAACCGTAAATTAACGGCCTTGCCCAAATATTCTTATCCCAATATTCCCGAATGCGGGCCGCTTGCAGTTTAAACACGGCAAAACGTTCGGGCCACGGTTCATATTGAAATCCGAATTCGGCGCGTGCAATTTCCAACGCCTGCCGTTCCATAAAATGATACCCGGGAAAGCCGATAACATAATCTTTTGGATTACCCACATTACTCAAAAAAAACAGATAATCCGGCAAAACGGGCCTTTTGCCTTGCACCGCACCTACTAAAAAACCGCGAATCAAGGTAAGATGTTCCGATTTGGGTAACGGTAAATACTGACGGAAAAAGATAAAGTAACGTTGAAAAAGTCCGTAGGGTTGTTGGCTGCGGATGCGTTGAATATGGAAAACGTGGTCGGCGCTTGCTAAAAAGCGGATGCCCGAACGGGTAAAATAAAGACGATCGTAAGTATCGGCCACAAAAAAAGCAGCCACATGATCTGCCAAATAGGAATCTTTGTAATTATCCGATTCCGGGTTGTAAATAAGAGAGGTAAGGTACGAATAACGCCGTCCGACGGACACTCCGAGCGCATAATCATTGGAAAACAACGTAGCAAAACGCAAGGTGATCGGAATCCGCTTGTACTCGTATTCCGCTTTAATTTTGTCTGCAGAAAACCGAGTAAAGTTAAATTTTTCAAAAAAAGCGGAAAATCCGCTGGCCAATCCCGGACGCCGATTAATATGAAAAAAATGCGAAGTTCCGAATCGGGGAAATTCACTTAGACGGGCGCTTAAATACCAACTGGATCCTTCAAAAACAAGGTTGCGAAGCGTTATATTAAGTAACAACGCCGAATGGTCGTTGGAATTATAATGGAACCCGATTTTAAAATAGTTTTTATTCCGTTCCAAAACGCGCACAATTAGTGTGGTACCTTGCGCATCGGAATGCAAACGGTAGGTTACGCGTTCAAAAAAACCGGAGCCGTAAACACGGTTAATTGCATGATCTACCTGATCGGGCGTAACCCAGACGGGCGCATTAATGCCCAAGCGTGAAAACACTAACTTGCGGCTGGTATTTTTTAATCCTTGAATTTTGACTTTTTGAATATAAATGGAATCGATATTTAACAGCGGAATAAAGCGCGGTTCTTTTTTTTGACATTGCTTTTGCCAACGGGCCAGTTTAACAAACTCTGCCCAGTGTTTACGCGCAGCCCGTTCACCGATGGCAATAATGGAATCCACATTTTGGAAATCAAACGGGGCATAGTTTTTAAGATCGGGTTTAATTAAAATGGTGCATAATTTATTTTGCCGCTTTACGTCTTCCGCATTACGAAAACTAAAGGTTTGATCGATGATATTCAGCATGTTGTTCAAATCTTTAGTTTTATACAAAGGGGCGCCCACATCAACACCGATAATAAAATTAGCACCGAGATCTTTTACTTCACGAACCGGAAAATTCCGAGCCAACAAGCCGTCGACCAACAATTTATCCTTCCATTTTACGGGTGTAAACACGGTCGGGATGGCCATGCTTGCCCGTAGCGCATCGGGTAGAAAACCGTTTTTGAGGTCTACTACTTGGCCGTTGCTTAAATCCGTAGCCACACAAACAAAAGGGATCGGTAACTTTGAAAAATCATTAACATTGTGCGCGGGCCAGGTTAAACGGCAGAGTAAAAGCGAAAGATTCTGTCCCGAAAGAAGGCCTCCGGGTATTTTCAGCCTACCGTTTTGAATGGGAAACACAGCATTGTATTTTTCCTGCTCGTCCTTTTCTTCAAGGGAAAAACCGCGTCTGGAAACATGATCGCTAAGAACATTTTGCCAGTCGATTTTTTTAGCCAGTCGTTCTAAAAAAGCGGCATCGTACCCGATGGCGTAAAGACCGCCGACAATACTGCCCATACTGTTTCCGGAAATAAAATCGATTTTTACGCCGGCTTCGTGTAAAACCTTTAAAACGCCAATATGGGCAAGCCCTTTTGCACCGCCACCGCTTAGGGCCAAGCCAACTTTAGGACACTCTCCTGTATCGAAATTGGCCCGGGCCATGACGGGCGTGCGAATAACCAGCCCCATTAACAACAGGGCTAAAAAATAAAAAGGCCTGGCCTGCCCGAAATTAAATAATGCTTTCAATGTTTTACCCGAATTAAAATTGCTTTTTTTATTAAGCACATGCTTTTTAAGCGTGTTTTCGTATTTCCTGCCTTCTAAGCCCCGAAGGCATTAATAGCTAACATATTGCGCAAACCCTTTTTCCACCAAAACATCATTAACATTTAACCATTTGCTGTCGTCATCAGAAACTAACCAAATTTCACCCAAATAGCGTCCGTACTTGCCTTTGCGGTCCTTAATGGTTTGCAATACAATTTCCTTACCGTCAATCAGGGCGCGTAAAAAATCTCTGGCCCGAATGCCTTCGTCTCGGTCGTCACCGCGAATTTCGGGAGCATTAATACGCGCCAGACGAATGCGCTCGTTGCGTAACCAAGTATTTAACCCCAAATCAATATCAACCGTACAGGTATCGCCGTCGTAAACCTTGGTTACTACGGCACGATAAAAGTACAAATTTTTTTCCATATTCGTGTTCCCGACTTTAATTGAAACGAGGAATAAAGGTATAAAGCAGAATCATGTCATGCAAATTGTTCGAGCCAAACGAAAAGGGAATAAACAAAGAAGAGAAAAAAGCCATTTATGACGATAAAAAAACCGTCCCCAAAAAATGAGGACGGAATAATATCCGTTAAAATTTGTAAATACCTCGGCGCCGTTCCTGTGGCGTTTGAAAATAATAGTCGGGTGTTTTTGGCGGAAATATCGGTTTCCGAAAGCGCTGATTCGGCCCTCGGAAACGCTCCATCCAAAAACCAGGAAATACGGAACGCCAACCCGGCCAGCCTTCTTTTTTGGCCAGTTTTACTTTCACGGACTTTTTCTTGCCATTGCGAATAAAATAAATGGTAATGGTATCACCCGGATCGTAATATTGAATGGTTCGGACTAAATCGGCGGCATCCTTTATTTTTTTATCGTTAATTTTGTAAATCACATCTCCGGCTTTAAGTCCTGCTTTTTCGGCAGGTGAATTTTTAAGTACTTTTTTAATTAATACCCCGTAATCCGCCTTAAAATATTGCAATAACTGGTCGGTTAAATTATCCACCGCCACCCCCAGATAACCGCCTTTCTTAAAGGCTTGCAGAAATGGAGCAAATTGCGTGTCAAAATGGGGGAAACTATCCGCATTCATACCAAAAAAGCGCCAAGGCCAGCGGTACATGTCTTCATTTTCATCCCGATCCCGATCGTCTTCCGCCGGATAGATGGTAGCAGTAAGAATCAATTCTTTTCCGTCGCGATTAATTACCACATCCACAGTTTTTTGTTCGTCGATCATATCCACCACTCGTGCCAAATCTTCCGGCCCCAGAATAGGCGTTCCGTCAAATTTGACAATAATATCATGCGGCTTTAAGCCCGCTTTATCGGCGGCACTCCCTTTTTCTACATACACTACTTCGGCGCCGCCGTTCAATTTTAGTTTTTGCAAGGTTTGCTTTTTCGGGGTTTTTACTTCTAACCCGAAGGAGTATCCGTCGGCCTTTTCTTTAATGACCACAATTTTGCTTGCCATATTTTGAATGTTTGCTGCTTTTACGAGTGGGGCCCCTAAAAACAAAACGAAAAATGCCACCGGCAAAAACAGGTTTTTCATGGCATTTCCTCCTCTTTTGTTTTTCCTGTTCTTGAACACTGTTTTTGCACAATATACGCTGTTGCAAATTTTTTGTTTCGGAACTGCGCGCAGATACCTTGCCGCTATTGAAACGTACCTATTTATTTAATAAACTCCCAAGGCAACCGTTTTCCGGAACTACATTAACGTTTTTTCGTGAAAAGAGGCATTAACAACAATAGCGCAAGAATACAAAGGAGTTTTCCCATGCATGTGAGTTTCGTGCAAGAAATGCGTAACATGGATGCCACAGCGGTCGAACGCTATGGTATCGAAGACAAACTACTTATGGAAAACGCCGGCCATGCTTCCTATGAAGTAATCCGCGATTTGTACGATTTGAAGCGAAATAATTTTTTGATTCTGGCAGGAAGCGGCAACAATGGGGGCGACGGATTGGTAGTGGCCCGAAAATTGTTTTCCAACGGCGCTTCTGTACGTATTCTGCTGCTCGGTAATCCCAAAAAATTCAAAGGTTCGGCCTTGCTAAATTACAATATTGCCAAAAAGATCGAAATGCCCATGCAACGTATTGAAAAAGCGGAGCTGGCCGCACCTTTTATTCTGCAAAGCGATGTTATTATTGATGCCATTTTCGGTACGGGATTAGCGCGGGAAGTTGGCGGTAAATATCGTGAAATTATTGCCTTAATAAACCAAAGCGGCAAAAATGTCGTCAGTATCGATATTCCTTCGGGTATCAACGGAAACACGGGACAAGTAATGGGCATAGCCGTACGGGCCAAACAAACAATCACCTTCGGTTTGCCCAAAATAGGCAATTTACTCTATCCGGGATTTGAATACGGCGGTGCACTTTACGTAACGCATATTTCGTTTCCGCCTGCTATTTATCAAGATAAATCTCTGAAAATTTCCGTTAACACCCTGTTCCCTATGCCAGCGCGTGCAGGTGATACGCACAAAGGCAGCGCCGGAAAAGTTTTGTTCGTAGCCGGAGCGTCCAACTATTTGGGCGCACCCTATTTTTCGGCCGACGCATTTTTACGCGCCGGCGGGGGGCTCTCCTATTTGGCCACCCCAAAACCGGTGGCACCGTTCATTGCCGGGAAAGGAGCGGAAATCGTCCTGCAGCCAATGGAAACTACGAAGGATGGTTCTCTCTCACTTGAAAATGAGGCATCCTTATTAAACTTGGCGCAAGAAATGCGTATGGTGGTGCTGGGCCCGGGCGTTTCATTACAAGCCGAAACGCAGAAATTGATTGTTCGTCTGGCTCGAAAGCTGGAAAAACCCGTTTTGATTGACGGAGACGGTTTAACCGCTATTTCGGCAGATTTAACTTCCGTGCAACACCGAAACGGGCCTACCATTCTAACTCCGCATCCGGGAGAAATGGCCCGCCTGACCGGTAAATCCATTAAAGAAATCGAACAAAATCGAATAGAAATTTTGCAAGAAACATGCACAAAATTGAAGGCCATTATCGTGCTTAAAGGCGCCCATTCGCTAATTGGCCTGCCCGACGGCCGTGTTTTTATCAATTTAAGCGGTAACCCGGGCATGGCCACAGCAGGAAGCGGCGATGTATTAAGCGGGACCATCGCAGCCATGTTTGCCTTGTTTTCCGATGCGGAATTAGCGGCACGTATGGGGGTTTTTGTGCACGGTTTGGCCGGTGATTTGGCAGCAAAAGAAATGGGAGAAGACGGTTTGCTGGCTGGTGATATTTTACGCTATTTACCGCAGGCTATGGTTGCTTACCGTCAAAACTGGCAGAAGATGAACGAACAATTCTACGCCAAAATTCATACGGTTTAAGATGAGTAAAATTTTTTAACGGCAATTAAAAAATTAGCGTATTAAATCAGTTTTTTTTATATTTCGTGCTGTTCTGTTTTAATCATTTAATCGTTTTAGTTTAATCAAAATAGCGGGGGACCATGAAGTCGAAATACCACGGAATCAGCCGCATCGATTCTAAACATACCCATGGATGGTATGTCCGCGTTTATGCCAATGGTGGCGTATTTGTTTCAAAATTATTCAGCGATCGTCTTTACGGTGGCAAGCAAAAGGCTCTACAAAATGCTATTAAATTCCGCGACCACAACGAAATGGTTGCCGAACTTGAACGCGCCAAGTACGAAAGCAACAAGCGCAAACCTTTTTATAACCGCAAAGTAAAAAACAGCACTTCGGGCATTACCGGTGTCAACGAAGTAAAAAGCATGACCAACGGTCGGTTGGTGCATTATTTTCAGGCAACGTGGAGTGAAAAGGGAAAATTACATTCCAAAAAATTCTACGTGAATAAAAAACGTACACGCGACGAAGCGTTTGAGCTGGCCAAAGCCTATCGCAAACAAAAAGAGCAAGAACTTTACCAGCAATGGCTTGAAAAGAACAAAGAACAAAACGAAAAGAAAGATTGACGTTTAATCTTTTGTTAATTGTTCGTTTGGTCGAAAACGCGCATGTTTCTTTTAAATTTTGGCAGCCCTTAACAAAATACTGTTATTCGGGTCGGCCAATTTTTAGCATGTTCGATGGTATTTGCTTAAATGCCATCGAACAATGCATTTAATAAAAGAACCGCCTTTTCATAGTCTTCTTCTTCCACATACAAATCAACTCCGTTAAATGTGGCCGAAGAGGCATTGCCCAAAATGCCAATATCGGGCGTTTTAAGCACACATCCGATATTCCTTTGTGCCAAAATATCTTTTGCCTGTTCGGCAAAGGCACGATTGGGAAAATTTTTAACAAATTTTATCTTTTCCATTACGGCCTTTCCTTTTATTGATCATTAAACTTAAAATACCCCGCTTCATGCTACGAGGCAAATCAAAATGTTTTCCGCGTATTGACTTTTACATATTCACTTTGTATTTTTCGACTGGTTAGTCGAAAATAAAATATAGAGTCTAAAACCATGTCCATTGCCGACCGGAAAAAACGCGAACGTCTGGCACGAATGCGGTTAATTCTGAACGCAGGAGCCCGCGTATTTGCTCGCTACGGCTACCACCGCGCCAGTATGGACTTAATTGCCGAAGAAGCCGAATTGGGCAAAGCAACCATTTATTATTATTACAAAAACAAGGACGATCTTTTACTGGGAATTTTAACGGACGGCATCAAAGAGTTCTTTTTTAACTTAGAGCAAACCTTACAAACCACTTCCGATCCCGTCGAAAAGTTAAAATTGATTATTGCGGAAAGTATGCGCTTTTTCGAGCGGCATCCCGATTATTTTAAACTTTATATGTATCTAAACGTGCACCCCACTTTTCGCAGAAAAATCTTTAAAGAAATGCATCCTTTGCTTAAACAAAAAATCGATATGATCAAAAATATTTTTGTGGAGGCCCAAAACCAAGGGCGCATACAGAATATTCCGACGGATCATCTACAATCCATTTTCGGCTCTTTGGTAATGGGCATGGGCATTTTTTCCACCGGCAAAATGTCGCACGAACAATTACAGGAAAGGGCTCGGTATTTGCAACAAGTGTTTTTACATGGTGTGTTAAATCGCCAAGAAAAAAGGTAAAAACGTCTGATCGTCCGTTTCGGATTGCTCTTGGAATTGCCGGAGGCATAAAAATTTTTTTGCAGGTAAAAAGGAGCGGCTATGATTAAATTTACACGTTGGGTTGTCAAACATCCCAAAACAACGATCGGTATTATTTTGCTTATTACCCTGTTTTTTGGCTACCAAATGAAAAACATCCGCATGGATCCGGACATCACCTCATCCCTGCCCAAACACATCCCGGCCAAATTGCTGTACGATCGCATGACTAAAATTTTTCCCAGCCGTGATTTTGTTTTAATTGCCTATGAAAGCGATTCTCTTTTTTCGCCTAAAGCGTTAAAAAATATTTTTGCCATTACGCAGCATTTAAAAGACATGCCCGATGTGTATTCTGTAATGAGCCCCACGAATATCAAAGTTATCCGCGGTACACAGGAAGGCATGGAAGTTAGGCCCATTCTAAACGCGCCGCCCAAAACGGCCCGCGAAGTACAAAAGTACCGTTACGTCTTATTCCATAGCGACCTGCCTATCGAAAATATCATTTCCAAAGATCGTCGCATGGCCGGAATTATGGTATTTCTTAAGAACACGGTTAAGCCCGAAGATGCGGCTAAAGAAGTATTGGATTACGTTCAAAGCCTTAAATTAAAAAAAGATCACATTTACGTTACCGGCAAGCCGGTGCTTACGCTTTATCTGGGGCGTGGCATGGGACGCGATATGGGTATGCTGTTTCCCATGGTGCTTCTGCTTATCATTCTCATCTTGTGGATAAGTTTCAGAAATTTTCAGGGAGTGCTTTTACCATTGGGAGTTGTGCTGATTAGCGTATTGTGGACAATCGGTCTGATGGCCTTTCTGGGAGTGCCTATCAGTCATTCCACCAACATGCTGCCCATTTTGCTTTCGGCCATTGCCGTAGCGGACGGGATTCACATTTTAAATCATTATTTTAACCGCATATTACACGAAAAACGCACACCCGGCGAAGTAATAACCGATGTAATGGCCGAGCTCAATGCACCGGTTATTATCACCTCGGTTACAACGGCATTCGGCTTTTTGGCTCTTAATACCTCCAGCATTGGATCGGTTGGCCAGCTTGGTTTTTTTACGGCCACTGGGGTTATTTTCGCCATGATCTTTTCATTGAGTTTTATTCCGGCGGCGGTTACGTTAATGAAAATTCCCAAACATATCCGCAGAACGGAAAAAGAAGGGCGTTTGCTTAATCGCTGGGCGGTAGCCTATGCCGATTTTTTAATTCGGCGTAAAGGTTTAATGGCGGGCATTATTGTAGGCATTATCGTTTTATCCGTTTTGGGCTGGCCGCGCATCAAGCTGGAAAACAACACGATCGACAACTTTCCCAAAAATCATCCGGCACGTGTTGATTTTGAAAAAATCAACAAAAACTTTGGCGGCACCACCTTTTTAAGCATTATGGTCGAAGGCGATTCGGCCGGGCAAATTAAAGAGCCCAAAGTACTTAAACAGATGGTGGCTCTGGAAAAGTTTCTTAAAAAGAATCCGCATGTTGGCGGAACCTTGTCCATTGCTGATTTTATCAAACGCATGAACAAGGTTATGCACGCCAACGATTCTGCCTATGATTGCATTCCGGATGAAATGGTGCGGGAAAAAGGGGTGCAATGGGTAAAAGAAAACGGACGCTGGGTAGAAAAACCGGTAACTTTTAATGTTCCAGGACGCGAGGTAATCGCCCAGTATTTGCAATTGTACGAAATGTCCGGCAAGCCTGATGACTTTGCCAATTTGGTTGATTATGCTTACAAAACCGCACGCATCAACGCCTTTTTAGACACCGAATCCAGCAATGTATTACGTAATTTGGATCACCAGGTGCGCAGTTGGATTAAAGCACATTTTAACAGTGCGCGCGTGGAACTTACCGGAACATCGGAATTATTTTTAGCCATTAACGATCTGGTGGTTAAGGGACAATTTTATTCCATTTTAGTCTCATTGCTTTTGGTCATCGGCGTAACCAGTATTCTCTTTCGCTCCGTACGAATCGGTTTGTTTAATGCCATTCCTTTGTTCTTTGCCATGATTTTTAATTTCGGATTCATGGGCTGGGCCGGTATTCCCCTGAATATTGTTACCATGTTAACCTCTTCAATTGCCATTGGCGTGGGGGTGGATTACGCCGTACACTTAATTCACCGTTACCGATTGGAATCGGCCCGTACCATTCCCGAGGCAATTCGCCTTACTCTTAAAGATGCGGGGGTACCAATTATTTTGAATGCGCTGACGGTAGGGCTGGGTTTTGCCGTTTTAATGTTTTCCATTTTTACCGGCGTGGAAGAAATGGGCTTGCTTATTGCCATTGCCATGTTTACTTCTTGCTTTGGCGCCATAGCCATTTTGCCGGTAATGTTTTTGATTTTTAACATAAATTTAAAAAAACGGAACATAGGCAAATAAATTCGGGAGATAGAATGATGAAATTGCCAATCAAACGCATGCTAATCATTTTTTTCCTGCTGGTTGGGATGGCGCAGGCCCAACACTTAACCGGCCGGCAAATCATGGCAAAAGCGCTAAATAAAACCAGTTGGCAGGATATGGTCGGGCAGGTTAAACTTATTTTAACCAACGAGCGGGGACAGCAACGCATTCGAAAAATTAAAATGTTCAGCCGTAAACGCAATGCCAACGAAAGCGACATGTTGATGCGATTTGTGGCTCCGGCTGATGTTAAAGGTATTGCATTTTTGATTATCGAACACCAAAATAGCGACGACGATAGATATTTGTACCTGCCTGCATTGCGCCGCGTAAAACGCATTGCTTCCAGTGGCAAAGGCGGTAATTTCATGTCATCCGATTTTACCTACTATGATATCGGCAAACCGAAACTGAACGACTGGACTTACAAACGATTGGCCGATGAAAAAATAAACGGTTTCGATTGCTACAAAATCGAGTGCCTTCCCGCTTCTCCGCAAGTGGCCAAGGATACCGGCTACGGTAAAATTATTCGCTGGATTCGCAAAGATATTTGGGTTACCGTTCGTTCCGAATATTACGATCGTGCCAATCGCCTTTGGAAAATATTGACCGTACCTAAAATCGAAAATATTTCGGGTGTTTGGTTCCAGACCGATATGATTATGAAAGACGTGCAAAACAAACATCGGAGCGAGATGATTTTTTCCGATATCAAGGTTAACCAAAATATTCCGGCACAATTTTTCAGTAAACGCTATTTACAACGAGGGCGATGATGAAAAAAACTTTTTGGCTTTTCTTTTGGCTTGTGCCGTTCTGCCTTTTTGCCCAACAGGCAGAAATGGACGGTTACGTGAAATTTTTTGTCCATCCCAATTTAAATGCGCCCTACCCCATGGATCATTTGGGAACGCGTTTGCAATTGCGTTTAAGCAGCTCTCTGGGCGAACGCGCTGCTTTTTATTCCGCGCTCGATTTTAACTACGAAGCCATGCAGGCGAATCCCGCTTTTAACGGCAAACGCGGACAGGGCCTTTCTGTTTATCCGGTTGAAACATATATTGATTTGTTTTTCAAATATTTAGATGTGCGTTTGGGGCAGCAATTTATCTTTTGGGGTAAAACCGATTGGATTAATCCCACCGACAACATTAATCCCTGGGATTACGTAAATATTTCGGCCGAAGTAGAAGATTACCGGCTTCCGGTGACGGCGGCCAAAATGAACTTTTATTTGGGTCCTGTTACATTACAATCGGTTTGGGTGCCGCGTTTTACGGCGAATCGCATCCCGTTAAAACTACCGGATTCCATGGGCGGAATTCCGGTAAAAACCCTGCCGACCCAACTTCCGGAAAACCGTTTGAGTAACTCGGAATTGGGATTAAAAGCCGACTTTAGTATTTACAACATCGATTATGCCTTAAGTTATTACAACGGGTACGATAAAAATCCAACCGTTCGCATACGCTTTGATCCGCAGGCGCACCGATTTTTGCGCATGATTGGCTACGAACGTTATCAGGTATTCGGAGCCGCTTTTGTGACCACCTTCGATCGATGGGCTGTTAAAGGCGAAGGCGCCTATTTTTTGACCAAAGATCGATCCGGAAAAGATATTGACTTGCAGAACCCTTACATCAAATACGTCATCGGATTTGATTATTTACCCACAAGCAATTTAACCATGAATTTCCAATTCATTCAAACCGTTTTGCTCAAATTCGACAAAAATTTCGAACGCCTCGAGCGGCAACGTTTGGGTATGCCCTTAAGCACCATGCCCGACCAATACACGCAATCGCTTTCCGGCCGTCTGCAGTATCGGCTCGGAGATTTTACCGATTTGCAGTTGATATCCATTTATAATTTTAAGGATGGCGATTATTTTCTGTTGCCCATTTTAAACTATTCCCTCACGGATGGCATTAACATTTACGCAGGCGCTACCCTTTTTGCCGGCAGCCGTCATAGCCCTTTCGGACGCAATAAAAAATACTCGCGGGCGTTTGCGGAAATAAAATACAGTTTTTAAAATTCGTTTAACAGAAATTAAATATAAAATGCGACAAATCCTTTTGGTTCTCCGATTTTGATTTGATTCCGTGTGCTACTGTCTGTATTTTTTATGTTTTGTTAGCTAATAAGAACAAAAAACCGAAGTGGATTACGGTAAATCGGAAAAACGGATATCAAAATAAACCGTCTACGCATTCTCACACGAATCCGCTTACATTCTGCATAAATTCACAAGAAAAACGATTTAACGTTCTTTACTTTGCGCTGCTTGTAATGCCTTTTTTGCCACCACTTTGGTTTCCACTTTAACTTGGGAGGCTTATGATGCTAAAACAATTAAAATGGGTTTTGCCCGTAATTTTAACCATTCTTTTTTGGCAATGTCAAAATTCTCAAAGCGGTGGCACGCTTTCGGGAAAAGTTCTGGGTGCAGACGGCAAACCGCCGGTTATTGCGCATGTACATTTGATCGAAGCAGGCGGTAATGTGTTTCATCCCATAAAATCCATAAAAGTTAACAAAGACGGTTCCTTTAGCATTAACCTACCAGCCAAGCAATATTTGAATTTGTACATAACGGCCGCTTATCATAAACACCTAAATTTACCATTGGTACGCAAAACAGGCAATCAATCCGTTAAAATGGATTTTCAATTGGAGAGCTACCGCTTTAAAAATCATTTTGACCGGGTAAAAATCACTGGGGATTGGAATGATTTCGCCTTTTCCACGGCCAGGCTCATGCACAAAGAAAAAAACGGCACCTTTACGTTTATGGTAAAACCGCAAGCCGATACGGTTGCCTACCAATTAATCGGGCTTTTACCAAAAGAAGTGAGCATTAACGGAACTCAGTACGACTACCTCGTGTACGACCACGGAGGCGATTACAAATCCGTTTTGAACAAAACGGATTCGGTAATGCAAATCGTATTTGATCCTCAAAAACTCCCCCGCATTTACAACGATGCTTTGCCTAAGGTCTTGTTAAAATCGGGCAGTTTATTAACGCAGGATTTTATGGATATCAAATTACTTGTAAATCGTTATCTTTATAATTGGCAATTAGCCCGAAAGCAATACCTGCAAAAATTCGGTACCGATCGCGGTTTTAAATTCGACTTTTCCGATTTGCTCAAGGCGCTGGAACAAAAAAAGCAAGAAACGGTTTCGCAAAAAGTAAAAGATTACATTGATATTCAACATATTTTATTGATCAGATACGGAGCTAAGGTAGACGATGCCATTTTTAAAGAAGTAGCTAAAAACGTTCCGCTTACCGATCCTTTTTGGTCGCTTAACCCGCAAGTAATGCCTTACATTTTGGAAAAAGCCTACGGCATAAAAAAAGCAAATGCGATGTTAGAGAAATCGCTGGACAAAATTCCGTCTAAAATAACTCGCGCCTTTGTGCTGGTACGTATAGGTATGCAAGCTAAAGACAACCATAACGTCAAAAAGCAATCGGCCATTTACAATCAATTAAAAAAAGATTACAATGATATCGACTTTGTAAAATATTACCTAAAAATGCTCAACCCCGAAGCGCGCATTGCCGTGGGGAAACCCATTCCCGATTTTTCTTTTAAAGAAATGGATACGGGTAAGGAAATTTCCAATAAAACTTTAAAAGGCAAATTTTACATTATGGACTTTTGGGCAACCTGGTGCAAACCGTGTGTGGGTGAAATACCGGGAATGGAAAAAGCGTATGCCCATTACAAAGACAAAAATTTTACGATTCTCAGCTTATCGTTCGACCGTTCTCCGGATGACGTTCGTAAATTCCGTCAACAGCATTTTAAGATGCCGTGGCATCATGTATTTTTGGATCGCGGTATCCGCAATAAAGTAGGTGGCGAATTTGAAGTGGGAGGCATTCCCAAGCCCATTTTGGTTAGCCCGGAGGGAATTATTGTGGCCATGGAAGGAGACCTGCGCGGAGAACATTTGGACAAAACACTGCAAACGTTTCTGGGAAAATAACGTACAATAAAAAAAGCCGCGCTTGTAAACAAACGCGGCTTTTTGTTAAAACAAATTTACTTTCAATTACCGTTCAGTTCATTCCATATTAAAGCAGCGGAACCTAAAATAGCGGCATCGCTTTCCGGCAGCCCCGAAGGCAAAATTTTAACTTTATTACGAAAAATGGGTAACAAACTTTTTTCCATATACGTTTTGGTAGGCACAAAAATGTAATCGCCGGCAGCAGCCAAACCGCCAAAAAGGATAATGGCTTCGGGACTAAAATAGGCCACGGCATCGGCCAGAGCTTCCCCTAAAACGCGGCCGGTAAAATCAAAGGCCTCCAGAGCAACCGCATCACCCTTTAAGGCAGCGTCGTAAACCATTTTTGAAGTTAAATCTTCAAAAGGGATTTCTCTCAGTACGCTGGTTTGATTATCTTCGGCTAGTATTTCAAAAACCGTTCGCCGCAATCCCGAAGCAGATGCGTACGTTTCCAAACATCCGCGGCGACCGCATCCGCATAAGCGTCCGCCTTTTACCACTACCACATGGCCCATTTCTCCGGCAAATCCGTCGTGGCCATAAACCAGTTGCCCGTTAACCACTATTCCGCTTCCCAGCCCGGTTCCCAGAGTAATTTCAATAAAATTTCTCATACCCTGAGCCGCCCCGAAACGCATTTCGCCAAGTGCCGCCGCATTGGCATCGTTGGTCAGTACACCAGGCAAATCAAAATATTCCCGAATTAGGCCCACCACATCCACGGATGTCCAATGTAAATTAGGAGGGTTTTCAATTTTACCGGAAAAATAGTTTCCGTTGGGCGCGCCCACTCCAACGCCTTTCAAAACACTGCCTTGGGGCAATTCGCTTTTTTCTTGTTCAATTTTGTCAGCAATACGTTTAAATAAATCTTGAGCGGGTTTTTCGGAACGTGTCGGAAAATCAAAATGCAGATAAATTTTCGCTTCCTTGTCCACGATACCGACCTTGGTATTGGTACCACCTATATCGATACCAATTACTAATTCCTTTTTTCGCATTCTGCTCTCTCCTGCCAAAAATAAATACATTGTTTTAAATTAAGAAACAGCTCGCAACCGTTTTCGTTCGTTCATTAACTCTACGAGTCGTTGCAGTGCTTCTGTATTGTATTGAACTTTGTACTTCTTTTTCAGATAGTTCAGAAAATCTTTGCGCACCTGACTTCGTTTTTGGTTTTCAAGACGATTTTTAACGTAAACTTTGACTCGTTCAAACGGACTGTTTTTCCATAGATTTCTGTGCTTTGCATAAAAAGCTTTGGCTTCTGCATCGCTAACGTGCACATTGGAGTCTATCAGTCGTTTTTCACCGATTTTTTCCAGTTCGTGGTGGTAGTAATAGTCGATTAGCTTGCGGTACGTTTTGTCTTTGTCCAAACCGCGTGCAACACCGTCCCAATACATCAATTCTTTGGAAATCAATTTTTTAGCCATTATGCGCACATCATTCGGATATTCCAGCCGATAGCGTTGAAAACGATTGGTATTGTTGTAGGCATCGATAAAATCGGCCAACGTCCAAAAGCCTTTATCATAGGTTAAAAATTTTGCCTGTAACAAACTCGGTTTGATTTTTGATTTTTGCACAACGCCAAAATAGCCGTCTCTTTTAAACGCATGCAGTATAACGGGAATTAACTTTTCGTTTAGTCGATAATGGTATTTTTTAAATAACGAATCCACATAATGCTGAATGTATTCGTTTTGTGCGCGTACTTTGGCTATATCTACCAATCTCAGTCGTTCCTGCACCATGCCGCCGACCTTTTGTTTTTCTCTGGCCATCAATTTAAGAATATGATATCCGAATTCGGTTTTAAAAGGTTTGGAAATAGGATGAGACTCGGTTAACGAAAAAGCGACCCTTTCATATTCTGGAGAGGCCATTCCGGCCACCAAATAATTCGAAAGTACGCCTTCTTTAACTGCACTTTGGATATCATTGGAGTATTTTTGCGCTAGTTTGCCAAAATTAGCACCGTGTTTTAAAAGTCGATACAACGAGTCGGCTAAAGGTTTGGAGGTAACTAAAATTTGCTGCAGGGTTAAGCGGTAGGGTAAATGCTTATATAATTCTTCCAATTCTTTATTGCTCACATTGAATTTTTTGGCTAAAATCACTTTTGCCAGCGGGCCGTCGGGCTTGGTCATCTCCTGAATGCGGTGCGCTTTCATAGCTTTAAGAAACTCGGGATCTTTATCCAACCCTTCTGCTTTAGCTTCGGCCAAAAGATAAATTTCACCCAGATAATAACGCTCGATGTATTTTTTCAACAAATCCGTTGTAATTACTTTATTCCGTTGAAATTCCTTACTGAATTCAAACGATTTGACCACCCGTGATTCCGGAACGCCAAATGAACCTACCCGCGCCACCATAACCGTATCCGAGATAGCGGCAGCGGTTTTGGTTTTCTTTTCTTTTTTACAAGATATGGCTGTTAAAGCAAACACAAATACGGCAATTAATAACACAAACAAACGTTTGAGCATTCAGAACCTCCTTCAAAACAAATAAATGTGCTTTTTATGAATTTAAAAATATTTAATAGCACAAATATTAATTTAAGTTCCAATTGAATAAAATACTACTAAAATTTATAAAAAGAAGGAGATTTTAATGCAACCGTTTTAATTCGCAGCAAATGCCTGCCCTACTTTGTAGCGGGTATTAACAACCATTTATTTTACAGATCTCCTAAACAACAAAGGCGGATTCAATAGAACCCGCCTTTGAAAATGCTTGAATTTTTCTTTGCCTTACAGTAAAAATACCCAGGTTACCAGCAAGAAAGACGGAATTAAAATAGGCAATGAAAATTTTAAAATATAGCCAAAAAAGCTGGGCATTGAAACACCGGCCTCTTCGGCAATGGATTTAACCATAAAGTTCGGTGCATTGCCAATATAGGTATTGGCTCCCATAAATACCGCGCCGATCGAAATGGCGGTTAAATACTTTAAAAATTCCGGATGTTGTTTGGCAATGGTTCCCGCAGCAAAGGCCGCGCGCACCTGTTCTTCTGTTAACCCCAGCTTGCCCAAAGCGGTATTAAAAAAGGTTAAATAGGTAGGAGCATTATCCAAAAAGCTGGAAAGCGAACCTGTAATCCAGAAAAAATGCCACGGTTCTTTAACGGCACGAATCAGCCCGGCCATAGCGCCGTGCTCACCGGCCTGTAAAATAGCCAAAGCAGGAATAATCGTCATAAAAATACCGGCAAACAAATAGGCCACTTCCAGAATGGGGAACCAACTAAATTCGTTACCCTCACGAATTTCCTTGGAAGTAAAGCGCATGGACAAATATCCCATTAACAGAATCCAAAGATCGCGAATTTCGTTTTGATAGGTTAAATGCACACCATAAACTGTAAAATGTCCCAAGTGCACTACACCGCTGAAAATAACACCCAGAACCACGCCCAATAAAAATAAAAAGTTGAATGCGCCTTCCAGCTTAATGGGTTCCGGTGAATCTTCCACAGGCATTTCTTTTTTGTCCTGTTTGTAATAGTATGAATCCATCACGAAGAAGATGACCAAAAGAACCCCGGCGACAAATGACATTTCGGGCACCAAATTCAATGTCCAAAAGAAGTCCACGCCGTGCAAAAATCCGAGAAACAACGGAGGATCGCCCAAAGGGGTCAAACAGCCGCCAATATTAGCCACCAGTGCAATAAAAAACAACACGATATGTGCCTTATGCTTACGATGCTTGTTGGCGCGTAATACGGGACGAATCATTACCATGGCCGCTCCGGTGGTACCAATCCATGAGGCCAATAATGCTCCGATTAAAATCAGCAAAAGGTTAATGGGAGGCGAACCTTTCATGGTACCTTTCAAATAAATACCGCCGGAGATGGTAAACAGGCCCCAAAGCAAAATAATAAATGGAATGTAGTCCACAAGATAAATATGAAGAATACCCTCCAATGCAACGGATTTATAGACAATAAGAAAAGGAATGGCAAAAAGCAGAGCCCAAAAAGCCGACACTTTCGGATAATGGTGATGCCAAAATCGTGGTGCCACTAACGGAAATAACGCAATGGAAAGCAAAATACCGATAAACGGTATTGTTGTCCACAAGGGAAGCTCACGCCCCAATTCGTGCTCCGCTTCTTCGGCATCCAGCTTTTGAGGATGTTCCGTTTGGACTTTTTCTACATGCGCGATTTTAGTAGAATCTTCGGCGATAAGCCGGGTAGGAATTAACACAAAATGCGCCAGTAAAACAGCAAGCGCCACCAATAAAAGTCCTGAAATCGCTTTTTTGGAAAACATAGTTTTTTCCTCCGTCATCGAAATTACAAAAAACTTCCATTCCCATCAGGAATCCTGATTCTCGTCAGTTTCGCATGAAACTGTAAATAAATTGTATTAAATATGCTTAATTTCGGCCGCTTTTGCCCTTTCTTGTTTACGACTACCGCATAAAATTCGAGCGATGTTAAGTGCTGTTTGCAATGGCCTATTGTACTACTCCATTATTTGATAGTTTGCAGCCATTACGCCTGAATTTTAGGAAGGTAACAAACGATGGCGGGCAATAAATTCATTAAGCCATTCATTAATTTCATCGCGTAAGGCGCGGAAGGCATTCATTTTTTCTATTTCGCCTCCTTCAACAGCCATGGGATCATCAAAGGCCCGGTGGATTTTAGTGCCTCCGATTAATATGGCATTGGCTTTTTCGCGAGCTTCATCCGTTGTGGTTATAATAATATCCCATTTTGTATGGATAAATTCGTTGACCGAATGAGGCTTTTCTTTGGAAATATCAATACCGATTTCCATTAAAGCTTTTTTGGTATAAGGATTAACCCTTTTGGGCTGAATACCGGCACTTACCACATCAATTCGGTTAAAGGAAATATGTTTCATTAATGCCGCAATCATCACGCTGATGCACGAGTTATTGGTTCCCAGAACTAATACTTTTTTCATTGCTCCCTCTAAACGATTATTACCACTGAATAAGAATACTCATATCGCAATAAAAATTACAAAAACTTTAATTACAATGCTATTTTTTTAAATGGCCTGTTTTGATTTTTTTATCGTCCTCTTTTGGAAGGATATTAATATTTTTGTAGTCTGTTTTTATGCATACCGATTCCCACCTTGTTTTCGGGATTAATGCTATTGGTAAATCGGATTTTTTTCGCCATAAAATTTTGTTACAATTCATCATTCACAGCCCGAGTTGCTTTAAGTTCTTAATAAAATTTGCACCGCATGCATCAATGCCTTAAAATCTTTCTTTTTAAACGAAGCCGGGTTTTTTATATGAAAACATTTCGCGATTCCGCTTATTTTTCGTTAAGGTACGCATTTTTGTTCATTGCGGTTCTGAGCGTTCTTCGTTTAATTTATTTGTTGTTTATTCCCATTACTCCGCAAGAGGCCTATTACTGGTATTACATTCAACATCCGGCACTTTCCTATTTTGATCATCCCCCTATGGCCGCCTATTCCATCGGTTTGGGCACACTTCTCTTCGGTAATACGGTTTTTGGCGTTAAATTTATGGCTGTAATCTGGTTTGCCGGAATTAATTTTCTGTTTTTACAAACCCTATGGTTGTCTTTTCTTTTGTTCAAATCGCAACTGAGCACGGAAGAATTGGGCCGTTATTCTTTTATGGGATTAATTCTTTTTAACCTGAGTATATTTGCCCATCTTTATGCCATTACCATGGTTCCCGATACGCCATTGCTTTACTTTTGGCTTTTGACTTTGCACTTTTTCCTGAAATTGATCCAAACAGGACAACGCAAATGGTGGTTCTGGTTGGGAGTTTCTCTGGGGCTCGGGTTGGTTTCCAAATACACCATGGTTGCCATTTTGCCTGCGTTATTTACGATTTTGCTAATAAAAAAGGACCTGCGTCGTTATTTCCGAACTCCGTATCCCTATTTGACGCTGGGCATCATGATTGCTATTTTCAGCCCTGTTATTCTATGGAATGCGCAACATCATTGGGCCTCGTTCGGATTCCAATTTACACACCGCGCCGAAAAGTTAAAACCCTTTACCAGCAAATATCTCATCCAGCTTTTTTTTAGCCAACTCTTTATTTTAACTCCGTTGGTATTCGGGTTTTTAGTGGATTTTATTGTGCGTTTGATAAAAAATCGTTTTCGCGATTTTATTCCCAACGTTATGTTTTTCAGCGGATTTTTTATTATCGGTGGATTTCTGTACATCAGCCTGAAGTCGTTGGTGAAGATGAACTGGCTTTTACCCGGCTATTTGGGGTGGATTATAGGCGCCGTGCTTTTATTTGTCACCCGAAAGGGGCAACTTAACAAATGGATCAAAACCGGCGTATATTTTTCCGTTTTTCTTTTGCTTTTCTCTCACTTGATTTTACTTGTACCCAATATGCCTTTAGGCGAGGGCAATACATGGAGCGGCTGGAAAGACGCGGCAAAAAAAATTTACAAACTGCAACAGATAATGGGGGGCAAACAAAAAACTTTTATCTTTGCCAATTCTTACAAAAGCGCCTCTTTGCTTAAATTTTACTTGCCCCACCACCAAGACACTTATGCGCAAAATATTTACGGACGTCCTGCTTTGCAGTTTGATATTTGGGGTATTCCCGATTCTCTTAAAGGTAAAAATGCGCTATACGTTTTTGATGATCGCAAAGAATACAAAAACGATTTAAAATATGTAAAACAATATTTCGATACCGTTTACGTTAAAAGCCGGTTCGAATACAAATTCATGAACCGCTGGCATACCCGCACCATTTATTGCTATGAGGCAAAAAATTATCATGGCCGATAGTATTGCACGTTTTAAGCGTATGATTAAATTTGGGATTATCGGTTCTTCCGGCTTAGTTGTCAACAATTTCTTTTTATGGTTATTTTACCGGCAATTAGGAGTTGGCCTGGCATTAGCCTCGCCTTTGGCCATTGGCATTGCCATTTTCAATAATTTTACATGGAACGACCTGTTTACTTTTAAAGATAACCGCCACCGGCGTAAATATCGCTATTTTCATCGGCTCATCCGTTATTATACCTCGGCAGCTTTAGGCGGAACAATCAATTATATTACGCTTCTTCTCCTAACCAATTTTGTAGGTTGGCCCTATTTGGTAAGTAATTTAGCTGGCATCGGTTTGGGCATGATTTCGAACTTCTTGCTGAGCGAATTCTGGGTATTCCGTTCCACAGATCAGCAAAATGAAAGCAACTAATTGGGCAAAACGGCATTTTTCGGAACATCAAAAAAATAAAACACCCGCTTACAACATCGGTTTTGCAAAAAAATTACCAATGAATAGAAATTTAAGCCAACGGGCATGTCCGCGGCACTTATTGCGCTTTTATTTTTCCCGATTCGCGAATTTCTACAGGATAACCTTTGATTTTTTTGGGGATTTTCTCTTGCAACTGCTGGGAATTTTCTTCCACCGAAACAATCAAACCGACTTTACCCGAATCGGTCAGCCCGATGCCAACGGCCCGAACGCCTTTAATTTTCAACCAATGTTTTTCATATTGCCGCTTTAGCGCTCTTAATTCCGGAATGGTTTATCTCCTTTTTAAAATTCTACAAAAAGAATTTATTAAAGGATATTGACATTGAGAGCATTTAAAACATTCTGAATGCGATTAATGATTGTGCTTGTATTGCTACCGGCAAAAAGCAATCCGATAATTTGATTTTGTTCATTCAACACAGCCGATCCGCTGTCACCGCCTGCGCTCATACTGCCAGCCATAAGTTGATCGACAAATACCGCCGTTTTATTTTCGCCATAGCTTACTTTTACGGTCACATCGATTTGTTCAATCGTACCGCTGGTCAGTCCCGTAGTACGACCGCTTTTTTTTACCGTCATACCCAGTTCGGCTTCGGCCACGCCTTCGATTTTACCGATCTCCATAATTTCGTTTATCACGTCATTGGGATTAATGGGCTCGGCAATAGCGCAATCTACCAAATTCTGCGATTCAAAATCATCTATCTTATTTATGCGTGTAGGCAGAAGACGCGTTCTGCTTCCCAATAAAATGGCAAAACCGTTTAGGAATTCACTAATCGTACTGCCGATTAGGCAAGGTTTTTCTGTTTCTTCGCCTTCGAAGCGAATGGGAATAAAATTGCTTAATCGGGCAATAAAATCATCCGGAAATTTACCGCCGTCATAAACGCCTGGCTGTAAAATGGAATCTCCGATTTCGGCTTCGTTGCTATTGGCCAACACATGGTTATTCGAAAGGATAAATGTTTTTCCGTCCTTTTGCACCAGGCAGCCTAACGTACCGGCCGTGACATTGGTATGGCCAATACTCACCCCACCGGGCGCCGGTCGCAAGCGTGCAGTATGGCTCTGAAAGGCATAAAATGGGCCGTGAGCTTGCACATCGGTACGAATTCCATCTATGCTTTGCGGAATGAGATCTTTTTCTTGCATGCGATGTTTTGCTACTTTGGTATCCACCGAACAAACAATGGCCAGTTCGTCCAGTCGCTTGCCGTTTGCATATTTAAAGCCAATGCCGGTAGCTAAAACGTGGGGTTTGGAATGAAGTTTTTTACGGGTTTTTCTAAGCGCTTCGCGCACATCGTTTAAATCAATGGCCATAAAATTCCCCCCTCAATTTACTAAACAAGAATACGTGTAAAATAATAGGAAAGCAAATTTTTTAGTTTAAAAAAATATCGCTAAAAACCAACGGTACATGCGCATAACAGCCCGTAAATCCAGAACGATTTAGATAACCGGATTTTTATGCTGCAAATCCGGTCGTTTTTTAAATAGCGCGTAAATCGGGCGGCAGTATGGGTTTGTTCTGCAAAACGGTTTCGATTTTAGCCATTACATCTTCCGTTAAAATGGGGAGCACTTGCAACGCTTTCATATTTTCTTTTACCTGCTTCGAATGGGAAGCTCCCGTAATCACAGTACTCACATGCGGATTTTTTAAGCACCAGGCCAATGCCATTTGGGCCAGGGGCACACCAATTTGTTCGGCTATTTGACTTAATTGCTTTGTTTTTTGAATTTGCTGTTTACCTTCGGCGCTTTCCAGACGTTTACGCAACCATTCGTATCCTTTAAGGCTCAAACGCGATTTGGAAGGAATGCCATTATTATATTTACCGGTTAAAATACCGCTGGCCAACGGACTCCAAATAGTGATTCCCAGGCCGATATCGCGATATAATGACAGAAATTCTTTCTCTACTTTTTCGCGGTGAAACATATTATATTCGGGTTGCTCCATTAACGGCGGAATTAAGTGTTCTTGGCGGGCAAAGTCGTAGGCCGCACGAATTTGTTCCGCCGACCATTCACTGGTGCCCCAATACAACGCCTTCCCCTGTTGAATAAGTAAATTCATAGTCCAAACCGTTTCTTCGATGGGCGTGTACAAATCGGGCCGATGGCAAAAAAGCAAATCCACATAATCGCTTTGCAATCGTTTTAAGGCCGCATTGGTACCTTCTATTAAATGTTTGCGGGAAAGCCCGCGGTCATTCACTCCATTGCCTCCCCAAAATATTTTGGTAGACAATACCAAATCGGAACGTTTCCATCCTGCTTTGCGAATAATATGCCCCATCATAATTTCCGCTTTACCGCCAGCATAAGCTTCGGCATTGTCAAAAAAATTCACGCCTTCGTCATAAGCGGCCTTCATGCATTGATAGGCCTCTTGTTCGTCCATTTGTTCGCCAAAGGTTACCCAAGCGCCAAACGATAAAGCCGATAATTTTAAACCTGATTTTCCTAAAAAGCGGTATTCCATATTTACCTCTGTTGCCTTAATTGTCTTGTTCGCCATAACGTAAAATTTTATCGATACGCTTTTGATGACGCTGGGCTCCACCCGCTGTGGTTAAAAAAGCCCGTACAATTTCGCGTGCCATTTGGCTACCGATTATTTTTGCACCAAGCGTAAGTACATTGGCAAAATTATGCTCCCGTGCACTTTTTGCTTCAACCACATTATTGCACTTAGCCGCCAAAATACCTTTCACCCGGTTGGCTGCCATAGCCGATCCAATACCTACGCTGTCAATCATTATCCCCCTTTGTGCTCTTCCTTGCGCCACGGTTTCCGCCACTTTAAACGCATAATCCGGATAATCGCATGCTTCGGTGCTGTTCGTGCCCACATCTAATACCGAATATCCGTCCGCCTGTAAAAAAGTTTTAAGTTCTTCCTTCAATGCATAGCCTCCGTGGTCGGCACCCAATACCACGGTTTCGATCGGTGCTTCTTCAAAAGGCTTGCTCATTAACGCTTCTTGTTTTTCCTGCGTAATAATTCGCACACCCAGCTCTTTGGCCCTGTCGGCGGCATACGGGGTGATGATGGTATTGGCCGAGGTAAAAAGAGGCCGACCATCTTTGGCCGCTTGTTCTATGTGTACAACGGTGAGCAATTTTTTCATTACGGCTCCTTTTTTAAATACAATGCCGCTTCTTTACGATTATTGTTTTGCAACCAAGCTGTTCGGGCGTTTATTCCCACGAATTTTTACCTGCTTTCGGGTACCGTCCGAATCTAAAATCAAATTAAAAAAAATGGTTATTTTCTTCAAATTCATAAAGCTAAAAACTTTTGTACGTTTTTAGCGGGCATCTTGTTTTTCCGCGTTTCCGTATCTTTCAAACAAGTACGCCCGTTTTACGAGTAGCGTTAGTTTTTGCAAGCTTTAGCCCAGATAAGCGGCGGTTACCCGAATAGAAATTCTCAGGCCTATTATAAGCGCACAGCGCGTTTTAACGGCTTTTGTTTTTCGGAGCTGTGGAAATAAGGGATTGGCTAAGCTCTTCGAGATAATCTTCCTGTATTTCCAAGCGATCCAAAATTTGTCGATTCTGGAACAGAATCAAATGATCTATTTTTTCGTGTAATAACTTTATTTCCAGTTCGGATTTCAGATTAATCTTGTAATCGTTAATGCTGCGCATACGGTCCTTTTCTTCCTGCCTATTTTGACTCATCATGATTACGGGCGCCTGAATGGCCGCCAAAGTAGACAAAGCCAAATTAAGCAAAATAAACGGATAAGGATCAAAAGGACGAGCCAAAAACCAAATATTTACGCCCATCCATAAGCATAAAAAAATGCCAAAAGAAATAATAAAGGTCCAGCTCCCGCCAAATTCGGCAACTTTATCCGCAATGCGTTGACCGAATGTCAGCTTTTCCTGCATGGTATCTTCGATATTATCCGAAATAATTGCCTTGCGCTCAATGGCTTCCAAAACTTCTTTATCAATGGTATTCACATCCCCTTTTTCTTGACGCAACAAATGCAAAAGGTGTTGTTGGCGGTACCGATTTAATACGTCTTTTCGAATAAAACATTGGCGGGTAAATTGCGGAAAATCTTTTTTAATCAACTCAAAAATAGAATCCCGAATTAAATGCCCATGAATATAGTCCCCTGTTTTATTTTCTTCGATTGTCCGGCAAACGATCTCGCTCATTTCGTCTCTCCTTTGCATCATTATTTGCCTTTTATTTCTTCATACAAAGTATGCAAATGCGCTAAGCGCTTATTTAAAGAAGGATGCGTGGCAAAATATTTGAATCCTTCATCCTGAAGATGAAGGCGAAAAAACCGTATTAGGCGCAAAGCTCCTTGCGGATCAAATCCGGCACTGTACATTAAACGTAATCCGTAGGCATCGGCCTGTAATTCATTTTCCTGAGAATACTGGCTGCGCAAAAGTTTTATGACCAAACTTTTACCTGCCACTCCCAGAGCCGATCCCGTTTTAAACATACGACTCAATGCTTCTATAGAATAAGAGGCCATAATACGTTTTAAAGGATGCTTTAAAATGATATGTACCATTTCATGGGCCAGTACAAAAGCCAACGCGTCGCGATCATTCGATAATTGATCCGACAAATGTTCGGTTATGTAAATAAACCCGCCCGGTAAGGCAAAGGCATTTAAATTATGTGTCTTAAGCACCTTAACCGTAAAATACCGTTTTTTGTTTTTTACGCGTTTTTGCAACCGGCGCAGAACTGCTTCGACCAGAAGTTGTTTTTCGGGCTGTTCCGTAATTTGCGTTTCTTTTTCAATATCTCGGGCCAAAATGAGTCCCAAGGCATATTCCGCTTCCAGCGATTCATCGGACGAACCGGTTAGGGTTTTGTATAAATAACGACCGCGATAAAGCGATTTGCCGACTCTTTTCCCAAGTTTATAAAATAAATTCTCCATGGCTCCTCATAAAATCGTGCAAAAAACAAACGGCCTGTGACACATATCAAGCGGTTTGTAATTTGACTAAACTAAGTTCTTTTTACGCCGAACAATATAGTGATTTAATTAAAGGAGTGCCATATTCCGATGAAAAAGGATTTAATCTTTGTTGTCGATGATAACCGTATGAATATCCAGCTTCTGAATTCCATTCTTTCCAAAGAAAATTACAAAGTAATTGCCACCTTGGATAGTGAAAAGGCTTATGAAATTGCAGCCAAAGAACGCCCCGATCTGATTTTGCTTGACATCATGATGCCCAAGCTGGACGGGTTTGAAGTTTGTAAAATTTTCAAATCGCGCGAAGAGACCAAATACATTCCCATCATTTTTTTAACCGCACGCAACGATGAAGAAGGTGTGCAAAAAGGGTTTAAATTAGGCGCCGCCGATTATGTTACCCGGCCTTTTAATCGAGCGGAATTGTTAGCTCGCATCGAAACCCACTTGCGTTTAAAACATACGCATGAACGGCTGCTGGAACTGGAACGCCAAAGTTCGATTTTGGCCATGGCCGTTACGGCGAATCATGAAATAAATCAACCGTTAACCGTGTTAAGCGGAAATTTGTTTTTATTAAAAGAATCGTTAAACGGCTCACAATTATCGGAACAACAGCTTAAATATATGCAACGCATGGAACGGGCCATTTTACGCATTAAAAATATTTTGGAAAAATACCGTAACGCTGATACCATCCACTTCCAAAACTATTCCGAAAACACCAAAATGGTCGTTTTCGAAGAATAGCTTCTTTTTTAGGGGCCTACCGCAATCAACAAAATTTTAAAAAACGGTTCCGGATGAAGGAGGAATTATCGACGCAAAAAGCATCCGGCCATAATCCCGAATTTTTTTACCGTAATGTGCAAAAGCGTACAATTCTTCCAGTTTGCGCTCGGCTTGCTCGTAATCTAAAATTCCATGTTCGTATAGTAGTAACAGCATCATTAAACTATTAAAATAATCCAAACCGTATTCTTCGGCTTTTCGCAATATCTTTTTATCATCCGAAATTATAGCGCAGCGCTGCGCTTTGGCCAAAGCCAGCACCTGCTCGTCGGGCAAAAGCGCGTTGCTTCCGGAGCAATCGGTTTGAACCACGGGTAATTCGGCCAATCCCGTTTCGTTAAAAATTCCCGTCGGTGCCAATAAGCGCACAACGTGGCCGAGCGGTTGCACCAAATTCAATTTAAACAAGTAAATAAGCGAACTGGAATCGATTACGGCTTTCTGTAATGAATTTAATTTGGCAATATCGCGGATAATATTTTTTGTCTGCAATTTCCGTAACCCCACCGATTGTGTTAACATCTAAAGTTATGTATTTTTTGTTAGCAATAAAAAAATTTACAACCAAAGCAGGAGCCGGTTTATGCCGATATACGAATTTTATTGTCCGCAATGCAATACCATTTACAAATTCTTAAGCCGCACCGTAAATACCGAAAAAATTCCCTACTGCCCTACTTGCAAAAACATCAAACTAGAACGACGAGTTTCTATGTTTGCAACGCTATCTTCCGAGCACTCGGTTGAAGAAACGGACGATACATTTTCCGGTATTGACGAACAACGCATGGAACGCGTTTTGGAATCGTTGGCAAACGAAGCCGAACATATTGACGAGCATAATCCCAGACAAATGGCTTCTTTAATGCGTAAGTTTGCCAAAGAGGCGGGGATTCATTTCGGCGAAGGAATGGAAGAGGCTATCCGGCGCATGGAAAAAGGTGAAGATCCCGAACAAATTGAAGCGGAGTTAGGCAATATCATCGAAAACGAAGATCCGCTTTTGCTGAAAAGCTTTGGCAAAATTAAAGGGCGTAAAAAACGCCCTAAAATCGATGATCATTTGTATGATTTGTAAAAATCTCAGCCGAAGGAAACCTGCATTTGCGGGACGGCGCCAAAACGACGTTCACGGGAATGAAAAGCGGCAACAGCACGAGCCAGCTCATTTTCGTCAAAATCGGGCCACATTACTTCGGTAAAATAGAATTCGGCGTACGCACATTCCCACAAAAGGAAATCGCTCAATCGCTGTTCTCCGCCCGTGCGGATTAGCAAATCCACATCCGGTGTAACCACCGGACTATGCATGGCTTGCGCCAGATATTCATTAAAACGTTCTCTGGAAAAATCGTTATTCTGCGCGGCCAATTGAGCGGCTCGGGCCAGAACTTCACGTGCCGAATAATCGACCGCAAGGCGCAAATGTAGTTTTTGTCCCTGCGCTGTTTCCCGTTCCGCTTTTTCCATTTCGGCAACCAGTCGCGGATCCAAACGATCTCTGCGACCGATAAAACTCATGCGTACACCGTTTTTAATGCTGTTTTTTGTTTCGCTCTGCAACTTACGCTGCAGCAATTGCATGAGCATATTTACTTCTTGTTGAGGCCGTTTCCAATTATCCGAAGAAAACGCATAAAGAGTTAAAACCGCAATACCGTAATCGGGAGCCACTTCAACAATTTTTTTAACCACCTCGGCACCCTGCCGATGGCCCCAAAAACGAGGGCGCCCTCTTTGTTGTGCCCATCGCCCGTTGCCATCCATAATAATGGCCACATGTAGGTTGTCTTTAACGGAATGTTGGCCAGCATTCAAAGTTAACGGTTGTTTCATGTTGCTTTCCCGCATAATTTGTTTTTGGTAAAATACGATGTATTACGTAATTTAATGCAATTAAGAAACAATACATTATGTATTGATAATTTTTATATTTATTGAATTTTTATTTTGAATACATGAGTAAATTATGAGAAAACTTTAAAGTAACTATGGAAAACAAAATAAGCGCCTATCGTTTTGCCGATTTTGAAATCGATATAGATAACCGCCAGCTAAAAAAAAGCGGAAAGGCAATTGCACTAAATTCAAAATATTTTGATGTCTTAATTCTTTTGGTGCAAAATGCGCATAAACTTGTGGAAAAACAAACCATCTTCGAAACCGTTTGGCACGATACCATTGTGACCGATTCCGCGTTAAGCCAGTGCATTAAAGATATTCGCAAGGCTTTACAAGATAATGCCCACAATCCGCATTTCATTAAAACTGTAGCCAAGCATGGCTATATGTTTATCGCGGATGTGCAACCGGCTTCACAACAAGCCCTACCCCAAAAAGATCAGAAGCGACCGAGCGTCCTTCGGCCTTACAAATTTCTCGATTATTACAATGAAGGGGATGCTTTTTTATTTTTCGGACGCGAACAAGAAGTTGCCTTGCTTTCATCCAAAATTCTGGCCCATCGAAGTTTTATTATTCACGGGCGTAGCGGTGTCGGTAAAAGTTCCTTAATTCGCGCCGGTTTAATTCCCGCCTTTAAGCGTGCTGGCCATCGAACGTTTATCGTACGCAGCTTTTTTGATCCCACGGAAGAAATCGTACAAATTTTAAAAACCTTTTTACCCGATTTTTCTTTGCAAGCAATTTATGACCATAACTTAAATATTAATTTACAGTGGCAAAACAAACCGAACGATCGTTTTATTGTTTTCTTTTTTGACCAATTCGAAGATTTTTTTCTGCAATTGGATAAAGCGCAGAAAAAAAAGTTTTTGGCATTACTGCGCTTTATTTTTCAGAACGATTTAACCACCATGCGTTTTGTCTTTGTTTTACGTGAAGATTTGCTTTCGGAAATGAGTTTTTTTAAACCAGCCATTCCTGAAATTTTTCACCATGAATACCGCTTACTCAAACTAACCGGCAGACAAGCCATAGAAGCAATATTAAAACCGGCTCGGGCGGTAGGTTGTCCTTTTGACGAAACTCTGGCCCGCGAAATTTTAACCGATTTAAGTAACGGCGAAAACGACATCGATCCTCCGCAACTTCAAATTGTGTGCGATGTGCTTTATGATCATCGGGATACGCAAAAAGGCATCACACGTGATATTTATTGGCAATTGGGCCGTGCTTCTCACATTCTGGAAGGCTATATGGAACGTGTGCTTAACCGATTTGCCGAAAAACAAGCCGTAATGGTCAAACATATCTTAAAATGCCTGATTACCGTCGATTTTCAGCGCAAGGTTATGGCGGTTAACAAATTGTTAAAACAGCTTCGATCTCCTGAATTTAGCGACCGGCAAATCCTAAACTTGTTAAACGAACTTTCCGACGCCCGCTTAGTCCGTTTGGGCAGACAGGAAGGTCAAAATTGGGTTGAGCTTAGCCACGACTTTTTGGTTCCCAAAATAAAAGAATGGATTACCGACGAGGAACAAAGAATCCGGCGTGCCCGGGCCATGTTGCAAAACGCCATGGAAAACTATCGCAATCACCAACTTCTGCTGGACGAAGATGCCATTCAGGTACTTTTACCTTTTGGTTTGCAATTGGAGCTTTCGGCTGAACAAGCATATTTTATTGCCAAAAGCATGATATTTCGCCGGTATATTTTGCCGGAATGGCTTAAGCCTATTACGCCTGATTTTACGTCGATCATTTCCGAAGCCATGCAAGCGGATGACCCGGGCATACGTATGTGCGCAATTGAATCGGCCCTGAATATTACCGATCCGGAACTTAAGAAACTTTTAAATCGCACGGCTTTGTGGGATTCCGATTTAAACGTACGCAAAACCGCCAGTATTGTCTTCCTGAAAAATTTCGGATCCGAGGCGCAAAAACTGCTGGCACAAGGTAAAAACCACAAAAAGGCAGGTTTGATTCGACGGGCCATCAGTCTCTCTTTTGTGCGAGATTACGATATTAATCTTGTGTATTTACGTCGCTTACCGCTTTCTGTTGTTTTTTTGGTGATGTCCGGTCTTTTTTGGGTGCGTATTTTTCGCAGCCGAAAACAAATTGTTCGCGAAATCGTAGGGGCTACTCTGGGGGCTCTTGTTTCCGGATTCATCGTGGGATCGCTGCTCGGCGGTATTTTGGCCTATTTGCGCCATGCGCCCACTTTCGAAACCGTAACGTATTTACTGGCTCTTGTTTCGTTGGGTGCGCTGGCCTCTTTTTTAGGCGGCTTGGGTATCAGCTCCGGGCTGGTAATCATGCGCCACATTTCCTACCGGCACAGTAAATGGTGGACTGTGGTCGGCGGTACCCTTGGCGGTTTAATTATCGGAGCGTTGGTCAATATTATTGGTATTGATATTCTCAAAGTGTTGTTCGGTCAGCAATTAATTAAAATCACGGGCGCGTTCGAAGCGGCCGTATTGGGTTTTTGGTTGTCTTTAGCATTTGTTTTTGCCGAGCAAAAAATCCGAAAAAAAAGCCTGAAAATCTTAATTGTCGCCATTGGTACCACCATTGGTGCCATTATGCTTACTTTTTTCAAAGGGAACTTGTTCAGCGGCAGTATTGCAGCCATTTCAAAATCGTTTTCCAATGCACAAATCAACTTAAATGCCCTTTCATCGCTATTCGGTGAGGTGGATTTTGGATTTTTATCGCGCCTGATTTTAGGTTCTCTGGAAGGATTTTTGTTTGGCGGATTAATGATGCTGGGGTTCGAAATTTTTAGAAACCATCTGCAACAAAAGAAAAGCGTATTTCCCCTTTACGAACAAGATCGTATTTAAAAAATTTCGTTTGCGAATCGAATTCAAAACCCGAATTCGTCTTGCAGCAATTCTTTGGTACTTTGGGTTAGGGTTAAATGCCGCACTTCGTTTTCGGAAAACCAGCCGATTTGCAGCGCGTCATCACCTGCTTTAATTTCACCCTGAGTTACCCGGGCTAAAAAATCCAAGATAATGTAATGGTAATCGGTATTATTTTTTTCTCCCGGCAAATATTCTACGATTTTTACCAATCGTTCGATTTTAATCTCTAGCCCGGTTTCTTCCCGAATTTCCCGTTTTAATGCCTGGTGCAATGTTTCGCCCCAACGTACTTTGCCGCCCGGAATGGCCCACAAACCCTGTGCCGGCGGATTTTGCCGTTGGATCAAAAGCACTTTGTTCTTTTTGAAAATAATCGCGCCTACGGCCACGCGAGGCATGTTTTCGGCCATGTGGCATCTTCCCCGACAATCATTAATGTCCGTTAAATAACGTTTGCCATTTGGGCTTTAATAAACCCATGCGCAGTACATCTCTGGGTTTGCCGTTTAGTAACACTTCCGAATACAAAATACCTTCCAATTCAAAGCCGAATTTACTGTTTAAATTGATATTTTTAATATTGGTATCCAAAGAATGAATGTAAATTTTATTGAAATCCAAAATTTCGAAAACGTAGTAAAGAAATAAAAAAGTGGAGAGTTTTCCAATGCCCCGATTGCGAAAATCCGAAGCGCCGATAAATTTTTTCATTTCCAGTTTTTTATTTGTCTTATCGATGTTTTCGGCTCCGATAATACCCACAAAATGCGTTTGTAAATATTTCACGGAAAAATATTTTCTGGTTGCATTGTTAATTAAATAATCATACAATTTTACCTTTTCTTTGGGGAAAAAGCGGATAAAGGTTTGTGATATTTCTCTTTGTTTAAGCCAATGGCAAACGGTTTCAACCGACTCTTCATCCGACAACGGTTCGATGTGCACATCTTTGAGAATAAGTTGTTTTTTCTCCGACCAGTAATCTTGAATATCACCGATTTTAAAGTCTCCCTGATACGAACCGTTATTGTTCTCCGGCGGATTTTTCTGCAGTACATGATCCAGCAATTGCGTGGAAACACTGATGATATCGTTGGCCTCTACCCCGTAATTCACCAATTCTTTGTAAAAACTATGGGTTACCAATTTAAGGATTTGTTTTAATTTGATTTTTTCAAGTTCTTCATTTGAATGATTCGCATTGTTCATGGCCTACCGCCTTATAAATGTAACGAATTTTATTTTTTATTTTTTAATATAAGATATGTTTTCGATCTTAACAAACAATGCTTTAGAGCAATAATTACCGTTTTAATTTTTTATTTTCTTCTGAAGATATGAATAATTGGGTCGATTTAAAAAACATGAAATTCTATTCCCCAAAAAAATTGTGCGTTTGGGCATAATTTTTAACTATTGACATAATAACTTTAAACGAAAAAATTTTATTGGATACGCACGTTAAATCCCAATTCAATAAAAATGGAGTTCCGCTCATGGAAGAAAAACGTCGCAAAAAAGCAGTTAACGAAAATATTTTAACCACAAAATCCAATTTAAAAGGTATTGCCGGTTTTCTTGAATTTTTACTTCGTCGTTTTCGCAACGGGGCCTTTTTGGTGGCCTTAACACCTTTGTATCTGGTTGGCGTTTTAGCCATGGGTATTTCGCTTGCTCCGGGCCTTTATGTGTTTTTTTGGGTAAAAGAAGCCACTCTGCAATGGTTGCCACTATTCCACTATGCCGCTATGGGTAGCGCAGCGGTTGCCGCTTATTTTATTTACGGACTTACGCTTATTTTTGTGGTACCGTTTTTTAATTTCATTTTACCGTTCAGAATTAAACCTTTCCGAGGAAATTATTTTTCTTTGGGCGTTGTGCCATGGTATGTTCACAATGCCTTAACCTATGTGGTACGTTACACATTTCTGGAATTCATCACTCCGACTCCGTTAAATACGTTATTCTATCGAATGATGGGTATGAAAATGGGCAAGGGTGTGCATATTAACACCACCAATATTTCCGACCCGGGGCTTATTGAAATCGGCAATTACGTAACCATCGGCGGTTCCGCACATATTATTGCCCATTACGGTCAAAAAGGTTATTTGGTACTCTCCAAAGTTAAAATCGGCGATGGTGTCACAATTGGTATGAAGGCAACCATAATGGGTAATGTAGAAATCGGCGAGGGAGCTATGATTGGTCCGCATGAAGTTGTATTGCCAAAAACCAAAGTTCCGCCACACCGCCGCCCCCCAAAAACCAAGGGTATTGTTACAGCACAACAAGTGCCTATCGACCAACAAAGCATTCCGGAATCGGCTTAAAACCATCGGCTGCCGTATTTTATTGTAAAAAATCGGCATTGTGGCAAACGGTTTTTAACGCTTAAGGGTTCCATTTTTCCCAATGTTCCAATTCCACCTTTACATTGCCGACAAAAACCTTCATTTGGGCACCTAAAGGTATGCGCCGATCGTCATGGGTAAACCATCCTTTATATGCCCCGGTAACTCCGGCAATGCCTTTTAAATGAAACATACCCTGTACTTGGTATGTTTTAAATTTGCGCTTTAAAGGCTTAAAGTAAATGTTTTTGGGCTGTGCGCTAAAATGCATGTCCACCGGACCGACGCGGGCATAAAAAAATGAATAGACACGAAAGGAAGCATTTTCTCGCGCGTTCCCACGTGCAAAATAAGTAAGTGAAATTCCATCGTACATGTAATGATCTAATTTTAAAAGTTGTTGTTTGATTATTTTGGTTGAATCTTTCGGATCAAACACTTGCCAGATAACCGTATTTTTTTGGTAATCGAACAGGTAGATCATTTTGTTTTTCTGGTCGCCATTTTTTTCTTTAACTACATATTTGACCGGCCGAAAAAGCGAATCGATTAAACATTGGTAACGATTGTGTAAATTCACAAAAATTAAGACCGGGTTGCTGTCCATTTTCAAGTCTACTTTGTACAACAACTGGCCTTTAACGCGCACCGTATCTGTCAAATGCATTTGAAGCGTACCCAAACGTACAAAAGACCAGCGTACTTTGTATACCAACTTTTCTCCGACCGTCCAGCGAAATGCATCGCCGCCATATAAAGACCCCAACTGGCTTATAAGGATCCATACGATAAAAATTTTAATAAAACGCATATTTCCATCCTATCCAACCCAATCCACCAGAAAAAGCAAAATAATAAAAAATTGTCAAGACTGAAAATTTTACTTACCCGATTACGGACAATTCATTAAAGAACATTCTCACAACGCCGAAAATCAATACCAAGTTATCTTCATCGATTGGTAAATATGGCAAAGGAAAAACAAAGGTCCCAACTATTAGCCCAAACCAGCCCGTTGGTTCCGCCATTTTTGTTATTTATTATTTTAGCCGTAATTCTTAGTTTAATGTGGCTGCACGAACGTCAGCAAAATTCCATTAAACTAAAAGAGTTAACGCATGTAATGAGCCAACAGTTGGCCATTCGGGTAGAAAATTGGGTTAAAGCGCGCGAAACCGTTGTTAGTCTTTTGGCGAAATCTTGGACGATTGAATACGCACACAATGTAGCAAAATTTAAACGAGACGCACAAAACATTTTAAACACCTATCCTGGCTTTCAGGCCATTAATTGGATTGATAGTACCTGGACCATCAAAATTGTGACACCGGAAGAACCGAATCGTCTGGCTTTGGGCAAAAACTTGCATAAACATCCTTTTCCTACAGTTCAGGAGGCATTAAACAAAGCCATCCGAACCGGATCGCTTTCTTGCACTTCGCCCATTCATCTTTTACAAGGAGGTAACGGGTTTGTCACCTATTTTCCGGTATTTTCCGAAAATCATAAAATTTTAGGCTTCCTAAACGTGGTGTTTCGCATCGATACGTTAATTCAATATTGTCTGAACGATCCCTATGTGAATTCCCATTTTAACTATGTTGTGTACAGCAATAAAATCCAACCCATTTTCTGGAAGGGGAATATTCCTCAAAGCGTAATTGATGCCAACAAATACAAAGCCAGCGCTTTGGCAAAAATCATCGATCAGAAATGGCTCATTACCTTGTTCCCCAAAAAAAGTTTTATCACGGCTGAAATTTCTCCATCTAATAACCGCTTCTTCTTTTTTAATTTGATTTTTAGTTTCACGATTGCCTTTTTGATCTGGATTTTCATTTTACGTAGTCGGCGTTTAAAACAAAGCGAAGAGCACTTTCGCACATTGTTCGATTCGGCCAATACCTGGATTCATATTTTGGGATTTGACGGTACCATTCTGGATGTTAATCAGGCCTTTTTAAGCGCTTTTTCGTTAAGCAAGCAAACGGTTCTTAAAAAAAACTTTTTTTATTTTTTAATGCCGGAATCAAAAACGCTTTTTAAAACAATTCTGGCCACAATCAAACAAAACCTCCAATTCCAGACAGAATTAAAAATTAAAGGGCCAAATGGCGGCATCCGCTATTTGGATTGCTTCGGATCGATTGTTCGCGATAAACGGCAAAAGCCGCAGTTTATCATTCTGCATTCCATTGACATTACGCAACGTAAATATTATCAAAACAAATTAAACGAAAGTGAAGAAAAATATCGCGTTTTATCCGAACAGTCCTTAACCGGCGTTTATTTGATACGAGACGGTTTACTCAATTACACCAATCCTAAATTTGCCCAAATTTTCGGATTTGATGCCACGCAAAAATTCGAACAATCCAAATCCATTGGCGAGTTCATTGTTCCAGAAGACAGGCCCCGCATCGAAAACAGCATAAACGCATTAATAGAAGGTCGTCAAAAGGAAATGCACTTAGAACTCACCGGAAAGCGTAAAGACGGTTCAACGGTAGCCTTGGAGGCGTTTGGTCATCGTATTTTGTTTAACGGCAAACCGGCCATTTTGGGTACATTCATTGATATCAGCGAACAAAAAAAGCATTTACAAACCATCCGCAAATTATCCAAAGCCATCGAACAAAGTCCGACGGCAATGCTCATTACCGATAAAAGCGGTACAGTGGAATACGTCAATCCGGCTTTTACGCAAATTACAGGTTATCGTTTGGAAGAACTCAAAGGGAAACACGCCCGGCACATCAAAATTGCCAATTTTAGCGAAGAATTACTGGAAGATGTAAAAGCAACCATACGCAGCGGAAAAATTTGGCAAGGAGAACTTTCGGGAAAGCGTAAAAACCAACAGCCCTTTTGGCAACGTATTACCATCAGTCCGTTAAAGGATAACAATGGTAAAACAACTCATTTTTTAACCAATATCGAAGACATTACCGATCGCAAAAAACTGGAAGACGAATTGCTGCAGAAACAAAAGATGGAAGCTATCGGACGTTTGGCCGGAGGTATTGCTCATGATTTTAATAATTTGCTTACCGTTATTAACGGTTATTCCCAGTTGATTTTACATTCCATGCCTTCGGATAATCCGCTTTACCCTAAAATTGAACAAATATTTCAAGCGGGTGAACGCGCCAAGAACCTGACCAGCCAGTTACTGGCCTTTAGCCGAAAACAAATTCGCCAGCCCTCCCCGTTAAATTTAACGACCTTGGTGCATAATATCGAAAAAATGCTTACGCGTTTGATCGGTGAAGACATTACAATTGTCTGCGAGCTTGCCGAAAATTTGTGGCCGATTGAATCCGATAAAAATCAAATCGAACAAATCATTTTAAATTTGGCCATTAATGCCCGACAGGCCATGCCGGACGGCGGTAAAATTATCATTAAAACCGAAAATTTTATTCCGGATAAAAGTTTGCTAAACAAATATCCGGAAATCAAAAAAGGTAAATATGTGCGCCTATCGGTAATAGACAATGGCATTGGCATGGATGAAGAAACGCAAAAACATATTTTTGAGCCTTTTTTTACTACCAAACCGGTTGGTCAGGGTACCGGTCTGGGATTGGCCACGGTATATGGCATCGTAAAACAAAACGACGGATATATTTATGTTGAAAGTGCTCCGAAGGCGGGCAGTACCTTTTGTATTTATTTTCCGGCAATCGAGACAAACAAGAAAAATTCCGAACAAAATATTCAATCGATTTACGGAGCAAAACTCAAAGGAACGGAAACGATTTTTTTAGTAGAAGACGATCCTTCCGTAAGAGAATTGACTTTGCGGTCGTTACATTATTTCGGTTACAAAGTAATTGTTGCGTCCAATGGTGAAGAAGCTCTGGAAAAATTCAATAAAAACAACTTGCAGGTCGATTTATTAATTACCGATGTCATAATGCCCGGTATAGGGGGAAAAAAGTTGGTCGATTTCATTCGTAAGAAAAAACCGAATTTAAGGGTGCTTTTTATGTCCGGATACACAGAAGATCAAATTTCCCAAAAAGGGGTTTTAAACAGCGAAATCAATTTTATTCAAAAACCATTCGCTCCGGTAGATCTTGTCAAACGGATTCGCCAAATTTTGGACCTTACTTAAAACCGCTTTATTTGGCTTATTAATAAAAGGCAAACCACACTCGCATTCTTTTTCCCTCAAGCCATTGGCATCCTTTAATCCGAATCATCCGAAAAATCGCCCAGGGTAGACATTAGTTTTTTGATTTTACGTTTTTCTTGGGCAATGCGAAAAAATGCGTGAATAGGCTCCACGCCGGCGCCAATTAGCACTCCGGTTAATACAAAGCCCCAAACCTTACCCATCGAAAATTGAACTTGCGCCATTACATTCAATTGCAGCCACCAAGCCAGGAAAATTCCCATAACAAACGCCCCAAATTGCATGATGACAAAAACCACGTGTTTATTCAATTTTTCGCGCACTTTTTGCGCATCGTAGTTAATGCCCAGCAGATCCATTTTGTGCGTTACCGAATCAAACAAGGCATCGCTTAATCGGGTAAGCAAACCGACACGCTGATTTACAAGAATTACCAATAACTTGGCATATTCCAAAAGTCGATTGATAATGGTGGCAAAAAGCAGCATTAAAAAATAGATGTTTACAACATCCGAGGTGAAAAAGTTTTTTTCGCCACGAACACTTTGCGCCAACACAATTTGCGAAAAAATCAATACAATCAAAATGAGGCTAATAAACTGTTTTGCTTTTATTTTAAACATAAATAAACCGTTGTTTTTTAAACCGTTCAATATCTTCCGTCATTTGAAGATCGTTTTGCCAATTCTTTAAAATTTGCGTCGATTTGGCAATAAGGCGTTCCAGCGGAAAATTATCGCCGGGACAATGGATGCGGGCTCGATGCACCGAGCTGTGGGCCACTACGTTACGTTCCGGAATATGGTACAAAATCCGCCAAAGCGCAATCAATTTTGCACCGGTTTCCAATTGTTCCTCCGATGGTCGATTTTTTAAATTGGAAGGGTTTTTACGGCGGGGTTGAAAATTACCCACAAAACAAAGGCCCAACGAATTGGCATTGGAAACCTTGGCTCCTTTGGCCACATGCCAGCCTATTGAATCCCAGCGACAGTAATGATGGTATTTTCCGTCAAACGTAATTACGCTATGAAACGAAGGGTCAAGGCGGTAACTTCCTCGCTTATTGCGCCGTTCTTTTTGTTCCGTGCGGACGATATCGGAAAAACCGGCATCGGCCGAAGTGCCGGAATGATGAACCACAATATATTGGGGATTTATTTTCCGCAGTCCGTGCCCGGGTTTTTCGGGATACAGCCCTCCCTGATAGGTAATACCAATCCGTTCTCCCGGACGCTGCTGGCTTAAAGGACTTTTTTGTTGCGCTTTAGCTTGCAGTCGGGAGGTTTGCTCTTTAAGTACCTGCTGGTGCCCTTTAAGGAAATTGATCAGTTGATGGATCGGTTCGCTGCCGCCAGAAATAAAAATGCCGGAAAGCAAAATATCCCACCAGTAAAGATGTTGGACGTTAACCAATTTTAATTCGCGTAAAATACCAAGATTCGAAAAATAGCAAATACCAATTCCTAACAAAATTCCCGCCGTCTGAACCACAAAGGCTTTTTTTACCAAACGGACCGATTCTGCGGAAGTACTTGTATCCAAATCTGCCAAACGTAAAAGCTGGGCCTTGCGGCCTAAGCGTATTCCTACAAACGAAAACAATTTGTCGGAAAACTCCAGAATACGTTCCAGTAATACGGAAGCGGCTAAAAATTTTAGCAAGACGGATATGTACAAACCAAATTCTTCCATTAAATTTTCTCGCGGGACAATCATTATCTTACGCAATAAACGGCGATTCATTAAAGGCGTTTTAGAAAAAAACCGGGCAATTTTTCCTAAAAATCAAGATAGCGAACCAAATCGTCACGATTCGTCAAATGTACGATCCAGCCATTATACACCATTTGGTTAATGGCTTTTTTCATGCGTTCAACAGATACCTGATGGCGATGAGCAAAATGCCAGATATCCGTGGAAGAAACGCTAATTTCCAGTAAAAACAATTCTTCGAGCGAAAGGTCTTCGTCCGTTTCCACTTTCAATCGCACTTCTTCCTGCAAATATTCCAATCCTTTGGGTTTAATATGACGAAACGTAAACCAATAATTCGGTTCATCGATCAAATCACAAATGGGGAACGAAGGTGTTTCACGAATAAATTCCCGTAAAAAATCCACGCTTACCAAATAATCTTCTTCTTCCGTATCATCCTGCCACAAATCATCCCATACCGCGCGATCCGCATTTTTTAACCATTCGAAAAATGCAATTTCACTCTCCGGCAGTTTTACCAATGTGTTTCCGCGAAAATGTTCGATAATGCGTTCTACTTCGTCGGGACGCAATTTTTCCAATTCTCCTTCGGAAAATTGCAGATATTGCTTTTTTGCCTTTTCCCGTTCTTTATTTTCGATTAATGTTTTTAAATCCATACCAACCACATTTTTTATGTTTGCGTCAAATTTAATAAAGTATGAATCAGGATCAAAATTTTAGGAGCCAACCAAGCAGCGGCGATGTGCAAAACAGCAAATCATATATCCGTTAAGCGCGGTTGGGTATGGTGTGCCAAATTAAAAGAGGGCGTGGCCTTGTTTGGCATAATATTCGGCAGGCAATCTGTGCCATTTTATTTGCAATCCGTAGCGATCGATGTCCGTTAACGGTTAAAATCAAACGTTGTCTTTTTTACTTAACGAGCGAATAAAATCATTTTTCATAATATAATTTTGATAGTAATAGCGATAAAACCGCGCACCGGCATAACATCCGAATGCATTCATAATCACGTCGGTAACCTCACCGGTACGCGAGGGCAGTAAGACCTGTGCCCCTTCGATAATAAGCGCCACGGCCAAACCGATAACTACGGCTTGCCGTTCGGCTTTTTGTGAAATTCCGTTTTTATTTTTCAACAATGCCCAAACGAATCCCAGCGGCAACAGCATAAAAAACGATTCCAACAAATCGTAAATATTCCACAACGAGGTAACTTTGTAATAGGCGTAAAAAGGAACCAGATTATGAATTTGCAAATTGGGACGAATTAAGTTGTAATTTGTGGTAAAATCAAACGGTCGGAATCCCGTGTAAAAAATATACAACAGGTAAATAAAAATCGGCAAAATAAAATGTTTGATTTCGATGGTTTTCATGCCCCTAAACCAGTTTTTCTTTCGAACCGCCAGCAAAGCGGCGGCACCGATAAACGCCCCTGAATATCCGCTAATGACATCGTTAATATCGGCCGTACGCGATTTGATAAAAAACTGGGTAACTTCCAAAAGCGGAAAGTACAAAATCAACAAGGCAAAAAGAAACCACTTCCCTTCACGTCGGAAGCGCCAGTATTGAAAATATGAGTATAAAACCAGATATCCATATATGGCATAAAACAAAACATTACCTAAAAACTTTGCTCCGGAAAAGGTCATTTGCGCCGCATATTTATGGGAAGTGCCGAATAAAAGTCCCAGAGGTTTTACCCCGAAAGGTTCAATATTTGCGTGGGCCAACGCACGCTTTAAATCGGAAATCGTAATGGTTACGTTAAACGGCAGTAACGATCCGAAAAATTGCACCAAAATTATCAGAATAAGAATTAATGTAACCGGTTCGTTTTCTAAGGTGGTTTCGATAAAACGCTGCACGCGAACCGCAAGATGACGGAAATAAATTTTTGCACCAATCACGCCCACTGCCGTGCCAAAGGTATTCATGATCACATCCGTGGTGGACGGGGTTCGATAGCGGAAAAATATTTGAGTGATTTCGATACTTAAACTAAAAAGCATTCCCGCAAATACGATTTTCAATCCGTTGCCTGTTCGCCGTTGCGCCAACAAGTACAACATTATGAAAAACCCGAAAGGGATAAACAGCAAAACATTACCGATCAAATCGGTCAACGGATTCATTCGGCCCCGTACAATCATGGGAATCAGTTCGATTCTGTGCAAATGACGCGCCACTTTCCACCAGTCGGAATACGGTTTAAACGGCATAAGGGTGTTGTAAAGGATAAATAGAACGGTAAGAATGCTTAATATCTTTAATGTTCGGATTGTCCGTTCGTCGTCCATGGCGTTCCTTTTTGTTTTATCTGTTTGAATGATGTTCCAACAGTTGTTTTTACCGGTTTTTCAATATGTATCGAACCGATTTACTTACGTGCCAAGGATTGCTTTGTTTTGGCGGTCAATAACTGACCGACGGTAACAAATCGGTATCCGCGCATACGCAGCGAATCGATAAGAGCCGGTAGAATTCGGTACGGATAATCGCGATGGCGTTCCGTGCCTAAATGCATGAGAATAATACGCCCCTGCAATCCGGAAGTTTCTTCCAAGCGTAAAAAGTGGTGCAAAATTTCCGCGGCGGAACGATACAACTCCGAAGTAGAATCGGCTACCCAATCCAGCGCATCGCAATGATGCGACCAAACGACTTGTTTGTAACCGGCTTCGGCGGCCCAACGTAAAATTTGCTTATTAAACTCTCCAAACGGTGCTCGCCAAAACGGAGCCAGATGTCGTCCGGTAATCTTTTTGAACAAACTGTCGGTTTTACGTAGTTGCCGAAAGACAAAACGGCGGGTAACACCTCCTAATGTTTGTTGCCGTTCGTTGCGGACATAGGTAGTCAAATGAGGATGATTAAAAGTGTGGTTACCAATTTGATGGCCGTCGGCAACCATTTGACGTACGAGATCGGGAAATTGTTTTACAAAGCGTCCGGTAACAAACATGGTGCAGTGTATTTCTTTGTTTCTTAAAACGCGTAAAATATTGCGGCTTCCTTTATCGGTAGAACCGGCGTCAAACGTTAATGCCAGTAGTTTTTGCCTAAGCGGCACGGAATACAGCGGAAGGGACAAAAACCGCAAACGGGCAGAATGCCAATCGATACGGAACGAATCGACTAATATTTGTTGCCCATTGGCGCGATGTTCCCAAAGCACAAAACGATTTTCACCGAAGTACAGCGGAATTCCCTTTAAAATATTGTCTTTCGAGATATCGGCCGACATGGCAACCATTTTCCCGTTGTGCCAAATCGAAACCGCGGCACTAGGCGTACCGGTAATCGTAAACGAAATGCGCCCGTTGGCCCGCGCCACTGTTGTGTCCAAATTGAACCACAATTGCTCGGTGTCTGGCGCCGATTTCATTTCGCGTTTTTCCCGCTGCTTAGCCAGACGGTTAATTTTGGTATTCAGGTAGTAAAATTGTCCGATGGAAAAAAGCGCAAACGCAATTAAAAACAAAAGTGCGGTTTTGTGTTTGTATTTTTTCAGCGGTCGGATTATTTGTTGTGTTTTCCATAAATAATAGCATTTTGAACTACAAAAGATATGGTGTGCACGCCGTACCTGGCATTCGGAGCACACCGGGGTTTTGCAATAATAACAGCGACGGGTTGTTAAACGCTGCGGATGATTTTTACACGGGATCTTTTTTACTGCCATCTGACGCCCTGAAATAAGTCCGCCCCGCTTTGCCAGCCAATGCGGAGCGGTGTTAGCAAATTAACGATTTGCGTAATGCGCCTGATAAAAGCGTTTGTATTCTTCTTGCTTTTCTTTGATTTTGCGCCACCAATTTTCGTTTTCCACATACCAATTGATGGTTTGTTTTAAACCGTCTTCCAAACTCCATTTCGGTTGCCAGCCCAATGCGCGAATTTTGGAAGTATCTACCGAATAACGACGGTCGTGTCCGGGCCGATCGGCTACGGGTTTAATTAAGGATTCGGATTTACCCAAATATTCAAGAATAAACCGGGTAATAAAAATATTCTCCCGCTCATTGCCCCCGCCGATATTGTAAATTTCGCCAATTTGTCCATGGTGCAATACCATATCGATGGCGGCACAATTATCTTCAACATAAATCCAATCTCGAACATTTTTACCGTCACCATATAACGGCAAAGGCACATCGTCGATGGCGTTAGTTACAAATAAGGGAATCAGTTTTTCGGGATACTGGTACGGCCCGTAATTATTGGAACTACGCGTAATTAGCACCGGCAAACCGTAGGTTTTAAAATAAGAACGAACCAACAAATCTCCGCCTGCTTTGCTGGCCGAATAAGGGCTGTTGGGCATTAAAGGATCGGTTTCTTTAAACGAACCGTTTTCAATGGAGCCATACACTTCGTCCGTGGAAATATGTAAAAAACGTTCGATGCCATGTTTTTTGGCCGCTTCCAAAAGGACAAAGGTTCCGTGAATATCCGTATCGATAAACTTTCCCGCTTCTAAAATGGAACGATCCACATGGGTTTCGGCGGCAAAATTCACCACCGCATCCGCATTACTCATCAAATTATCGACAACTTGTGCGTCGCCAATATCGCCATGATAAAACAGGTAACGCGGATCTCGTTCAAAATCGGCCAGGTTTTCGCGATTACCGGCATAGGTCAGAGCATCCAAAACAATAATGCGGTAGTCCGCATATTTTTGCAACATATAACGTACAAAGTTCGAACCGATAAATCCGGCCCCGCCGGTTACGAGAATGGTTTGCATATTTTTTCTCCTTTTGACAACTTGAATGATGATCGGCCTTTTCCAATTAAGATTAAAGGAATTTAAGAATATTTGCAATAAATTTCCTTATTTTTTTAATGAGCAGGCGGCCCTTGCCCCTTGCGCTGGGCACGTAGAGACCCTTTAGGGTCACTACGTGTTTGGAAAGGCAAGACAGATTTTTTTTTCGCATTAGCGCCCCGATCTGCCATGCGGCATCTTGAAACCTTTACCATTTTTAATTAGTTTGTCCGGGGTATGTTAACGAAAGATTCCGGAATGGACTTTAAGCGGAAACATCTAATTCTCTTTTTTGCGCTCTTTTTTGCCGTTTCGATACGGGCCCAAGGATTTTATTTCGGACGGAATAAAGTGCATTACCACCATTTTAAATGGCAGGTAATGAAAACCGAGCATTTCGATATTTATTATTATCCGGAAATGCGCGACGTAGCCGAAAAAGGTGCGCAATTTGCCGAAGACTCCTATCGCTATTTGCAACAAAAATTCGATTATTCGGTTATTTACCGCATTCCCCTAATTTTTTACAGTTCGCACGAACATTTCGAACAAACCAACGTTACGCCTGGATTTATTCCGCCTAATGTGGGCGGTTTCTTCGAATACATGAAAGGACGCGTAGTTGTACCCGGCAATGGCGATCTGAAAGAATTCAAACGCGTCATCCGGCATGAATTGGTACATGTATTTATGCACACCAAATTATACCACGTATTGGCCAAATACGACAAAATCGAAGGCGCCTATCCCCCGTTGTGGTTTGTCGAAGGATTGGCCGAATTCTGGTCAAGCCATTGGGATGCGCAGGGCGAAATGGTTTTACGCGACGCGGTGTTGAACAATTACATAGTCGGGCTGGAAAATGCCTACCAAATAAACGGTACGTTTTACATGTACAAATTAGGACAAAACGTGCTCGATTATATTTCGCGCAAATACGGTAAAGACAAGTTGTTACGCATGATGGAACTGGTATGGAAATATCCGACGTTCGAACAATGTTTCAAAGAAGTTTTAGGCAAAGACTACCGCGAATTCGATCACGAATATTTGTATTATCTAAAGAAACAGTACTATCCGTTAATGGCCTCGCATGATTTTTCCGATCAAATTTCGGAGACAATTGTGCGTTTTGGTTACAATTTTAAACCGGTTTATTATCGCCAGAACGGAGAATCCTACGTTGTTTTTGTAGGGAATCGCACGGGATATTCCAGCATTTACATGCGGCCGCTAAAGCCGCTTTCGTTGCGGGATAAGGAAAAAGACGTACAATTGCTGGTCAAAGGTGAAAGCACCTCTGCTTTCGAATCGTTTCACGTATTCGATTCCAAAATCGATGTTAATCCGCAAGGAATTTTGGCCTTTAGCGCACGTAACGGCAAAAGTGACGTGTTATACCTGTATGATATTCCCGCCAAAAAAATCATCGGGAAAAAACGCTTTCCTGGTTTGGTAGCCATTTACTCGCCGCATTGGTCACCGGACGGTAGCGAAATTGTTTTTTGCGGTTTAGATTTCGGTGGCTACAAAGATTTGTACGTCTTTCGGGTAAAAGAAGAAACATTAATTCGCCTGACGCACGATTTTTACACGGATGACGATCCAACCTACTCGCCGGACGGTAAATACATCGCATTTTCTTCAGATCGAACCGCAACGGGCAAATACGATGGCTGCAACATTTTTTTAATGAATCGCAAAACCGGCGAACTGCGCTATTTGACATACGGCCGGCAAAAAGATCAAAGTCCCGCCTTTTCTCCGGACGGCAAATATTTAGCGTTTACGTCCGACCGAGACGGTACCTTTAATATTTATGTAATTACCAATCCTGTGCGAGCGGCACTGGCTAATAAACCGATTCGCTATTTTAAAATGACCTCCTTTTTAGGCTCCGCCTTTGATCCGTGCTGGACACCGCAAAACGGAATGCTGTTCGGCAGTTTTGAAAAATCGGCCTTTCAAATTCGGTACCAGCCCGATTTTTTGGCGCACCTCGATTCGGCAAAAACGATTCGCCAACCGCTAATTGTACGCGATACAAAACCTTGGACATTTGTGAATATCAAACCGAAATTTGTCAAAGAACGCAAACCATACGTACGCAAATACAATTTGGATTTTGCCCAAACACAAGTTTCCCAAGATCCGATTTTCGGTACGACCGGCGGGGCTCAATTCGCTTTTACCGATGTTTTGGGAAACGATCAATACTACGTGCTGCTTTACAACAATGCGCGCGTGGCCAGCGAATTCTGGAAGAGTTTTAACATTGCGGTTACCAAAATCAATTTGGAGCATCGCATTAACTGGGCGCTAAGTCTTTATCGTTTTGCCGGTTATTATTTTTATCCGGGCGATAATTATTTTTACGAACAACGCGCCGGAGGCATTGTTACCTTCAGCTACCCGTTTTCCCAGTTTACGCGTGTTTCCTTAAGCCAAAGCATGGCCTATTCCGATCGCGATTGGTTCTTTAGCAACCGGCGGCGCGCTTATCTTTCCAGCCAATACATCTCCTTTGTTAACGATAATTCTCTTTGGGGACCAAGCGGCCCCATCGACGGTCAGCGCATTAACATTACGTTGGGCAACACTTACGATCTGGCCTATTCCAATGTCAATTATCTGACAGGATTGATTGACATCCGCAAATATTTTCGCTTAACCTATCGAAGCGCTTATGCGGTACGATTTTTGAGCTTATTCAACGAGGGACGAGAAGCCATGCAATATTATTTCGGCGGAAGTTGGGATTTGCGGCTTTATCCTCGTTGGTCTTTGCACGGAAAACGAATTTTGCTTATTTCTCAGGAACTACGTTTTCCGCTTATCGATCGGCTGGGTATTTATTTGCCTGTGGCCGCTTTGCAATTTACCGGCATCCGCGGAGCATTATTCGTAGATGCGGGTAATGCTTGGAATGACAAATGGCCAGGGTTTCGCGGCAGTTTTGGATTTGGCGTGCGTTTGAATCTCGGTAATATGCTCGTCCTACGGCTGGATATCGGACGGCGAACCGATTTTCATTCCGTCGGCAAAAAAACATTAACCCAGTTCTTTTTTGGCTGGGACTTTTAAAATTCAAACAAAGGTCAGGCACGAGACTATGATAAAATTACCGTTTTTTACCAGCCAATACTCTTTGTTCAAGATTTTTCTTTTTAATATACGATTTCAATCGTGCCCGCCCGATCGAGAACGGGCAGAAACAATACGCGCAGTTTCGCGGTTTGTACGGGCCTCGTTATTTCGCGGCTTTTTGGCCCGAATTGTGCTTCCCGTGCTTTTTGTCGGGATGTTCACCGGTTGCCAAAACCCGTCCGTTACAGCAAACGACCTTTCCGAACTTCCGCGCACCTTAACCGATGGTTTTAATAACCAACGTTGGTATTTTAACAATACGGTTCTCCGACCGCCATTTGAAAAACAAAAAAGCAAAAACATAAACGGGGTAAGCAACGGCTTTTTTTACCCACTTCGCGAGAATTTACTTGTTTCCACTTTTAACGGATACTTACTTACGATCAATCGTATCGAATTAAATCGGGTACATCGCATACGATTGGCGCGCGGCATTACCGCTCCACCGGCTTTTTATCGCCCTTTGGTTTTTATCGCCAGCGAAAAAGGAAAATATGGCTTGCAGGCCTATGACTTGCTATTACACAAAATTCTGTGGAAAAAGAAGGGATTGTTTTCGCGCAGCAGCCCATTAATTGCGGAAAAAACGGTGTTCCACGCTACTTTAAAGGGAAAAATAATAGCCCTAAACTCCCTTTCCGGCAAACAACTTTGGCTTTTTGACAGCGGAATGTCTATTAACGCCAATTTGGCCATGCACGGTGACACACTGGTAGCTTGTACACCCGACGGTTTGCTTATGGCCCTTGATGCCTTGCGCGGCAACATCCTTTGGAAGCAAAAAATAGAGCATCACTTTTTTGCTCCACCCATGATTTTACGCGGCAATGTTTACCTGCCGGATATTCGCGGCGTTATTTGGGCTTTGCGCCTTTCCGACGGTACAATTCGCCGCAAAGCCGCCACCGGCAACGCACCTATTTACAAGCCCTGCTCTACCGATGGCGAACGAATTTATCTAATGGACAGCAAAGGATATGTGTATTGCTTTACGCCCGAGCTAAAACAAATTTGGGCGAAAGAACTTATCGGAGTGCCTATGCAACCGGTAATTGTTACGCATAACCTTTTGCTGATTACTACCGCACAAAAATATCTTTATTTGCTACAAAAAACATCCGGAAAAATCGTGCAAAAAAAACACCTAAAGCATCGCGCCGATGTTGTTCTGCCTGGCAATGCGCATACTCTGTATCTATCGGTGGAATACGATCATTTGGAAAAATGGCAAAGCACGGGAGCTGAGAACAAATGAAACGATTATTGTTTGCCGGAATCTTGCTTTTTTACTGGACTTCGTTATTAAGGGCTCAGCAAAGGCCCATAGGATATCTTTCGCTTCCGAATTCGGGAATGGTGGTTATTAGCAAAAGGAACGTATTATTTAATAGCAAAAAACAACCTTCACAATCCGTTTTAGCTCTTCCTGCAGGGAACCAGCGTTTAAAATTAATTTTTTTAAACGATCGTCTTTGGAATAACTGGGCGATCGATACAACGGTAACAATCCGCGCAACCGATACGCTTTTCTTAAAATCCTTCCGGCCTCGTTTTAAACCGGATTTGCATTTTACGTCTGTTTCTCTGGCCCGACACGGACGCCACAATCCCCAACTTAAGCACTTACTAAAACCGGGTCTGGCTGCACTAACCGTTTTAAGCAATTGGGCTTCGTTTTATTTAAAACGTCGAGCCGACGATTACTATCGCGATTACCGTAGTAGTTCCGACCTGAATAAAATACGCGATTATTACAATCGTACCCAAACCTTTGATACTGTTTCCAATGCCATGCTTGGAATATCCGTTGCATCATTGAGCGCATTTCTTTATTTACTAATTCGCGAATAGCATTTGCAAGAAAATTATTTAAAAACGTTTCTGTTAAATGAAATACAATCGTTTGGTTCTGTAGTGACAGAATATCGGCAATTTGCCTAGCCTCCTAATACACCATTTAACAATTAAACCAATCAACCATTCAACTTTCCCAGCCACTGATCCACGCAGAGAGAATGAAAAAGGAAAAATGAAAAAAGAAAAAGGGGAAAAACCGCCGGTTGCCGAGTAGTCCCGATTCATCGGGATGTATCGAGGCACCGGCTTTTCCCCGCAGGGCCGCAAACCGCCACACGCAAAAGGCCCCCCTTTGAGGGGGGCAACGGGGGGTAAACATTGCAACAAACCAGCAAAAAATCCCGATTAACAATTCGAGCAATCGGTCTCTCGCAGATTCCGCAGATATTCGTAGAAAAGAATCTGCGCCAATCCGCGTGATCTGCGCACAGAATGAGGCTGTACCCTAAACCATTCAACCAATCAACTATTCAACTTTCCCAGCTACCGATCCACACAGATCGGCACTGATAACCCTTATACCCTTAACCATTAACTTAATGCAACCACCGAACCACACCGAAAAACCACCGAATAACGAATAACCATTCAACAATTCAACCAATCAACCATTCAACTTTCCCAGCCACTGATCCACGCAGAGAGAATGAAAAAGGAAAAATGAAAAAAGAAAAAGGATAAGGGGGAAAAGGCCGCCGGTATCTCGATACATCCCGATGAATCGGGACCACTCGGCAACCGGCTTCCCCCAGGGCCGCAAACTACCACACAACAAAAAGCCCCCCTTTGAGGGGGGCAACGGGGGGTAAACATTGCAACAAATTACCGCGCTACCCTGAATAATACCCAAGGGAAGCCCTGGGCACAAATACACCATTCAACAATTCAACCAATCAACTATTCAACTTTCCCAGCCACCGATCCACACAGATCGGCACTGATAACCCTTACACCCTTAACCCTTAACTTAATGCAACCACCAAACCACACCGAAGAAGCACCGAATAACGAATAACCATTCAACAATTCAACCAATCAACCATTCAACTTTTCCCCCCCCCCCACGCCCGAATATTTTACCCAATCCGAATCCCGCGGCAGCAAGGACAAATCCCCACAAAATATACCCCAAACCGGTTTGCGCGACAAATGCGGGTTCAATACCGTGTAAAACTCCGCGCGACTCCAAAAAATAGAATACGATTGTGCCCCAAAAGCCCAAAATAATGGAAAGATTAACTTCGTGTTTACGGGTCGATTTAAAAAAACTGCTGATTACTGGAATGAAAACGGTAGTAGTTAACAATCCTGATGAAAGATAAAAAATATCCCACAAACTTTCGGTAAACAGAGCGTAGACAAAAGCGGCCAAAATAGCGCCGACCGATGAAATACGCGCGAACAAATTCAACCTTTTTTTTGACCAGCGTTTAGCAAGCATTGGTTCCATCAAATCATGCGAAAACGATAAAGCGACCACATTGCCGCAAGTATCTATGGTCGACATGGCCGCGGCAATCAAACCGACGGACAAGGCTAAATTCAACCACAATGGCGCATATTTTTGCATCATCACGGTAAAAATCAACGCTCCATCCTGAATTTCGGCCGGGGCCCGACCGTGAACCGGCGGAAATAAAATCAAAGCCGAAGCACCGATAAGAAAGGGCAACAAACCAACAAATAAAGCCGAATTTACCCCGGCAATTAAAATACCCTTACGCGCTTCACCATCCGAACGCGCAGCCTGTAAACGAATCCAGACATCCGTTTCCACGATCCAACCGGGCATATAGGCAATAAACGTCAGTAAAATCAAGGCCCATCCAGGGGAAAGTAAAAGCGGCATTTGTTGGGTTTTGGGTGGTAGTGGCGTATTAAATAGCGAAGCTTCGGGCGGCAAAGCAGTTACTCCCAAAAACGCAATGGCCGTAATAAAAATGGCAACCAATACAAATTGAATTTTATCCGTGGAAACAACGGCTTCAAAACCACCGCTGTAGCTATAAATGGCCACAATTAAGGCTATCAGAAAAAGTGCTTGCGGGACCGAAATACCCAAAAACGGTGCAATTAACGTTCCTGCCGCAAAAATTTCGGCGCCGGCCCAAATGGTAAAAACCAAAATTAATGTAGGAGCCAGCAATTGACGAGTTCGCGTACCGAATCGTTTTTCCAATAACTGTGGTTGGGAAAATACCTTGAATTTCCGGAATAAGGGCGCCAAAACAAAAAATCCGGCCATGGTCAACAACCACGGCACAATTAGCAACCATCCGCCACCCAAACCGTACCAATAAAAAAGCTGCACTCCGTACACGCTGGACCAGCTAACCGACATCATACTGGCAGAAATGGAGAGCCCTACCGACCAGGACGAAAGATTGCGACTTGCTTCCCAATAGGCGGTATTATCCTGTTCTTTGCCCTGCTTTTTATCGCGTAACCAAACATAAAAGCCAATCCCGATAACCGCAAAAGAATAAAATAAAATTCCGATCCAATAATACACTCGCGTATGCACTTTTTGCTCCGTCGGTTTTTATCGCTCAAGCAAAAAAAGATCCGGTAATTTTTCCATTACTTCTTGCATATCCTGCGGCAAAGGCGCTTCAAAACGCAAACGTTCGCCACGAACGGGATGGATAAAAGTCAATTCTTTGGCATGCAAAGCTTGACGTTTCATCATTTTCAGCAAATGCGCACCGCGTTTACGCAAATTCTCCGGTAAGCGTAAAAGCTGATTTTCGCGCCCGTTGTACAATTGGTCGCCAACAACCGGATGCTTTAAATAATTGGCATGAACGCGTATTTGGTGGGTGCGGCCGGTTTCCAACCGGAATTCAAGCAAAGTAATGTACTCAAAACGCCGTAAAACTTTGTAATGGGTAACCGCATCCTTGCCGCGGGCATCCACTACAAATTTAATGGGATTTTTACGGCTGCGAGCGATCGGTTCGTGTACGGTTCCCTGTTCATCGTTAATATCGCCCCAAACCAATGCCCAATAAATGCGATGAATTTGTTTGCTATCGAACTGTTTGCGTAAACGCCAAAGCGCTTTTTCGTTCTTGGCAACAACCAGCAAGCCCGATGTATCTTTATCCAATCTGTGTACGATTCCGGGACGAAAATAACTGCCGGTATCGGCCAAATCGTTCGTATAATTCAACAGGGCGTTTACCAGCGTATTGGTTTCGTTTCCCTTCCCCGGATGCACAACCATACCCACGGGCTTGTTGACCACAATAATATCTTGGTCTTCGTAAATAATATCAATGGGAATATCGGCGGGTTCCATGTCAATTTCCGTCGAAACATACGTAACGCTCACCCGATCTCCCAAACGCAGTAGATAGCCGCTTTTGCTTTTATGGTTGTTAACACGTACCAAGCCGTTCTTTATTAATTTATTAAAATAGGAGCGTGTATAATCGGGAAACTGTGCGGAAAGAAAAACATCCAGACGGATGCCAATATCATTTTTTGAGATTGTTAAAATTTGTTTTTCGTCTTGCGAATATTCCGTCAAAAATTAATTAGCCCTCTATCTTACCTACAAATTAAATCTTGTTTTTCTTACAATCCTCCGAAAAACCCATTTTAGACCGAACGGATTCGAAGCAGGATTTCCTTTTTAAGCCTCCGATTTTTCGGAGGGACTATTTTCATTTGCGGACGATCCGTACGTCAAATTTTTTAGCGGATCTCCAATAAAAGCAATATAAGCAATCAAAAACAACATACCTATGGTCACGGCAGAATCGGCCACGTTAAAAACAGGCCAGCGTGTCATGCTGTAACCGTTAAAATGCACTCCCAGCAGGTTAAATGCGGGAATTGAAATATCAAAAAACTCGAAATCCAAAAAATCCACAACCTTTCCGTACAAAAAACGATCCATCAAATTACCGATAGCTCCGGCCGCAATCAAGCTCAAGGCGGTTTGCAATACCCATCCACCTTTGCGTAAGCGGATTAAATAGTAAAAAACCAAGATGGCCGCAAAAACGGAAAGCGCAGAAAACAACGTCCCGTTTTGAATGCGAACTCCGAAGGCCATTCCGGGATTTTCCACATACGTAATACGAAAAAAATTACCCAAAACGGGTATCGACTCGCCCAGATGCATATTGGTTTTAATGATGTATTTTGTTATCTGATCCAGTAGCAACGTTCCGAGAATAATCGCCGACATGGAAATATAGGAAAGGCTTTTGCGCATATTTTTATTCCGGTTAGCGTTGTTCTTTAACTTTACAATCAAAACAAATGGTCGTTGTCGGTACGGCTTCCAAACGTTTAAAAGAAATTTCGTTTCCGCACACGCGACAAATACCGTACGTACCGTTTTCGATGCGTTGCAAGGCATCGTTTAACTGCTTGAGATATTTTTCATCTCTGGCGGCAAACATAAATGCCTTTTCACGTTCCATATTGTCGGTACCTAAATCGGCCATGTGGTAGGAATAAGCGGAATGGTCGCCCGTGGCCTCTTTGGTAGTGGAATCAAGAACCGTAGAACGCAAATAATCCAGATTTTTTTGGACTTCTTCCCTTTTTTTCAGGATGATTTCCTTGATGTGTTCAAGTTGTTTTTGATCCATTAATTTATACTCCCTTGGTTGATTTCACTAATCCGATTGTAAATTTCAAATCATCAATTTTTACTTCTTTTTTAAACGGCGCCGAGATCGTGCCGAATTCGATGGCATCCGCCAACGTTTCGGTACGAATATATTCGTCACGGTTTTGTAAAGCTTTGGCTTTTTCGCTATCGATTCCTTGTACTTGAATCACAATGTGATCGGTTACCTCGAATCCGGCTTCCTTACGTAAATTTTGCACACGATTTACAAATTCACGAGCAAAGCCTTCTTCCTTTAATTCGGGAGTGAGTTTCAAATCCAAAGCAATCGTCAAATATTCGTCGGAATACACCGCAAAATTACCTTTTGCCTCCGATGTAATAAGAACGTCTTCTTTTTCCAGTTTTATTTCCCTGTTTTCGACATTTACATGAATAAAGCCGTTTTTTTCCAATTCGCGAATTTGTTCGCCGCTAAAGTTTTTGATAACATTGCTCAACGGCCCCATCAGTTTGCCAACTTTCGCACCCAGTATTTTAAAATTTGGTTTGGCTTTACGTTCGACCAATGCTTCATCATTATCTGTAAATTCCACCACTTTAACGTTTACTTCTTCGGCAATAATTGCGGCCATCCTTTCAACATTTTTACGATCGTCGGCATTGCGTGTAAAAAGAACAACGCGGCTTAAGGGTTGGCGTACACGTATTTGTTTTTCATTGCGTAAAGCACGAATTCCGGTAACAATTTTTTGTGCCAATGCCATGGCTTTTTCCAAAGCGCTATCCTGATTTTGCTTCCGCGCATCATCCAACTTTGGATAATCCGTCAAATGGACACTGAAAGGTTCATTGTCGCCCTTTAAATTCAAATAAATTTCTTCGGCCGTAAAGGGCGCCACGGGAGCCATAAGACGGGCAAAGGTTACCAGTACTTCGTGCAGCGTTTGGTAGGCCGCCAATTTGTCCCTACCCGATTCCGATTTCCAAAAACGACGCCGATTGCGGCGCACGTACCAGTTGGAAACATCGTCGATCATAAAATCGGACAACGCCCGTACGGCTTTGGTAATGTCGTAATGATCCAAACTGTAATTCACGCGCTCGATAACCGTATTCAATCTGGAAATAATCCACCGATCGATTTCGGGACGCTCTGCATACGGTACTTTTTTTTCTTTTCCGTTATATCCGTCCAAATTGGCGTACAGAACAAAAAAGGAGTAGACGTTCATTAAAGTGGAAAAGAACTTACGCACCGTTTCCTGCAAACCCGCTTCATCGAACTTTTTGGGAATCCAAGGCGGGCTGATGGCCATAAAATACCAGCGTAAGGGATCGGCTCCGTATTGATCCATCATTTCCATGGGAAAGACAACGTTTCCTTTGGATTTACTCATTTTTTGTCCGTCTTTGTCCAAAATCAATTCGTTTACGATGATATTTTTGAACGCCGGTTTATTAAACAATACGGTGGAAATATTGTGCAAGGTGTAAAACCAACCTCGCGTTTGGTCGATACCTTCGGCAATAAAATCGGCCGGGAAGCTCTTTTGAAACAATTCTTTGTTTTCGAAAGGATAATGAAACTGGGCAAACGGCATGGAACCGCTATCGAACCACACATCGATAATTTCCGGTGTACGGCGGTATGTTTTGCCGTCTTTTTCGAAAATAATCCGGTCTACAAACGGCCGATGCAAATCGATTTGATCTGCCAGCTCGCTTACAGGTACCCGCGTACCGTCTTCTTTTTCGTAAAGGCCCTGCTTCAGTTCTTCAATGGAGCCGATGGCAATGATGTCTTGTTTGTCTTCGCTAACCCACAAGGGCAAAGGAGTCCCCCAGTAACGATCGCGCGAAAGCGACCATTCTTTGACATCTTCTAACCAATTGCCAAAACGGCCCGTGCCGATTTCGGGGGGATTCCAATTAATGGTTTTGTTCAGTTCCACCATTTGTTCTTTGTAACGCGGCGAATCGATAAACCACGATTCGCGAGCGTAATAGATAATGGGATTATCTGTTCGCCAGCAATGGGGATAGCTGTGCACGTAGTCAAAAGTATTGCGATACAATTTGCCCATCTGCTTAAGCTTTTTAACGATGTCTTTGTCCGCTCCTTCTTCCACGTGATCGGTGTACTGGAAGGTTTTGACCGTGCGGCCGGAGAACTCACCCACTTCGTCCGTAAAACGTCCGCCTGGGGTAACCGGCTGCAAAAAGGGTAAATTGTATTTCTTGGACATGTCGTAGTCGTCCTGCCCGAAGGCCGGTGCCAAATGCACAATACCGGAACCGTCTTCGGTGGAAACAAAGTCACCGATTAGCACGGTTAAGGCATTGGGATATTTTTCGCGGTCTATTTTCAGGTAATCGAAAATTTGTTCGTAAACGGTACCGAATAGTTTTTTGCCTTTAAAACGTGCCAAAATTTTGTATTCGCCGTCTAAAACCTGTAAACGCGCTTCTGCCAAAACCAGCTTGTCGGTTACGGTTTCTTTCCCTTCTTTACGTTTGACGATACGGGTATTTTCTACCAAAACGTAGTCGATGTCTGCCCCCACGGCCATGGCCACGTTGGAAATTAACGTCCACGGCGTCGTGGTCCAAACCAAGAGTTGCGCCCCCTCAATCTCTTGAATTGAAGGGGAAACGACTTTTACTTTAATAAAACAGTTTGGGTCTTTTACTTCGCGATACCCCAAGGATAGTTCGTGTGAACTTAACGGTGTTTCGATGGTCGGAGATTGGGGTACGATTTTGAAATCTCTGTAAATCAATCCCTTATCGAAAATTTGCTTAATGGCCCACCAAACCGATTCGATGTATTCGTTTTTGTAAGTAATGTAAGCGTCATCCAAATCGATCCAATACCCCATGCGGTCGGTTAATGTGCGCCAACCTTCTTCCATTTCGATGTGCTTGTTAACCAGTTCTTTGCAAGCTTTGTTAAATTTATCGATACCTATTTTTTCGATTTCTTTTTTATTGGTCAGCCCCATTTGTTTTTCCACGGCAATTTCAACCGGTAACCCGTGGGTGTCCCAACCGGCCTTGCGCGGTACCTGATACCCTTCCATGGTTTTAAAGCGGCAAATAATGTCTTTTACTGTCCGGGCCATCACATGATGAATGCCCGGTTTTCCGTTGGCCGTGGGCGGGCCTTCATAAAAAACGTAGCGCGGAGCGCCTTCACGATTTTTTACCGACTGCTTAAACACATCGTTTTTTTTCCAAAAATCAAGAACGCGTTTTTCGATTTCGGGGATGCTAAGATTCTTATTCACTTCCTTAAACATCGTTTCCTCAACTCCTTTTTCGAATCTATCGTTGTATCTGATTTTTTGTAAATTTGTTTTGTTGAACCGTTTCAACGGTTTGTCAATTCCGCATCGGAACAATCTTTCCGTTTTTCGGGCAACGGAAATCCATACCCGCAGATGTTGGTAAAGCGCCTTTTTAAAGGCGCTTTACCACCTCGCGCATTATTAAAGTTAATTTGGGCTCGGTTTCCGCCGCCACGCGAATAATTTCTTCCACGTTAACCGGCTGTAACGCTTCGGGAAAACACTCGTCCGTTATCACCGAAATTCCCAAAACTTCCATTCCCTGGTGAACCGCTACGATTACCTCCGGAACCGTAGACATGCCAACCACATCGGCTCCGGTAGCCCGCAAAAAACGGTATTCGGCTCGTGTTTCCAAACTGGGGCCCGGCACGGCAACAAAAACCCCTCTTTGTACTTTAATTCTATTCTCCAAAGCTATTTCTTCTGCTAATGCAATTAATCGCTTCGAATACGGTTCGGACATGTCAGGAAAACGCGGACCGAATTCATCCAAGTTTTGTCCGATCAAAGGATTCGTACCCAATAAATTAATATGATCGTCGATAAGCATTAAATCGCCTTTCCGAAACAACGGATTCATACCACCGCTGGCATTGGAAATGAGCAAAACATTAATACCTAACTTTTTCATTACACGCAAAGGAAAAGTAATTTGTTGCATGGAATATCCTTCGTAGTAATGAAAACGGCCTTGCATGGCCAAAACGTTTTTGCCACCCAATGTCCCGACAATCAACTTTCCTTCATGACTCTCCACAGTCGAAACCGGAAAATTCGGAATTTCCTGATACGGAAGTTCCGCTTGCACATCAATTTCTTTGGCTAATCCGCCCAAACCCGTTCCTAAAATAATTCCTACCTCAGGTTTGGCCGGAAGTTTAGCCGCTATGTAATCGTATGTCTCGCCGATTTGCTTGCGATATGTTTCCCTATCGAACATTTTGTTGTTTTTCCTTTTCTTTTCTCTTCTTCTCTTGTAACTTTTTTAATAATTCTGCTTTCTTCCTTTTTAATTCTTCAAGCCGACGTTTCTCCGCCCGAATTTCTTTGTATTCCTGATAGCGTATTTGTCGTGCCTTAAACGCAGCATCGTCGTAATCTTTCTGCACACCTTTTTTACCAAAATACCAGGCACCCAATCCGCCGAAAACAAGAATACTGACATTGGCTAATAGCGGCTGATCCGCAGCATACAAACCGATTCCAACACCCGTTCCCACGGCTGCCCCCAGCACCAACCCCGCTCCTCCGTACAAAAGCATGTTTTTGGGGGTTTTGTTGGCTTTAATTTCGTCAACCGGAATCGGGTTCCCCTCAAAGTCAAAATATTTGCTAATACGCTCAATACTCTCGATATCTTTGAGTTTAAGCGTCGTCTTTTGATGCGTTCCCGCATCAACGTAAACCAAATCGGTCGAATCACCGGTAACAATTATGCCTTCCCGATGCGTGCCGTCTTTCAAATTCAAACGAACCGAAGCCTGACTAATCGGATTTTTTGTGGACATGTACCGGGCTCCGGAACAACTGAAAAGAGATGCGGTAAAAATCCCAAATACGATAATACGTAAAATCTTGGTTAAGCGCATGTTTAACCTCCCATTTAATGACATACCCTGTTTGCCAACATATTTATGGTTTTAAGATTCGCTAAAACAAATCCATCCTTTAGTAATTACAAAACCCGTAAAGTACAGGGTTTCTTTACCTAATTAAAACAGGCAAAAATCTCTGTTTTACCGGTCGATTAAACATGCCTTTATTAAAATTGTCCCCCATCCTTTCTCCAACCGGTTCTCGTCATATCCTCAATTTATCCAACCATTGCACCGGCCTTAAAATAAAATCCTTTATGTTTATTTGCTTTCTTTAAAAATATCGTCCACATCCAAATCTTCACCAAAAATATCTTTAAAAAAATCTTTGCTTTTATGATCGCTCTTATTACCCGGCCTCTTTTCTGAAGTAGTCTTTTTCACCGTTTGGTTTTTAGGCATCCGAATCTCCGGTTCTTCATTCGCTCCGGTCGATTTCGTCGGCTGCACCGAAGGCGATCCGTTTTTAACGGATTCCATTGTTTTGGCCCCTTTAGAGGTACGATTAGCATTCACATTACGTTTTGAACCTTTAAACGCAGAAGGCGTCTTCTCCTTAATCACGTTTAATTGATCATCATCCACCTGTAACATTTCAATCAATTCCAACTGCGAAGAAAGTAAATATTTAAGCCGCGTAACAAAGGAATCTTTTTGTTGCTTTAACGTTTCAACTTCTTTTCGAATACGCTCGGCCTTGGCTTTGGCCTCTTCCAAAATTTTTGTAGCCCGAATTTCCGCTTCCCGTTTAATCAGTTCGGCTTCCTTTAACGAAGTCTGCTTGGAAAGCTGCGAAGTTTGTTTTACTTCGTACAAAGTTTGTTTGAGCGTTTTTTCAACGTCTTTGTAATGGCGTAACTCAGTTTGATACGAGGCCAGTTGCTTTTCCAATTGCTGATTATGTTGGAGCAACTGTTCGTACTCGTCCGCTACAAAGTCCAAATAAGCCTTAACTTCTACAGGATCCAGCCCACGTAAGGCCTTTTTGAATTCCTGTTTTTTGATATCAATAGGCGTTAATTTCAATTTACCTCCCTCGTTGTCCGAAAATAGCCGTTCCCAAACGAATATGGGTACTTCCTTCTTCAATGGCAATCTCAAAATCGCCGCTCATACCCATAGAAAGAACAGCCGTCTTTTGTTCACCCCACTGTTCACGCAAAGCCTCTTTTAAGGAGCTAAGCTCTTTAAAGGCCGCACGAATACGTCCCCGATCATCGGTCAAAGGGCCAATGGTCATTAAGCCCCTTACGTCTAAATTGGGCATTCGGGCTATCTGTTCAAAAGAATTAAAAACTTCCTCCGGGCGAAAGCCGAATTTACTTGCCTCCCCACTGGTATTTACTTCCAGTAAAACAGAAACCCGCTTGTCTGTCTTAATCGCATATTCGGACACCGCACGCGCGAGAGGCAATGAATCCAGCGAATGAATTAACCGTGCCACAGGTACCACATATTTGATTTTGTTCGTCTGTAAATGACCGATAAAATGCCATTCGATATCTGCAGGTAAAACCCTGCTTTTGTCACGCAATTCCTGCGGACGGTTTTCACCGAAAATTCGCAGCCCTACAGCGTAAGCCTGCCGCACTACCTCCGCCGAAAAAGTCTTGCTAACCGCAATTAACGTAATATCATCTCTTCTGCGTCCGGATCGCTCACATGCTTTGGCAATACGTGTCTCAATGTCTCTTAAGTTTTTCTGTATCATATTCATCATAAATCATAGAAATTAAATAATTAATTAGTAGAATGCAATTCAGCCTTTGTTTTATTTGGATGAAAAAAGCAACCAATTACTAAAATAAAAATCAGGTCAGAATTCAAAAAGCGAAGGAAATCGACAAACCCGCCACGCGAAGGTTTAAAAATTCATGATCGCAGCAGCCCGAACAGGAAACCCGTCGGCATCGGTAACCGCAAGCGGAAAAATGCTAAAAGTAAAACGTTGTCCGGCCACTTGCGCCAAGTTGGTTAAGTTTTCGATAATAAGACAGTCGGCTCCCATAAGCCTGCGGTGAATGGGATACTCGGTGCTTTCCATAGCATCCGCAGAAATCGTATCGAATCCAATCCCCTTTAACTTTTGTGATCTAAGTAGAAATTCAACCGCCTCAATCGTTAAAACGGAAAAATCGGAAAAATACGCTTCGCTTCCCCAATTTCGGTCGTGTCCCGTAAAAAACAAAATAAAATCTGCCTTTTGCCAAACTGTTTTGTGAGCCACTAAAAACGACTTGCTTATTTTTTTGCCCTTCAAGGCACTAACATCCAGCGCAACGCCTTCTCCGAAAAATTGCTCCAACGGAAAACGATCCAATGTCTTACCGCTCTCCAACATATGGGCCGGGGCATCCACATGGGTGCCGGTATGCGTGGTTAGCGTTATCTGTTTTTCACGATAACCATCCTGAGCAAAACCATGCAACTTACGAATCCGCACAACCGGTGTTCCCGGATACAAAGGCATTTCTTCTGCGATGGGATGCGACAAGTCGATGATGTTCATTTCCGTACCTTCCGTTGCTTTTTTTATGCCATCTAAAGTGCAGCAAGGTCAAACCAAATTCAATTTTTTGCGTAGCGCCCATTCAAAGCTAATTAAAAGAATCAGCAAAATAAGTAAAACTGGATGATACCATAAGGCAATGCTTCTTTCTTCCAATACTTTTTTAGGCTTAACTATATGGTTTCGCAAAAATTTTCCCAATTGCTTGGCATGAATTATTTGCCCTTCGCTATTACGGCTTAATCGTTGCAAAAACAAAGTATCCGGCGATAAATGAACAAGCTCCTTATCCACAGGCACAACCGCAATTTGCAAAGAATCTTTCCCTAAAATCTGATCTTGTTGAAACCCGATCGCTTGTAATTTATACGTTCCGGCAGTTGGCGGTACAAATTGGGCTTTAAATGTTCCGGGAGATATTTCATTCAATCCGAGATCAAAATGTTGCTGACCCAATTGGGCTTTTAATATTACCGATCCATTTTGAACGGGCTTAAAACGCGCATCAACCAAACGGACCGTCATTTCAAAAGTTTGGCCGATATGTCCGCTTTTTTGAGTGGTGATAATCCGTACGGGTTTAAATACTTGTTTATAAGCCAACCAATTAATGAGCTTATTCATAAAAATACTATAACCATCGGAAATTTGTGCCTCGGATTGCATTAAAAAATGCCACTGCCAAAAACCATTGCCATTTAAAACCAACAATTTATACACGGGTAATTCCTGTGTAAAAACTAACGGAAAAATCTTTCCGCCATAAGCAGCAAAAAGTAACGTAGTATGCGTTTTGCTAAATTCAAATTGTTGAAAATAATTCTCTATCGGAGGTATCCGATTCCAAAATGTTTGATTTAAATGTTGTTCGGCAAACAATCGAACAAAACTATTGGCCGCGGCATTTTGGTCCGGAATAGCGGTCACCTGTTTTTCTTTGCCAGACCCCCAAACAGGTTTGCACGGCAAATCGGGAATTACCCGCTCCAATGTTTGCCAATTCATTTCTTTGTTTATCATTAATGCCAATGAGGGATGCCGTTTATGCCATAAGGTTTGTAAACGTTGTAATAATTCGTTGGAACTACGTGGCCCCGGATAATTTATTAAAAACAAAACATCGCTGCTATCCAGCCCGCGCAAATTCGATTTTTGCAAAAAGCGTCCACGGTTATCTTCCACAAACCAAGTAACGGAAAACCTTGAATTTTGCTTTAAAAGAAAATGTAAAAATTTAATATCATAATTGGGAGCCGATGCCAATAAAGCAACATGAATACGACTTTTTAGTATCTGTTGCACAAAACGCATTATATTGTTATCACGATTGGCATCATCTTTCAAACCGGAAATTTTAAGCTTCAAATTTTGCAACCCCTTTCGCATCGGAACATAAGTCAAACCAACTTGCATCAATCCCGATCCCGGAACAATTGTAACCGTTTTTTGGGCCAAAACTCTCCGATTGCCAATCAGTTGTACCAGAGCCGTCTGCTTTTGAGGCCAATGAGTGCTACCGATAATGGCGGTTATTGTTTGTGCCTGTCCTTTGTAAGCAATAGGCGAAAACCGAACATCCTGTACAAACACATCGCTTTCACTATGCACCCTGCCTACCGGAATACAATAAATTTTTGTACGGGTAGCAGAAGACAACTCGCCGGGCAACCCGCCCTCGGTAATAACGCCATCACTAATAATAAACGCATAATCCGGATTCTCTTTTTGGATGTGCGTTAAAACAGGAATAAAGTTTGTTCCGCCTTGTGACGGGCTAAGACTATCTATCCTCAATAACGGAGACACGCGTGAGTTAAACGTATACCAATGTATGCGATCCGTTTTCGGCAATTCATTTTTTAGAATATACGTAATTTGCTTTACCTTTTGCCAACGATCGATCTGATTTTCCTTAATATTCATCGACTGTGAATTGTCTACAAAAATGGCAATCGAAGGGTATTGCTCCTGAAAATAAATCAGATGTACGACAGGTGCCCCAAAAAGCAAAAAAATTAAAAACAAAACCGCAGTACGAAGTGCAATTAAAATCCATTTCCAAAAAGGTTGAATTTGCGGATTGGTTTGCCTGTAAAAAAAATAAACGATGCCAAAAGCCAAAGCGGCAAGCAATAGTACGACAATAAACGGTATATTTAAACGGATCAGTTCCGGCATCCTGCAAATCCTTTGAAACGGAGATAAATAACAAACATATTAACCATTCTTTACGTTTATTCGAACGGAATTTTTATAAAAACACTGAGACAAAACGGCAACTATTACTTACAATTGCCTTTTACATTGTCTCCCAATCGTTACCTGCAAACTTTATTTTACTTTCCAATAAGTTTGCATAAACATCGGATGAGCTTCGGTATTGAAAACCGTTTTGCTCAAATTTATTTTTCGGCGATCCGAAAATAACAGATAGAGATATTTCAACGTTTCCGCCAAAAAGTAACTATCCATCCGATCAACCTTCTCTTTACTAATTACGCTTTTTAATTCGGCATATCCGGAGCCGGTACGACAATAGCGTTTTAGCGCCTTAAAATACGCACGTCCCATATCGCGGTAACGTTTATTCCCCGTAAAATAATACAAATAATAGGTAGATTCGATAATTTCCGGACGTAAAGGATATTCCGGTGATAAAATGCGCATAGTCCGGTAATTAATCAGTTCCGGTTCGATACCTTCCAACTGCCACATCGTAAAACAAGAATTCAACAAAGCTCGGGCCCGATCCATTTGCCCGTCTAACGAAAGTACCGCCGGGAAAAAAGCATCTAAGGCCCCAAACCAAGGTTTGCGCAACTTGCCACTTTCCATATCGGCCCGGCCGTACCACAAATTATCCTCGTATTCATCTGCCAAATAGGTATTTATCGCATTAACACTGTGTTTCCACATTTCGCCGAAATCGGGATCTTTGAACAAAACAAAGCCTTTTAACAAATATTCGTAATAGGAATCGATCATTCCGCCAATGTGAGACGATTTATCCATCCAAGTTCCGGTATCTACATTTATGGTAGTGCCCACCAAACCGATGGCGGAACGTCGCCGATAAACCGCGCTAATTGCTTTTTTGGCCGCTTTGTAATAAACAGAATCTCCGCTAAAATGCGTTAGCATACCGAATTCCACGATATAAGTACCAATCTCAGCCGGATTACTTACAGTACCGGACACGGCACCGGTTTTCAAATTAACGTATCGGTAAGGCATCCCGGTTGGTGACGCAAAAGCGGGTAACAGACGTTTTCCCAAATCTTCGGCCAATTGTAAAAACCGTTTGTCATGATCCAATTGGTAAGCCGCCAGCAAACCGCCTAATAGGCGAATATTAAATTCGAAAACCTTAACCGAAATATTACGGTCAAAAGAAAGTTTGGCCATTATTAACTGTTTGGCCTCCTGCGCCTGCCGGTTAAGCCCCATAAGAATCATGGTATCGTAAGCGTCAACCGGGGTAATTACAAAAGACGAATCGTACCAATTTTGGCCTTGTTTACTTAAAGGTTTCAAATAATCCTGCCCCCAGGCATAGGTTTTGTAAGCTTGCCAGGCATGCAAAAATTCGGTCCTAACCGAATCGGCCAACGGATCTTTATGCGGTTTCATATTATTACAAGAGCCAAAAAAGAGCATCAATACCATTAAAACGGTGAACACAAATACTGCCAAAGCATGCTTAATCATTGCTTTTGCTCCATGTTTGGATGTATCGTTTAAAATAGAAATGAATTTAAAAGCATTCGATGAGAAAGCCAAGTAAAAAATTAAGCGGTAAATTAAAAATATTTTTTGCACCGTTTTTTTTCGTGGGTATGCAAATCTAAAACGAAAATAGGGCGTTCATTCAACCCCAAAAACGCTAATCGTTTACAACGATTTCTCGCCCCTCCCGTGCGGAAGCGTACAAAGCCTCGATAATTCTCAGAACTCTTACTGCGTCGTCAGCCGGAGACATATTTGCCTCTTTACCGGCAATAACATTGTAAAAATGGCAAATTTCCGTTTCATAAGCACGCAAATAACGATCACTCGATTTTTCATCCTGAATAGGCGTAACGGTAACCAAATTTCCGTGCATCTCTTTTTGAATGCGCAAAGGATTTAAGTAGGCCGAACCCTTTTTACCAAAAATATGAGTGTATTGAATATCATGATCTAAATGCAAATTCCAACTTGTTTCGATAGTTACACCCAACCCCGATTCGGTTTGTAAAATCGCCAGAGCCGAATCTTCCACCTCCAATTCTTCTCGTAACCGATAGGGTAAAAGCCTAGCCGTACGAATTTTGGGCATCCCTGTCAAATATAAAAGCATATCGATCAAATGAATTCCAAAATCCATCAAAACGCCGCCACCGGAATATTGCTTTTGTAGCTCCCAACCCAACTGCAATTCTTTCGACCACTTTTTTAGCCAACCGCTCTTAAAAAAGAACAATTCTCCCAATTCATTATTGCTTAAAAACTCTTTTAAAATTTGTACATCGTCCCGAAAACGATGTTGCATGCCCACCATAACCACGCAATCGGTATCCTTGGCAGTTTGCGCAATCTTTTGAGCATGCACCACATCCAAAGCCAACGGTTTTTCTACAAACACATGAATACCTTTTCGCAAAGCCATCAGTGCCATAGGATAATGATAATAATTGGCCGTACAAATATGTAACGCATCAATTTTTTCGTGCTCAAGCATCTCATCAACTAAATTGTACCAATGGGGCACCTCAAATTTTTTTATGATATGGGCCATCTTTTTCTCATCCACATCACAAACTGCTACCAGCTCTACCGAATCCATCTTTTTAAGAACTGGCAAGTGAGCTATTTGAGCTATTTTGCCCACACCGACAACGGCTGTTCTTATTTTTTTCACCGTTTCCCCCTATGCTGTTGGCCAAATGCTTGCAAGTATGTTAAAAACCTTTCAATCGCTGACAAATGCGCGAAAGCCCTGTTTTTCCAAAATACCGATGGCTTTTTCTGCTTCTTCCCTATTCGAAAATGAAATGCGAAAAACCCCGCCTTCCTTTTCGCGTACTTTAAGTAATTCGATATCACGAATATCTATTTTCTCCGAAGCCAACGCATTAGACATACGCGCAATTACTCCGGGCTTATCGTCTACGTAAATCAGCACCTCGCTCAACGGATGCAAAAAACCCTTCGTCGATTTCGGAATTTGACTGCGATAATAATTAGCCAGATGAAAATCTTCAGAAAGATCATCAATGTGCCGATATTCGTGCTCCAACAAATCGATCAATTCGCGCAAGGCTTCTTTTACGTTTTGTTTATTGCGTTGTAAAATATCCTTCCAAATGGCAAAATTGCTCGAAGCAATGCGCGTCAAATCGCGGAATCCACCGGCCGCCAATTCGAAATAGGGTTCTTCCGGAGCGTTTTTGGCACCGATCATCTCCACAAGCCCGATAGCCAATAATTGCGGCAAATGGCTAATTCGGGCCATGATTTGGTCGTGTACTTCCGCATCCAGTAATAAGAGACGCGCTTTTAATGTTTCCAAAATAGGAAACAATTTGGCCTCGGCAATTGATCTTTTTTCCCCTTCCACGCCCGTTAAAATGTAAACGGCGTTTTCGTAAAGCAACGGATCGGCGGCATCTAAGCCACTTTTTTCGCCGCCGGTCATGGGATGTCCACCAATGAATATACCGGAAAAATCAATCTGTTTCACAAGACGGTGCACATTGCCTTTGGTACTACCCAAATCGGTAACGATCGTTTGCGCCGAAACAATGGTATTTAAATCGCGTATTTGCTTTTCTATGATTTGAATAGGGGTTGCCAAAAAAACGATATCGGCATCGCTGCAGTCCTCGGGCCAATGTTGAACCGCTTTGTCAATCAGTTGAAGCGATAGGGCTTTTTCACATACTGCGGGGAAATCATAGCCCCAAATTTTAGCTTCCGCTTTTTTGGTTTTAAGAGCCAAAGCCAACGAGGCACCCATTAGTCCCAAACCGGAAATTACGATTTTCATACTCAATCCGACGAAAATGGTTTAACAACAATGCGATCCATACAAAGGTTAGTCCGAAGTGGATCGCAATTCAAATATTTTAATATTTTCGATCCGCAATTTTACGTCCGACCACCTTGGCAATTACTCGAATCTGGTCCATTAGCTCGTCAAATTGATTGGGATACAACGACTGGGCACCGTCGGAAAGTGCATGTTCCGGATCATGATGAACCTCAATCATTATTCCGTCCGCTCCGGCCGCAATGGCCGCACGTGCCATGGGAATAACCTTATTACGTAATCCGGTTCCGTGCGAAGGATCGGCAAATACCGGCAAATGGCTCAATTTTTTTACCACGGGAATGGCCGAAAGATCTAATGTGTTGCGTGTGTATGTTTCAAATGTGCGTATTCCGCGTTCACAAAGCATTATGTCTTCGTTACCACCCGATAATATGTATTCCGCAGACATTAACCACTCTTCAATGGTTGCGGCAATGCCACGTTTAAGAAAAATAGGCTTGCTGGCCTTGCCCAATGCGCGAATAAAACTAAAATTTTGCATGTTCCGCGCACCTACTTGCAAAATATCTGCATATTCGCTAACCAGATCTATTTGATCTTTGTCCATAACCTCGGTAATTACCAGCAAACCGAATTTGTCGGCAGCTTTGCGTAAAATTTTCAGTCCTTCCTCTCCCAAGCCTTGAAAGGAATAAGGTGAAGTTCGTGGTTTAAAGGCGCCGCCTCGCAATATTTTTGCCCCGGCTTTGGCCACTCGTTCCGCAATAATCATGGTTTGCTCTTCGGATTCTACCGAACACGGACCAGCCATAACCACTACTTCATCACCACCAATAGTAACACCACCGATTTTAATTATCGTATTTTCATGTTGAAATTCCCGGCTGGTTAATTTATAAGGCACAGAAATACGATAAGCATCGGCAACACCGGGCAAAACTTGCAAATCACGAATATCCACCTTACTCACATCGCCAATCACCCCCAAAACCGTATGTTCTGCACCAGTAGATTTATGTACGGAAAGACCTCGTTCATCCAAAAATTTTATAACATGCTCAATCTGGCTTTCGTTGGCCTCTTTCTCCATCATAATGACCATATTAAAATCTCCTTCCCTGCTCCGTTTATTAAATTAAACCGTGCTTTCATTTGCTGTCCAAATATTCCTGCAAAATAATGACAGCAGCAATTTGATCGATTTTTTGCTTTTGCTTGCTTGGCTTTTTACCCACCCGATGTAAAATACCGTGGGCTTGCTTGGTACTTAAGCTTTCGTCCCATTCCATTATCGGGATGCTTATGCGATTTTTTAATTTTTTAATAATATTTAATATATCGCTGGTCTTGCGCGAAATATTCCCGTTTAAAGTATAAGGTACGCCAATAAGCAATTCGCTTATGTTGTGTTCATTAATAAGATGCTCCAGCTCTGCATAGAATGTTTTAAATCCGTTCCATTGCAAAGTGGTTAAAGGATGGGCTAAAAAGAGTAGTTCGTCACTTATGGCAACGCCAATACGCTTTTCACCAATATCTAAGGCTAATATTTTTCCCATGTACTATTAAAAAGCGTTTTATCGATTCCGAAATAAACGGTTTGCTTTTCCGGAGATCTGAAATTAAATCAAACTTATTTTTCTGCATCCTGAGGCAAAGGTTGTTTTAAAACTTCTTTTAAAAGTTTACCCGGTTTAAAATGCGTTTTTCTCCGCGCCTCCACATAAATAATTTCACCGGTACGCGGATTGCGAGCCTTGGGTTTTGGTTTGGTCTTTTTAACTTCAAATACGCCAAAATCTCTGATCTCAATACGGACTTCCGGATCCGCTTCGCTTAGAATTTTACGTAATACCGTAAAAACAGCATCAACAAATTTCTCAGCCGTGTAAATTTTTTCACCTAATTCCTGAGCAGTACGTTTGGCAACATCTTTTTTCGTTACCGTTTTCATAAAGCTACCCTCCAAATACCCATTTTACTTTATGACTATTAGCTATTAATTATTTTGAAAATACAATTAATTCTTTTGCAAATCAAGCCCAATATCTTAATAATTATGGAATTAAATTATTGGCGTTCGTTTTTCTTCTTTTCAGCACACGGTAAAGGGCCTGGTCAATTTCGCTCGAACGAATGATTTTTTTCCGTTCTCTCCAATTCATCTTTAAAAAATTTTTTGTATTTAATTAAATTCGGTTTTAGCTCGCGTTTGACCAACGGCCTAAATTGTTCCCTGTTCTTAATCAGTAAAAAATGCACGCCGTCGGCCCCTTTGGCAGCCTTGTACGCGCTATAAAATGCACTCCCCACTAGCCCTCCTGCAACGCCAACCCAAAATACTTCTTTGGGCCTGTACACATTTTTGTACGAAATACCGATCACGTCTTGATTGAATTCCTTGGGGTCCAAATACAAATCTCCGATATAATTTGCCTTGCCTTTTTCCACGTTAAAAAACATGTTGGGAATTTCCATACCCTCGTCAATTATGCCCTTTTTATTTGTGAATTGAATCTTTTCGATATGATAAAGCCCAGGAACCATGCAAAAACCAAAACGCTTATTCGGATGCAGAATCAATCGGATAGGAACCGTATTTTTCAAATAAATATTTTTAACCCAAAGAATCAACTGCCAGCCATCGATGTATTTTTCAGGAATTTGCCCCAAAATCACCCGACGAGACGAATCGATCAACGCGACGATTTTATCCTTAGGATACAACTTGGGTTCCGGATCGTAAAAAGGGCCTTCGCGTCGGGGATCGAACCAAACCCCATCCTTTTTTTATTTCCAGAATTTTTCCGGAAACTCCGTGGACTCTTCCCTTTTCTTTCCAGAGCAATACCGGAACATCTCCGGTCCACTCCGTATGCATCTGTACGTGGTAAAATCCTTCCACCGTAGTCTTGCAATCGGAATCGGGCTTTAAAATTCGGGCCTGAGGCGCACAGCTTGCCAATACAAGGACAAAAATCCCTCCAAGGATCAATGAAATTTTCATCATTCTTTCCTCGAAAATTCTTACTTTTACAACAATTAATCCGATTACTTCAAATGGTTATTTCTGTTTATCGATTAGGCGCTTTAATTCATCCAATTTTTGCAGGGCTTGCAAAGGGGTCATATTATTCACATCCACTTTTTCCAACTCTTGCTTTACCTTTTTACCCATCTCTTTTACTTTTCGCTCCTCCAGATCGAACAGGCTTAATTGGTTTGCATCCACACTGCGGCCCGGCCTACGCATGGCTAACCGCGGTTTGCGTGTAGTCGGCGAAAGTTCGTTTGCTTCCAAATTGCTTAAAATTTCTTTGGCCCGCGAGATAAGTGCTGCCGGCAGTCCGGCCATTTGCGCCACATAAATTCCGTATGAGTTATCCGTACCGCCTGGTACAATTTTCCGCAAAAACACCACCTGATCCTGCCATTCTTCCACCGCTACATTGTAGTTTTTGATGCGCGGGTACATCATGGCCAGCTCGGTTAATTCGTGGTAATGCGTGGCAAACAGGGTTTTACAGCGTAATTGAGGTTCGCGGTAAATATATTCGGCTACGGCCCAGGCAATGGACAAACCGTCAAAAGTACTGGTACCGCGCCCGATTTCGTCCAGTAAAATTAAGCTTTTTGGCGTGGCATTGTGCAAAATATTGGCCGTTTCGTTCATCTCTACTAAAAAAGTGCTTTCGCCCAGAGCTAAATTATCGGAAGCTCCGACCCTGGTAAAAATGCGATCCACAATACCTACAGATGCCTTTTTTGCCGGAACAAACGAACCGATTTGCGCCATGAGCACAATAAGCCCCACTTGCCTTAAAAACGTAGATTTTCCTGCCATGTTAGGACCGGTGATAATCCAAATTTGCTCGGTTTCGGGATCAAGATGCGTATCATTGGCAATAAAATCTTCACCAGGGGGCAAATTTTTTTCCACCACGGGATGGCGACCTTCCTCAATATCCAAACGATTTGAATCGTTTACCTCCGGCCGGACATAGTTATTTTCGCGGGCGGCTTCGGCTAAGCTCAAAAAACAATCCAGTTCGGCCAAAAGACGGCTGTTTAGCTGAATCGGTTCCACATAATTGCCAATTTCTTGCCGCAGTTCCTGAAAAAGTTGGTATTCCAGTTGATTGATTTTTTCTTCGGCTCCCAGAATTTTGTCTTCCCATTCTTTTAGCTCTTGCGTAATAAAGCGTTCCGCATTAACCAATGTTTGTTTGCGAATATATTCGGGAGGAATTTTTTCTTTGTGTGTGTGGGTTACCTCAATATAATAACCGAAAACCTTGTTGTAATTTACTTTTAAATTGGGAATTCCTGTGCGCTGCCGCTCTTGCTCCTGATAGCGAAGAAGCCAGTCCTTACCGTGCTCCGAAACGGAACGCAGTTCATCTAATTCCCGATTAAAACCCGGACGGATAATTCCCCCCTCCTGTATGGTCAAAGGAGGATTCTCGGCAATTGCCCGATCAATTAAATCGGTTAAATCTTGTAATGGGGCAAAATCTTTAAAATAGGCATTTAGCTCCGACAATTGCGCATTTTCCAAAATTTCCGTTACGGGAACAATTTGCTTGAGCGATTGCCCCATATTTAGAATATCACGTGCATTGGCTCTTCCGGTAACAATTTTACCCAACAAGCGCTCCGTATCAAAAACCCTTTTCAATTCTTCTTTAAGCGCATCGTGGATATCAAAATGATCGAATAGCTCGTTAACGATTTCCAATCGTTTGTTAATGGCTTTCTTATCCAACAGGGGTCGCTGCAACCATTGTTTGAACATTCGAGCGCCCATGGCCGTAACAGTAAAATCCAGATAATGCAGCAATGTACTCCGGACGCCGTTTCCAGACATCGATTCGGATATTTCAAGGTTACGTCGCGTGCTTTCATCCAAAATCATATAATTGGAAAGATTAACCCGTTGCAGGCTTATAAAATGTTCCAATCGCGTCTTGTAATTTTCTTGCAGATAATGGATTATCACTCCGGCGGCAATAACCCCGACATGCATATCTTCCACGCCAAAACCTTTTAATGAATGTGTCTTAAAATGTTCGACCAAAAGTCGGTAAGCATAATCGCGATCAAAAAGCCAATCGTCCCGTTTGGTTACCACCGCAGGTAACCGGTTGGCAATAAGCCTGCGAATTTTTTCCTGTTCCTTGGCCGCAACCAAAATTTCACGGGGTTGGTAACGCATCAGTTCGTCCAGAAGATGCGTTTGCGCAAATTCGGTCACCTGAAAACTACCGGTAGAAACATCCGCAACGGCCAATCCGCATACATCGTTTTGACAATAAATCGCTACCAAAAAATTATTAGACCGGCTATCCAATAATTTGTCCGAAAGGGTTACCCCGGGCGAAGCGATTTCTACCACCTCCCTTTTAACCACACCTTTGGCTAATTTGGGATCTTCCACTTGCTCGCAAATAGCCACACGCATACCTGCGCTTAACAGTTTCGGCAGGTAATTATCCAACGCATGGAACGGGAAGCCGGCTAGGGGTACATCGCCTGTTTTACCATGCGAACGCTTGGTTAAAGCAATACCTAACGTTTTGGCTAACGTTTTGGCATCTTCATAAAACGTTTCGTAAAAATCGCCCATTCTGTAAAGCAATAATACGTCCTTGTAATCGGCTTTTATTTTTAAATATTGCTCCATTAAGGGCGTTGTATTGCTTGAACTCTTCTTTTTGGCCATAGTAATGATTAAATTTTTATGGGTATTATGGGTAAGCTAAAATAAAAGGTGCTGCCTTTGCCCGGCTCGCTTTCCAGCCACACACGGCCTTTGTGTAGGGTAATAATTTCTTTGCTAATTGCCAATCCCAAACCGGTTCCTTTTAAGGAAGCGTCTTTTCCCGCTTCGGTTTGTTCATATTTACTAAAAACTTTAACCTGTTCTTCTTTAGGAATACCGACTCCTGTATCCTTAACCGCCACATGGACAGCCATAATTTCTTCATCGGTTAATTCATTTTTCTCCTTAACCAACTTACTGCTAATTGTAATTTTACCACCCGGTTCCGTAAATTTTAACGCATTGCTTAAATAATTATTTAAAACCTGTTCAATACGCATACGATCAAACTGCATAAACGAAATTTTGTCATCCAAATTAAGTTCCATGGTTATGTTTTTCTTTTTGGCCAAAACCTGGTAATGTTTAAAAACCGTTTCAATTAAAGCATTAATGGAATGAATCTCAATATTAAGTTCAAAGCGACCTGCTTCCAATTTAGAAGCAATCATAAAATTATCAATCAGCTTAAGAACCTTGTCCACATTTTCTTTAGCAATGGTTAACAGTTCGGCCTGCTCTTCCGACACATTGCCCACAACCTGATTACGTACAATATCAATATAGCCCTGAATAATATTCAAAGGCGAGCGCAAATCATGAACGATCATGGAATTAAAGTCGGCCTTCAATTGTTCCAAACGGCGTTGCGGACGCAAATCGGAAAGGACCCCGATGAATCCAGCCTTTTTTACGTTTTCATAATACGGGGTCAGAAAAATTTTGAACGGAATGTATTCGTTATCGTTACTCATCAGCTCAATTTCCAGACCTTCTCTGGAGAGCTTCTCTAATTCTTCATGGGAAACTTCGTTTTGCGAAAGCTTCAAAATATGATTTTCCAACTCGCCACGCGTTTTTAAAGAACAAAGCTCGTAAAAAATATGATTCAACAGGCTATCGCGTTCTTTGTATTTTAGCAGAGAAACCAAACTTTGATTAGCATAAATTATATTTCCTTTAAAGTCGCACGTCACCAGCCCCATGGTCATGGTTTCGGCCAATAAACGATATTTCTCTTCCGAATTTTTCAAATCTTGATACAGTTTGGCATTTTCCAGAACAACGGCGGCCTGATTGGCAAAATATTCCAAACTGCGAACCTTTTCCTCGGAAGGACGCACCCGATCTACCGGATCATTTACCGCAATGTATCCCAAATCACGTCCGCGGCTGCGAATGGGTACCAAAAGCCAATCGTCGTCATTCCACTCGCGCCCCAAAGAAAGCTGAAACTGCAACTGATCTTCAGGAGTAATACGTTCTTTGCTTAACACGTTATCAAAAAAATAGGAATGGCTTATTTTAAACGAAAAATCGACCAAAGAATGAAATAGCGATTTTTTGTATTTGGATCGCAAACGCTTGTAAGTTGCGGAGGTTAACCCGTAATAACACACATTTTTAATGCTTCCGGTATAGGGATCAATCCGATCCAAAATGACAATATTCCAGCCCAATGTACGGCGAATCGCAGTTGCGATTTTATCCAGCAACTCGGTAATATCGCTTTCAAGCGTCAGCTCTTTACCCAGTTCGAAAATCCGATCTAACTGTTTTAGCGTTTTTTGCGCCTGTTTTACCACGCGGCTTTCTTCCAAAATAGCGGTAGCTTTAGAAATAAGCTGCTCGGCCTCCATAATGCGGTCGGGCGAAAAGACATGGCTTTTATTTTGTGAAGCGACAACCATCAGCCCCTTTTTTTCCGTACCGATACGAATATTAAAAATTACGCCGACTTTAAATTCTTTTTCCGTTAATGACAAAATTTGTTGCACATCCGCAGCTTCATTCTGATCAAAATCCAGAATGATACTGGTGATATCCGATTCTAAAAACTTTTCCAGTGTCGGATAATCCTTAAGCAAAAGGACCGGTGGTTTCTCTTTTTCAAACAGGGTCGTGTTACCGTTAGATTGGAAATAATATTGGGGATACAAAAAACGAAATCCTTCATGAAAATTAAAATAAATGCTAACATCACCTTTTAAATATTCGAGCAACTGTTGGTTAAGATGTTTAGCAATTTTATCTTCATTCAAACGTTTGAACAAATAACGGATTTCCGTTGAATCGTCGCTGCGCTCCTGAGATGGGGCCTGCGAGGGTTCCCGAATGAGTTCCCCCACCCTATTTTCCAACGTGTTAAAGACAAATAACAGCTCATTAAAACGATCCCGCGAAAACTGATAGTCGTTTTGCCGAAAGCCCAGCAAAATCAATCCGCGAACTTTGGAATTTACCTTTAACGGAAATTGGTAATAGGTTCGAGCATCCAAACCAATGGTGCGTAAAAATTCTAACACATAGCTATCGCTCAGTAAATCCGGCTCGATTTTGGGATGGCTCAAAAAGTATTGCTGCCAAAAAGGTAAATCCAAAATCTCATCTTTAATTTTATTGCGAATGCGGTTTTTGGAAAGAACGCTGCTAAAAAGATATTCTTTGCGTTTCATATCATAAATAAAATGGATCAAATAATCGGGTTCCACCACGGAATGCACAAAATCGTTTACCGTCTCGCCGAGATGCAGTACATCATGTTGGCGTAAAATATTGTGCTGCAATTCGACAATTTTTTGCAAATCCCACATTTTCCGTTCGTAGGTCAATATGCGATCACGCTGTTCCAGCAAAATCAAAATCTTAATTTTAAGTTCACTAAAATTGGGCGTAAGATCAATGGTATCATCAATACCCAACTGTTTTATTTCCAGACGCTCAAACAGCTCAATATCCGGAATCATAACGATAATCGGTATTAATGCTCCCTGCTTACTGGATTTTATTTTACGAATTAATTCTTTGGAAGGCGCCGTAAGCGAAGTACCCCATAAAATAAGATCGGGCTTCATGCTACGCGTTAAATTCAATACTTCTTGAATATTTGGGGCTACAATTACGGAAAAGCCGATATCACGCAAATAACGGGCCAGCCGCTCTTGAATAACGTTGTTCCGATGGATGATTAATATTTTTTTGCGTTCATTCATTGCTCTTACCTGTTAATATTTTCGTACAGAATCCGTCACCTAAAAGCTCCAATACGAGTCAAGTTTTTCTCTACCACAATTATCGGTGATTTTAATTAAATACATAACCAATTTTAATGTACACGATTTGCCGATATTTTCGTTTGCTTAACTGTTTTTCTTCCCCCTGTTACGCTCATATATCGTTGCCATTCCTTCTAAACTGAGATAAGGATCTATTGTATGGATGCAACGAGTATGTTCAATAATTTTATTTGCTAATCCGCCAGTAGCCACAACTTTTGCCTTGGCACCTAACTCCTTTTTAATTTTATCCACCAAACCTTCTATTAAAAAAACCGTACCCCAAAAAATACCGCTTTGAATACTTTCTTCTGTTGTTCGGCCAATAAAATTTTTAGGGAAACTAAACCCCACTCTGGGTAATTTGGCTGCTTTTAAATGTAACGATTCGATGGATGTAATAATACCCGGAGCAATCACACCGCCCAAATAATCGCCGTTAGCATCAATGCAATCGATAGTGGTTGCCGTACCGAAATCGATAATCAATAACGGAGCGCCGTATTTTGTCACCCCTGCCACTGCATTGCACAGCCGGTCGGCCCCCACTGAGGCCGGATTTTTGTACTTTATTTCCATGCCCAAATCAAGCGTGGCATCTACAACCAAAGGTTCTTTCTTAAAATAGCGACGGCTTAAATATTGATAAATTTCCGTCAAGTCGGGCACAACCGAAGAAATACAAATACCGCGCACTTCTTTGAATGTTAACCGTTCCATGGAAAAAAAATACTCGAGCAGAACACCTAACTCGTCTTCGGTACGCACCCGTTCGGATGTAATGCGCCAATGGTTAATTAACGTTCGACCGGAAAAGCAGCCAACAACCGTATGCGTATTGCCAATATCAAAAGTTAACAGCATTTCTGCCCTTCTTAATTTCACCGGCTATTAATGCTTTGCGCACCCCTTTTTGATCCTCGTAAATCAGATAACCCGATTCGTTAATATCTTTCACCACACCTTCTTCTTCGCCAAATGGTGTACTAATTAAAACCTTTTGGCCAATCTGATCGCAATGAGCTTTCCATTCTTCCACTACCTGATTGTAAAAATTGCGTTCAAAACGTTCGTAATCCTTTTCGAACTGACGAAGAAAAATTGTCAGGAACTCTTCCCGATTAATTTGTTGTCCGGTTAATTGAAATAGCGAGGTTGCGGTTTGTTGAATCGAAGAATCCATTTCATCAATCGCTTCATTCAAATTGATTCCGATGCCCAATACCATGGCTACAATTTTTTTATCCCGAAGTATGGATTCCGCAAGAATTCCACTTAGTTTTCGCCCGTTTACCATTAAATCATTAGGCCATTTAAATGAAATTTTTACGGAGGGCAAATTATGGATTTCAAGATATTGTTTAATTGTTTCGGCCAAAATAATAGCAGCGGCCAAAACGATTTTCTTGGAATAATCGATCTCTAACTCCGGCTTGAGCAATATGCTAAAAAGTAAATTTTTTCCTGGAGCTGCAAACCATTTGCGTTCTTTGCGACCGCGACCGCTGGTTTGGTAATCTGCTTGGACCACCGTTCCTTCGGCTGCCCCATCACGGGCCAAACTAAGTAAATACGCATTGGTAGAATCGATTACTTGAAAACAATACAACGTGCGACCAAATATGGATGTTTGTAAATTTATCCTTACTTTATCACAATCTAACATAAATTTTAAACCTGTAAATTAAAATATTGGTTGTCTTCTCATTTTCGGTTTTATTTGTTCTTTTCTTCCTTGAAGAGTTAAAAAAACTAACAAATTTAAATACTAAAATCCAATTTTTAACACGCAAATCCGCACCGGCATTTAAACAAAAGGTGGTTTTGGGCTTTAACATACAAAAAAAAACGCCAAATTCCCTTGTCCTATTTCCTTATCGGTTTGCTTTCGATCGGCAAAATAAGAATTATTATTAAAAAAGAAAAATATTATATTAATGACGTGCGCTAATTTTTACAAAAAACGGCAGATTTTCTCGGATGTATAACCAAGAAAAATAAATGTCAATTTTACAGCGGCTTTTTACCTATGCGGCCTTACGTTCTCATGTGATTCGCAAAAGAATAAAACGCGGAAATGAAATGCTCATTTCCGCGCTGAATATGTTGAAATCAGGCAAGAATTTGTTTAGCAATGGTCGCCAATTGCATATTGGATGTTCCTTCATAAATGGTACCGATTTTAGCATCACGAAAATATTTTTCCACCGGATATTCCTTGGTAAAACCGTATCCGCCAAATAAATCGATAGCCAGCGAGGTTATTTTTTGTGCTACCTGAGACGAAAAATATTTAGCCATGGCTGCTTCTTTAATAAACTTTTGCCCGGCCATTTTCATACGAGCCGCATTGTACACCAGTAAACGAGCTGCTTCCAACTCTGTGGCTACCTCTGCCAATTGGAATTGTACTCCTTGAAATTTGGCAATAGGTTTACCGAATTGCTCGCGCTCATTAACGTATTTAATCGTAGCATCCAATGCGCCTTGCGAAAGTCCCACCATTTGGGCACCAATACCTATACGGCCTTCGTTTAACGTTTCGATAGCCACTTTGTAGCCTTTGCCAATTTCGCCAAGGACATTTTCTTTGGGCACTTTGCAGCCATCTAAAATTAGCTCGCAAGTGGACGAGGCGCGTATTCCCAATTTGTCTTCCTTTTTACCCACCGTAAAGCCTTCGAAACCTTTTTCCACGACAAATGCGGTGATGCCCTTGTAACCCAATTCCGGATTGACATTGGCAAAAACGATAAAAATTTCTGCTTCACCGCCGTTGGTAATCCACAACTTCTGACCGTTCAATTCCCAATAATCGCCCTTGTCCGTGGCACGGCAACGCAAAGCAAAGGCATCGCTGCCCGAACCGGCCTCCGACAGTGCATACGAAGCCACTTTTTCCGAGGTGAGTTGCGGTAAATATTTCTTTTTAAGCGCTTCACTGCCCCAGCGTAAAAAGGCATTGTTAACCAGCGTATTTTGCACATCCACCACAATCGCCGCCGAAGGATCCACATAGCTCAGGGCTTCAATAGCCAAAATAGCCATGAAAAAATTGGTCTCCGCTCCGCCATAACTCTCCGGCACTTCAATGCCCATTAAACCCATTTCAAAAAAATCTTTAATAATTTCCGGTTTCATTTTAGCGGCTTCATCCATTTCGCGGGAATAGGGTTTAATTTGATCTTCGGCAAACGAACGTACCGAATCGTAAAACATTTGCTCATCTTCGGATAAGGTTGTCAGCGCTTGAACAGATTCCTGGTTCATAACTCCCCCTTTTCATTCAGGCGTTAATATGTTTTGTTAATTTATCGCTTTTTGCGTTTGGCAAATATCGATTGTCTGCCAAACAATACGGCTCCGTTTTGGCACCAATCCATATCCCGTTTAATCGGTTTTGGGAACGGACGGAATATCAATCACTAATATAATTATTTTAATCCAAAGAATCACTTAAAAAATAATTTTTTTGTAGGGTTGTATCAAATTAAAATCGATGAACCGATTAAAACGAGTTGTTGTTCTTCCTTTCTTGAGGGGCCAAATTTTTAACAATTTTCCAGTCAAACTTTCCCTCACCAATGTAAGTGTAAGTCACATAATCCATCAGTTTGGTGATGATGGATAATCCCAAACCATGATCCTGCAAAACACCGGTATCCAAAATATCCGCTTTATCCCGAAATTCCCCCTGCTCAAAAGTAAACGAAACTGTAAAGGGATCGAGAATGGTGTAATAAACCCAGCCGTCCAGCACTTTATTGAGTAAAAATTTTCTACCAAACAAATATTGCGGATAAGGCGGATAATACGATTCCGCCTGAAAACCCGGACCGTGATCGAATATGGAAATGATGATAAATTTCATACCCATTTCAAACTGAAAACGGACCATTTCATCAATAGCGGCCGTATTGGAGTGCTTTACAATATTCATAAATACTTCGTTCATTACCGCGCGTAAATTTTGCGCCAATTGATTTTTGTGTACTTGAGGAACGTGAAGGTATGAAGCGATCAATTCGGCAAAATCTTCTACCATGCGTGTGTATTCCAGTTTGCAAGGAACATGAAATCGTACAATATCGCTCATTAAAACCTCAGGCGGTTTGATAATAATTAGGTAAGGAAATGATAAATTTAATCCATTCGTTGGTTTTGGCCTCAACCCGAATACTTCCGCCGTGCATTTCGATAATACTCTTTACCGTGTACAATCCCAGCCCCACATTGCTGTGACCTTTCCGTTTATGAAAGCGGGAAAATTTGTTGAATATTTTTGGTAATTGCTCTTCGGGAACTTCATTGCCGTAATTCAGAAAATGGATTTCCATCTCTTTATCTTTATTAATAATATTAATTTCAATATCACTTCCCTCCTTTCCGTACTGGATGGCATTTAAAAATAAATTACGGCAAACAACTTGCATAAGGTGCAAATCACCAAAGAAAATATTCTTTTCATTTGGTGCGTTTATTTTAACGCTTTGTTTTCGGTGTTCCAATTGTATTTTTACTTCTTCAATAATGGGTTGAATAACATCCTGCACAAAATCAAAAAGCTGACGATCGATATTTAACTTACCGTTTTCAATTAAAAACATATTAAGTAAAGTATCGACCATGGCAAATAAATTTTTGGTTAAACGATCGATATTTTCGGCCAAAGGTAGTAGACCTTCGGTACGATTTTGTTCGATGCGTTTTTTTATGATTCGATTATATCCGTAAATGGACGTTAAGGAGTTTTTGAATTCATGCGTAACTACACTAAGCAAATCCCGATATTTTTGATTGGTTTCGGAAAGTTGTTTTTGCATTAAAGAGTTCTGTCGAATTAAAACGGCCTGTGTTCCAAACAGAATAAGCGATTTTATCTTTTCTTGAATTTCTTCGTCGTAGCTTTCCAATTTTTGTAAGGAAATATCGGTAGGAGGTAATGCGTCAAGCCGTTTAAGGTAGTCGTCTAAAATCGAAGTTAAAAGTTGCTTGCTTTCCGGTTCTTTTTCAATTAGCTCTAACCCTTTATCATATAAATCCTGATATTCCTGAACATCAAGATGTATTTTGTTCAGGATGGCAAGCTCCTCTTCATTAAAGCCCGGTTTATTTTGCATGGCAGCCCCTAATAAATTTACCCGTATATTAGTTCGGCCAAAAATTAATTTTTTTTAGCTAAAAATAATTTTTACAAGCATCAAGGAGTAACCCTTAACTCTTAGCCCTTAACCCTTTCCCACCCTAGCCACCGAGCCCCACCAAAGAAGCACCGAAAACACCATTCAACAATTCAACCAATCAGCCATTCAACTATTCAACCCTTTCCGGCCACTGATCCACACAGAATGGCACTGATAACCCTTCACCCTTACACCCTTAACTCATCCCAGCCACCGAACCACAACGAAGAAGCACCGAATAACCATTCAACGATTCAACTAATCAACAATTCAACTTTCCCTGCCACTGATCCACACAGAATGGCACTGATAACCCTTCACCCTTACACCCTTAACTCATCCCAGCCACCGAACCACACCGGATAAACAAAGAATACTTCATACATCTTTCGTTTACTACCCACAAAATGCATTGAATATTGCCCAAATAATTAATAAACTATGTTTTAAGCAAATGAACGTAACAAAAGAGCGGTACGTCATGGAAAAAGCACCTAATTTTGCCATTGATCCTTTATTAAAGGCATTACGCCTTGGTGAGCGCGTCGACGATCGATTTGAAATTTTAAGCAAACCCGTACGTCGCAGCCATAGCTTTGCCTTCAAAGTTGCTGATTTGAAAGATGGCATTTCCAAAGTTCTGTTATTTATTCCAACACCAGTTCGGCAGGATGCAGAAGCCCTTAAAATCGTAAAAGAACAATTTCAACTGGTGCGTATACTAAATCATACCAATATCGCGCGATTCTACGAAATGCATGCCGACGGAAAATTCGCTTTTATCGAAATGGAATACGTACCAGGAAATACGTTGAAAACCATCAAATCAAAACGTTCTTCTGGAAAATTCTCTGAAGAAGAAGTAAAGTGGATTGGTGAGCAAATATTGGATGCTTTGGAATATTCACATAACCAGAATATTTTGCATCGCGACCTAAAACCGGCAAATATTGTGCTTACTTCGGAACGAAAAATAAAATTAATCGATTTCGGTATTTCGGAACCCATTCGTCAGGCATTGACATTAGTACGGGATACTTCGGCCATTACCAGTATTCTGCATTGGTCGCCGGAGCAAGTAAGCGGCAAAAGATTGAGTATCCGGTCGGATATTTATTCGTTAGGGGCAACACTTTACGATTTGCTAAACGGAAATCCGCCGTTTTTAACCGGTGATGTGTACAACTGTATTTTACACAAAGCGCCAGAACCCGTGGCCGATGTATCTCCGCAAATGAACGATTTGTTGCTCAAAGCGTTGGCCAAGAATCCGGACGACCGCTTTCAGACCTGTGCCGAAATGCGTCGTGCCTTGCAAACCACAGGTTTTCCCAAACTACATTCTACGGTTTCTCGCAAAGAACCCCGACAAAGGCAAAACAAGCCACGCAAGAAAAAAAAGTTTTTTTCTGCTGATTCCCTATTACGACCCAATTTGCGCTATCCGTTAATTAGCGCGCTTTTAATTGTTTTGATCGCCGTGTTTCTTTCCAAATTCAATGTTTCACGTTCGCCAAAACCTGAACCCGTAGCCGATTCGGCAAAAACGTCCGCACCGTTAAAACCTGTGGCCTTAGACAGTTTTCAGGTTAAAATGGTAAGCGCGTTGCTTTCGCAAGCTCAGGAACAAATTCAAAAAGGACACTTGGTTCTACCCAAAGACAACAATGCCTTAACTTTACTTGACCAGGCGCTAAAAATCGATTCCACAAACATAGGTTTGCAAAGTTTAAAAAAAGCATTAAAAGACCGGATTGTCGAAAAGATTCGAAATTTACAAAAGCAGGGCAAACACAACCGAGCGGCGGATGTACTTACGGCGGCACTTCGATTCTATCCGCAAGATAGTGTACTACTGAAACTGAAAAAATCACCGAAAGCTCGGCAACACCTGCTTGTTGAAATATTAAACGGATGCGGGAAAAAGGGCATTGCCGCACAATTGCAGCGCTACTTGCAAATGCGGGGATTTAACGTGATTAGCAGCGAAAATTATCGACCACATGGTAAAATCGATTGGAACGTATCGCAAAGCAAATGTCTGGCACTTGCTGGGGCTTCGGATTCGTTAAAGATATTAGGCAACCTGCTGGGTGTGCCCGTACACACCGCACGCAATTACCATGGCCAAACTTCGGAAGCAACGGCAACAATTATTTTAGGTGCGGATTTTGCAAGCTTAAAACCCTTTAATTCAAAGTAGTTTAATATTTTCGGTCCGGTTAAAATGAAATATTTATCGGAAGTATTCGCAAAATATATTTGTAAACGAAAAAACAAAAATAGAGTCCTGCTGGTAGTGACACTGGGTTGGGCAATTGTCCTGCCCGCTCACAGCCAGCAATTTGTCGAACATTTTCGTTTTGGCGGCCAGGGGCAGGAGAACGCGCGGTTTAACGATCCGGCGGCTATTGCTTTGGCCGATGACGGTACTCTGTTCGTGGTCGATTCGCGCAACAACCGCATTCAACTATTCACCTCCGAAGGTAAATTTTTACGTTCCGTCGGCGGGTTTGGCTTTGATCCGGATCAGTTCGATTTGCCCGTGGATATCTGGGTGAAATCCATTTTGAATATTTACGTTTCCGATTACAATAATCGTCGGCTTCAACGTTATGACCGGCAAATGAACTATCTGGCTCAGCTTAAAAGCAATCCCGACTGGCCCGAAGAATTCCAGTTCGGAGAAGTGCTCAGTTGCGCCTTGAACTCGCAAAACGATTTATTTATTCTGGATCATCAGGAAGAGAAGGTTATTAAATTCAATCGCGACGGTCAGCCCGAACGGTTTTTCGGTACTTACGAATCCGGTGCCGGAGAATTGGAAGAAGCGGTTCAAATGGATATCTTTCGCAATCGTTGGTTGCTGATTAGTGATGCCGGACTAAAAGCACTTATGGTTTACGATTTTTTCGGAACTTTTGTCAAGGCTATCGGCAGCCAAATTTTTAAACATCCCGCTGGACTGGCCGTTCAGGATCGCAGCGGTATTTTTGTTGCGGACGAAGCGGCCAAAGCCATCTTTTTTATTCGGCCCGATCTGCAAACGATTCGGCCGGTACAAACGTTTTTACAAACCCCTTTAATGCACCCCCGCGATATTGCGCTTACCGCATTACCCGATTCCACGCTTGAAAATAATTGTTTTATTTTGGACGGTAATTTTGTTATTGGCGGAAAATTCACGGTAAACCGATGAAAGCAATTCGACTAATAATAGGGGGACTATTAATTCTGTTAATGGGATGGAAAATGTTACCAGCCCAGATTCAGCCGATCGCAATTAAAAATCCGTGGCAGGTAGATACACTCATAATTGTACGGAGCAAACATTTCCTTTACCGCTTCCCTGAAAATCATTTTGTCAATCGTTCCGCAATACAAGTGTATTTGAATCGACAGTTACTTAACGAAACACTTGACTACCGGTTGCAAGACGAAACGGCGATTGAGTTTATTCATACCTTTGCCCCGAACGATTCGTTGCGGATTCGCTATTTACGTTTGCCTTTTACCTTTCCGCGTCGTTACCGGTTTTATCGGGCCGATACGTCAAAAGCGGCCATGGCCAAGGACAGTTTGGCCAGAATGCAAAAAGGGGTACGCATGAAAACCGTTCATCTGCAAAATCCGTTTACCCGCATTCCTTCCACTCTACAAACCAGCGGTAGCATTATGCGCGGAATTAAAGTGGGCAGTAATCAGGATTTTACTCTGAATTCGGGCCTTAACGTACAACTTTCTGGAAAACTTTCGGATGATATCGAAATTATTGCCGCTTTGACCGATGCGGCCACACCGATTCAGCCGGAAGGCAATACGCAAACCTTATCAGAAATCGATAAGGTCTTTGTGCGTTTTAAAAGCCCGTTTGTGCAAGGAACCGTCGGAGATTTTAATCTGGATTACAAAGGTAGCACTTTTGCCAACGTACAGCGCAAATTACAAGGCCTTACCTTGCAAACATCCTTTAAAAATAATACTGTGGGCACAACAATTGCTACCACACGCGGATTTTTTAATCATGTCTCGTTTATCGGGCAGGAAGGCAATCAGGGGCCTTACCGGTTAACCGGAAAAAACGGTGAACGGGATATTATTGTGTTGGCCGGAACGGAGCGTGTGTTTGTTAATGGCAAGCGAATGATTCGCGGCGAGAGCAACGATTACGTAATCGAATACGGTAACGGGCAAATTCGTTTTACCAATCATCGTTTAATTACAGGAGAGTCACGCATTGAGGTAGATTTCGAGTATTATCCTGCCGTGCAAAGTTACAATCGCAATGTGTTTAGTGCATTTTCTGCCCATCGTTTTAAGCGTGGGGCACTTAATTTAAATGTGCGCTATTACCGAGAACAGGACAATACCGGGCAGGTTCTCGAAGAAAGTCAGGCCCTGACGGCAAAAGAAAAAAACATCTTGAAACAAGCTGGTGACGATCCCTTCAAAGCACAGGAACCAGGGTTTACGTTTAAAGGTGATTCCTCGGGAAGTTATGTAAAAACGGATACGCTGTATCAGGGTAAAGTGTATTCTGTCTTCCAATTCAAGGGAAAAAACAAGGGAAATTATACGGTCTCTTTTTCCTATTTTGGTGCCAAACGCGGCGATTACGTACGCGATCGCCTAGGGGTGTATCGCTGGGTAGGGCCGGGTAAAGGTGATTATTTGCCCATCCGCCTGATTGCCTTACCTTCGCGTCACGATTTATTGGATTTCCGTTTGAGCGGCAAACCGTGGAAGCCGCTCAAAATGAAGGCGGAATATGCCTTTACTAATTTGGATCGGAATACGTTTTCATCGTTAGACGACCGAGATAATAAGGGACAAGCATTTCGACTGTCCGCCGAACTTGTACCGATTTCGCTGCGAATTGGGAGCGGGAACTTCGGAAAGTTTGATTTGCGCTTTAAATCGAGATTGATTCAAAGCACCTTTCATCCAGCCGACCGATTCCGTCAACCGGATTTTACCCGCTATTGGAATTTATACGCTTCGCCCGATCAGGGCGCGCAGGAAGTTAGCTTTCAATTAAATGGAAATTATTTGCCGGTAAAAGGGATTCGCATTTCGAGCAATATCGGTCAGTTCGGGCAAACACATTTTGTTAGTAAACGGTATGGGATCGAAACGGTGGTCGATAATTTTCATCGCTTTGCCTCACTATTACGTTACGAATATGTTGCTGCGGACAATCAATTGCAAAATTTAACCGATTTGTGGAAACGGTACCGTTTTCGCATGCAACGCGATTTATGGAAAATTCGACCGAAATTTGCCTACCGAGGTGAATGGCGCAAGCGCACACTAAAAGAAGAATTAAGCGGATTCCGCTTTGATGAATGGGAATTAGGTCTGGAATTTTGGAATTTCAAATATTTTAAAAGCACATTTGATGCTCGACAACGCAACGATTATGTTTATGATATTCGCCAAAAAGGGAAATTGTTACCGCAAGCGGTTAGTCGCACCTATGCATGGAAATTCGGGCTTAAAAACGTTAAATCGACTACCTTGAATTTGAGTTTGATGCATCGCATTAAAGATTACAGCAAATATTTTGAGAGTATTAAAGTAGATACGCTTAAGCTGCTCTACGCGGATGCGGCTGTTCAGGATACCAGTTGGCGCGACCGTTCTACCAATTTAGCGCAAATTGATGCTACGCATCGTGCTTTTGATAATGCGCTTGATCTTTCGTGGCAATATCGCCTTTCAACGGAAGAAACGGCATTACGCGAAAAGGTGTACGTGGATGTGGGCGAAGGGCGCGGAAACTTACGCTACGATCCCTATTTGAAAGAATACGTTCCCGATCCTTTAGGAAAGTACTTGCTTTACATTTTACCTACCGGAAAGTTCGAACCGGTTTCCGGTGTGCAAACCGCTTTTCGTTTTCGTTTTGATCCCTATCGCTATTTGCGCAAACGCCGAGGAAAGCATCGTTTGTTGGCAAAGTTCAGCGGAGAAACCTACGTACGGGTAGAAGAAGAATCCCGTGATCCGAATAAAGCGGCGGTTTATCTTTTGAATCCGGAACATTTACAGGGGCGTTTTACGGTTCGGGGCGTACTGAGTTTTTATCAGGATTTATTTTTTATGAAGCACAATCGAAATCTATCATTCCGTTTGCGTTTTCGCCTGAATCATAACTACAACAATCAATTCGTAAACAGTACTGAGAACGATCGTCGCAAAGCTCAGGAGATAGGATTGCGCTTTAATTGGCGGCCACGGATGCGTTTGCGTAGCCAAAGCGAAGTCCGTTGGCGTACCTTCTTGCGTACTTCGGCAGCCAATGCTTTGCGTAATCGTACCATTACGGGATATTATCTTTCGCAAAATTTCTCTTATCGTCCGAGCGGCATGTGGGAAATAGGGCTTGAAAGCGAATCAGGTTACGAGACCAATACCAATCCGCTTTATCCGATTAACCTGTATTTTATGTTGTTCAAACAACGGCTAAATTATTCCTTACCAGCCAAAGGGCGCATAAGCGCTCAATACGAATTGCAGAACGTTACGGTAACCAACAATCCGTTCAATCGCATTGTACCATTTGAAATGGCCAAAGGCAAGCGTCAGGGATTCTCGCAGGAATGGCAGTTACGCATGGAGTATACGGTGGCTAAAAATATTGTGTTTACCTTTTCGTACATCGGGCGCAAAGATGCTGGGTTTAAGCGGGTAATCCATTCCGGACAGGCGCAATTGCGCGCGTTTTTATAAACGGTTTAAAAGGAAAAATTAAAGTACGTTTACATGACTTTTAAAAAGGCCCGAACAAATATTGCACACATTTTTAATTAAAAAGCCGCCCGATTTTTCAGGCGGCTTTTATTCTTTTGTAATGACCTACTTATTTTACCAACAACGCTTTGCGTACTTGCGTAACGCCAGCAGCCTGCACCTTAATAAAATAAACACCGGAGCCGAAATGTGCGGCGTTCCAGCTTAGCTGGTAATTCCCGGCGGATTTTTGTCCGTCGAACAGGCGGGACACCAACTGCCCGGCGGCATTGTACACGCTCACCTGCACACGGGAAACCTTGTTCAGACTAAACCGAATATGGGTTGTGGGATTGAAGGGATTAGGGTAGGCCTGCGAAACCGTAAAGGTCTGCGGTACGGCCGCATCGATTTTACGAATGGCCGTGGGCGTTAGCACGTTGCCCGTGCCGCGATTGTCGTGATGGTAGCGCGGCCAGGGACTGTTGGCCATGCCCTGATTGTCGCCGTTAACGGCGTAAAGCGTACCGCCGCCGGAACCGACGTACAGCGTACCGTCGTCAGCCAGAGCCGGACCGTTTTTAATGGCATCTCCGCCCGTAAAAGCCCATTTGAACGAGCCGTCCGGATTTAAGGCATAAAGCCAGAGCGTAAAACCGTAGGTCGTATCCGAAGCCACAAAATAGAGCGTGTTGTCCGCGCCGATGGTCACATTGCCGCTGTGGTCAAAAAACCATTTGGAAGTGTAATGCCATTTTTCTGTACCGTCGGGATTGAGCGCGTACAGATTTTTGTCGTACGAAGTGATGTAAATGGTGCCGTCTGTAGCAATGCTGGGCGAACCGAACACCTGATCGCCGGTTTTGAACGACCATTTTAACGTGCCGTCCGGATTAACGGCATACACGTTGTCATTAGTTGAACCTACGTAGATGGTACCATCCGCGCCAATGGCCGGAGAAGACTGTACGCTACCGGCATCTTTGAACTGCCATTTGACCGTTCCGTCCGGGTTAAAGGCAAACAGTCCCTTGCTGTTCACGCCCACGTAAATGGTGCCGTCGGCAGCCACGGCCGGACTGGAAAATTCGCTCCAGCCCAGAGAAACCTTCCATTTGGTTGTACCGTCGGGATTGATGCAGTAAAAATTTTCCACGGCTGTGGCAAACACCAGACTCCCATCCGCAAGCAGGGCCGGGGTGCCCTTAATCCAGCCGTCGGCCTGCTCGCTTTCCCATTTTTTTGTGCCGTCGGGATTGATGGCGTGCAACTTGCCGATACCGGCCGTTGCCACGTAAATGGTGCCGTCCGCACCGATGACCGGCGCGGCGTACATGCCGTAACCGATGTCTGTTTTCCATTTCAACGAACCATCGGGATTGAGCGCGTACAGATAGTGATCATTGGAAGCCACGTAAACGGTGCCATCCGCGCCGATGGCCGGGGTGTTGAATATTTCGTCGCTGGTGTTAAATGTCCACTTCAGCGTACCCGCCTCCTGGGCAAAACTTAAATTTGCCAGAAGGAAGAGGGAGATGAATAGAGAAAGGTACTTCATAATAACTCCTAAAGATTTATGTTTTTAGTTTAATTGATTGACAACAATCGGAAATCCGGAAGGCACGGGGGCTGGCACCTGTCAGCAACTTTTACCGTGGCTTTCCGGCTCCGGGTTCTAATTTCCCTTGCGATAGTTGATTTTCTCCAGCTCCTGCACGCGGTAGCTCAATTCGCCGAAAGGATCGGTTTCTTCAAAGATGATTTTGGCGTACAGGCCGGGCATGTCGTTGATCATCCAGTATTTGGTCTTTTTGTCGCCATCCACCGCTTCGACCACCGTGCAGGCAAAGGTTCCGGCCGGAACCGTGATTTTTTGCGTGCCGCCAATGCGGTAAGTCCAGGGCTCTTCTTGCGGGAAAAAAGCGTTGTCGCTTTCAGCCAGATGGTCGCGGTACTTTTCTGAAAATTGCGAAGAATCCGTACCGGAAACCAGAAGATTGGTAAAGGTGACCTTTGGCTTCGTGGGATCGGCCTGAATTTTGGAGACGATCACACTGGTGTGTTGCAGCAGGTTCAATT
>CAZRBA010000070.1:0-6710 GCA_964598255.1 uncultured Caldithrix sp. | reverse complement strand
CTTTTCCCGTTCTTTTTTGCTCAGAGAGGCATTAACGAAGGTGGCCTCGATTCCCTTGCTTTGCAGGGCATCCACCTGATCTTTCATCAGGGCAATCAACGGCGAAATAACCAGCGTTAAATCCGGTAGCAGCAATGCCGGGAGCTGGTACAAAACAGATTTGCCCGAACCGGTGGGCATAATGGCCAGCACGTGCGTTCCCTGCAGTACCAGTTCGATGATTTCTTTTTGCGGCTTGCGAAAATTTTGGTAGCCGAAATATTGTGTTAATGCCTCTTGCAAGGTCATGTTTTTCTCCGAATGCATTGTAAATTATTGGCAACTTCTGCGTCCCGGCAATTTAGAGATGTTCAGGGTAATTCGCAAACTTTGAAGTACGTCTGTTTTTTGCCCGAGAAAGCCAATAAAAATCCACAACTATGCTTAAAGTTTGTCGCCTAAAACGTTATTCGTATTTTCGGTGGGCAGAAGGGCTTGGTATTGTCCAAAAAATGGCAACCGGTGCGGATCCACGACGTACCCATGGTTTGCAAAGCCTTGTGCCACGTTCTTTATTACTTTTGCATACGAATAATTTTAAATTTGCTCAAAAATTCATAAATTAGAAATAAATAAAGATCGGAGACAAAGCCATGGAGATTAATTTATCAGCAGAAGAAAAACGTTATTTGTTGCAATTGGCCCGAGAGACGATTTCCGCCCGGCTTAACCAGCAGCCTTTGCCGGAAGCAAAACCCATTAGCGAAAATTTGGCCATGCATACCGGCGCCTTTGTTACCTTGAACAAGCACAAACAGCTTCGAGGTTGCATTGGCTATGTCGAAGGCATTAAACCGTTGTATCAGGCGGTTCAGGATTTGGCGCTTTCGGCTGCATTTAATGATCCGCGTTTTCCTCCGTTAAGCAAAGATGAATTGCCTTTAATTGAAATCGAAATATCGGTACTATCGCCCTTAATGCCAGTACATGATATTTCACAAATCAAAATCGGCCGGGACGGTTTATTGGTTAAAAACGGATTCTACGAAGGATTGCTGTTGCCGCAAGTAGCCACAGAATACGGTTGGGGTGTTGAAACGTTCTTAAGCGAAACGTGCCTAAAAGCCGGATTATCGCCTTCCGCCTGGAAAGACCCCGAAACTGAAATCTTTAAATTTAACGCTTTGATTTTTAGTGAAACCGATGAACAATAATTCGAAACCTATTTCTCTTTCAGAACGCGCACGCATTGCCCGAAGAGTAACATGGATTGGCATTGCTTGGAATGTAGTGTTAATAACCCTAAAATTTTTAGCGGGAATTTTCGGCAGGAGTAGTGCTCTTATTGCCGATGCGTTCCATTCCGTGTCCGACTTTGGCACCGATATTGCTGTTTTATTGAGCGTACGTTTAGCCAATCGGCCGGTTGATGACACTCATCATTACGGCCACGGAAAAATTGAAACCCTGGCTTCGATCATTATTTCTCTTTTTTTATTTTTTGTAGCCGTTGGCATTATGATTGACAGCGGATACCAAATTTATCGTTTTTTACAGGGTCAGGAACTGGAGCGTCCCGAATTAATCGCCCTGTTTGCCGCCATTCTTTCCATAATAATTAAAGAAGGCCTTTATCGTTATACCATAGCCAACGGAAAAAGAATTCGCAGTAATGCCTTAATCGCCAACGCTTGGCATCATCGTAGCGATGCGCTGACTTCTATTGCGGTTTCCTTAGGGATCGCAGGAGCCAATCTTTTAGGAAAACACTTTGTTATTCTCGACCCGATTGCGGCTTTTTTAGTTGCCATTTTTATTTTGAATTTTGTTCGCAGCTCATTTAAAGATTCGATTAACGAATTACTTGAAGCATCTTTAGATAGCCAAGAGAACCAAAAAATTTTGGAAGTTGTAAGTGCCACGCCGGGTGTTTATTTTCCGCACCAGTTGCGAACGCGGCGCATCGGCAACACAATTGCTATCGAAATTACCATCAAAGTGGACCCCACTCTTTCGGTGGTACAGGCCCATGATATTGCCACGCAAGTCGAAAATCGTTTGAAAAAGGAATACGGAAAAGACATCTTTGTTTCAACACACATCGAACCGTATTACAAAAGCGAACATCTTAAATAGCCCCAAAAACCTTCTTCATTTGCCTTAAACTTTTAATTTTTTACTTAATCGGTATCTTTTACAAACTTTCCTTATTTTATTTGAGTTAGTTAATTTAAATCCTTAATTTACCGTCACCAATCGTCACGCCTAAAATATGTTCAAACAAAGCGAAAGGAGCTTTTATGAAGCGATTTTTACAGCCATTCACAACAGCCTTGCTTTTAGCCTTTATTGCTTTTGGCTTTGCTCTAGCCGTTCAATCGGCCAATGCTCAAACATTAAGCGAAAAATTTACGGACGGAACACCCGACTTAAACTGGGCCTTTAATTCAACAACTTTTACCACAGGTGATACTTTGTATGTTGCCGATTCTACTGCCTCAAACTGGGGAAGTTACGTCGGTGTTTTTGAAGATCAGAGTTACACCGGTTTGCTTTACACTCAGGATGCGTATTACGAAAACTTTACGGTTTCAGCGGATTTTTTTCTTTATGGGCCTCCCAGCTCTGAAGCACCATTATATTCCGGATTAGCAATTAAAATGTTAAGTGATTCCATGAAATACTATCGCTTTGTTTATCGCAACTCCACTGTCAGTGCCCATGGTATCCTGAAACTTCAGGGTTTTGACGGCACCAATTGGCATATTAGTAAAATTTGGTATCCCGGTACGGATTTCGATAGTATTTCAACGGGCTGGCATAACCTTAAAATTACGGTAAAGGAAAATCAATTCTGGGCTTATCTTGACGGTAAAGAATTACCCGGCTGCCCGTTTGTTGATGATAATCCCTTTATCGTAAAAGGCTATCCTGGTATTTTTAAATACGCCACCGGTAACATTAAGGTATTGTTTGATAATTTTGAAGTCACAAAATTGAACGTTGCTTCCATTGCCACCATCCAAACGCCAACCGATCCCAATACCAGCGATGCTTCACCGTTGGTCGATTCAGTTGTAACTGTTCAGGGTATTGTTTCCGGAGTAAGCAAATACGGATATTTTATGCAAGACGATTCCGGCGCTTGGAATGGAATTTATGTCTACACAGGCAATGTCGATTCTCTGAAACCGAATGTTGGTGATGAACTCGTCGTCACGGGTACGGTTGCCGAATACAACAATCTAACGGAAATTAAAAATGTTTCCCAAACCTTGCTGGTCTCCGCCGACAATAATCCCTATCCTCCCGTTAAAATCGTTGCGAATGAATTCGGCGAATCTTTTGAATCGGTTGCGGTTAAAGTGAACGATGTAGTTTGTACCAATCCCGATTTGGGTTACGGCGAATGGGAAGTTCAGGATGCCACCGGCACCATGCTCGTTGATGATCTCTTCTACAAATTTACTCCCAAACAAGATACTCATTACAATCTGTCCGGAATCGGATACTATTCTTATGGCAATTATAAACTCGAACCGCGCGATTCCAATGAAGTGGTTGAATTGGCCCCCGCCGGCCCCACCCTGCCACTGGTTGAACGCTTTACGGACGGCCATTACGACTTACAATGGCAAATCAATTCATATCTCAAAGCCGACGGCGATACGCTTTACATCGCCGACTCTACGGCGAGTCCATGGGGTAGCTACATCGGTGTATTTGAAGATCAATCCTACACTGGTATTCTCGAAGTAAAAGATGCGGTTTTCCAAGATTACACCATTTCCGCCGACATCTTTTTGTATGGCGATCCGAACCCGAATGCCGCTTTGTACACCGGTCTGGCCATTAAAAGCAAAGATGATGAAATACGTTTTTACCGTTTTGTTTATCGCAATTCCTCTTCCAGCGATAACGGAATTCTTAAATTACAAGGCTTTGACGGCTCCAGTTGGTACATCAGTAAGGTCTGGCATCCAGGTACGGATTTCCCGACCATTCAAACCGGATGGCACAATCTAAAAGTTACCGTTAAAGGCAACAAATTTTGGGCATATCTGGATGATGTACAATTGCCCGGCTGTCCGTTGGAAGACACCGCCAATATTCTTGATACCGGTTATCCGGGCATTTACAAATACAGTGGTGGTGTTGCCAAAGTCCTTTTCGATAATTTTATGGTTACCAAACCTCAACCCACCTTACCGATTTATGATATCGTAATAAATGAAATCAATTACAATCCGGCCGGTACCGATACTACCGAATTTCTCGAATTGTACAATAATGACAATGCCGAAATCGATCTTTCCGGCTACTATTTTTCGGATGGTATAACGTTTACTTTCCCCGATAGTACGACTATTAAACCCGGCGATTTCATTGTTTTGGCCAGCGATACGGCCGCCTTCCATAAATATTACGGCTTTAGTACGCCTTATCAATATTCCGGAGCATTAAGCAATAAAGGCGAAACCGTTGTCTTTAAAAACGTCGAAAGTGTAACCGTCGATTCGGTTACGTATGATGATAACGATCCCTGGCCGACTTCTCCGGATGGTGACGGCCCATCACTCTCGTTGAAGAGTCCGGATCTGGACAACACGCTTCCCGAAAACTGGGCCCCCAGTTTGCAAAACGGCGGAACGCCCGGTGCTGTAAATTTCCCGCAAAATACACCCCCGACAGCCGTTACCTTGCTCGCACCTCCTGACAGTACGGTTTTTACTCAAAATGATTTTCCGAGCGATACTTCCATGGTTACCTTTTGCTGGACGGCTGCTTTCGATCCGGATATGCAAGATACCGTACACTATGTTTTTTCGGTTTTGGATGAGAAAAAACAAGCTTTGTTTGATACCACTCTGGTTAACGGGGATACCTGCCTGAGTATCGAACCTCCAGATTCCGGCGGATTTTACTATTGGTTCGTCAAATCTGTAGATACAGAAGGGGCTTACAGCATAAGCGATACTTTCCGTGTTATTTTCCAACTCGGCGTGGGTATTGCCAAAGACAACTTACAACCGAATACATTCGAATTGGCACAAAATTATCCCAATCCGTTTAACCCCACCACAACCATTGCCTTTAAGCTGCCTGTAAAGAGCGATGTTAAATTGTACATTTACAACGCGCTCGGCCAAAAAATCAGAACACTGGTTAACAAGGCTATGGCACCGGGTTCCTACAAAGTTGTTTGGGATGCCAAAAACGATAGCGGACGTAAAGTGGCTTCCGGCCTGTACTTCTACGAATTGCGTGCCAAGAACTTCCGTCAGGTACACAAAATGATTCTGATGAAATAATGGTTGAAAATCATCTGTAAAAACAAAAAAGGCTGCCGTTTGGCAGCCTTTTTTTATTACCTTTGGTTAAATACGCTACGGATTTCGTCTTCTCATAAAAGCATAGGCCGTTAACCCCGAAAAAATGTACACAATCCCCGAAAGAACGAATAAAAATTTTAACGTTGCACAATAAAAAGCAAAAAGAGAAAACCAGGAATTTTGCGCACCGAATAACAGACGGATTAAAAATCCGTTTTCCAGAGCATCAAATACCGCAGCTAAAAATTGCAGCCAGGCCAAAAGCAAACCAATCCGAAAAAACCCTTTGCTCCGCTCCTTAAAAATTTTGGCCACCGAAAAAACAGCCAATGCAAGAAACAAAGAATAAGCAACGAGAAATAAATAATCCAGGCCCAGGCTAAACGCGGCATAAAGTTTTGCGTTTGGGTTCCATGAGGCCATTATCTTTTGCGCAACGGTAAAAGATTTTGCCAGTTCGAACGAAATAATCCCGTTTGGCGCCCAAGCTGTTCGTAGCGGTCCGTCCACTGCGCTTTCCGCCCATAATAGCATTGCGGTAGCCAAGCCTAAAAGCCATACGGCTTTCTTTCGGTAACGTTGGTCGATCTGGACAAACAAATGCCGTGAAGGTTGTTCCATCGGTTTTGCCTTTATTTACTTCAACAAAATCATCTTTTTCATGTATGTTTTTTGTCCGCACTGGACCCGGTAAAAATATACACCGGAGGCAACTGTGCCGCCCCAAGTGTTTTTGCCTGTCCATTCAACCCGATGCCAACCCGATTTTAAAGCTGTGTGCACCAATTCGTCAATCAAACGCCCTTGTGTATCGAAAATTTGCACTTTTACGCGCTGTGTTTTGGGTAAATAGAATTCAATAGTGGTATTCGGATTAAACGGATTGGGATAATTTTGCCGTAAAACGAACTCCCCCGGAGCCGCGGCAATCGGCTCGGAAATATCAGTTAAAATTAAGCCCTTTCGCGGATGGAAAGTATTGCGATCCGTAAATACATGAAATTCTCCCGCTTGTAAAGTGAGAGTGGTATCGGTTTGCTGAACATACAGGGAATCGCCGCTGAAAAAGTCGTACCACCAGCCACCGTGCGTGAATAAAGGCTGAATCGTTCCTGTGCGCACATTAAAATTGCCCACAACGGAAACGTTTAGAGTGGCAAACATCAAATTAATGCGCTTCATGCCTCCGGCCACGGACATGTTCACCGTGGAATAAGGTTTGTTGAACACATCGTATGTTTTCCGCAGCCGCATTAAGGCCGCAAACGTTTGGTACAATTTGCGCCGACGCGAATCCTGAAAATAATCCCAGCGAATGGGTTTGTTGCCTGTACGACCGTTGTAATCAATGGAATAATCGTAACCCAGCTCGCCGAACTGCCAAATCATTTTGGGCCC
>CAZRBA010000069.1:0-8527 GCA_964598255.1 uncultured Caldithrix sp. | reverse complement strand
TCAAACTTTAACACGGTAGCGCCGATGTTGCAATTTCAATCCTATCAATTATTCCTGCGGGTAGAGACTGAAATGACCATTCAGGTGGGTGCCTTAGGCACCCACCATTTTAAACCCGGTATTTACGTGTACACCGGCAGTGCTAAACGCAACATGGAACAGCGTATTGCCCGGCATCTGAAACAGCACAAACCCAAACGCTGGCACATCGACTATTTAACCACGAAACGTCACGTGCGCATTGTGGAAGTGCGTCGTTTTGACGAGGACGAATGCACGGTTAATCAACAAACCGAGGGCGAAATTGTCGTGCCCGGATTTGGTGCCAGCGATTGCAAACGGGGATGTGTTTCGCATTTGAAGTATTTGGGAGCGATTAAAGATAATTCCGGACTTTGGTAGATGTTGTTGGGTTTTTATGTGCATCTGCAATGATTTGATGGTCCACTCGGGTGGTAAACGGTTGATGGTTGGGGGTAAGGCGGAAAAATTTCGTCCACTGAATGTGTATTTTTACAAAGAGTTGAATGAATATGAAATATTTGATCGTTTATCGCTTTTGATTTTGTGAAAAAATTTATCTCGGGGATAATATGGCGATTAGAGTTCTAATGATTGGTTTTGGAAATGTGGGACAGGGTTTTGCCCAATTACTTGTTGACAAGGAAAATGTACTACGGTCAAAATATGGTTTGGAAGTTAGGGTTGTGGGGATTGTGACGCGGCACTGGGGTGCGGTTACGAATGCTCATGGGTTGGCTTTGAAAAGAGTGCTGGCTTCGGTTCGATCTGGTAAAGGGTTCGAGCGCAGTGGCTATCCCGTACAGCGTAAAACAGGAGTCGATTTGATCGAAAATCTGGATTTTGATGTGCTGACCGAACTTACAGTTACCGATTTGGAAAACGGTGAACCTGCCACTCGACTTATTCGCCTGACTCTTAAAAAAGGATGCCATGTGGTTACCGCAAATAAGGGTCCCATTGCATTACATTTAAGGGAATTGCGTAGCATTGCGGAAGAGAACGATGCTTTGCTGAAATATGAAGGGACGGTTATGTCCGGTACGCCGATACTTAATTTGATCGAAAATAATTTGGCCGGTGTGGAAATTCGGAAGATCGAAGGCATTGTGAACGGATCGACGAATTATATTCTAACACGTATGGAAGAGGGTCAGGAGTACGCAGAAGCTGTGCAGGAGGCTCGGGATTTAGGTTACCTTGAAGCGGATGCATCCGCCGATTTGGAAGGCTGGGATGCGGTTGCGAAAGTGATGATATTGGCCGAGACAGCGTTCGGGAAGACACTGAAAAGGGCAGAAGTGGAAAGGCAAGGGATTACAGGGTTGAAAAAGATGGAAGTGGAAAGCGCGAAGAGGGAAGGTAAGGTATGGAGGATGGTTGCGGAATTGGAGCGGGGAGACAAGGACGGCTGCTTGCGAGCAGCCAAGGTTGGCTTGCGGAAGATGGAAAGTACGCATCCGTTGGCCCGAATTAGAGGCGCGGGAAATGCGTTGGTGATTTATACGGATGTCTTGCCGGTAATTACAATCACTGGACCGGGAGCGGGTAGTCGGGAGACGGGTTACGCGGTGTTGAACGATTTAATACGCATTTTCCAAGAGAGGCGCTGACTGGTAGCGACCAGTCAGCGCTCTCTTTGACCTAGCTTAGTGGCCATTGGGCTAGGTTTCCATTCCCCGTTGCATCACTTTCCACAAATGTTTATGTTTTTCAACCGGTCTTTTTAACCAAAGGGGGAATTCCTACATGCATTTCATGGAAAAAATTCTGGCGCTCACCTTTCAAATCCGCGATTTCATGTGGGGCAATTGGATGGTTGCCTTACTCGTATTAACCGGTATTGTACTGACCGTTGTCACCAAAATGGTACAAGTACGCCGTTTGGGTAATGCCTTACGATTGGTATTTCTCGGGGCGCGCGGCAAAGATCACACTGTCGAAGACGAAGGCGATATTTCCCCTTTTGCCGCTTTAATGACGGCTTTAGCCGCAACTGTTGGTAACGGGAATATTGCCGGAGTAGCCACAGCCATTGCCACCGGTGGCCCAGGAGCCCCGCTTTGGATGTGGATTTCCGGTTTTTTCGGGATGGCCACCAAATACGCCGAAGGTTTCCTTGGCGTCAAATTCCGTAAAATGGCCGAAGACGGAACCATGGCCGGCGGACCCATGTATTACATCCGTTACGGATTAAAAGAAGGAAAATTCAGTAAATTCTTAGCTGCGGCATTCGCTATCTGCGGTGCATTTGCCGCGTTGTTCGGTACCGGCAATATGGCCCAATCCAATTCCATGGCCTTGGCCTTTAAAACCCAATTCGGAGTTCCCCCCTTACTCAGCGGCGCATTACTCACTCTTTTAGTGGGATTGGTAATTTTAGGCGGAATAAAACGCATCGGAGCCGTGGCAGAAAAATTAGTGCCCGGTATGATTTTATTCTATTTTTTAGGAGCATTAACCGTAATTTTGGTCAATATCACGCACTTGTTGGAAGCGTTTGAAATTATCATTGCCTCCGCTTTTACCCCGCGCGCCTTCGGCGGTGCGCTCATCGGCACATCCGTACAAAAAGCGCTTAGCCTGGGGGTCAGCCGCGGCGTTCTTTCCAACGAATCAGGCCTAGGATCAGCAGCCATCGCTCAAAGCGCTTCCAAATCCAGTGACCCGACAAAAAACGGTTTAATCGCCATGACCGGAACCTTTATCGATACCATTGTGGTCAATACTATGACAACCCTAACTATCGTTCTAAGCGGAATGTGGCTATTTACGCCCGCACTCGGCGTTGACCTAAATCCGGCCAATGTAGCAATTCAAAATTTACCCCATCAGGTGGTAGATTACGCCGCCAAAGTTGGTTATAATTTACAAGCCGGAGGGCTATCCAGCACGGCCCTGACATCCGCCGCTTTTAATACTGTTATTCCCTACGGCTTTGGAGGCGCTATTATTGCCATCGCTTCATTTTTGTTCGGCTACACCACCTTAATAGGCTGGGCCTATTACGGAGAACAATGTTTGGAGTACATCGCCGGTGTCAGAATCAAAAAACCGTATCGCCTTATTTACATCGCACTACTCTTTTTGGGCGCAAATTTACAAGGCCAATATCTGGATATCGTCTGGAATGTGGGAGATACGGCCAATGCCTTAATGGCCTTTCCTAATTTAATAGGACTCCTTCTGCTGGCCGGACTGGTTGCCCGCATTACGCAAAAAGCCTTTAAAGACGGTAAAAGAGTGTATTAAAATCGCAAAAAAACAAACATGTAAACAGACCGCTAAAAAAATACAAAGCGTAGGTCCGGTAGAGCCAGATAAAATACCTATTCAACCGGAACGCCAAACACTTCCAATTCCACATAGTGGTTTAATGTGTTTTGGTTATTTCCGTTCGAATAGCAACGCACATATCGGGCTTTTATGCCACCCGCTTTGATAAGTTTACCTTTGTAGGTTTCAACATAGTTCTTGTTTTTACCGTAACCCAAAAAAGAAGAATTGTCATCGTCATTATTAAACAACGTTCGAACACCCTTGGCAAAATGCGCATCATTGGAAACCTGAACCACAACATCAAAATAAACCCTTGGTTGTTTGTGATAATGCCAAAGAGCAATCGCATAAATTTTATATTCGCCTCCCAAATCGACCTGAATCCATTGCGTCCCGTTATTCAATTCCAGATAATGTCCGTCACTGCCCTCTTTGTCGCCATCCGTGAGCATTGTCAAATCACCGATCGCCAAATTCTCGTCACTTGCCGAAACCGGCTTGCCCAAAGCAACATTGTGCGTTCCCTGAGGAACCATAATAACCGGTTCTTTCGTTTTAAAAGGATCGCTTAAATTGGGAACGTCCCAGTAATGAGTAAAATCGATAAATTGTGGTTTGGGGTACTTGATTTTTAAAGGAACCAATTTCCCCGAAGGTTGCTGTCCAAAAGCCGTAGCGATAAGAATCAAACTAAAGAAAACGATGAAATAAAAACGCAAACGGCGCATCATGATATTCTCCTAATAATTTTTGAATGCAAAGTCTCAAGCACAAAAGTTCAGTTGTTATTGGGACCATCCGAACCCATTCGTACAAATTTCATTATTCCTGTTCGTTTGTTATCTCGCGCAAAACACGTTCGAAAACCAAATAGGCATTCTTGTCAAACAAAACAAACCGAATTCGCTTCACATAGTGTAATTTGCCAGCCATCTCCAAAACCGTTTTTAATGCCACACGGGCTGCATCTTCCAAAGGATAACCGAAAATACCGGCGGAAATAGCCGGAAAAGCAATCGAATCAACTCCGTTCTTATCCGCTAACTGTAATGCATTACGGTAACAATCGGCCAATAATTTTGCTTCCGGTTTGTCCTGGCCATATACAGGACCGAGACAGTGAATTACAAAGCGGTTCGGTAATCCATGTCCGCCCGTGATAACGCACTCACCCGCGCGAATCGGAGCTAGCGGTTTGCACTCTTCGTAAAGGCCGGGACCCGCGGCCCTATGAATGGCGCCGGACACACCGCCGCCTGGCGCCAAAAAAGCATTTGCCGCGTTAACAATCGCCGCAATGTCCGGCTGATTCACGATATTGCCCTGAACCAGCTCTACAGTGGCATTATTCGTTTTTACTTGTTTCATGACCAAGCCCCCTTACCTAAAAAAAGGTTAGGAAAAAATTTAAACTTTATCGATAATGGCCTTGCTCTTAATGATTTTTACGCCCTTGGCCCGCATGTTTTCCTTAGCCTTTCTAAAATCGGCTTCATTCAAAGCACGCGTACCGTCTTCAATTAAGTACGTTTTAAAACCCTGTTCCGCAGCGTCAAGAATGGTAAAATGTACACAAAATTCAGCGGCTAATCCCACAACGTAAACTTCGCGGATATGCCGCCCGCGCAAATATTCTGCCAGAGCGGTGCTTTTTTTTCTGCCGTTATCAAAAAATCCGCTGTAACTGTCAATGGATGGGTCGGTCCCTTTGCGAAAAATAGCTTCTACCGGATTCATATTCAAGCCAGGAGCAAAGTCCGCGCCGGAACTTCCCTGAACGCAATGATCCGGCCATAAAATTTGTTGCAATCCATTTAAGTCAATGACCTCGTAAACATTTTTCCCTATATGGTTGGAAGCAAAGCTTCCGTGGTTTTGCGGGTGCCAGTCCTGTGTGGCCACTACCAAATCGAAATAAGGCATTAAAGCATTAACAGTGGGAATAATTGCATCACCTTCCGGTACAGGTAAAGCCCCACCCGGAATAAAGTCATTCTGAATGTCAACAAGCAATAACGCTTTCATACTTCCTCATCCTCTCCCAAATGTTGTTTGACGATGATATCACGAAGATTTCGTAATTTTTTACTGATCCCCACTTTGTAAATATGCGGATATTCGAAACGCTTGTGTTCCGGAGGCAGTAAGGCCAAACGTTCCCGTACGAAACTGGCAATTTCGGAGACGGATTTAAAAGGCAAAACGATCTCACCGTTAACAACAACCGGATGCAAAAGGGCCTCTTTGTGAAAATTGGCCACCCGAAAATGTTTTTCTTTTTCGAATGGATGGTAAATGTATTCGATTTTCGTTTCGTCTTCAAGAACAATAGCATCGGCCAAAAAACCGCCTTCACCGTTGGAATAGCGAAAAACATTTTTTTTGCCGGGCAAAGTTGTTTTGCTCAAACTGTCGGATATTTTCATGCGCGGTTCCCCCTCGGCAAGTGCCAGCTTGTAAACGCCATCCAGAGCAGAATCGGGTTGACCGGTAATAAGGCGGGTACCCACGCCGAATAAATCAATAGGAGCACCTTGTTCGATCAGACTCTTAATCACCCGTTCATCTAATTGGTTGGAAACCGAAATTTTGACGTAATCAAGCCCCGCTTCGTCAAGCATTTGACGTGCGCGTTTGGAAAGATAGGCCAAGTCACCGCTATCGATACGAATGCCCACCAAACGATGCCCGTCCCGTTCAAGTTCTTTGGCCACGGTTATGGCATTTGGGATGCCGCTGTTCAGTGTATCGTAAGTATCGACCAGTAAAAAACAGGTATCGGGATTAAAACGGGCATATTCACGAAAGGCGCTTAATTCATCCGCAAAACTTTGGATGAAAGAGTGGGCAATGGTTCCCACGGGAGTCAAACCGTAACGAAATGCGGCCAGAACGTTGGATGTGGAATTGCAACCGCCGATAACGGCTGCTCTGCTGGCGTGAATGCCACCCAAGCCATGAGCCCGGCGTAATCCGAAATCGCTGATGGCCCGGTCGCCGGCGGCCAGACGAACGCGTGCCGCCTTGGTTGCAATAAGCGACTCGAAATTCAAAATGTTAAGCAATAAGGTTTCGATAATTTGTGTTTCGATTAAAGTACCTTCCACGCGAATCAGCGGTTCGTATGGAAAAACAATTTCGCCTTCGCGCATGGCGCGGATGGTACCGTTGAATCGGAAGGATTTTAAATAGTCGAGAAAATCGGGATCAAAATGGTCTCTGTGCAAAAAATCAATGGATTCCTCACCAAATGAAAAATCTTGTAAAAGCGAGAGAAAATCTTGCAAACCGGCAAAAACAAGAAAACCGTTCTGAAAAGGCAGATTCCGAAAAAAATAATCGAAAACGGCCTCGGAATGAACGCGCCCCCCCTTAAAATAAGCCTGAGCCATGGTCAATTCGTATTTGTCGGTAAATAGTCCCAGATTCGCTTCCATATTTTTCCCTTTGATTTGTATTGCAAATGCAATATTACGATAAATAAAAACCAAATTCAAACACCTGATTTTAACCGTTAAAATTGCAAATGGTTCATCATTCGGTTTGATTCATTCCAATGAATGTGGTAAAACGTTTAACCAAAAACCAATCAAAGTTTAATCAAAAACGGAATAATTCTCCAGATAATAAATGAGTATCTAAATGCTGCAATGCCTTAACTATCTGTAAAACCAATCTGATATGTCGGTTCTGTCAGGAGCTGTCAAAAATATTTGACTTATGAAATTCAATAAACTATATTTCTGAGGCGTTAAAACGTTTAACTTGGGGGTGGCATGAAGGTTACCATTAAAGAAGTCGCCAAAAAAGTAGGGGTTTCTACGGCTACTGTTTCTTTGGTGCTACACGGAAACTCACGTATTTCACCCGAAACGCGTAAACGTGTTCTTAAAGCCGTAGAAGAACTGGACTACCAACCTTCTCAGTTGGCCCGCGGTTTGGTCTTGCAGCGAACGGGAAACATCGGATTCGTTCTCACGGAAAACCATTTTTTACGTACCGAACCATTTTACACTCGTATCTTTCTCGGCACGGAATTCGAAGCCCGCGATTCGAGTTTTTTTATCCTGCTGGCCACCATTCCTGCCGATTTTAAAGAAAATGACGTCCTGCCCCGCTTTATTGCCCAGAAAAGCGTTGATGGGTTGATTATTGCCGGTAAGGTACCCGAGCAATTTCTAAAACGTCTCATTCCTTACAACCTGCCCGTTGTTTTTGTGGATTTTTATCCCCAAGAAGGCGAGCATTCCGCAGTTCTTATGGATAATCTGCGGGGCGCCTCTCTGGCAACCGAGCATCTCATTCGCTTGGGACACCGCGATATTGCTTTTTTAGCCGGCGATATCAAGCATCCAAGCATTCGTGAACGCCATTTGGGCTATCGCAGTACTTTGCAGCAGTATAATATTCCGCTCAATCCTCAATTGGAAATTATCGATGAAAAAACAACGGGTAAAGAAAGCGGATTTAATGCCGTTTGCACATTGCTTAGTCGGGGCGTAAAATTCAGTGCGCTTTTTGCTTGTAACGATGCCATGGCTATCGGCGCTATGGAATGTCTCAAGAAAAACGGCTACAAAATTCCGGAACAGGTAAGCGTTGTCGGCTTCGACGATATTGAAAGCGATGTGTTCCAGGATCCTCCCTTAACGACGATTTCCGTCCCCAAATATGATATGGGAATCGAAGCCATGCAGCTTATTCGAAGCACATTGGAAAACAAGATGCGAACGAATAAAAAAATTATCGTACCGGTCGAACTCGTGGTGCGTCAGTCCACAGCTCCTTTTGCGCGATAATCATAACCGGTTAACTTTTTTAATGAAAAGCCGTCTCAATCGTCTTTTCCGGATTCTGTCAAATTCTTTGTAAAAACTTCCCTAAAATTTAGGGTTCATATAATGGTAGCAAACCGTAATTAAAAAGGAGGGTGCTTATGAAGCGCTTTATTTACGTAACCATGTTTGTTTTATTGCTTCTGCCTTCAATGATTTTGGCAGGAACCAATTTGCTCGTCAATGGCGATTTGGAAACCAGAGAACCGGCTTTCTGGAATCGGGTGAATGACGACAACGGAACTTACGCCATTTGGGCCAGCGATACGGCAGCACACAATCCGTGGAACGATGCATTGCCCAGTGAATATTCGTTCAAGATTACCAAATCGGCAGCCACCGGCGATGTGGTGGGCTGGAAGAGTGTGAACAACGCCAATTTGTATTGGAAT
>CAZRBA010000068.1:0-32575 GCA_964598255.1 uncultured Caldithrix sp. | reverse complement strand
GCCGCTTCTTTAACGGCTTCGGGCGGGCCGATAAAGGTTACCACCGTACGGTTCATTTCCTTGCCCGGGTCCACATCTAACAGTTTAATGCCTTCTACGGATTGAATTTCATCGGTGATTTGTTGAATCACCTTCATGTCTTTGCCTTCGGAAAAATTCGGAACGCACTCTACTAATGCTTTAGCCATAATCCCCTCAATTTATTTATGGTACCGTATTTTGCTTTGATCGATTAAATTACGAAATATCGGACAAATACTAAAGAAAAAATTTACAAAAACAGTCGAAAAAACAGCCCATTGCGGAAGATAGAACCGCAAGCGCCGAGAGCAAATAATTTTACGAAACAATCAATGGGGGATAAAAACACAAAAAAGAAGGTTGCCCGCCATTACCGCAATAGCGATTTTAATGTTACGGGCAAATAAGGCTTACCGGTCCAAATTTCAAAAGCAGCATTGGCTTGATGCACAAGCATGGCATATCCGTTCAGCGTACGGAGCCCCAGTTTTTTTGCCCGTTTCAGCAAACCGGTTTCAGGCGGTTTGTAGATTAAATCATAAATCAATGTTTTGGAATGTGCCAATGGTTTGGGATCAATTACGGGAGTAGCCAGGGGATCGTTCATCCCCACAGAAGTGCTGTTGACTATCAAATCGAATTTTTGCTGGGAAAAGGGCATCAACGAATTCAGATGGGCAGCCGAAATACTTGCAGTGCTGCCGAAACGTTGTAAATCGTTTACAAGAAGTTCCGCTCTGTGCATGGTACGATTGGCAATAATAAGCGATTTTACGTTTTTTAGCCGAATTAAGGCAAAGGCAACCGCTCGCGCGGCCCCTCCGGCTCCCAAAATAAGGCAATGTTTAAAATCGTCCAGTTTCCATTCGATCGGACGTAAAAATCCCAGCCAATCGGTATTAAACCCCAGCCAACGCCCGCGATCGCATTTAATCGTATTAACGGCACCGATGGCCCGAGCCGTTTTTTCAACACCGTCCAGTAAAGGAATGATGCGTTCTTTAAACGGAATGGTTACATTAAAACCGCCCCAATCTTCCCTTTTTAATTGTAGGATGCGCGCTTCGAATTCTTCCGGAGGAATGGGCATTTTTTCATAGGTTGCCTTCATTCCGTAATCTTTAAAAGCCCTGTTATGCAACCGCGGCGAAACCGAATGCTGCAACGGGAATCCGATAATGGCAAAACGTTTGATTTTCGGCACAGAATTATTTGACACGACCGTTTACTCCCGCACAATTTGGTTTAATAACGTAAAAAATTGCGGAAACGAAACCGCAACGCAAGAAGGATCATCCGGTTCGACCGGTTCTTTGGCTATTAAATCGGCAATGGCAAAGGACATGGCAACACGATGATCGCCAAACGTTTTAATGTTTCCTCCGGCTATTTTCTGCCCGCCTTCAAGCGCAAAACCGTCATCAAATTCTTCGATTTCCACACCAATGGCTTTTAGATTTTGTACGATTGCATTAATCCGGTCAGATTCTTTAACCCGTAATTCCGCGGCATTCCGCACTTCTAATTTACCTTTGCCTCGGATGGCCAAAATACTTAAGATCGGTATTTCATCGATAATATTAGGAATCAATTCCGGTGGAACGGTAATGTTTTTAAACGATTGGTGGCGCACATGAATATCGCCCATGGGCTCTGGTTCTTTTTGAGTAAGGGTTATTTGCACATGCACATCCATCATTTCAAAGATTTTAAGCAATCCCGTTCGAGTAGGATTTAACGACACATCGCGAATTAGCAAATCGGAACCGGGTAGCATTAAAGCGGCAACCATAAAAAAGGCAGCCGAAGAAAAATCGCCTGGAATCGTCATGGAAATATCCGGAATTTCAATTTGAGGCGAACTTTTAATGATTTTGGCACCAGTTCCGTCGTATTCCACCGGCAGCCTCAAGAGGCGCTCGGTATGATCGCGCGTAGGCACGTTTTCGACAACCGCGGTTTGTCCGTTAGCAAATAGTCCGGCCAAGAGCACGGCCGATTTTACCTGAGCGCTGGCCACTGGCAAAAGATACGTAATGCCGTTTATTTTCTCCGCCGGGAAAAAATAAAGCGGAAGATGGTCGAGCGTATCATTAATTTTGGCACCCATACGCCGTAACGGCTCAAGAATGCGTTTCATCGGACGTCGAGATAGCGAATCGTCCCCAACAAGCATAGTTTCATAAGGCAAATGGATTAACAAGCCGCTGATAAGGCGCGCTGTTGTCCCGGAATTTTGGGCATTTAATGCTGTAGCAGGTTTTTGCCACTGCTGCAGCGCTTTGCCATTAACACGCAATATCTGTCCGTCGAAATGATGCTCAATACCTAACCGATTTAAACAGGCCAATGTCGCCGAACAATCCCGATTAAAATTAAAATTCTTAAATTCCGAAGTTCCTTGACGCAAAGCGGCAAAAAGCGCTGCACGGTGCGAAATGGATTTATCACCCGGTAAATAAATTTCGCCTTTTATTTTCGGCATGCCGTTCGTCTCCGTTTTTCTTGAATAAACGTTGAGCAAAAATAAAAAAAATTCAATACGATGCAAATTGTTACGGTTTTTGATCGAAAAAAGATAAGAACAAAAATTTCCGTTTTAGAAATTCCACAATATGCTTTTGCGGCTTCATTTAAAAGTTGCGGTAAAATCAATAGCAGTGCCTATTTTCCTTTGGGAACAGCGAATGGCTTTAATGTCCGCTCGGGTCGTTTTCCGGATTGTCGGAAATTTCAAAATCGTCCTTAGGTACTCCGCGTTTGTTACGGTAACTGTCAACCAAAATAAAGGCACCGAATAAAATTAAAACCACAGGCCAGTAGGTTGCCAAAATTTCTTCCAATTTCCACACATTCAATTTGCCGTAAAAAGCGGCAACCATGCTTCCACCTAAGCCTGCAAACAATGCAAAGACAAATAAATTAATACTTTTGCTGTTCCCGGAAAAAATGAAGTAAATAAGATTGGCAAAACCAATGCTTAAGAACAAGTTACCAAGAAAAAGTGTTCGTCCCAACGGATACGCATTGTAGGAAAAGGCAAACAAAAGAACGCCCCATATCACAAAAAAACTACCGCCTAAAAGGCCTTTACGTTCCGGCCGTGAAAACGCCTTCTTAATCATCAGCATACCCAGCAAAACGGAAAATAAAGCGATCATATTTTTTCCACTCAGTCTTACCCACTGAAACTGATTAAGTAGCAGCAAAGCGCCGATTACAATTAAGATAACACCCATTTTTTGCTGTTTATTCATGATTGTTCTCCGTCGGAAAAGATTTGCGGTTTTTCATCGGGCATGGCGAAAATCAGAATAATATAAGCCAAAACGCCCAATCCCTTGGAAAATATTGTCAGAAAAACAAAAATCAAACGGACCACCGTGGGATCCATATCAAAATATTCGGCCAACCCGCCACACACACCGGAAATCATCCGGTCGGTTCGCGAGCGGTACAGATGTTTTGCATCAGGTTGCGCTTTCCCCTGCTCGGTGAATTCATCGTTGCTTTGTTGCGATTGGTTTTGCTTTTGAGCGGCAGGTTCGTTATTCGGAATCTGTTGTGCATTTTCCTCAGGTGTGGTTTTAAGCAGAAAAAATAGTCCGATAAGAATAAACAGGACGGCCCAAATTACGCCCCAGGGCAAATCCCAAAGATTCATAGGCGGAACAAATGTAAATTGAGGGATGAGCAATAAAGCGCCGATGATGATTAAAACCCATCCCCAAAAAGCGGAATGATTCGATTTGGATTTAATTTTTTGATTTTTTACGATATTTTGATTCGGGTTCTCCGGAATGACAATAATCCCGATCAAATAAAGAATAATCCCACCGCCGCCAAATAGGGCCAATAAAATAAAAACAATGCGCACGACCACGGGATCCATATTCAAATATTCACCGAGGCCTCCGCAAACACCCGAAATCATACGATTTACTTTGGAACGGTAAAGCCTTTTTGGCGGGCCTTGGTTAATGTTTTGTGCATTCTGCATGGTCAAACCTCCTTAAATCTCTTTGAGTAAGAGACGTAAAAACCGGCCGGAGGTTTCATAATCCTATGAACATCAAATTTCTATGGAAAGAATTTTGTAACGTAGGGTTCCAGCAGGTACCTGCACTTCCACTTCATCACCGACCTTTTTGCCCAATAACGCTTTGCCCACCGGAGAGGCAATAGAAATTTTATTTTGCTTGAAATCCGCTTCTTCCGCAGAGACAAGAGTGTAGGTAAGTTTACGCCCTTTGTTCAAATCTTGAATTGTTACTTTATTTAAAATAGAAACGGTATCCACATTAATTTCGTCTTCACTTATCACCCGGGCGCGGGCGATTTTATCTTCCAGTTCCTGAACGCGCGTTTCTACCATGGATAGTTCCTCGCGCGCCGCATGGTATTCCGCATTTTCTTTTAAATCGCCATGCTCACGCGCCGTAGCCACCTTTTGGGATATTTTGGGACGAACTTTGTATTTTAACTCGTGTAATTCATTTTTTAATTTTTCGAGACCTTCTTTGGTTAGGTAAACGTAATCCACGATGGCTCCTTTCCAATTGAATTCTTTATTTTACCGCAAAAACAGAAAAATAAAGGGAAACGCATTGTTTCCCTTTAAAAAAGCCTTATTTTTTTATAGGCCTAAACCTAATAATTCGACAGCCTAAATTCAAGTAAATTTATGTGCAATAGCAAAATTCCTTTAAACGTAATTTTTATTTGTCGCCTAGTGGCAGGAAAAATCGGCTAAAATTCCAAACCGAGAAGGTTGGTTTTAAAAATAAGCAATAAATGCATTACGAGTGCGCGGCCTGTTGTGCCGACCCGATATCTTCCACACGTTCTACCGAAAGTACGCCGTTCACATTACCAATGCTGTGAATAATTTTGGTTAATTGATGTAAATCCTGAACTTCAATATCAATAACGCCTTTGGCATACATATCATCAACATGGAATATGACATTAATGATATTGATATCCTTTTTGGCAATACATAGCGTAATATCTTTCAGCAAATTTTTACGGTCTTCGCCCAAAATACTCAATTGCACCTGAAAACGCTGTTCCTTTTTGGTATCCCACTCCACTTCGATTATGCGTTCTTTTTCTTTGTAAAGCTCTATCATATTTTTACAATCGGTACGATGAATGGTAATGCCGCGGCCACGCGTCAAATAACCAATAATCCGATCGCCCGGTACCGGTTGACAACAACGCGCAAAAGTAATAAGCATGTTATCCATTCCATGAACTTTAATTCCGGAATCGCTGCGCGCCCGTTTTAGAAATTTTACAAAGAAATTTTCTTTGGCTTTGGCCGCAGACTGAATTTCGGGAAAGAGTTTTCGTTCGAGATTCTCTATCACAAATTCGCCGCGCCCGATGGCAATTTTCAAACTTTCGATATTTTGAAAACCGATTTTAGGCAAAACTTCTTTCATTTGGGGAGAATCTTCGCTTAATTTGTACTTTTTTAAGAACCGCGTTAAAATCTCCTGCCCCATTTCAAGAGTTTGGGCTTGCTGTTCTTCACGCAACACCTTTCGAATACAATGTTTGGCCTTACTTGTTTTAACAAAAGCCAACCAATCCTGATTCGGTTTTTGATTTTGCGAGGTAATAATTTCTACCTGCTGCCCGCTTTTTAAAGGCGTTTTTAATGGAACGATTTTACCGTTAATTTTGGCGGCAATGCAATGATTTCCCACATTGGTGTGCACGGCATAGGCAAAATCGATGGCCGTAGAACCGCGCGGCAATTTAAACAAATCGCCACGCGGTGAGAATACGAAAACTTCGTCTTGAAAAAGATCAATTTTCAAATCTTCCAAAAAATCACCAGGATCGTTATTGGAAATCTGACGTTCCAGCAAATCTTTAATCCAATTCAAATGCTCGTCAAATTTCGTATGTTCTTCGATGCCATGCTTGTAACGCCAATGGGCGGCAATTCCGTCTTCGGCCAAATGATGCATTTCGTAGGTACGAATCTGAATTTCCACCATTTTGCCGTCCGGCCCGATAACCGTTGTATGCAGCGATTGGTAGCCGTTAATTTTGGGCATGGCAATATAATCTTTAAAACGATCGTAAACCGGCATGTACAAACTATGAACAATTCCCAAAGCGTAATAACATTCTTCCACTTTATCCACAATAATACGGATAGCAAGTAAATCGTAAATTTCCTCGAAAGGTTTGTTGCGCTTTTTCATTTTGTGATAAATGCTAAAAAACGATTTCGGCCGACCGGCAATAGATGCTTTGATACCATGCCGGATAAGTTCACGCTCGATCGGTTTGCTTACTTTTTCAATATAGGCTTCACGTTCGCGTTTGGTGGATTTTATTTTTTTGGCCAAATCTCGATAGGCTTGCGGTTCGAGATATTTTAAGGACAAATCTTCCAATTCGGTTTTTATGCGCGCAATTCCCAGGCGGTGGGCCAGCGGCGCATATACGTCGCGTGTTTCCAGAGCAATATGTTTTCGTTTTTTTTCTGGAACGTGTTCCAAAGTGCGCATATTGTGCAGGCGGTCGGCAAATTTAATTATAATCACCCGAATGTCTTTGACCATAGAAAGCAACATTTTGCGGAATGTTTCGGCTTGGCGCGCTTCACGACTTTTGAATTTCAAACCGCCGATTTTAGTCACACCGTCCACCAGTTTGGCCACGGTATCACCGAATTTTTCCTTAATATCATCCAGGGTAATGTCGGTATCTTCCACCGTATCGTGCAATAAGGCCGCAATAATAGAAACATCGTCCATGTGCAGGTCGGCCAGAATACGCGCCACTTGCTGACAGTGCTCAAAATAAGGCTCGCCGGAATAACGCCGTTGGCGTGCGTGGGCTTCCAGGGCGGTATCAAAGGCAAGACGCAGTTTTTCTGTATCCGGATTCGGATCGTATTGCTGAATTTTTTTCAGCAAGTCATCAAATTGATGATCGTACATTTTATGGAGTTTGGCAATTAATGCGGCATCATCCATACTTTGCCTTTTCCCAAATCATTAAAATTCACTAACCGGAAGCGCTCCGGCAGCATGAAATAAATCGGGATCGCCGAATTTCCCGAATTCCTTTAAGAAGGTTAAGCGTACACTACCCGTGGGACCGTTACGCTGTTTTCCGATAATAATTTCGCACATATTATGGGTCGATTCGCCCGTGTCTTCAAATTCCATTATTCCGTAATATTCCGGACGATAAACAAAAAAGACCACATCCGCATCCTGTTCGATTGCCCCCGATTCGCGTAAATCGGACAATTGCGGTCGCTTGGTTTTGTCCCTGCTCTCAACCGCGCGCGAAAGCTGCGACAAAGCTAATACCGGCACATCCAATTCCTTGGCTATGGCTTTTAACGAACGAGAAATATGGGTTATTTCTTGCTGGCGGTTTTCGCCTTTATGCCCTTCCATTAATTGCAAATAGTCGATAATTAAAAATTCGATATTCTTTTCCGCTTTTAAACGCCTGGCCTTTGCCCTAAGTTCAAGAACATTCATGCCCGGGGTATCATCAATAAAAATGGGGGAATTCATCAACTTTGGTGCATGGGCCGTTAAACGTTTCATCTCTTCTTCGGATAGCTTTCCCGTTCGTACATTCATCATGTTTACTTTGGCCTCGGTACACAACAAGCGCATGGCCAATGCATCGGCCGACATTTCCAGGCTAAAAAAACCGACCGGCATTCCGTGATCAACGGCAGCATTTCGTGCCAAATTCAGTGCAAATGCCGTTTTACCCATACTTGGACGTCCGGCCAATATTACCAAATCGGCTCTTTGCAAACCCGCGGTCAGTTCGTCTAACTTTTTGTATCCGGTAGGAACTCCGGTAATACCCGAAATATTCGAGTTGTGCAAATCGTCAATGCGTTTAAAGGTGCGGTTAACAATGGGGTAAATGGAAGTAAATCCTTTTTTAAGGCGCTTTTCCGAAATATCAAAAATTTTGCTCTCGGCCTCATCCAGCAATTCGTCCACTTCATTTTCTTCGCTGTAAGCTTTGGATATGATATTTTCGCAGGTACGGATTAACATGCGAGTTAACGCTTTTTCTTTGATAATCTCCAAATGGTACTGGATGTCCGCAGAAGTTGGAGTGCTGTTGACAATTTCGGTTAAATAAACATGGCCGCCAATTTCCTCGAATTGGTTGCGTTTTTTTAACACATCGGCCACACTAATGGGATCGATTTCGGCTCCTCTGTTAAATAATTCGACCATGGCCGCAAAAATTTTACGATGGCTGGGCTTGTAAAAATAACTATCTTGCAAATTTTCTGTGGCCAAATTAACGGCATCGCGGTCTAAAAACATGGCTCCCAGAACGGCCATTTCCACATCAACGGCCTGTGGCATGGCTCGAATGGCTTCCGGTTTCGGATTATTTATTTCGGGCATCTTTCTTCTGTTCTCCGATCTTTAAATTTCCGTTTTTCCCTTTTTAAATCGTAACAAATATTTTAATGCACAAAAAACCATTTTTCCGCAGGGCAAAATGCTTTTCGAATTTGTGAATCTTTCCCGCTCTTCGCGTATGCGGTTTGTTTGCCAAATGATCTTTTTAAACCGAGAAACAGATCAATGTTTTTACATTTTTGTCTTGAATTGCATCGATTAACAGGAATAAGGATAAGTAAAAAATAAGATTCGATCAAGCTTTTTTGGCGGAATTTCAACGGAATTTTTTTGCTATTACTCTCCGTTTGCCTCCGGTAAAAACAAACGGAAAATTTACACATTGTCCGTGCCGAACCGCTCTATCATCTTGCGAATGGTTTTAAAATCTTCCCATGCCTGAGCCTTCCACATGGGGTTGCGTAATAAAGCCGCCGGATGATAGGTAACAATAATGTCAATATCCTCATAACGATGCACCGTATTGCGCATGCGGCTCAGAGTTTCCTGTTTTTTGAGCAATGTTTGTCCCGCATACAACCCCAAAGCCACAATTAGCTTGGGGTTAATCATTTTTAACTGTTTTTTTAAATACGGTTCACACTTTTCCACTTCCTGCGGCAAGGGATTTCGATTTCCTGGCGGCCTGCATTTGAGAACATTGGCAATATAAACTTCATCTCGGTTTAATCCGATCGACTTTAACATCTTATCCAACAACTTACCGGCAGCACCCACAAAAGGCAGCCCTTGTATGTCTTCTTCCCGTCCTGGTGCTTCACCCACAAACATAACTTGCGCATGGGCATTACCATATCCAAAAACCAAATTTTTCCGCGTTTTGTGTAAATCGCAAGACCGGCAATCTTTGATTTGCAAATAGAATTCCTGTAATTCCGGACTGGTTTGCCTGTAAGTAATGGCGGTAGCTTTGGCTGGAGCCGTATGGATTGGGTATTGGCCGGGCTTTGAGGCTTTTTCTTCCGAAGTGTCGGGTACATTTTTCCATTCCTGCTGCAAAAGCACAGACGGGCCAAAAACCAACCGATACCAGTTTAAGAAATGTTCTATTTCATCCCAAATACGATTTTCACTCATGGTTTGTCATTCCCGCAATGAATTGCATAATTTTAAAACTCAAGTCCCATTTAGACATCAACGGCCAATCGTGCACTTTTCCGTCTTTCTCTATCAGCATCACTTTGTTGGTATCCACGGCAAAGGCCGCGCCCTTTTCTTTCGGATTATTGACTATCATTAAATCCAATCTTTTTCGCTGTAATTTTTTCAAGGAATTTTCCACGGGGTTTTGTGTTTCAACCGAAAAACCGACCAAAATTTGTCGGGTACGTTGTTGCCCCAACGTTTCTAAAATATCAATGGTGCGCTTTAAAGGCAAACGATAGGTACCCTTGCTTTTTTTAATTTTTTCTGTGGCCACACCGGCCGGAGTAAAGTCGGCTACAGCGGCAGCACCTATGTAAACATCACACCAATCAAAACGGTTGAATACGGCCTGCGCCATTTGCCGTGCGGAACGAACGCGATCTACCGAAATATGAGCCGGTATTTCCGCCTGCCCTGGCCCAAATACAAGGTGAATTTCGGCTCCCAAAATAAAGGCAGCCCGGGCAAGTGCTACTCCCATTTTACCCGACGAGCGGTTGGTTAAATAGCGTACCGGATCCAAATCTTCTGCCGTTGGCCCGGCGCTAATCAAAATCCGCTTTCCTTTTAAAATCGGTTCGGACATATCCTTACGTACAAAATCGGTTAAGGAGCGGACATCGCCCAAAGCATGGCCCAATAACCTTTCACCGCTCAACGGGACGATACGGGTCTGCTTTTCTCGCATTTGTTCAAATGATGTTGCATCCGTTTCTGAGATGAGAGGATAAACGATTAAAGACGATGAATCCCGAGAGAAAATAGCCTCAGGAGTGTCCGCCAAAACGATATCGACTCGATTTTCCGGTAAATTTTCCCTAACTCCAATTTGTTCGGCTAACCGCTCCAATTGTTCTGCCGTGTCTTTTTGCGCCGATTGTACATAAACGGGCAAGCCCAGTTGTTGCAAGGCATTCAAAGCAGGTAAAAACAAAATCAATTTCCCGTTACTACGATCAATAATCGTGATATGCACCTAATTAATCCTCTTGCAAAATACACGCTTCTACTTTTTTCAGGGTTTGCTGCAAATCGTCGTTAATAATGATATAATCGAATTTTTTTGCTTGTTCATATTCATAGGGTAAACGTTGCAAACGTTTTTTTATGCTCTCCTCGCTTTCGGTGTGTCGTTTTTTTAAACGTTCTACCAGAACCGCCTCGCTCGGGGGTTTAATAAAAATAAGAATAGCCTGCGGATAATGGCGTTTAACGGAAAGTGCCCCGTTTACGTCAATATCAAACAAAACAACTTTATTATTCCGCACATGTTGGTCCACCACTTCTTTTAAGGTGCCGTAATAGTTTCCGTGCACTTGCTCATACTCCAAAAATTTTCCTTCTTTTATTTTCCGTTCGAATTCTTCACGGGTTAAAAAGAAGTAATCCGAGCCATCCACTTCACCGGGGCGTTTTGCCCGGGTTGTGGCCGAAACCGAAATAACCGTTTGCGGATATTTTTGCTTTAGCATTTTTACAATGGTGGTTTTTCCCCCTCCGGAAGGCGCCGAAAATACAATATAAGGAGATTTAAATTTCATCGTTTCCGTTTCCTTGGTAAACTTAAATTTGTGGTTAAACAGTACCTAATTTTTATCAGCCCGACGCAGTTTGCGCCAAATACGTTTAATTTCACAACTAACCGCACGGCGCATGTTCCTGCGGTTATGTTTCGTTAATGCATCCGTTTAAAACAAAGCCTTCATCTTTTGCAGATAAACGGAATGCGGGACAATGTTTTGTAACTGCTTATATAATGCCTTTATTTTTTTTGTTTCATTTTTTCGGAAATAAATTCGCGCCAAATCCCAAAATAATTCGGGATTTTTATTACCGTGCTTCAGGGCCAGCTCAAATTGATGTTGTGCCTCGTTTAAATTTCCGATCGTCCGGTAATAAATTCCCCGATAGTAAAACAGGGTAGCTTCTCCAAGCTTTTGTTCGTTTAGACCGGTAAGTAGTTTAAAATAACGTTTAACGTTTTTTTCTTTTAAAAATACGTCAAAGGCACGCTTTACCTGTTTTTCGGAAAAGCATCGTTTGCAAGGACAAGCATCATAAAATTCGGCGGCTTGGCGCCAATTTCCCTGCATAAAGGCCATATCGCCTTTTAGCAAATAATAAGCAGGTTCTGGCGGGCTTTGAGCCATGTCTGTGCGTATTTTATAATCGATCAACACATCGTTGGCCAAATCGAGACTATCCAAATCGATGTACAATCGGGCAATGCGCAGCAAAATACCGGTTTGTGTTTCGTCAAAGGCAAACGCCTTTTTCAAATAGGCAATGCCCGTTTGAGAATCGCCATCGGTAATGTACAATTCACCGACCTTTTGCAGCACATCCGGGGCATGGGGGCGCACCTTTAATGCCTGCTGATAGGCAAAAATAGCGGAATCCACCTGATGCAACGAATCGAAGATTTGTGCTTTTAAAACGTAAAAAAGCGAAATACGGTTATTAAGTTCAATGGCCCGATTAATTTGCCGTAAAGCCCTATCCCATCGGCCGTCAAATTTGGCAATAAGTGCGTTTTCATAAAAGCGAAAGGCCGATTTGGGCTCGCTCTTCCGCGATGTTTGCGTACGGCTGGCATAGCATTGAACCGATATCAATGCCGCTAAGATTAAAAGAAAAATATTTTTTATGAATCGCATCATTCCGACCTACAAACTATTGTTGTTGACGTTGCAGGTAGGTACGTAACCATTTGAACGCTTCCTGACACGACAATTTGTAATGCAAGTTCGCCATAGAATTGTGGGCCTGATGTTCCAGCAAATCCGTAATTAAGGCGGTAAATGCCACATCTTCTTTTGCCCATTTGTCAATATATTGCCGAATAAACTCTTTTTGTCCGTTACAAATTATGCGTAAGCTAAGCAGAGCGGCCACCCGACGCATTAACTTGTTTTTTCCTTGGCGGAAAGTTTCGATGTAAGGCATGGCTATTTCCGGATTTTTCCGCGCCGAAAATTCAATGGCCTGCAAGGTAAACTGACGCAAATTTTCATCTTTATCCCTTAGTAAAACCCGATAAACATTTTCCCAACCGTTTTTCGGACCGTAGCGACCGATCATTTCGGCCAGTACCCCTTTATCGTGCACGGCCTTTTGATAATTGTCCCGAAAATAGCGGTCAATAGCCAATGGCAATTCTTCGATCATTTCGTCCGTAATGGCTTCCGGACAAGAAACTTCCATAGCCTGACAGGCATGGATTAAAAAATTGGTAGCATTGCGAATTTTCCCGGTCGACGGATTCGTTTCCAGATAATAGTCGTAAAGTTCCTGCAAATTAGCCATGCATGCTCCGTTAAAATTTGTAACCGATCCCGCGCAAAAAGTTCTTGCGAACTTTGATGTCATCTTCGCCTTCGATACCTTTACTTTTGATGCCGTCGACCACACCCAAAATGGCCCGACCCTGTTCCGTCTCGGCAATAATCACCTCCGTAGGGTTGGCCGTAGCACAAAAAATACGGGTAACTTCGGGTACCATTTTAAGCGTATTCAAAACATTTAGCGGAAAGGCGTTGCCCAAAAAAACGATGAAGCTATGACCGGCGGAAAGGTTTAAGGCATTCTTTTTAGCCAATTCGATCAGTTCGTCATCCGTTCCGGAATAGCGTACCAAAGCTTGTTGCGAAGCTTCGCAAAAAGCCAAGCCGAACTTGATCCCAGGTACGGTATTTACCAAAGCTTCGTGCACATCTTCCACGGTTTTGATAAAATGGGAATGCCCTAAAATAAAGTTCATTTCTTCCGGCTTTTCTATTTTCACAACTTTCAATTCCATGGTACCTCCTTTTTCCGTTATTGAATTGCCTAAATTTAAAATATTTCCGCAAATAAGCAATGATTAATTTATCAGGCGGGTATTGTTAAAAGAATGCAAGGCTTCGAAAAAAGTGCGGTTATTTCGAACCATTTGCCCGCACAGCCGAACCGCAGTTACGTCTTTTACAACATGGAACCCTTCACCCGCACTTCCCCGTTGCGCTTGGTAAATTGCTTCTGATCCGAATATTCCAACAAAGGAATTACATATTTACGAGTTGTTGCCGTGAATTCCTTAACCTTGGCAATATCCAATTCCGAATTGTGCTTAAAATAAGCACGCAAAAAATCGAGTAATGCCTTTAAATGGCGATCGTGCAAATAGCGTGGTCCTTGCAGCGAATGAACAGCTCCTTTTTTTACCAGTTCGTTTAAGCTTATTTTCAGCGTATCGGGATCCATACCTATTGTTTGTGCTAATTCGTTTAATGTAGGCGCTTCAAACCCCGTTTTTTCCAATGCCCTTAAAACCAGCGCCATTGTTTCTTCCCGCTTGTTGGCCTGTGCATGTTCGGGCAAAAAATAATTTTCACCCAACGGTACCAATTGTTTGCGGTTAACCATCCGCTGCAACAGACGTTCAAAAAATATGGCCTCTCCGTGAAGTTTTGCAAAGGTATTGCCCAATTCGTTGCGATTAAACCCCTTTTGCGCGTGCGCATTATCGCTTTGTTTGCGCAAGGCCTGCAAAAACATTTCTTCCGCCACATCAAGTGCGGATGGTAAAAGAAAATATGTTTTTCCGCGAAAATCAAAAGACCGGACTTTTTTTTCTTTGATTAACTGTTTTAACGCCTTTTCAATCACCCGATCTTTTTCGAAAAAATGTCTGCTTAAGGCATGCACCTCATGGGCTTTGAACCCGTGCCATTGTAAATAATGTAAAATTTTGTCCGCAAGATCTCCGTCGCGGAAAACTGCAAAATAGGTTTTCCATTTGTTTTTAATCTTGCCGAAAGGCGGAGAATCCAATTGCAAAACGCGCCCGCCCGCAACCGTATGGAAGGGCGATACGGTACGAATCAAAACGGCATCGCCAGGTGCGCACACACCTGGTTTTTCCAAACGGATGCGCACATGATAATCGCTTTTGGGTTTCAGAGCCGATTCGTCTTCGAACCAAGTAATACGGCCTATTAACTCGGAGGTGCCGAGATGCACTCGTACTTCTTGATGTTTTTTGATTTTAACCGGTACTTGACTGGCCGTGTGCAACACAGCCAAAAATTCGGAGGTAGGATGCAAAGTTTCGGGGCGCACCAATACGCTGCCGCGCAAAACATCATCTTTTTTGACTCCGCTTAAATTGATTGCCGCACGCTGTCCCAAAAAGGCCGCGGTCACGTCTTTTTGATGTACCTGAATGCCGCGAACACGAACCGTTTTTTGGTGCGGTAACACCCACAAAACATCGTCAAGCGAAACCATGTCCGAAAGTACGGTACCGGTAATGACCGTACCCGCTCCTTTGATGCTGAAACTGCGATCCACATTCAACCGAAACGGCCGATTGTTTTCGGCATGCTTCACTGAGGCGATCGCTTGCAAAAGCAGGTTCCGTAATGTGTCTACGCCAGCCCCGCTCACAGCCGAAACCGGCACGATCGGTACGTTTTTATAGCCCCGTTCGTCCAAAAAAGAACGCACTTCATCTTGTACCAGTTCTCGCCATTCATCATCAACCAAATCGATTTTATTCAGCGCAACAATACCGTTTTTTACCCCGAAAAAACGCAATATGTCCAAATGCTCGATGGTTTGCGGCATAATGCCGTCGTCCGCGGCAATTACCAGCAAAAAAAGATCGATGGTACTCACTCCGGCCACCATGGTTTTGACAAATTTTTCGTGGCCTGGCACATCGATGATGGTAATATTGTCTTTCCAATAGGCAAATCCAAGCTCAATGGTAATACCACGTTCTTTTTCTTCTTTTAAAACATCGGTGTCAATATCGGTTAATGCTCGAATCAAAGCCGTTTTACCGTGATCAATATGTCCGGCGGTTCCTAATATTGTATGTTTTTGTCGATTCATTTTTTTGTCATCCCCTATTCCGCGATATCCGTTCCTTTGAAAAAATAATTAATTTCATACACGGCGGAATCGGCGGAATCGGAGCCGTGCACCACGTTGCGTTCGATGCCGGTTCCCATGTCGGCCCGAATAGTGCCGGGTGCCGCATTTTTCGGATCGGTAGCCCCCATTAAATGGCGCCATCGTTTAATCACATCATAACCTTGCAACACCATCAGCACTACAGGGCCAGATGTCATGTAAGTTATCAAATCGTTAAAAAACGGTTTGGAACGATGAACATAATAAAATCCCTCGGCCTTGCGCGCGTCCAGTTTTTCCATGCGTATGGCCACAATGCGCAGGCCTTCGTTTTCGATGCGTTTGATAATTTCTCCGATCAGGCCCGCCTGTACGCCGTCGGGTTTGATAATTGCCAATGTTCGATTCATAATTTTTCTCCGCATTTTTTGCATTGTATTCGTTACCAAGCTTCGCTTGTCATTAGGGCAACAATTTTTTCGGCCAGTTTTTCAAGGTTGGCCGTTTTTTCCGCATCGTACCAGTTAATGCGATTGTCCGCGCGAAACCAGGTGAGCTGTCGTTTGGCATAACGTCGCGAATTGCGTTTTATGAGCTCCACCATTTGTTCATAAGTCAAAAGCCGATTAAAATATTGAATAACTTCCTTATATCCCACCGTATTCAAAGCGTTCAGTTCAGGTCGAAAGCCCTTATTTAACAACAATTGTACCTCTTCGATTAATCCCTGCTTCAACATCCGTTCTACCCGATTTTCGATACGTCGATAAAGGATTTTGCGCTCCGTGTCGAGTCCCCAAAAGACCGGTTTAAAATCGGCTGCCTGCGGTTTTTTTGCGTGAAAAGACGAGAAGGGTTTTCCCGTAGTCAAATACACTTCCAAAGCGCGCAAAATGCGTTGGCGGTCATTGGCACTAATTTTGGCCGCATAAACCGGATCTACTTGTTGTAAAAAAGCGTACAGTTGCCCCACGCCTTCTCGCTCAAGACGTTTTTCCAGTTTCTGCCGCACCAATTCGTCACGGGTTTGCAGTTCAAAAATGCCATCTACCAAGGCTTTGATGTAAAATCCCGAACCGCCGACCACTAAAGGTAAGGCATCGCCGTCGGTAAATATTTTTTCAATCGTTTGACGTGCTTCGCGACCAAATATACCGGCGCTGTAATAGTCATCCGGATCACAAATATCAATAAAGTGATGAACCACCTTTTGCCTGAAATTTTTTTCGGGTTTGGCCGTTCCGATATCCATGTATCGATAAATTTGCCGTGAATCGGCCGAAATGATTTCGACCCGAATTTTTTCGGCGATGCGTTCGGATAGAAATGTTTTTCCGATGGCAGTGGGGCCAACGATAAAATGAACTCTGCGTTGCATATTAGGAAATTCGTTTGAATTTACGATCCAATTCTTCCAAATCGATGGTTACGATAACCGGACGCCCGTGCGGGCAAAAGAACGGCGTTTCGCAGGCAAACAACTGATCCACCAAATTCTGCATTTCCGTTTGCGATAGCTTTTCGCCCGATTTAACGGCATTTTTACAGGCGTAAGCAGCCGCTACTTTTTCGATGTGATTGAAATCGGTTAGCGGTTCGTTTTTGTAGTAATCGATAATATCCAATAAAATTTGCGATTCTCTCCCGACCTTTACATCCGAAGGCATGGCTTCGATAACAATAGTGGTTCCGCTGAAAACCTTAATACTAAAACCGATTTTATTCAATACGTCTCTGATTTCTTTAAAGGTCATAAAATCTTCGTAATTAAGAGTCAACTTTTGCGGAAAAAGCAGCTTTTGTCCGTACCCAAGTCCTTCTTTGTTCAGAATTTTTAAAATGCGTTCGAACAAAATGCGCTCATGGGCCACGTGCTGGTCGATAATGACCATGCCGCTTTTAATTTCGGAAACAATGTAGCGATTGTGCAACTGCCAAAACTGTACTTCGGGTTGGGTAGCCCGCCCCGCATTTTGCGGCATAGGTGTAATGCGTTCGGATTCGGACGGCGAAACCTCGGTGGACGAGCTGGCCTTTTTTGGCGTTTCTTTGTCCGGCCGGGCATCGTCGGCAAAATAGGCCAGACTTAACTGAGCACCGCCGTAACGCCCCATAAAACGATTTTTATGGCGCAATTCTTCGATGATTTGACGCGGCTTTTCTTCTTTGTTAACCGCTTGCTGCAAGGCACTGCCCTCAGGGGTGGTGACAAACTCGGGAATAACACCTTCGTCGCTTAACGTCTTGCGTACGGCATTAATCACAAAATAGTACAAACTGCGGTCGTTGGAAAAACGCACTTCCATTTTGGTGGGATGAACATTCACATCAACCAGTCCGGGATCCATTTCCAGATACAACACATAAATCGGATATTCACCGGAATGGATTAAATTACCGTAAGCTTGAAACACGGCATGATTTAGAGATTTGGAGATAATGGGACGCCCGTTAAGAAACAAAAACTGAAATCCGCGCGACTTCCGTACCACATCGGGACGGCTTACAAATCCGCGCAATTCCACGCCGCCCAAGCTGGCATTCACTTTTAACAGACCACGGAAAATATTAGCGCCCAAAACTTCGCGTACCCGTTGTCCCAAATCCGCAGCTTTTAAATGGTACACATCGCGCCCGTCTATCATCAAATCGAACCCGATGTTGGGATAGGCTAAAAAGAATCGTTTGAGAACGGTAAGAATTTGTTGAATTTCGGCATTGTCCGAGCGTAAAAACTGCCGCCTGGCCGGTGTATTAAAAAAAAGATTACGAACAGAAACCGACGTGCCTGTGTTGGCCGCTGCTTTTTTAAAGCGCGCATTACGCCCGCCATCCAGCAAATAAACGCTGGCCATGGCATCTTCGGCTCGGCGCGAACGAATTTCAATTTGAGAAACCGAGGCAATACTGGGTAATGCTTCCCCACGAAAGCCCAATGTTTCGATATGCTCCAAATCGTTTTGAGAGCTAATTTTACTGGTCGCATGGCGTTCGAAAGCCAAAGGTAAATCCTGCTCGCTCATGCCGATACCGTTGTCGATTACCCGAATTAACTTTTTACCTCCTTCTTCGATAATAATGTTAATATGATCCGCTTCGGCGTCAATGGCGTTTTCCACCAGTTCCTTTACCACCGAAGCCGGACGTTCGACTACCTCTCCGGCGGCGATTTTGTTGGCTAAATTTTCAGGTAATATACGAATTTTTCTATGGTTAGTATTCATTCTTGTTCCTGTTAAATTTGTTTTCCAAATATAAAAAAGTTCGTTGATGAATAAAAATGAATGTATCGACAAGAGGAACTTCAAAACCCGCTCCGAATGCTTGCCGCCCGAAAGCCACACTCGATCTTAAACGACAGACCCGAACGCCATGTCTGTTTCCGGCAAAAAAGCAAAACGAAACTTCCGAGGCATTCGGGCCGGCAATCGCCCGAACTGGGACAGTTTATGCTGTTTTCATTCCTTTGCCGCAAGCAATCGTTATTTGGGCAAAGCAATTAAAATATCAATGCGGCGATTTTTGGCGCGGCCTTCCGCGGTTTTGTTACTGGCAATGGGTTTTTGATCTCCCATACCGATGGCTTGAATTTGATTTGGATTACTATTCAGATTGGCATTAAGATATTCCTTAACGGCTTGCGCCCTTTCTTCGGAAAGCAACTTATTTTTGTAGGCATTTCCCGTGGCATCGGTATGACCCTGTACTACCACGTAACTATTGGGAAACGCGCGAATGGCGCGCTGAACTTTGGTTAACAACGAAAAATACTCCGGTTGGATAATGGCCCTTCCAGGCGCAAACTTTAATCCGCTAAGACGAATCAAAAGATTATTATCCTGCACGCGTACCTGCGCCTCATCTTTGGTAAAAAGCGCTTTTATCTTTTTGATTTTTTCTTCCAACTCCATTTTCTTTTGCAAAGCTTCGGAAATGCCAGATTCTTTTTCCTTAAGTTTCAAAAGAGCGGTTTTCAGACTGTCGTTTTCTTCGAGCAAACGTTTTTGTTCGCTCTTTAAATTGGCAATGTAAGCCAAAATGGTTTCAACCGGCTTACCGAATCCCCGATCGAATTGCGGTTGGTAATTAAACGGTTCGGCAATATTGGAAATAAGCTCTTCGAATTTCAAAAGCATCATTTCTGCGTTTTGATTGTTCTTTTTTAAGGCTTGGATTTGTTTTGTCAGGAACAATGTATGACGCGCCAAATAGGTGGCCTCGGAAGCCTTTTGGCGAATGGCAGCCAAATTGTCCGGATTTTCGGCAATTAATACTTCGGTTTCTTTAATGGCATTTTCGGCTGCCGTAAATGTATTTTGACAAAGCTTGGCGGCATGTTCTTCTTTGGCCGCTTGCAACGACTTCCGTGCTTCGGATAACAGGCTGTTTTTCATGGCCACCGTACGAGCCTGTTGATAGTATCCGGCGGCTTCCTTACCCTTATCCCGAGCATCATTCAAATCGTCGTCTTCCAGCTCTTCGGCGGCATCCTTTAGCTTTTCTTCACCTTTTTGCCAAAGTTTAGCAGCAAACTGCGGGGCACCGGCATCTAATGCTTTGTTTCGAAGGCGCAATACATATCCTAAGGTATCCTGCGCATGTTCGATATTTTTCAGCGCTTTCAGGGCGGATAGTTCGCATTGTTTTAACCTGCGGCGGATCTTGGGAATATCCGGATTATCCTTATCAAAATCTTTGCTGGCTTTTTTGTAATATTCCAGCGCGCGGGCATAGTTTTGCGGCGAAAGAATAGCGGCATTCTTTTTTTGTAATGTTTCGAGCATCCGATCGTAACGATCAAAAATCGAAGAGCGGGTCGGATTTTGGGCGAAGGCAGAAATTAAGGAAAAATTTAATGATAAAATTATCAGGATTAAAATTGTTCTTTTTTTCATAGCTCCATCATCCGTCGGTTTGGTTTAACTTGCCATGTACTTCTTATTAAGATAAGACAGTATGCGATGCATGGCAACATTTCCCAAACCTTTAACGGCAATGGTACCATTTTCTTTTAAATTTTTATCCAGCACATCAACCACTTCGTTAACCGTATTAACCGAAAAAAGAATTTTATCGGGTGACTTAATCATGTTAAATCCCTGCCCGATAAACTTAGCATATTCGCCAACGGTAATTAACAAGTTGATGGGCAATGCCGATAGAAAATACCCCATATTCAAATGCTGTTGTTCTACGTTAATACCCGTATCGGACATATCGCCTACAATAAGCACCAATTGTTCGGAATAGGGAGCAAAGGTGGTTAAAACCCGGGCAGCTTTGCTTAACGAGCGCGGTGTGCCCAAATAACTTTCGTCAATTACGTAGTGCGTACCGATACGCGTAACACGTCCCCTACCTGGCGGCATGGTAAAGCGGGTTTGTAAAATTTCCACAATTTCATCAAGCGCAAAACCAAGATGAAAAACACAAGCCACGGCAGCCAAAAAATTGTACAAATCCTGAATGCTGTAAATGGGCAATTGTAATAGGTAACGATTATTCAGGCGAAATTGCATCCCCAAGGGGCCGGATTGCTCGATTTCGCTGGCATAAAAATCGGCATGGGGATTCAGGCCGAAAAAAATGATCTGCTGAGTATTAAGGCTTTGCGCAATATTGGAACTCAACTCGTCGTCTTTATTTAAAATGGCAATGCCATCCTGCTCCAGATATTTTAATAGGGATGTTTTTTCCAAAGCCACTTTTAGCATTCGATCCAAATAATTTAGGTGCGCATCTCCCAAATTGGTCACAATGCCGATATTCGGACGAATCAAATGAAACAGATCGACAAAATGTTTGCCGCGCAAATAGTCCAATTCGAAAAGCGCGTAATCGTATTCCATGGAAAGTTTTTTGAGGGTACGTAAATTATTGCGCACATCACCACTACCATTTTGATGGCGTAAAACTTTACCGCGCGAAGTCAAGATGGCTTCGATCATGGTAAGGGTGGTGGTTTTGCCTAGGTTACCCGTAATGCCAATAACGGGATTGGTATAGGCCTCCCGTATGGCATGCAGGTGTTTTTTTTCGACAACCGGCATCGTAACAAAGGTATTTTCGAACAACGAAGGGCCCCCTTGCGTTTAGCGAATAAATTTCAAACGAACGTGCGCTTCCATAAGGCGAATACATAATATACGTAATTTAAGGGAAAGAAATTATGAAAACATTGAGATGCGTCTCAAAAAAATGAAAATTTTCCAACCGTGAAAATTTCCATTTGTAAAATACGTGCTTCGTCCCATGGCGCGCTTCTTTATTTTTTTGACATATTTAATATCGTCTGTCGGGCCAGGCAGGTTAGCAATGTGGTTGTAAATTTCTCAATTAATTTGAAAGCAAACGGGAACAAAGGCCCAAGTTACCAAGGGCCTTGCCAGCATGTTTTTTAGGAAAAGAATTTTACGGCTGCCTTAAGCTGTTTCACAAAAAAATCGATTTCTTCCTTTGTGTTGTACAAATAAAAACTAGCGCGTGTGGTGGCGGCAATATTCAATTTACGCATAATAGGTTGCGCACAATGGTGGCCGGCCCGCACGGCAATACCCTGCTGATCCAAAAAATGGGAAAGATCGTGCGGATGCACATCGGCCAAATTGAACGAAATAACCGCTCCGCGTTCCGGAGCATTCCCATAAATCGTAATTTCGCCAATCTCTTGCATTTTTGCCAATGCGTATGTCGTCAGTTCCTGTTCGTACAACGTAACTGCTTCCATACCGATGTTCTGTAAATAATCAATAGCGGCGGCAAAGCCAGCGGCCCCGGCAATATTGGGGGTTCCCGCTTCGAATTTGTAAGGAATTTCATTAAAGGTCGCCCGATCGAGCCACACCGATCGGATCATTTCGCCACCACCCTGATACGGAGGCATATCGTTCAATATCGACTCCTTGGCATACAGCACACCAATGCCCGTAGGTGCAAGCATTTTATGCCCGGAAAAGGCCAAAAAATCGCAATCGAGTTGCCGCACGTCAACAGGCAAATGGGGCACACTCTGTGCACCGTCCAGCAGAACGGGAATGTTGCGTTTGTGGGCCAGCTCAATAATTTTTCGCACGGGATTGATGGTGCCAAAAACATTGCTCATATACGTAACAGCCACCAAGCGCGTACGTTCTGTAAGCAATTTTTCGAAAACGGACATGTCAAGCATTCCGTTTTGGTCGAAAGGAATGAACTTTAAATGGGCGCCTTTTTTTTGCGCCAGTAACTGCCAGGGAATTAAATTGCTGTGGTGTTCCATTTCACTGAGAATGATTTCATCCCCTTTGCGAATAAAGGATTCGCCCCAGGTGGCGGCGACCAAATTAATGGCTTCGGTTGTACCGCGGGTAAAAATAATCTCTCGCTCGGAGGGTGCGTTAATAAAATTGGCAATCTTTTTGCGCGCCTTTTCGTACAGCACAGTGGCCCGTTCGCCAAGCGTGTGGATGGCCCGATGTACATTTGCATTATCCTGCTCGTAATAACGCACTACAGCCGAAATCACCTGTTTAGGTTTTTGCGTTGTGGCGCCGTTATCAAAATAGATTAAATTTTTGCCATGAACTTGCTGATGCAAAACAGGAAAATCCCGGCGATAATCGGCAGGATTCAATGCGTGTTTTTCCCTTAAACCAGCCACTGTACTTTCCTTCCCCTGTAATAAAACATAAAAATGTTTAAGTTGGCATTAAAATACGTTACAATTTTTTTTGCATTTGACCGCAAATTAAAAATAGCCCAATTGCAATTTGGCCGCTTCGGACATCATGGCCGGATTCCAAGGCGGGTCCCAAACTACTTCCACATCTACATCTCCGGCACCTGGAATTTGCATTAATCGTTCCTTAACTTGAATCGGTAAACTTTGGGCGGCCGGACAACTTGGCGCGGTTAAGGTCATTTTTATTGAAATATTGTTATCATCATCAATGCTGATATCGTAAATCAATCCCAATTCCCAGATGTCAACGGGAATTTCGGGATCGTAAATAGTTTTTATCATTTGAATCACGTGTTCTCTGTTAACAGGTGCCTGAACTTGTTCGCTCATATCCGCTTTCCTCCAAGTGCGCATTATTGTTCATTTTGATCGGAAACTTTGGAACCGTGTTTTTCGTGCATGGCGCTGTGCAGCGTATGCCAGGGCAAAACCGCACATTTTACGCGCATGGGATACTCGGAAACACCGGCAAAAACCGCTAATTTACCCAATTCATCCAGATAATCATTGGGATCCACTTCGCCGCGAACCAATTTTTGGAACAATTCGAAATAATGATCGATTTCTTCGATTTTTTTACCTTTAATGTATTCGGTCATTACCGAAGCCGAAGATTTGGAGATGGCACAACCCTGACCTTCAAAACGCACATCCTTGACAATGCCCTTGGCCATTTGCAGGTAAAACGTGTAATGATCGCCACACAAAGGGTTTTCGCCTTCCAGACGATGCGTGGGATGTTTTAGCTTACCCCAATTACGTGGCGACCGGTTATGATCTAAAATGATTTCCTGATATAATTCCCGAAATTCATTATCCATGATTTGTTTCCCTTGCAAATTTTACTAATCGCTTTTTGTTTTAAACATTTACTTTACAAAATTCATGTTTTCTTTAAAACGTTTCAAAAGAATGGCATCCACAAATTCGCGTACGGATGCCACCTTCATCTGTTCAATAATGTGCTCGGCAAACGCGTAAATCATCAGATTTTTAGCCCGTTGTTGCGAAATACCGCGTGAACGCAAATAAAAAATAGCCTCTTCATCCAACTGCCCGACCGTAGCGCCGTGCGTACACTTTACGTCGTCGGCATAAATTTCAAGTTGCGGTTTGGTATTTATGCGCGCATCATCTGAGAGCAACAGACAGCGATTGTTTTGCACGGCATCGGTTTTTTGTGCGTCGGGACGAACCAAAATTTTTCCGCTGAAAACCGCAGTGGCCTTATCGCTTAAAATTCCCTGATACAATTCGTTACTGGTGCATTCGGAAACCGCATGATCGATGAGAGTGTTGTTATCGATATGCTGTTGACGGTTTCCTAGGTATAATCCGTACAAATGCGTATCCGCACCTTGTCCCTGCAATGTAACGGTTATATTATTGCGAACCAATTTTCCGCCAAAAGCAATATTATTGGAAACAAAACGACTGTTTTGGTTTTGCCGCACAAATAAATTACCGATATGAAACGCTTGAACACTTTCATTTTGAATTTTATTGTGAATTAAGCGACCTCCGGCGGCAATGTCGATTGTGGTCATAGTGTTGGTAAAATGATCGGTTTCCGCGAGTGAGAGATAGGTTTCGATGATACGGGCCTGAGCATGCTTGCCGATTTTAATCATATTCCGCACGGAATGGGCTGTGCCTCGAGCATTGCGCGACGAAATGTATAAGATATTTACGGGCGCTTCGATTACGACATTATCTGGCACCCGAATTACCATGCCATCCGTGGCAAAAGCCGTATTCAACGCGGCAAATGCATTAGCCCGGATGGTTTTCTCTTCTCCCAGTTCATGCAAAGCCCGTACATCCTCGCGGATATGGCCACTAAGGGAGGTTAATACAATGCCAAAGGTTTCGCGGTCAATCGCAGTTGAAAGTTCCGCCGAAAAAACCCCATCCACAAAGACAAATTGAGGGCCATTGAAATTTTGATACAGAAAAGAGCAAAGTTCTCTTTTGTCCGGGAAGGACACTCCCTGGGGCAAAATCAAACGAAATGGTTTGTCGAATAACGGTTGCAAATCGGTAAAGCGCCATTCTTCATCTTTTTTTGTTGGTACACCCAGTTCTTCGAAAATTCGCATGGCATCGTTGCGTAAGTTGCGCAAGGAATGTTCTTTTTGCTCGTTTACAGCTTTTTCGAATTGTTCGAAATTATTTTTGTATTTTTCGATAATAGTTTTCCGATTTAACATAAATCCTGTTCTCCTAAACTGGAAAGATTTCATTCGCTATTTGGCATAATTGTTTTTGCTACAATTTTTTTACCAAAACACATTACGCCAATACATCGATTTATCATGATCGGTATGCGATCATTTCAGCCAGTCGTACCCTTTTTCTTCCAACTCAAACGCCAATTCACGGCCGTCTGATTTAACAATTTTGCCCTGATACAATACGTGTACATAGTCGGGAATAATGTAATCCAACAGTCGCTGATAATGGGTAACCACAATAAATGCGTTATCCTTGCGCCTTAAGCGGTTCACTCCGTCGGCTACGGCTTTTAGCGCGTCAATATCCAGCCCGGAATCGGTTTCGTCCAAAATGGCCAGCGTGGGCTCCAAAATGGCCATCTGAAAAATTTCGTTGCGTTTTTTTTCACCGCCAGAAAAGCCTTCATTTACAGGACGATTAAGCAAACTCTGATCGATATCCACGATTTTCATTTTTTCACGTACCAATTTTAAGAAATCGGCCGCATCCAGTTCGGGCAATCCATGATGTTTACGTTTTTCGTTTAAGGCTGTTTTTAAAAAATAGGTGTTGCTCACACCGGGAATTTCCACCGGATATTGGAAAGCCAAGAAAATGCCTTCGCGCGCTCTTTCTTCAGGGCTCATTTCCAAAAGATTCTTTCCTTTGTAAATCACTTCACCTTCGGTAACCCGGTACAAATCGCGTCCGGCCAAAACATTGGCCAGCGTACTTTTTCCGGAACCGTTTGGCCCCATAATGGCATGAATTTCACCTTCTTTAATTGTTAAATTAATTCCCTTTAAAATTTCTTTGCCTTCAACAGTGGCATGTAAATTACGAATTTCCAACAAACTCATTTCTATTTTCCTTTCTCTATTTTGCAAAATTCTTTGGTCTTTTAAAACGATATTCTCGGCATTTATCCGTTTTAAGAACTAACGAAAGTAGACTACCCAACACTGCCTTCCAAACTAAGGCTCAACAAATTTTGTGCTTCTACGGCAAATTCCATGGGAAGTTCACGGAAAACTTCACGGCAATATCCATTTACAATCATGGAAACCGCATCTTCGGTTGAAATACCGCGCTGGTTCAAGTAAAAAATCTGGTCTTCGCCGATTTTGGAGGTTGTTGCTTCGTGTTCCACTTGAGCCGTTGTATTTTGCACATCAATATAAGGGAATGTGTGTGCCCCGCACTTATCACCGATGAGCAACGAATCGCACTGAGAATAATTTCGGGCATTAGTGGCATTTTTACCCACTTTAACCAATCCCCGGTACGAATTATCGCTTTTGCCAGCCGAAATACCTTTGGACACAATGGTACTGCGCGTATTTTTACCCAAATGGATCATTTTGGTACCCGTATCGGCTTGTTGGTAGTTATTAGTCAGAGCTACGGAATAAAATTCCCCGACTGAATTATCGCCTTTTAAAATTACGCTGGGGTATTTCCAAGTAATAGCTGAGCCGGTTTCTACTTGTGTCCAGGAAATTTTGGCATTATCGTGGCAAATTCCGCGCTTGGTAACAAAATTGTAAATACCGCCCTTTCCTTCTTCATCGCCGGGATACCAATTTTGCACGGTTGAATATTTGATTTCGGCATCTTTTAAAGCAACCAACTCCACAACGGCCGCATGCAATTGATTTTCATCACGCATGGGTGCGGTGCATCCTTCAAGGTAGCTTACGTACGCGCCTTCATCGGCAACGATTAACGTACGTTCGAACTGACCGGTTTGTGCGGCATTAATACGGAAATAGGTAGAAAGCTCCATGGGACAACGTACGCCTTTGGGAATGTAAACAAACGAACCGTCGCTAAATACGGCTGAATTCAAAGCCGCGAAAAAATTATCGGTAGGCGGCACAACCGAGCCCAAGTATTTGCGGATTAAATCGGGATGTTCCTGAATAGCTTCCGACATGGAACAAAAGATAATTCCCAATTCGGAAAGTTTTTCTTTGAAAGTAGTGGCCACCGAAACGCTGTCAAAAACCGCGTCCACAGCCACGCCGGCCAACACTTTTTGTTCTTCCAAAGGAATACCCAATTTTTCGTACGTTTCCAAAAGCTTGGGATCCACTTCGTCCAGACTATTGTACTTTGGTGTGTTTTTGGGTGCGGAATAATAGCGAATGGCCTGATAATCGATTGGCATATATTTGACCTTGGCCCAATGCGGTTCTTCCATTTTCAACCAGTGCCTGTACGCTTTTAAACGCCATTCCGTTAAAAACTCGGGCTCGTTCTTTTTGCGCGAAATGGCCCGAACAATATCCTCATTTAATCCCAGAGGCAGTTCATCGGCTTCAATATCGGTAACAAATCCGTATTTATATTCCTGTGAAGTGAGCTCTTCGATTTGTTTTTTTTCGTCACTCATGGTTTTCCCCGTTTGGTTTAATGAAATTACACATTAGAATTCGCAATATTATCTGTATTTAATTTACCGGTGGTTTTACGTTCATACACCCAACCGAAATCGCCTTTTAAACGCGTCATCAAATCTTTTAATGTAATCGAATTAAGTAATTGTGCAAACTCGTCCTGAATGTATTGCATGGGCGCCTGAATGTTGCAGAATAAAAACTGCTCGCAATCACAGGGCCGCCCTGTATTACAGGCCACAAGACGCAAAGGGCCGTCAATGGATTCGACCACTTCGAGCAAATTAATCTCTTCAATGGGACGAGCCAGCGTGTAGCCTCCTTTAATACCTTGCACCGACTGCAACAGGCCGATTCGCGTTAATTTTTGCAATACTTTGCTTAATATTTCCTGCGGAATCCGATACTCACGCGAAAGAGAGCGCGCAGTAACCAGTTCGTCAAAAACCGATTGTCCGGCCATTTCGACCATGGCAATCAGAGCATATTCCACTTTTTTGCTAAAACGCATCATAAATACGACTTTTTTGGTCTAATTTTACTGCAAAACAAATACGACTCTTTAGGTCGCATTTAATAGAACGCAATTTAAAAAGGAGAATATTCCGTGTCAAATTTTTAATTTGAGGGTTTACAGGTTCATCGACGCGTAAAAAAATTAGAAGGATTTCATCGGTTAAAAGATTCGCAAAACAAAAAAGCCGTCATCTGACGGCTTAGGTGTGGAGCTGAGGGGACTTGAACCCCTGACCCCTTGAATGCCATTCAAGTGCTCTCCCAACTGAGCTACAGCCCCTTATTCAAATCGGATTGCAAATATAACCAAAGTTTTTATTGCTGTCAATATTTTTGTTCTACCGAAAAGTATTTTTTCATCCGGCAATCCACGGTCCATCGACATTGCTAACAAAAAATTAACACAACTTGATCTTTTTTTTGTCTATTTTACAAATGCAAGGAAAAAAACCCGGCCACAAATACTTGCTTTTTCATCGAATTGTGGCTAATTATAAATTCATAAAAAATGGATCAAAAAATGCAAGAAACGTTTAAAATTCTCATCGTTGATGATGAAATCGATATTCTGGAATTGGTTGAATTCAATTTGCTCAAACAAGGATTCCGCACGGTTACCGCGCAGGATGGCGAGCAGGCCTTACGCTTGGCACGACAAGAACAACCGGACGCTGTTATTCTGGATTTGATGTTGCCTGGCATTAACGGTCTTGATGTTTGCCGGACATTAAAATCGGATGCCGCCACAAAAGAATTGCCAATTATTATGCTAACGGCGCGAGGCGAAGAGGAAGATATTGTTAAGGGGCTGGAGACCGGAGCGGACGATTACGTAACTAAACCGTTTAGTCCCAAAGTACTTATTGCTCGGGTAAAAAGCGTTCTCAGACGCAACAAGCAAGCAAAAAGCGCATCGGATATTCTGGAATACGAGCAAATTCGGCTGGATCCCGGGCGCCGAAAAGCTTACTACAAAAACAAGGAAATCGAACTGACGTTTACGGAATTTGAAGTTTTGCACTTTTTAATGCGGCATCCCGGTTGGGTATTTACGCGTCACGAAATTGTGGACAATGTACACGGCGATAATTATCCGGTAACCGAGCGTTCGGTAGATGTGCAAATTGTGGGCTTACGAAAAAAGTTGGGTCCTGCTGGTAAATTCATCGAAACCGTACGCGGCGTTGGATATCGTATGCGCGAAAGCGAATAAACGTACGCCACAAAAGCGGAGTTAATTCCCAAAAAATGCATCTAAAAATAAGATTCAAAAAACTTTTCACACAAATTTTTATTACCTACTTGTTGTTAGTAGCCGTGTCCATTCTACTTTTGGCCATGTACGAACAGCATGTGCAAAAAAATTTTTATCGAAAAGAGATTCGATCGGATTTAACCGCGCGCGCCAATTTGGTTGCGGCCGTATTGCGTCATACCGATTGGTACGATAAAACGCATCTGGATTCGCTTATTTCTGCACTTAGTCAAAGTGCGCAGGTTCGAATAACGATTATACGTAACGACGGCAAGGTATTAAGCGATTCGCACAGAGACGCCGATTTAATGGACAACCATGCCACGCGTCCGGAAATTATCGAGGCCAGAAAATACGGTCGCGGCTATTCCATGCGCCATAGCAAAACGCTCAATAAAGAGCTGGTTTATTTGGCCATTCCATTTAAAGAAAAAAATCGTATTACAGCATTTGTACGCGTGGCCCTACCCTATGCTTCATACAGGCAATCGTTGCAAAGTTTGCAAAGGCATTTTTTATTCGGCGGATTTTTTGTGATTCTATTAACGGCCTTTATTAGCTATTTTACTTCAAAACGCATCAGCCAACCTTTGGAAGAAATTAATCGCGGTGCTCAGCATATTGCCCAGGGAGAGTTTACCACACCTTTACCGGAAAAAGGTTCGCTTGAAATCCGAACACTTGTGCGAACTTTAAACACCATGGCCAAAGAAATTGATCGACGCATCAAAACCATTTCGCTGCAACGCAGTGAACGCGAGGCCATGTTCCGCAGTATGCAGGAAGGCATTATTGCCGTCGATCACCAGGAACGGATCATTTTACTCAATCCCACAGCGCGTAAATTTTTTGCCATATCGGATGAACATCCGGAAAAGAAAAAGATCACGGAGGTTTTAAAAAACGACCTCATTCTTGAATTTATTCACCATGCTTTAAACCAAAAAGAATATTTGGAAAAGGAACTGACTATTCAGGAGTTTGCCAAACGCTATTATCGTTTTACATCGGTTCCTTTGTTAAGTGCTGAAGGTGAAAATTTGGGCACACTGATTGTAGTGAATGATGTTACCAAACTTATTCGCTTGGATCGTATGCGTCAGGATTTTGTGGCTAATGTATCGCATGAGCTAAAAACGCCCATTACGACCATTAGCGGATATGTGGAAACGCTTCGCGATGAAGATTTGGACAAGGCGACCCAAAAACGCTTTTTGAACATTATTGCCCGACATAGTGCCAGAATGAATGCCATTATTAATGATTTGCTGCAACTTTCGCGTTTGGAACATAACGGTGACCAAATGGAGCGCAAGCCACAGCCTGTTTTTCCCATTCTTGAAGAAGCCGTACAGGCATTTAACAAAGAGGCCGAAAAAAAAGCCATTACCGTTGAACTTAAGGGGAGGCATGAAATACAAGCGGCCATTAATGCGGCGTTGCTGCGGCAAGCGGTAATCAATCTGCTGGATAATGCAATCAAATATAGCGATCAGGAAGGCAAGGTTACGGTAACGTTGAACGCAAACGAAACTCATGTTCAAATTTCCGTGAGCGACACCGGCGTGGGCATTAATCCCAAATACCATCAGCGCATTTTCCAGAGATTTTATCGGGTGGATAAGGCACGCAGCCGAGAAATGGGCGGCACAGGGCTTGGACTTTCCATTGTCAAACATATTGTGCTGGCCCACGGCGGAACCGTTACCGTAGAAAGCGACCCTGGAAAAGGGAGCACGTTTACCATTTCCATCCCGATTGAAATATAATTTTCCGATCAAATCGATGTGGTAAGTTTAACCGTTAAAACGGTTTTTATTGAATATTTTATCAAGTTTAAACAGGAAAAAAGATGAGACTGTTAATTTTATTTACCGCAGCTTTTTTTATGACCGCTTGCGGAACAAGACAACAAGGGAATTTCAAAATGTTTGTTTATGTTGGTTCTTACACCGAAACCGATTCGCAAGGTATCGAAATTTACTGTCTTGATACACAACACGGCAAATTGCAATATATTGCTACGGCAGCCGATATAAAAAATCCTTCTTATTTGCAGATCTCATCCGACGGACGACATTTATACGCGGTTAACGAATTAAGCGATTTTCGCGGAACAGCCCAAGGAACAATTTCCGCGTTTTCATTGGATTCCAGAAGCGGAAAATTAAACCCGATAAACCAAATTCCTTCCTACGGAGGTGCTCCCTGCTATCTGCAATTGTCCAAAAACGAACAGTTTGTGTTGGCAAATAATTATCTGGGCGGTACGGCTATTTCCGTTGCCATTTTGCCCAACGGCGCACTTGGCAACCCCATATCGGTGGTACATTTTAAGGGCTCTGGAGCGGTAAAAGGCCGACAGGAGGCTTCCCACGTGCATTCAATAAATCTTAATCCCCAAAATACGTTTGCTTTGATTGCCGATCTCGGTACGGATCGATTATCGGTTTTGCGCTTCGATTCCACCACCGGAGTGCTACAATTTTTACCGAAAGCGGGCATTAATACGGCTCCTGGGGCGGGTCCACGCCACGTTGTTTTTTCCGAAGACGGCCGATTTGTTTACGTGGCAAACGAGCTTAACAGCACGGTATCGGTTTTTTCGTTTGATCCCAAAAGCGGAGCAATGCGTCATTTGCAATCGTTGCGTAGTGTTCCGGATACGTTTACAGGCGCTAATTATCCGGCGGATATTCATCTAAGTCCGGACGGACGTTTTTTGTATTTGTCAAATCGTGGAGAAGAAAGCATTGCTATTTTTGTTGTTAACCGCAGAGACGGACTTTTAAAACACATTGCCAATCAATCGACCTACGGCTCTTGGCCGCGTAATTTTGCTTTGAACCGCAGCGGAGATTTTCTTGTGGTTGCCAACCAGAAAAGTAAAAATTTAGTGGTTTTCAAACGCAATGCCCAAAGCGGGTTGCTGCGCAAAATGGCCATCGTTAAAACGATGGCCGCA
>CAZRBA010000067.1:0-10852 GCA_964598255.1 uncultured Caldithrix sp. | reverse complement strand
AAAAAAATGCAGACACTGTCTGCGGAAATTTCAGAAGCAGATGGAAGAAACTGAAAGGATAAAACATTGAATAAGAAAAATAAAACTGTTTTAGTCACCGGCGCGGCCGGATATATCGGATCTGTTTTAACGCGCCAGCTTTTGGAAACCGGTTATTCGGTCAGAGGATTTGACAAATTGTTTTTTGGCGGGGAGTCATTATTGGGCATTTTTAATCATCCGGAGTTTGAGTTTGTTTACGGAGATATCCGAAATTCGAAACAAATCGAAGCCGCCTTGAACGGAATTGATTACGTGGTTCACTTGGCCGCTATTGTGGGCGACCCGGCTTGTGCCAAACAACCGGAATTGGCGAAAGAGACCAATTGGGAAGCATCGAAAAGCTTGTTTGAATTAAGCCAGCAAAAAGATGTTCAACGCTTTGTTTTTGCCTCTACATGCAGTAATTACGGAAAGATGGAAGGCAATGATTACGTAACGGAAGAATCCCCATTGCGGCCTGTTTCGCTTTATGCCGAATTAAAGGTTAAATTTGAAAAATTTATTTTAGAAAGCAATACCAGAAATGACTTTGTGCCAACGGCTCTGCGTTTTTCAACTGTGTATGGGATTTCACCCCGCATGCGCTTTGATTTGACCGTAAACGAATTTGTCCGCGATCTCTATTTTGGCAAGGAACTGGAAGTATTCGGCGAGCAGTTTTGGCGTCCCTATTGCCATGTGGAAGATTTGGCTCGTTCTTGCCTGGCTGTACTTGAAAGCGATAAAGAAAAAGTAGATCATAATGTATTTAATGTTGGCGATACGCAGGAAAATTATACGAAAAAAATGATAGTGGAAGAGATTTTGAAAGTATTGCCAAATGCAAAAATTAAATATGTTTACAAAGAGGAAGATCCAAGGGATTACCGGGTTTCATTCCAGAAAATTAGGGATATCTTAGGCTTTCGGATTAGCAAAACCGTACCCCAGGGTATTAGGGAACTGGTTAACTTGTTAGAGAGCAAGCTGTTAAGCGATCCGTATTCAAATAAATACAGGAATATTTAATATGATACCTTTATCCGTGCCTTCAATCGAAGGGAACGAATGGAAATATGTAAAAGAATGCCTGGATACCGGATGGGTTTCGTCGGCTGGTAAATTCGTCGATCGTTTTGAAGATGAAATAAAACGTTTTACCGGAAGTAAATTTGCTATTGCTTGTGTCAACGGAACATCGGCCTTACATATTTCTTTGATTTTGGCAGGTGTAAATCAAGGAGATGAAGTCCTTGTCCCAACGGTAACTTTTATTGCTCCTATTAATGCGGTTCGGTATGTGGGGGCAGAACCGGTCTTTTTTGATTGTGATGATTATTATAACATGGATATTTCCAAACTTGCTCGTTTCCTTGAAGAAGAGACCGTTCGAAAAGACGGGTTTACATTCAATAAAAAAACCGGGCGCCGAATTGCAGCCGTTATTCCGGTTCATGTGTTTGGTAGCGCCGTTTTAATGGATGATTTGGTTGGGTTGGGCGAAGAATACAACATTAAAATTATAGAAGATGCCACGGAAAGTTTAGGCACCGTTTATGTAAGCGGAAGGTATGCTGGCAAACATACCGGAACGATAGGTGAGTTTGGTTGCTTGTCGTTTAACGGGAATAAGATTATTACCACCGGCGGGGGAGGTATGATTCTCACCAATAACGAAGAATTTGCTCAAAAGGCGAAATACTTAACCACCCAGGCAAAAGACGATACGATGCGCTACATCCACCATGAAATAGGCTACAATTATCGTTTAACCAATGTGCAAGCGGCCATCGGTGTGGCGCAATTAGAACAATTACCGAAATATCTGGAAATCAAAAAACAAAATTATCAACGTTATCAAGAAAAATTAACGGGAAGCAAGGGGCTTACATTAGCGCCTGTACCCGAATATGCCAGCAACAATCACTGGCTTTATGCCTTGCAATTCGATCCGGAAGAATACGGAAAAAGCAAAGAAGAGCTTTTGGATTTATTGAATCGAAATGGCATACAAGCCAGGCCCTTATGGTATTTAAATCATTGGCAAAGGCCGTATCAAAATTGCCAAAGCTATCAAGTGGAAAAAGCGGTTAAATTATTTGAGACAACAATAAATATTCCGAGCTCGGTAAGTTTAACCGAAGAGCAAATTGATAAAGTGGTAGAGGTCTTATTAAATGGATAAAATTGTAGTCATCGGTGGCGGAGGCCATGCAAAAGTTTTGATTTCTATCCTGAAGAGATTGGATGGCTATGACGTTATCGGCTATACCGATGTGAGGGACAACGGGCCGGTGCTGGGAATACCCTATTTGGGAAGTGATGATGTGCTCCAGAATTTGCTGGATCAAGGGATCGGGAAAGCGGTTTTGGGGATTGGCCAGATAAAAAACTACCAAATACGGCAGAAAATTGTCACGCGCGCAAAGTCCATAAACTTTAAATTCCCACCGATTGTTGCACCTTCGGCGATTATCAATGAAGATGTTTCATTGGATGAAGGTGTGGTCGTGATGGATGGTGTTGTGATCAATTCCGGTACAAGGGTGGGAGCTTTTAGTATCATTAATACAAAAGCCTCTGTGGATCATGACTGCAACATCGCAGAGTTTGTGCACATTGCTCCCGGGGTTACGTTAAGCGGTGGAGTTACCGTAGAACGTTTTACATTAATCGGAACAGGAGCATCCGTAATTCAAGGGATAACCGTTGGTGAAAAATGTATTATTGGTGCCGGTTCGGCAGTAATGAAAAATTGCCTGCCCAACAGTTTGTATGTGGGATCACCGGCTAAAAAATTCGGAAGATAGTAGATGGTAGGGAAAAAGTTGAAAAAGATTGCTATTTTTACAACCTCACGCGCGGAGTTCGGTATTTTATTGCCGTTTATTCGGGCCATCGAAGCAGATGATGAATTGGATTATTTGCTTTTTGTGGGTGGAATGCATTTGGCGGCTGAGTTTGGTTTTACCGTTAACGAAATTCGGAACGAAGGTGTCCGTATTAGCAAAGAATTCGATTTTTTGTTGAACGGAGATGAGCCTTTTACTCTGGCCAAATCCATGGGAATAGCTGTGTATGAATTAGCCCATATTTTTAATCATTACGCCTTTGATGCGATTTGTCTCTTGGGCGATCGTTTCGAATTATTGGCTGTGGTGAATAATGCCTTACTTTTTCACAAACCGATCATTCACATTCACGGTGGCGAAACGACCGAAGGCGCGATAGATAATCAAGTACGCAATATGATTAGTAAAGCCGCACATTTGCATTTTGTAAGCTGTGAAGAATACGCGGAAAACGTCCGCAGATTGGGCGAAAATCCCGCATATATTTTTAATACAGGAGCATTGGCGATCGATAACATCAAACGTTTGGTGCCGATTCCCAGGGACGTACTGTTTGAAGAATTAGATTTGTTGCCCGATCGGCCTCTTGTTTTGGCGACTTACCATCCAGTAACTCTTGAATCACGCGTGCCGCCCGTGGAACAAGTACGAAACCTATTCAACGCATTAGCATCGTTTGATTTTCAAGTGGTAATAACGGCCCCGAATACGGATGAGGGGCGCCAGGCGATTATGGATGAAATTTTAAAGCAAGTCAATGAAAATCCACTGTATCACTACGTCGAATCATTAGGCATGCGACGCTATTTTAGCCTTTTGCCTCATTGCGAATTTGTGATCGGTAATTCTTCCAGCGGGCTAATTGAAGTCCCCTATTTTAGAATTCCGACAGTCAATATTGGCGATCGGCAAAAAGGACGTTTAAGGCATGAAAGTGTGATCGATGTGGATTATTCAGTAAAATCGATTAAGAAAGGCATTGAAAAAGCCATATCGAGTACATTTCGCAAAAAACTTAAAACCATGACATACAAATTCGGACAAGGCGATGCAGCCGAAAAAATGGTGAGTATTTTAAAACAAGTGAAATTTGATCAGGAATTTTTAAGAAAGAGCTAAAGGAATGAAAAGACGGGTTTTTGTCATAGCCGAGGCTGGTGTAAATCATAATGGCGATATGGAATTGGCAATTAGATTGATTGATGCTGCTATTTCTGCCGGTGCCGACGCCGTAAAATTCCAATCATTTAAAGCGAAGCGTTTGGTTACCGAGAAAGCGTCAAAAGCCGATTATCAGAAAAAATTAACCGATGCTTCCGAATCGCAGTTTGAAATGATCCGTAAGCTGGAATTAAGTGAGACGCAACAGAAAAAACTATTTGAATATTGTCGGAAGCATGGCATTCAATTTCTGTCCAGTGCTTTTGATGATGAAAGTGCCCGGTTTTTAAATGATTTGGGATTGGCAATTTTTAAAATTCCTTCAGGAGAGATTACCAATCTTCCTTATTTACGATTGATAGGGAGTTTTAATAAACAGGTCATTTTGTCAACCGGAATGGCAACATTGGGTGAAATTGAGGCTGCGCTTGATGTTTTGGTTCGTGCTGGGACCAAACGCGAAAACATTACATTGTTGCATTGTACATCAGAATATCCGGCGCCGTTTGACGAAGTAAACCTAAGAGCCATGCAAACATTAAGAGAAGCATTTAAATTAACCGTAGGGTATTCGGATCACACCAAAGGGATCGAAATTCCCATTGCTGCGGCTGCATTAGGGGCAACGGTTATCGAAAAGCATTTTACGTTGGATCGAAATTTACCGGGGCCGGATCACAAAGCTTCATTGGAACCACCCGAATTAAACGCTATGGTTGAAGCAATTCGGAACATTGAACGGGCTTTGGGGGACGGGCTTAAAAAACCATCACCTTCCGAATTGAAAAATAGGGATGTCGTACGAAAAAGTATTGTGGCGCGTAAACCAATTAAGGCCGGTGAAATGTTTACGGAAGAAAATTTGACTGTTAAGCGTCCGGGCACGGGTATTTCTCCCATGCTCTGGAATGAAATTTTAGGGAAAAGAGCGCCCAGAAATTTTGATCAGGATGAATTAATCGAATTGTAGAGACAAAACATGTACGAAAACAAGAAGATATTAGCCCTTATCCCTGCGCGAAGCGGAAGTAAAGGGGTGCCCAATAAAAATATTAAACTGATCGCGGGAAAACCTTTATTGTTTTGGACGGTAGAGGCCGCAAAAAAATGTGCCTGGTTGGATAAAATTATCGTTTCCACAGATGACCCGAAAATTGCCACTTTGGCTAAACAAGCTGGGGCCGAAGTTCCCTTTTTACGGCCGAAAGAATTGTCTTCGGATTCTGCCAGAATGATTGACGTACTTTTGCATGCGATCGATTGGTTCGAAAAACATGGTGAAAACTACGATTTATTGCTCTTATTGCAACCGACTTCCCCGTTGCGTTCAAGTGAAGATATTAAGAATGCGATAATGGAAATGTCTTATCGCTCAGCGAAAGCAATTATTTCTGTCTGTCCGACAGAACATCCGCCTTATTGGAGTAATGTGTTACCACCGGATCATTCCTTAAAACATTTTATTGATCAGGCTGTTATTCGAAACCGACAGGAGCTTCCCGAGTATTATCGATTAAACGGGGCTATTTATTTGAGTGATGTGGAATATTTAAAAAAGAATTCGGGGTTTTGGGGAGATGCAACGTTTGCCTATATTATGCCTGTCGAGCGTTCGGTGGATATTGATTCGGAGATCGATTTCAAACTGGCAGAAATATTGTTAAAAGAAAAAGAGAAGGAATAGGTTAATTATGGAAATTGAAAAGTATATAATTACCGAAGATTTTTCCATAAAAGAAGCGCTCAAAAAAATTGATAAGGGCGCTAAACGAATTGTTTTTGTGGTTGACAAAGATAAACGCCTTTTGGGCTCGTTAACGGACGGAGATATACGCCGCTATTTGCTGAAGACCGGCTCCATTGAAGGCGAACTCAAAGATGTTTATAATCATACTCCGTTCTTTTTACACGAAAATTTTAATATGCAGGACGTGCGCCCCGTTGTAATTAAAAACTCTTATCGGGCCGTACCCGTTGTTGATGAACAAAATCGGTTGATTAACATTCTTTTCTGGGAAGATTTTTTCGAGGAAACGGTAGAGAGAGAATACAGGCAAATCAATATTCCGGTGGTGATTATGGCTGGAGGTGCCGGCACACGTTTGGATCCCTTTACGCGTATTTTACCCAAACCACTGATTCCGATTGGTGATAAAGCCATGATCGAAGTGATTATGGATGAATTCGCCCGATACGGAACCCCGTCTTTTTACATTTCGATTAACCATAAAGGGAAAATGATCAAAGCATTTTTTGAAGAAAATCGCAAATACGGTAACATTCGGTTTATTGAAGAAACCAAACCATTGGGTACGGTAGGAGCTTTACATTATTTGAAAAATGAGCTACAATCGCCTTTTTTTGTAACGAATTGTGATATTTTAATTGATGAAGATTATGCCAAGATTTATAACTTTCATAAAAAGGGTAGCTTTGACTTGACGATTATTGCAGCCATGAAGAACTTTACCATACCTTACGGGATTTGTGAAATAGAAGAAAACGGCTTGTTGAAGAATATTAGTGAAAAACCCGAATTTAATTTTCTGGTTAATACAGGAATGTATGTCTTCGAGCCGAGGCTTTTGTCCATTATTCCCGAAAACACCTACTTCGATGCTACCGATTTGATTCATTATTTACAGGAACATGATTACCGTATCGGCGTGTTTCCTGTGTCGGATCATTCATGGGTTGATGTCGGCCAGTGGGAGGAATACAAGAAGGCTATCAAAAAGTTCGAAGTAATCGGTTAAGAAATGAGCGGAATCCGGACGGCAATCTGAATGAAACAGTATATTAAAGAAATAAGCAAGCATAGTGTTATTTACACCATTTCAAATTTTTTAACCAAGGCAACCGGATTAATTTTAATACCTGTTTATACGCGCTATTTAACCACTTCCGATTATGGAATTGTGTCCAATGTTTTGGCTATTATTAATTTCCTTTCTGTGTTGTATATATTTGGCATGAATGCCGTGTGGGGAAGATTTTTCTTTGATTTTAAAGATAAATCACCCGAACAAAAATCTTTTTTGGGAAGTACGTTTTTTTTATTGTTTTTTGGCGGCCTTTTCCTGAACACGCTCTTGAGTTTTACCGGGAAAGGATTGTTTCATGCCATAATTCCCGAACTTGATTTTAACCCGTTTGTTTTATTGGCCATTTGGACAGCATTTTTCGGAGTCGTATTTAATTTGAAGCTCACTTTGTTTCGGGTACGGCAACAATCGTGGCAATTCGGTGTAATCAGTTTCGGACGATTCTTAATTACTGTTGTTGCCACAATTTACGCCGTTGCTATTTTACGTTATGGTGCCTATGGAAAAGTGTTTGCCCAATTTGCGGTATGGGGATTGTTCTTTTTTATTGCACTTTATCTTCTCAAAAAAGATTTGGCCTTCCGTTTAAAAAATGCAAAGCTAAAATCGGCCCTTAAATACGCGCTTGGAGTGCTTCCTCATTCCTTATCAGGATCGGTAATGAATATAATCGATAGGGTTATTCTAACCAATCTCAAAGGTTTGGCAGCAACCGGTGTGTATACGGTAGGTTTCCAATTCGGCTCAATTATGCAATTAATAGTTTTTTCCTTTAATCTTTCATGGTCTCCGTTCTTTATGAAAACCGCTCAGGAGCGAGGCGAGCAGGCCAAGCAAATTTTTTCTCGCTTATCCACCTATTATGTTATAATAATGTACATTATTTCTTTGTCTATTACTCTGTTTGGTGCAGACATGATTTATCTTTTTACCACCAAAAGTTATTTTGGGGCAATACAGGTCATACCAGTTTATGTGTTTAATTTTGTGATTTACGGATTCTATTTCATGGCTTCGGCTAAAATATTTTACGTTAAAAAGGCCGTTAAGTATTTGGCTTTTATCACATTCACGGCGGCCGGAATTAACATAATATTCAATTTTCTTTTGATTCCCCAAATGGGTATGCTGGGAGCAGCTTGGGCTCGATTTATCTCTTCCGCATGTTTATTTGTAATTGTACATTTGGTTTCACAAAAATTTTATTACATCCCCTATGAATACAAAAAAATTATAGGTTCGACCATTCCGTTGGTCGTTGTATTACTGGTGTTCTTTTTAGTACAGCATTTTTTTGCCACCTATTACGTTCTTACCATTCTGTTTAAATTGGGATTGATAGCATTTTATTTGTTGTATTTGCATGTAACCAAGCTATTTACTTTAAAAGAAGGCGTAGAGTTCTTTAAACTATTTAGAAAGAAAAAGAACGAATAGAATTTTTAATTATGAATGTTGCAGGAAAATTTCAGGAATTTGAGACATCTTACGATTTAAGCGTTTTTTCCTGGGATGGCTTCTGGTACTATCCTGTTATCAAAACGATGATTTATTTTGAACTGGCCCGTAAAAACGGGCAGAGAAAAACGTCAAAAAAGAAACAAAGCTCTCAAATTTCACAAATCTGGGTTCAATTTTTGCAGGGAGTTAGATGGAGACAAAAGTCGTCCACACTAAAGCCCGTACACTACCTGTTTGTTGATTATGCGCATACGCGCCGGCAAGGAAGTACCGGATATTTTGAGAATATGTACACAGAGCCGATTATAAAATCATGCATAGATGGTACTTATTTACTCATCGAATACCCGAACGATGCGTTTGGTCATTATCATAAACAAAATTATGATAATATTTATTTTTTGGATTGGGAACTTTTTAAAATTTATATTCGAGCAAAATTAAAGCGAAAAAAATATGTTAAAGAAAATAGTCCCATAAAAAAGTTATTTGACACTTTCGATTTGACTTTTAAGCCTTCTATCATAAACGATCGTCTGACCAAAATGTTCTTATTCGTTAAATTTTTTGTACGTTTGTTAAAGAAAATTCATCCCGAGGTAATTCTTCTTATCGATGGATACGATTACAAACAAATGGCGCTAATATCTGCTGCAAATGAATTGCGGATTCCGACCATTGAATTACAACATGGGCTGATTAGTCCGTCGCACATGGGATATATCTACAAAAAGGTGCATGAACGCCGTTTGTTTGCGGATTTTTTGTTTACTTTTGGAGATTATTTTAGTGAGCTGATTAAGAATCATAGCAAAGCGTGGAAGAGTCAAAATATAATTTCTGTTGGGTTCCCTTACATTGAAATGGTAAAAAAACACTCCGCTGAATTGCCTGAAAAATTAAAAGAATTGGCCGCTTCCCACCGAATTATTTATGTTACCTCTCAATGGACCGTTCGTAAGGAACTGTTAAAATTTATTTTACAATTAAGTGAATTAATAGAAGAAAGATATTTTATTTTCTATAAAACGCATCCCGGAGAGAAGAATGTTCGGGAGTTTTATGAGCCGTTAAAGAAAAAAAAGAATGTGGAATTAATTACGGACAAAACTGTTAATTCTCTGGAAATAATGAAGGTTGCAAAGGTCCATTCCACCGTTTATTCTACTTCATATTTTGAGTCTACTTATTTTGAATTAGCGAATATTTTTATTTATGTGGATCAATATAGCCATCTTGTTGAGAAATTTGTTGATAATGAAACTGCCTTTTTTGCCAAAACCCCTCAGGAATATTTAAGCTTTTTAATTCGATTGGAGAATGATGCATACCTTTTGTCAAAATTGGAAAATAAACGTTCGCTTTTTTACCGGCCTAATGCTTTTGAAAATATAAAGCAGGCGCTAAAAAAGATTAAAAGAGAAGCTTCTTAATAATTTTGCGATCCGTTCCATCGAAAAAGCCGCTTTCTAAAAAAGGAAAGCGGCTTTTTGTAAATAGTAGAAGACCGAAATTTTTTGCCTTTTATTTTGCAATACCATGCTCGAAGAGTTTATGTACTTGTTCCGGAGATAAAGGGATGTCCAGAATAACAAATTCGTCAATTTTTCCGTTGAAGAAACGTTCCGGAACGTTTCCCGGAGCTTCCGTACCGACTAAAATAGGAGCTATATTATGGTGCTGTTTTCCCCGAAATTGACGACTTACAACCAATTCTCCGTTTAAATATAATTGTGCGGAATTTCTATGGAAAACGGCAGTAACATTGTACCATGTTCTGGGACGAATACTTTCGTAGGCCTTTAATACAATAAGTGAGTCGCTGTTATTGTAAATTGTAAATCCGAAATTAAACGGTGGATTTTGTTCTCCCAGAGAAAAAGTAAAATCTCTCTCCAAGCCGGTATCGGGTGCCTTGAAAATTAAGCCTTCCACGTCATCCAATCCCGGGGTATCTTCGATAAAATCATTACTTTTATAAAACCAGAACGAAACGGTCTTTTCATCTAAGCTATATTTATCCATATGTGGAATGATCAAAAAATCATTATTGCCATTAAATTTTACGGAATTCCCTTTTATTCCAGGCACAAACTCGGGATACCCGTGTTGGAGCGCATTATTATGATATGGACTAAAATCGTCAAAGGAGCTATCAAACGGGAAGTATGCCACAATGTGTTTTGCTATATTTACTTCCCCCCAGCTTACGTAGATAATCAGTCCGCCGGTTACGGGATTCAATTGCAAATAAACGGGGATAATTTTGCCTGCTTCTACCGTAACCTGTGTGTTGCCTGTGTACAACACGTTCCCCTGAGCATCACAGGCGTCCACCTGCAAGTACCAGTCACCAGGCATCACATTTTCTACCTGCGCCACCGCTTTGTCCCCGCGAATTTCAAAAGTGAAAAAAACGGTATCTTCTTCGGCGCGCGCTAAAAATCCCTTAACACTGGCCACATTCTGCGGAGCAGCAGACATGTCCAAGTTCAGCGTAACGCTTCCTTCCGATGCAGGCTGGTCAACCGG
>CAZRBA010000066.1:0-11810 GCA_964598255.1 uncultured Caldithrix sp. | reverse complement strand
GAACTGGCGCCGTTCGGCATCAATGTGATTACCGTCCAACCCGGAGGCGTGCGTTCGCAGTTCGGCCAAAAGGCCGGAGAACTGGCCAAACAGGTGCTAAAGGAAGATTCCTGGTATCGCCCCATTCGTTCTTTTATCGAGCAGCGCGCCGCTGCCTCGCAGGAAAAGGCCATGCCCGCCGATGTATTCGCCCGCAAATTAGTCGATGAACTGTCGAAGCCCAATCCCAGAGCAATTATTCGTCTGGGCAGCAAAAGCAAATTACTGCCGTTTCTTAAATGGGGGGTATCAACCGCAAAAACAGATGTTCTTCTTGCGAAAAAATTTGGATTACATGCGCTTAAATCGAAAGGCAAATCCGCTCATGAACCATAGGCGTCCGCTTGGTGAAGTCGATTTTTTAAATCTGTTAATTTTCAAAAAGGTGCGCTCGACCAGGCGTGTCGTTTTGGAGTTATCGGATCGTAAAGCAAAATATTCGCGTTCATGCCAAAAATCGCTTTACCTTTAAATAATAATTAAGTATCTTTGATTTTTCCTTAACATCGGATAGTGCAAAAAACAAAGGAGATGGTATGGAGCACACCACAATGGCAAAAGGTTTGCCGGAAAATGCCTATCGAAAATTAAAGCCGGGCGAGGTTTACCGTCCGGTTGTACCGGATGAATCCCCGTTACCAGAAGTAACATCGTATTCGTTACTTTGGGGCATGTTCTATGCGGTCATTTTTTCGGCTGCTGCGGCGTATCTGGGTTTAAAAATCGGTCAGGTTTTCGAAGCGGCCATACCTATTGCAATTCTGGCCGTAGGTTATTCGTCTTTAACCAAACGCAAAAACGCCCTTTCCGAGAATGTAATTGTCCAATCGATCGGCGCCGCTTCGGGCGTAATTGTAGCGGGTGCCATTTTTACGATTCCCGGATTGTACATTTTAGGACTAAATGCCTCGTTTTTGCAGGTCTTTCTTTCCTCGCTGTTCGGCGGATTTTTAGGCATTTTGTTCTTAATTCCTTTCCGCAGATATTTCGTAAAAGATATGCACGGTGAATTTCCCTTTCCCGAAGCAACGGCAACAACCGAAGTGTTGGTCACCGGCGAACACGGCGGCGAAAAGGCAATGATCCTGTTAAAAGCATTGATCATTGGTGGTTTGTACGACTTTTTTGTTTCAGGTTTGGGATTCTGGAAAGAGGTTGTTTCCAGCAGCGTTTTTAGCTGGGGCAAAAAATTAATAGAAACGACACGGCTTGAATTCCGCATGAATATCGGCGCTGCCGTGATGGGGCTTGGTTACATTGTAGGATTAAAGTACGCCTTGATTATTGCCAGCGGTTCGTTTTTAGCTTGGTGGGTTATTATGCCGGTAATTTATTACATCGGCCAATTTAATCCCGCGCCTATCTTAAACGCGGCTAAACCCATTGCTCAAATGGGGCCGTCGGAAATTTTCAGCACCTACATCCGTCACATCGGTATCGGCGGAATTGCCACTGCGGGATTTATCGGAATCATTAAATCATGGCGTATTATTACCGGTGCATTTAGCCTGGCTATTAAGGAAATTTTCGGAAAGCATGTAGGCGAAGAAGTTCAAAAACCGCAGCGAACGCAAACCGATATTAAAATGAAATGGGTCGTCGTACTAATCGTAAGTACGTTGCTGGGTATTTTTGCCTTCTTCTTATTGCTTGTAGTGCACGGAAATTTGCTGTACGCCGTTACCGGGCTTTTAATCGTTACGATAATCGCTTTCCTATTCACAACCGTTGCCGCTCAGGCGATTGCAATTGTGGGAACCAACCCTGTTTCGGGTATGACTTTAATGACCTTGATTATTTCTTCGGTTATTCTGGTTGCCATCGGGCTTAAAGGTGATGACGGTATGTTGGCCGCTTTAATTATCGGCGGAGTGGTTTGTACCGCACTTTCCATGGCCGGTGGGTTTATTACCGATTTGAAAATTGGTTATTGGTTGGGGACCACGCCCCGCACACAAGAGCGTTTTAAATTTTTGGGAACCACGCTGGCGGCCGCATCTGTGGGTGCGGTGATTTTTTTGCTGCATCAAACCTATGGATTCGGGCCGGCCACTCCCGCACATCCCAACGCTCTCGAAGCGCCACAAGCTTCGGCCATGGCCGCGGTTTTACAGCCGCTGATGACCGGACAACCGGCACCTTGGCTTATGTATTTGGCCGGTGTGTTCATGGCATTAATTCTTGAATTCCTTGGTATTTCGCCTTTGGCCTTTGCTTTGGGAATGTATTTGCCATTACATTTGAACACCCCTATTTTGTTCGGCGGTATTATTGCCCATTTGGTAGGCAAAAGCTCCAAAGACGAAAAACTGGTTCAGGCACGCAAAGATCGCGGAACGCTTATTGCTTCCGGATTTATTGCCGGTGGCGCCCTTATGGGCGTGGTGGCGGCCGCGTTGGTCTATTTGGGACAAAGTATTACGGGCAATTCCAGTTGGAATCTGATGGTCGGTATCGGTACCGAACACTGGGCCGAATCGTCCGGCGCACAAATTTTGGGATTTGTGATGTTTATTCTTCTCTTAGGGTACATGTACTGGGATGCCAAACGAGCCAAGGTCGAGTAAAATTTATTTCTTTCGCAAAGTGGGCTGCTTGGTCAGCCCATTTTTTTTTGACTGTCACCGGCCTTTTAAGTAAGTTTTTAGCAGTGTATTAACAATAAAAATAGAGTGTTGGCGATTATGGGATTCTGGGGGTTCAAAAAACACCGCGAATTTAATATTGAAGAACGCTTACACCCGGAGCGTTCCAAGAAAAAACGCATTGAATTCGAGCGTTTACCCAGACGAAAAGTCAAACCTTTGTGGTGGACCATTGCGGTTTTCCTGATCGTATTGTATCTTTATTTCTATTTAAAACAATTTTTATAAACCGTCCGGGAGAAATTTTCGATGATTCAATTAAGCAAAATTTTAAAGCAAGTACCACTTTTCCATACCTTAGGAAAGGAAAGTATTGATTTTATTATTCAACGCTTAAAATTTAAAACGTTCAACGCCAATGAAACCGTGTGCAAAATCGGTGATCCCGGCGATGAAATGTACATTATCATCAGCGGTAAGGTGAAAATTTGCATTTACACCGAAGACGGTCAGGAACAAATAGTGGCTACATTAGGCCCAGGCGATTATTTTGGTGAAATGTCGTTAATGACCGGCGAACCGCGTTCGGCCTCGGTGATTACCACTGAAGATTCGGAAATGTTTTCGCTACACAAAAACGATTTTGACGTAATTCTGGAAAAATTTCCATCCATTTCCATTAGCATGGGCAAAATTATGAGCCAACGTTTGCGCGATACGTTGGCCAAGGCTTCCAAAATGCCGGCAGTTAATAAAATCGAAACGACCCAACATGGCCCGAAGGGAAGTTTGAAAGATGTCCCCTTGGTAGATTTGATTCGTTTCTGCGAATCCAATTCCATTACGGGAACGGTAAACGTGCAAAACGGTGATCAGCAGGGAAAACTCGAATTTAAAGCCGGACAGTTGCAACGGGTTGTACTTGGTAATTTAAGTGAAGATCAGGCGTTGGACACCATGCTTAATTGGAACGACGGCACGTTTGCCATCGATTTGCGGCCGTTAAAACTGGAAGATCTGAAGGAAGAAAAAGAAGAAGGCGGCCCGGAAGTGCGAGTGCAATCGGTTCTCATTTTGAGTAATTCGCTGGTGGTACAAAAAATAATCGAACGTGCCTTAAAAAGTTTGGGGTATGCGGTATTCAAAGCCAAAAACGTAACCGATGGCTTAAAAATATTGCAAAATGAAAAAATTGATCTGGTTGTCTCCGATATTAAACTTCCTGATAGCGACGGTGCGCAATTAGTACAAAATTTAAGAGAATCCGAAGAAATTCCTCTTATCTTTTTGGGTGATGCGCATCTTGAAGAAGCGCTTAAAAAGCAGTTGCAAAATTTTAATAATGTCATGGTAACCAAAGGCCATGAAGTAAGTGAGATCGTTCAATTAATAGAGCATTTTAATACGAATGAATGAAATGATTCGGGAATTAAAAAAAGTACCGTTATTCGCCTCGCTCTCCGAATCGGAGTTGGAATTGTTAAGCGGTAAACTGAGTACGGTACATTTCGAAAAAGATGCGGTAATTATTCGTGAAGGCCACTTAGGAGATTGCTTTTACATTATCCGTTCGGGTAAGGTGCGTGTGGAAACCCAAATCGAAGAAATGCAAAAGCCGATTATCTTGGCCCGTTTGGAAACCGGCGATTATTTCGGGGAAATGGCACTAATTACGGGAGAGCCCCGTTCGGCAACGGTTGTTGCAGAAGAGAACGTGGAGCTTTGGCGTTTACTGAAAAGCGATTTTGACGCCTTAATTATGAACAATCCGCAAATTACGCTTTCGTTAACCCACATGCTAAGCCACCGGTTGATGAAAACAAACAAAACTCTGGAAGAAACAGAATTACAGTTTCTAAAAAAGATTCAACCGACCGGTCGTCTGGAAGATTTCGGCCTGATTCGCATTCTTAATTTTGCTGAACAAAACGCTTTGACCGGAAAAATTATTTTACAAAAAGACGAAGACGAAGCCGTTTTTGAATATGAAAAAGGTCAGTTGCAGCAATTGATATTTAAAGATATGGAAGAAGACGCAGCATTGGACGAATTATTGCAATGGAAGGACGGGCGGTTCCGAATTCAACCCGCCTTTTGGGATATTATTAATGAAGATCTGGGCAATTTACCCTTACGATCTTCAACCTCACAAAAACGTATTTCGGCTATTGAGAAATATCTGTTCGAAAAATTTCGCGAATTCATTCGCTTTGCCGGTTCACGTGCCACACAAGTGGCTTTGAATAAAAGCAAGCACAAATTGCGTGCTTTGTTCGATTACGAAAACTCCTTTCAGATACAAATTCAACCTGTTTTAAAAGTCGACCTTTCGCACCTGCATGATCTTGGCGAAAAAGAAATTCTTATTTTAGCTATTTTATTAAAGCATATTGTCCGTTATTTACAGCAAGAAGCAATCGGACTGGAATTTTGGGATATGCGTTCTTCGGACAATGCGGTTAATAAAGAGCTCGAAGATTGCCAATTTTTCAACCTTTTCGAACAGGCCGAAGAATTGGTTTAAGGAAGCCCGAATTCTTTTCTCCCGTAAAATTTAATTTGTCGGAATTCGCGTTATTTTTGTTAGTTTCCTATTTTTCCGCTTTTGCACCATTTAGCCTTTTTTGCTATCTTTAAAATTGCAAAACTAAAAAGTACATTCGTACGAAGAAAAATTTCAACCTGTAAGAAATTCAGGAGATTAAAGCATGAAAGAACTTTCCGTTCGGGTTGCCGTGGCCGTAATCGGAATTCCCGTTTTGGTTTTTATTTTGTTAAAAGGCGGTGTCTATTTTTACCTATTTTCGGTAATCGTTGCATTAATCGGTCAATGGGAAATGTACCGCATGCTTGAGAAGAAGGAAAGCAAACCGAATTTTTGGCCCGGAATTTTATTGGGGCAAATCATTCTGGCGATTATTTTCATCGGAATGCAACCGTATTTGGCTGTGTTAGCTGTTTTTTCTTTACTTTATATTACCGGATCCGAAATGTTCCGCAATGACGGATCGGCCTTGCTTAACGTAAGCGCGACCATTTTGGGGGTTGTCTATCCTGTTTTATTTTGGGGTATGTTATTGTATTTACGCCTGTATTTTTATCAAATATATCCTCTACCGCACGATGTCGGGGGCATGTTTGTGATCATCCTTTTTGTAGCTATATGGATTTGCGATACCTTTGCTTATTTTTTCGGTATGAAATTCGGCAAACATCGCCTATTCGAACGCGTTTCCCCGAAAAAAAGTCAGGAAGGAGCCGTAGCCGGATTAATCGGTGCCCTTTTGGTCTATTTAGGGGTTTACTTTTGGCAAATTATTCCGATTACCTTATCGGTGGCCATTATTTCGGGGATTATTGTCGGTATTGTGGGGCAGTTTGGTGATTTGGTCGAATCGTGGTTTAAACGCGATGCCGGAGTAAAGGATTCATCAAGCTTGCTTCCTGGGCATGGCGGTATTTTGGATCGTTTTGATAGCATTATGTTTAGTGTGCCGGCGTTTTTAATCCTTTTTTGGCTGCTTCCGTAATTCGGGAATCAAAAGGGCATACGGCCCGGTTCCCGTATTCCATGATAAAGTTAAAATACGGCGGGAGTAAACAAGCACTTATGCCCAATAAACGCATTCTTATCGTAGACGATGAAGAAGATCTGACCTGGTCCATATCCAAGCATCTTGCTCGGGACAGGGACAAATATGAATTAATAGCCGTAAACAGCGCCATGGCCGCATTGGATGTGTTGGCACAGGTTCCGGTAGATTTGGTAATTACCGATATCCGTATGCCCGAAATTTCGGGGTTGGATTTGTTATTGAATGTCCGCGAAAACTATCCGCAAACCAAAGTGGTCATTATGACGGCCTACGGGTCTTCGGAAATTCAGGAAGAAGCCAATAAACGAGGCTGTTTCAAGTATATCGAAAAGCCCTTTGAAATACAAGAATTACGTCAGCTAATTCTGAATGTCATTGAAGAACGAAAAGGCTTTGAAGGGCGTATTTCCGATTTTCAATTGAGTGATCTTATTCAATTGAACTGTCTCGGTCGGCAAACCAATGCCATCTTTTTTGAAAAAGGTGACCAACGAGGGGTGATTTATTTTGAAGATGGCAACATTATTCATGCCCAGGTAAATGAGTTGGAAGGCGAAGATGCTTTTTATACGATATTAACCTGGGAAGGCGGTACGTTTACTTTGCGTAAAGGAGAACGGGCCCCCAAAGAAACCATCTTCAAAGGTTGGCAAAATCTTTTGCTTGAAGGTTTGCGTCGCCTTGACGAAAACAGGGCAAGCGAGCAAACGCAGGATAAAGAAGAAGAACGCAAGCGAAAATTATTAGATGCATTAAAAAAATTGGTCGAGCAAAAAAATATTATACTGGCCGCTTTATTTGATCACAATGGATTTTCAATCGGTTCGGCCATAAAAGATCGCGTTAAAAACAAATACAGCATTCCGGAATTTGTGCCGGTTATTTCCGAGTTAATGGCCCAAAGTGAAGAAACCGGTAAATTAATCGCCCTCGGTTCCTTTCGGGAGCTTTTCCTCCAATATGAGCAGGGAATACTACAAATGGTACGCTTTGCGCAAAGAGAATATTATCTGGTTGTACTGACCGATGAAGAGATTAATCTTGGCTTGTTACGCATGGAAACCAAAAAAGCGCTAAAAACAATCAATGCTCTTTTGCCTGCCTTTCAGGAATAGAAAATTATCAATGTTCGGTTTCGGTTTGTGTTACGCTTTTTGCGACTGGTGCACCAATCCTAAAATCCAACCTAAACACAAGTTTACAAAATACGTTACCGTAAAGGCGTCATAAATTTGTTATAAGCGTTGTTATCGCCTTGCAACATCTTGTTTTTTTAATAAATAATGCGTAATATTTTTACGGGGAATTATGGCCTTTGGGCTATTTTTGTTTTGCAGTACAACTGACGATAACGGAGCAAACATGGAAAAATAACGTATTTTATTAATGCAATGAACTTTAAAGAATTTTACTGTTTAATTAAAGTAAAAGATTGTTTGAAGATGAGAAAAATTTCAGTTGGGATTTTTGTTAATTGTCAATATTTTGTAAATTTAATTCTTTAAGTTAAAGTTTGTACGGTGCTTAGCAAATAACGCATGCGGTTACTTTCTATCGAGGTGTCGTACTTATTAGAATCAAATTTTGGTAAGGGCGGTGCCGCTGTGAACAAAAAGAAATGGGGGAGTTTTTATGGATCAAAACGCATTTAAACGCTGGCAGGAAGCGATTAAAAAGTCCAAAACGCGCGATGCCAAATTCATTACGGCCTCCGGTGAACCGGTTGAATTAATGGGTACACCCGATATGCTAACAGATTTTGATTACGACCGCGATTTGGGGTTTCCCGGTCAGTATCCTTTTACCCGCGGTGTACACGCCAATATGTATCGCGGTCGATTATGGACCATGCGCCAATTTGCCGGGTTCGGTACACCGGAAGATACCAATGCACGCTTTAAATTTTTGTTGGAAAACGGGCAAACGGGGCTTTCGGTGGCTTTTGATTTACCGACACTAATGGGACGTGATGCCGATGATGAATGGAGCGAAGGCGAAGTTGGGGTTTGCGGGGTATCCGTCAGTTCGCTTAAGGATATGGAGATCCTATTCGATGGCATTCCTCTGGATCAAGTGTCTACTTCCATGACCATCAATTCACCGGCAATTATTTTGTTAGCTTTTTACATTGCCGTTGCCGAAAAACAAGGTGTAAGTCCGGATAAGTTGCGGGGAACCATCCAAAACGATATCCTAAAAGAATACATTGCGCAAAAAGAATATATTTTTCCGCCGCAACCATCCATGCGCATAATTGTAGATATGATCGAATATTGTACTAATGAAATGCCGCAATGGAATACCATCAGTATTAGCGGGTATCATATCCGCGAAGCTGGCTCCACCGCTTTACAAGAGCTGGCTTTTACTTTGGCTGACGGTTTCGCTTACATCGAAGCGGCGCTGGAGCGCGGTTTGGATATTGATGCATTTGCACCGCGTTTATCCTTTTTCTTTAATTCCCACAACGATTTTTTTGAGGAAATTGCCAAATTCCGGGCGGCACGCCGCATTTACGCCAAACGCATGAAGGAAAAATACGGCGCGAAAAAGGAACGCTCGTGGATGCTGCGTTTCCATACTCAGACCGCCGGTTGTACTTTAACGGCACAGCAGCCAGAAAACAATATCGTGCGTGTGGCCTATCAGGCGTTGGCTGCCGTTCTGGGCGGAACGCAAAGCTTGCACACCAATTCCATGGACGAAACATTGGCGTTGCCTTCGGAAAAGGCCGTAAAGATCGCTTTGCGTACACAGCAAATTCTTGCTTACGAAACCGGAGTGCCGCATACCATCGATCCCTTGGCCGGAAGCTATTTTATGGAAGATTTAACAAATAAAATGGAAAAAGGAGCCGAAGAATATTTCCAAAAAATCGATGAGTTAGGTGGGGTAATTCCGGCCATTGAAAAAGGGTTCTTCCAGAAGGAAATCGCTCAGGCTGCTTATCGCTATCAGGTTGAAATTGAAAATAAGGATCGGTACATCGTCGGTGTGAATGCTTTTCAGGATAAAGACGAAAAGATCGATATTCCGCTTTTGCAGGTTTCACCGGAAGTGGAAAAACAACAGCGTGACCGATTGCAAAAGCTCAAACGCGAACGTGATAATAATAAAGTTCAGGCATTATTAAAGGATTTGAAACAGGCTGCCATCGAAAATCGAAATTTGGTGCCGGTTATTGTAGAAGCGGCCAAAGCGTATGCCACGGTTGGCGAGATGGTGAATACGCTTAAAGATGTATTTGGCGAATATCAGGAACCAACGGATTTTTAAAATCCACAAATTGGCGAGGGGAATATGGAAAAAAAGATTCGTATTTTAGTGGCTAAAGCCGGATTAGACGGTCACGACCGTGGCGCAAAGGTTGTGGCCTCGTTTTTTCGGGATGCCGGTTTTGAAGTTATTTACAGCGGATTGCGTCAAACGCCGCAAATGATTGTGGATACGGCTATGCAAGAAGATGTGGATGTAATTGCCATTAGTATTCTTTCCGGCGCGCACATGACCGTTTTTCCTAAAATTTTAAAATTAATGAAAGATAACCACATGGATGATGTACTGTTAACCGGCGGCGGGATTATGAGCGATGATGATATTAAAAAGCTGGAAGCCATGGGTACGGGACGTTTGTTTGGCCCGGGCAGTTCCCTGGCCGAAGCAGTAGAATACATTAAGGATTGGTACGCAAAAACAAGAGGCGCTAAGGAAAGCTGATCCTTGGCGCTTTTCAAATTTTAACGGTATGGAGTTGAGAGTAAAATTTTAGTTATGAGATTGATTCTAACAAGTATCTTACGAACTAAATTTGTTGATTTTTATGGATATAATAAGGCATGACGTTATTGCATTTGAAGAGAAAACTTTGACAGATTAAAAAATTTAGAGATTTATATGTGATGGGCAGCTCAAAAGAATTTATTCCCGTCCCCCTTCCGGTGACGTATGATTTTTCGTCAAATGAAATTTTAAAGACCGTAATAGAAGCTAACAAAGCACTTGCGGAATTAAAAGGGGTTGCTTTGACCATCCCTAATCAGAACATATTATTAAACACATTGGTTTTGCAGGAAGCAAAAGACAGTTCTGAAATCGAAAATATTGTCACAACTCATGATGAATTGTACCGAGCACTGGCCGATGCTAAAAATATTTCGAAAGAGGCCAAAGAAGTAAAGCAATATCGTGAGGCTGTTTATGTAGGATTTGAAAGTTTAAAAAAACAGAAAATTCTCACGGTCAATTTAATTCTACAAATCCAATCAATTTTATTAAAGAATGAGGCCGGTATTCGAAAATTGCCGGGAACGGTGTTAAAGAATGATAAAACTGGTAAAGTCGTTTTAGTGCCCCCACAGAATTATCAAACAATTCTGAGGCTACTTAAAAATCTTGAGCAGTATATTAATGATGATACAATGCAAGATTTGGACCCTACCATTAAAATGGGGATTATTCATTATCAGTTCGAAAGTATTCATCCTTTTTATGATGGAAACGGCAGGACAGGGAGAATTATCAATATTTTATACCTGATTTTAAAGGAATTATTGGATTTACCCATTTTGTATTTAAGTCGCTATATTATTCGCAATAAGTCCAATTATTATCGTCTCTTACAAGAAGTACGAACAAAAAACAACTGGAACGACTGGACTCTTTTTATGCTTAAAGGGCTTCGGGAAACAGCAATGGATACCATACAAATTATCCATGAAATGCGGAAAATGATGAAAGAGACCAAAAATATCATCCGTGAAAAAGAAAGAGGAATTTATAGTAAAGATTTGTTAGAAATTTTGTTTTATCATCCATACACAAAAATAAAGTTTTTAGAATCTCATTTAAAAATACATCGCCAAACAGCTTCAACCTATTTAAAAAAATTGGAAAGATTAGGTTTGTTAACGGGAGTAAAATTAGGGCGAGAAATGTACTATATTAATAATCGCCTATATAATTTGTTTCGAAGCAAAACTTAAAAATTTTCAACACATAGTTCGTATATGTCGAAAATATCCGAAAATTTCGACATATTATTTTTTGGTGAAAAACAAGATTATGTTCGACATTTTTAACGTGCTAAAATGGAGAGTAATTTATACGCAGTAAGGATGAAAAACAAGGAAAGAAGAGTTCTGTGAATTGAGTGGTATTAAATTCGCTATAAAAAGGTGTATGGTAACTTTACATGAGGTTAGGATGAATAAATTGATTGCGCCTTTGGAATGGTAAGCTGATTGACAGAATGGATCAAAATAAAGAAATATTTGAAAAAATAATAGAAAATAAAGAATTTGGTGAATTGGTAAAACACGTGCTGTGCAAAGCGTGTACCGAAAATTAAATGCAGCCACTAAGTAGTTCCGAGGCTTGGTGTGAATCGTATTAACGAACCGAACGCATTTAAATCGCGTATTACGGACTGGCCGCTTGCCGAAAGGCCGCGGGAAAAACTTTTGCAGTTTGGACCTGCTTCCATTTCCGATGCCGAATTAATCGCCATTTTACTGGGGCAGGGAACCTCCCGAATGAATGCCGTGGAATTGGCCAAAATGCTGTTGCGTACATTCGGCTCCTTGGAGGCCCT
>CAZRBA010000065.1:0-13932 GCA_964598255.1 uncultured Caldithrix sp. | reverse complement strand
CTAAAACATTTCGTGGACTTTCGGTAAGGATTTTATCCAAAATTACAGGATATACTTTAGTTCAATATCTGAATAAATATAAATTCGGCAATCAGTTATGCCATACCAAACATGCTATTACTTAATTTGCACAACGGGTTAGGCTTTCTGTAAAAAGTGTTAATCTTAATGGTGAAGGTAAATAACTATTTGCCCGTACTTTTTATTTTAAGCATCTTTTTGTTTTGCTGTAAAAAATTTTCAACAGGTGGTTACTTTTTACAAACCGATTTATCCTTAAATTTCTCTTAAAATTTCTAATCAAATACAACAAAACAATCAACACGAAATTTGCCCCATGGGGCATGAGAAAGTTATTGTTAGTGAAAGCTATTGGCGTGTAACAAATCGGTTAGCTCGACCGATATCGGGGATTTACTAAGGAATTCATCATTTGAAGTGAGTTGACAACCCTTTTTAACGTTTTGCAACGTTCAGGATATATCAAAAATATATTTTCCCAAAGATGTTTTCACGGATGACACCACTGGGCAATTTGTCTTCGTTCTGTGTGGTTTGGCTTAAAATGCTCCGTCCCCAAAAAGATCCTTTGCCCGAGATATCAGGAAAAGACGTACATCTTCCGCACGTTAATTTTCGCAGGAAGGGGACAAATAAGATCGGCAAAGGTTGCATTATTACCAATACAATTAGTGCGATTTTTACTTCTCAAAATCATTTGTAAATGCGAGTTTGCCAGCTCAAATTCAATATAGGCCACATTTAAATTTCTTGGTAAAATGTTTCTTTTTTTGTATTTTTAATCGTTCAAAAATGAGAATGCAAAATGAAAACGAGCGTTTTTTTTATCGCAATTATCATATTTCTTCTTCCGATTTCGGTACAAAAAGCCCGGGCCCAATTACGCGTGGGCGTGGGTGACTTCGAAAACAAATCACGCGATTTGGTCTTGGATGGCTGGGCACGCAATTTACCCGATTATCTGTCATCGGAATTAAGCCAGAGCAAAGATATTTTACTGGTCGAACGGAATCGTTTAAATGAGATTATGAAAGAGTTCCATCTGGCGCTTAGCGGATTACTTAGCGATTCGTCCCGTGTGGGGGAGGTGGGAAAATTAGCCGGAGCCGACGTGCTGATTAGCGGGGTAGTCACCATAATAGGATCGCATTATGTGATTTTGGCTCACTTAACCCGAGTAAAAAACGGTGAAGTTTTCGTAGAGCGTGTGGAAGCGCCAGATCGTAAGCATTTTAAAGAAATGGTACAATTACTGGCCAATAACATCAAGTTCAAGCTTACGGCCCAGGGACAATACAAATACAAACAAGCAATATCCGAATTTCCGACTCTCGCATTTTTTGCGGTTTCTTTGGTTACGGCAACCGGAGCCGCTGTTTTAAACAACCAATTTGATCAGGCTTATAAAGCGTATGAAAATGCCTATCAATTGAACGACATCGATCCGAATTACAATAAAGCCAATCGCTATTACAAATGGCGCAATGTGGCCTGGACGGTGGCCGGTAGTTGTTTTTTGGCCTCTGTAATTTCTTTACTACACAACCGATTTGCCACGGGCATTCAGGCCGCATCCGGAACATCCGCGACAATTCGCTGGCAGGCAACATATAATCGGCAAGGGAAAGGAGTAAGGATTGGGCTTTCGTTTCGTTTTTAAAACTGTCGTTTTCCTATTCTTGCTGATTGTCTTGGAAAGTTGTAAAGATTTACCGCGGGATAATTTATTCGATCCCCAAAACCCGAACAGCTTTACTAACACACGCGTTTTGGTCGAGGCATTTGTCAATACGGCCCATCCCAGTCCGTACAATACCTGGGCCTTACAAAGTTTGCATGCATTACAACAAAAATATCCGCATGAATTTATCTTATGTGAATACCATCGCGATATTCAAACAGATACGGCGACCTATGACGATCCGTATAATACAGGTGACAATCAGATAGTTTTTAAACTATTGCAGGATCGTTATGTAAGCCGCCATAGTAACGTACCGCGCGTTATGCCGGATGTTTATTTAAACGGAGCAACCCATCGCTTTGTCGGTGCGTATAATAGTTGGTCTATGCAGGAACAAATAGAGCCGGTGTTCTTTCAACTGAGAACAAAAAACTATTTTAAATTGGAGCCCGTAATTAAAAAAATTGATCGTACAACGCTTTCGTTAAAATGTCGTGTTGCCGGTTTGGGTAAACAAACGGTTCGGGATAAGCGTTTACGTGTCATTTTTTTAAAAGAGCACTGGGATCAAACGTTGAGCTTGAATCTTTCCGTGGTTAGCAAGCTGGTTTGGCCTTCCGTTTCGGTACCGGAAATTAAAAATGGAAGCTACAAAACCGTCGATCTCGGTAGGTTTAACTTTAAGAATTGGCCGGACAGGGTGGTTGTGGCACTGGTTTCCACGGATGAATCCAAGGTATTTCAATCTGTTTACACGGATTTGCCGCTATGATAAAACTTTTTTACATTTCGATTTTGTTGTTATTGGTTTTGGGCGCCTGTCAAAGCGTGGATGATATTTTGAACCCGAAACATCCGCCCCGATTATCGGATGCCGGTGTGCAATTGTCGCAAGACCGCGTGATGCCGCAAGATACGATTTGTGCCAAAATACAGGCTACCAACCCTTTGGATGGCCCGTTGCAGTTTGTCTGGCATGCAGACGGGGGAAACTTTATTCAGCCTGCCGATCAAGATTCGGTTTTGTGGATTGCTCCAGTTAATGGCGGCTTGTATCATGTTTGGGTGGAAGTTGGTAACAAAGAAGGCACAACCATATCGCCCAAACGGCAAGTAGTGGTAATTAGTACTTCTGAACCGGTGGTGAATATTCTGGAACCGCCTGCCAATGCCTATTTTACGGTGGGCCAAACCGTCCTTATTAAAGTAAAAGCTGAACATGCAAACGGAATTTCCGTAGTAAATTTGTATATTAACGGTGCATTAAAAGCACAAAACGATGGGGCGCTTAATCAAATTTACACATTTCAATTAGTATTGGACGATTCCATGGTAGGCAAAACGCTTTTAAGGGCCGAAGCCATTGCCCGAAATCAAATGGCTACCAAAGGATCGGATCAAATAACGATTTTAGTCGGAGGAATTGTCGCAGGTGGAAATGAACAACGATGAAATAATCCGTATCGGGAAAAAGGTCATTCGTATCGAAAGCGAAGAACTACATGCTTTGGAAAATCGTATTGACGAACGGTTTGCGCAAGCCGTCCGATTGATTTTAAATTGCAAAGGAAGAGTTATCGTTACCGGAATGGGGAAGTCGGGTGCTATCGGCAGAAAAATTTCATCTACATTGGCCAGTACGGGAACCACATCCGCATTTTTACATCCGGCCGAAGGGATTCATGGCGATCTGGGCATGGTGCACAAAGACGATGTGATTATTGCCATCTCCAAAAGCGGAGAAACTTCGGAACTGTTAAATTTGTTGCCGTCATTCCGCCGTTTGGATGTGCCGGTAATTGCCATGACCGGACGGGGAGATTCCACTTTGGTACGCTATGCTAAGGTTTGGCTGGATATCGGCGTAAAAGAAGAAGCCTGTCCCAACGATTTGGCGCCAACAGCCAGCACAACGGTAACCTTGGCTTTGGGTGACGCACTTGCCGTGGCTTTATTGGAGGCACGCGGGTTTTCCGCCGAAGATTTTGCCTTATTGCATCCGGGAGGCAGCCTGGGTAAAAAGTTGCTGATGCGTGTGGCCGATTTAATGGAAAGCGGTGAAAACTTACCGTATTGTTTTAAAGAAGAGCGCATGCAAAAGGCAATTATGGAAATGGCGCACAAACGGGGAATTTGTCCGGTAGTAGATCATGGCATGCATTTAATCGGGGTAATTACCACGGGCGATTTGAACCGGCTGATCGAAAAAACGGAACATATTTTTCACATTCCGGTAACAGATGTAATGAATGCAAATCCCAAATTTATCAATAAAGACGATTTGGCAGCCATTGCCTATAAAGAAATGGAAAAGTTCCGCATTATTGCCATGCCAGTATTGGACGAAGAACAACGCCTGGTGGGAGTGATTCATTTGCACGATTTAATGCAAGAAGGCATTAGCGCCTAAAATTACAAATTCGCAATTAACCGAAAAGCCGATCCGTACGGAATGTTATACCGTACGTTTTTTCTGTCCGCTTATATTAAAAAAACGAAAGACAGGCAAAAAATGAAATCGAATCCGCGAGATATGATAAAACGGGAAAAGCCGATAGGTATTGTTTTTCTGATTATTACTATTTTTTTGCTATCCTGCAATTCCGACCAATCGAAATCGGTGCAAACGGCAACCAATCAAGAATTTCCGGATCAGGAAAGTTGGAATGCCACGGTTCTTATTACGCGCAACGGGAAAACCGTGGGCGTGCTTAAAGCGGGGCATGTGCAAAAGTTCAGTAAAAAGAACATAACTTTATTGGATGATTCCATTCGCGTTGATTTTTACGATGAGCAAGGGCACCACAAATCGGTACTTACGGCTTTGGGCGGGAAAGTGAATGACATCAATCAGGATATGGAAGCTTACGGCCACGTGAAAGTGGTCTCCGACAGCGGATTAACTCTGTACACCGATACGTTAAAATGGGATAACCGAGCACAAAAAATCTATTCCGAGGTTCCCATTATGCTTACCACCAGTGAAGACGACACTTTATACGGAGATAAATTCAAATCTAGTCCCGATTTGATGAATTACGAAATCGAAAATCCCCGCGGGAAAAGTTCCAAAAAGATAAACATCGAGTAGCGCATGGTACGGACGGTATTATTTGTTTGGTTATTTGCCTTTTTAGGTGTGCAGAAATCGGGGGACGGCCTGCAATTAATCCATGCCGATCGCCATATCGGCAAAAAGGTCGATGGCGAACAGTTGCGCATTTTTGAAGGAAATGTGTATTTTGAACAGGATACCTTGCGCATGTGGTGCGATAGGGCCGTAATGCACGAGCAAAAAAAACGCATCGATTTCACGGGCAATGTAAAAATTACCGACGGCCATCGTACGGTACGCGCCAAGCGTATCGAATATTATTGGGAAACCCGTCGGGCCGATTGCTTTGACCGAGTGCAAATACGCAGTGCGGAAGATTCGTTATTTGCCGATTATTTGCAATATGATTTCAAAAGCGGACGGGCCGAAGCCAAAGGCAATGTGTTTATTTTCGATCGTAAAAATATGACGTATATTTGGGGACAAACGGCTTTGTACCAACCCGTACAAAAGTTGAGCCGCGTGTGCAATGATGCTCGTTTGATGAAATTGGATTCGGCCGGAAGAGATACGTTGCATATTTACGCGCGGCTTTTGCAATATCGAAAATTATCCAGTCAACGCGTTGCCGATGCATTTGACAGTGTTAAAATTCTTCAGGGCCGGCTAAAAGCGGTTTGCGATACGGCTTATTATTACGTTGATGATGAGCAGGCGATTTTACGCCCCAAACCTATTGCCTGGTACGAAAACAGCGAATTGCAAGCCAAGCTGATGACGGTTTATTTCGATTCTCTAAAACTGCGGGAGATCAAATTGGAAGGAAATGCTTTGGCCAAAACCCTGGCCGATTCGGTTTCCGGCGAATATGATATTTTAAAAGGAAAACGTATTTATTTTTACATCAAAAACAAAAAGCCGCAACGTATTGTGGCGGTAGATAACGCCAGTAGTTTGTATTTTATTACCGATTCCACGGCCGCGGACAAGGGGGCAAATTTTGCTACGGCCGATACGATTAAAATTTTTATGAAAGAAGGAAAGTTAGACAGTATTGCCATTTTGGGTGGTGCTCAAGGTACGTATTATCCCCAGCAGTTTAAAAAGGAGGCGGTTCTTGAAGGCAAATGAAAACCAACGCGCTATTTTGGGTAGTAAAGATTTGGTTAAAATTTATCACAAACGCAAAGTGGTAAATCGCGTTTCCATTAATGTCAAACAAGGAGAAATTGTCGGCTTGTTAGGACCCAACGGAGCGGGAAAAACCACTACTTTTTACATGATTACGGGGATGATCCGACCGAATGCGGGTAAAGTTTATTTGAACAATGCGGATATTACCAAAATGCCCATGTACAAACGGGCGCGTTTGGGAGTGGCTTATTTACCTCAAGAAGCTTCCATCTTTCGCAAATTAACTGTGGAAGAGAATTTGTTGGCCATCATGGAAATGATCGGAGTGCCCAAAAGCGAGCGCAAACAACGCACCGCGCAATTTTTGGAAGAATTAAATATTACCCACATTGCCAGGCAAAAGGGGTACCAACTATCGGGCGGAGAAAGACGGCGTACCGAAATAGCCCGTACATTGGTAACCAGCCCCAAATTTATTTTATTGGACGAACCCTTTGCCGGAGTGGATCCCATTGCGGTGGAAGATATCCAAAATATTGTCCATGGCTTAAAAGATCGGAATATCGGTGTGCTGATTACCGATCACAATGTACACGAAACATTGTCCATTACCGATCGCGCTTACCTATTGTTCGAAGGTCGGATTCTAAAAGAGGGCGATGCCGAGTATTTGGCCAATGACGACGAAGCGCGGCGGCTTTATTTGGGCGAACGTTTTACATTGAACAGGTGAGGCTTCGAATGTAGGCTCGAAGTAAGTCTTTGCCGCCTAACGCACAGAGCATTAACTTTAAATGTCCAAACGTACATTAACCGCTTTATCACCCTTCATATCTGACCGCACATCAAATTTTACTTTGTCACCTTCGTGTAAGCCGCGGCTTTTGAGAGACGGATGAATATCGTTGGCATTAACAAACAAATCGTCACCATTTTCGCCGGTAATAAAACCGAAGCCGCGTTGTTTGTCCCACATTTTTACCGCACCTTTTTGCATGGGTTCTCCTTTTTGATTTAACGATTTTTTAGAAATAGCAAATTTATTTTTGTATTATTTTAAAAACAATAATGTAACGCAGGGAATAAGTAAAATCAACGCAACAAAGCGATCGAATTTTTGTTCGTCGATGCGAATTTGTACCAAGGAACCAAAAGCGATTGCAACCAAAAGGGTAGCAATAAATAGCATCCATTGCCAAGGGGCAAAACGAACGGTAAGTCCGACGGAACGATACAAAAATAACCGCCAGGCAGCTCCGAAAACAAAAACGGCAATAAGCAAGTTGCGAAAAATCGATTTTGCGTATTGCAGCTTAAAATAAATAACCAACAACGGACCACTGATTCCGGCCAAGCCGCCGCCGAAACCGGCCAAAAACGAAACAATCGTCCGTCCGTACCAGTGCCCGAGCTTAAGCGATGGCTTTAAGGGGCGTGTGCTTTGCCACAAAATCAATACAATAAAAAACAAAACCAAAAGAGCCACGGTTTTTTTTAACATGGTTACCGGTAAAATAGGAATAGATCGGGCACCTAAAAATGCACCGAAAAAAAAGGCCGGCAAAATCATGGCAACCTGTTTCCATAGAACCGTTTTTCGTATGCTAAGCAGTAAAAGAATTCCGGCAATCAAATCGAAAACAGTGGTTAGTACAATGGCCTCTACCGGCGGAATGATAAGGCTTAACAAGGGAATCAAAATAAGGGCCGGGCCAAAGCCGGAGAAGCCTTTAACAAAGTAGGCGGTAAAAATGAGGATAATTGTTATTCCCGTATGCCACACATCCATAGGGTAGAGGATTACTAAATTTAGTGAATGTCGACCACCAAATTACCTTCGAGCATCAGCGGTTTTTCGTCGATATAAACGGAAGGTTTGGTAAACACACAATCTATATGAATGCCCACATCATAAGTACCGCCCATACTTATATTGTTGCCAAAGGCCACATGGGCCGTTCCCAACACTTTTTCGTCTTCCAAAATAATTCCGGTGATTTTGGCGGCATGATTGGTACCGATACCTAATTCGGCCACATTCAAACCGTCTCGTCCGAAACGGGTAAGCATGGTAAAAAGTTGATCGGCCTGCCTACTCCCTTCCATTTTAACGGCAAATCCCTCTTTAATCGTAATTTTGATGGGTTTGCTCAGTTTGCCTATAGCCGCTACCGAAGCGTCGGCAACCAGCACGCCTTCGGTGCCGCCTTCTTCGGGCATTAAAAACGCCTCGCCGCTGGGTAAATTACCACCTTGCCCCTTTTCCAACAGTAATCCGGTGGAAGCAATGGCTTTAATGCCGTTAATGGGCATGTGCAAATCTGTGCCCAGCGGAGTGGTAATGCGGGCCATTTTTCCTTCTTCGAGAATGGCGGCAATGCGTTTGGTGCGCTCGGCAATTTGTTGGTAATCGGCATTTAAGGTGCGGATCATAATATCTTCGCTAATATTGGGCATGGTAGCCACGCGTGCACCCACCTTGCAGGCATTGCGACGCGCGTTGGTGTGGGTAAGCGATTTGCTGGTGGGGCACACAATAACATCGTATTTTAACATTAAATCGGCAATGTCTCGGGGGGGCTCCTGTCCGTTAACTTCGGCCTCCGGTATTTGGGTTAACAATACTTGGTCGGTAGCCTCCTGACCGGCTTTAAAAAATGCTTGCCCGATGGCTTGCTTATCAGGATCGGTAATAATGAGCAGACGTTCGTTGGATTTTAGCCCCAAACAGACACTAAGTGCTGTTTGGGCCGATTTAACCAATGGATCCATTATGTATTCCTTTGCTTTTTTGACGATTTAACCTGGTTTTAATCAAAAAAATTCCCGCATGTAATACGCAAAATAAAGTGTACGGTTTCAATTTCGGCTCGTTTTATTTATGAATAAAGCAAAATGGCCCGGCAAAAACCGGGCACTATTAATATTTGTAAAACGATCGAAATACAAGTTAAAGGAAACAAAGCTAATATTCAAATTGAATTCCGCTTTGCATTTGCAAATTTTTAATTCTGCGTTTCACAGCATCCAAAATTTGCTCTATGGGAAGGTTGTATTGATGAAGATGCAGGCGCTCGCTTAAATTATCATCAACTGTTTTTAGTTGCTTGACAGCTTCTTGATAATCACGGATGATTTTTTGTAATTCCTGAATAACCGGAGGCTCAACCGAACTCCCCTCGATGGCCGAAAGTTCGTTTTTAAGCTGGACGAATTTGTCCAGATATTCCTCGAGATCAGGACGATTTACATCCACAAGCGCGCTGTACTTTTCTTGAAACGCTTTAAGCTGGCGGGTAATATTGGGTTGATTTAATATTTGAACAATGCGTTGTTCTTTACGGCGCAATTGCTTTAATTCATGCTGTAAGCGCTGGTATTCCTGCAAACGTTCGCGATGCATATCGAAATTCTTTTCATCTCTCAAAAAATACCATCTTTGGCGCATATAATCGATCTCTTTTTGGATGTCGTGCAAATGCTTGCGAAAAATATCTTTATCTTCTTGAAGGTTTAATAGCTTTTCGCGTATTTTCGAGTGGTAATGTCCGAACAAAAAGAAAAAGATTAAAAAGAAAAAGAACGCCTCGGGAATAATTAAAAACCAAGAACTAAATGCGATATAAGACAAAACAAAAGACAAAGGCGCGATGAGCAATACAAAAAAAAGTTTAATGGTTTTCCATGTATTGTATTTTACCTCGTTCACTTTAATTTCGGTATCGATGTCATTAATCTTTTTTTGCAGATTCGTTATTTTTTGCAGATCTTCTTCATAACGTTTTACTTCCCGGTCGATGGTTGTCGGTAATTGTTGGTATTCTTCCAAATCGATTTGAATGGTTTGTTCGATTTCGTTAATTCGGTGACGAATTTCTTTTAGATCTTTTTGATTTTTTTCTTTCATTTGGGTTAGGCTTTTCCAAAGCAGTATTTCGGCGCGCAACAAAATGGGATTTTGTTCCATTACCATATTGTACGATTTTTCTAATTGACGCAGCAATTCGTTTTTTTGAATATCGCGTCGTCGTATTTTATTCAACAAGCGATTCAAACGTTCTTGATCGTCTTTTAACTGTTTGCGCAGGGTGTGGATACTTTTGATAAACAACAAACATTCGTGGAATTGCGCCAACTGAGAAATATTCTTGCTATCCAAACGGGAAGTATCGAGGGTATTCAAATATTCTTCGCTTTTCGAAATTAAAAAACGTACTTTGTTTAAATTGAAGCGCGGAGAGAAGAGTAGGTAAAGTGCATTGAGCAAACTGGACAGCGATTTACCCTCGTTGATTTCATCCTGCAAAATTTCCTGATAAAGCGATTTATCAACAATGGGAAAAATGGAACGCAGCATATCCAAATACGGGCGCGAATAGCCGTTGCCTACCAAATCTTTACCCTGAAAAATAGGGCGGGAAGATACGCTGTCGGATAAAAGACAGGCAATGATATCGGTCTCGAAATCGCGTTCGATTAGCACGGTTTTTTGGTCGAGAGAAAGCGTTACCAGTCCGGTAAAGGTTTGATTAAGCGATTGATCGCCGCGGTATTTTTTCTTTTCTTCGGGCGTAAATCCGAAAATAATTCCCAAAATGGCTTCGAAAATAAAAAGGCGTTCTTCTCCGTTAGTATCAAATATTAAATTGCCGTGTTCATCGAAAAAATTGATGTTAGTAGCTTGTTCATATCCTTTGAAGCCAGAAATTTGCAGCGATGCAATTCGCATTTTTTACTCTCCTAATGCGATAAAATGATAGAATAATTTAATCATTCCTTTGGTAAAATACTAAAAATATTTTTTCCGTGAAATTCTTCGCTGATACCGGCAGAATATCTTGTATTTCAAAAGTACCCAAAAGCTTAGGGCATGGCAATTGGTTCGCGAAAATCGAAAAAGCGACAGCGAAATCCTCATAATCATTTTCGTCAGATTGTTTATTTAAAATAAGATAAAAATCGTCCAGCGGAAAATAATGTTACACGTCACGTAAACGAAAAAAATTAGAAAAAAGACAAGACGAAAAACGAATAATTGAAATTTGCGTTCTTTGGTTTAAGATTTTAAATTAAATTAGCGAAAAAATAGGGAATTATGTATTTTTACACATTTATCACAATACGGTTTTAGTTGTAAATTAATCCTTACCGGAAACTTCCGGTTAATCGGTTTGTTAAAATATAGCAACGGATGAAATATAAAGTTTAATTAGGGTTCACTAAAAAGGATTTGGAGTAGCCATGTCATTATTTCCAAAACGTACAGCCATTTTAGTTGGGGGCGGTCCTGCGCCCGGCATAAACAGTGTAATTGGCGCCGCTACCATTCGCGCCATTTTATCCGGTTCCGAAGTTATCGGGATTGAAGACGGTTTTAAATGGATTATGCGCGGAGATATTTCGCACGTTATTCCTTTAACCATCGAATCGGTTAGCCGCATACATTTTCGCGGCGGTTCGCATATCGGTATTTCACGGGATAATCCGACCAAAGATCCCAAACATTTGGAAAATACCGTTTCTTCTTTGTTACGCTTAAACGTGGATAAATTGATTACCATCGGCGGGGACGATACGGCCTATTCGGCCTACCGCGTACAACAAGTTGCCGATGGTCGGGTTCGGGTGGCGCATGTGCCCAAAACAATTGATAATGATTTGGATTTGCCCGGTACCATTAGTACCTTCGGCTTTCAGACCGCACGTCATTTGGGGGTTGAAATTGTCAAAAACATTATGACCGATGCCAAAACCACATCGCGTTGGTATTTTGTGGTTACCATGGGACGCAAAGCGGGGCATCTGGCCATGGGAATTGGCAAAGCGGCCGGAGCTACGCTCACATTAATTCCGGAAGAATTTGGCAACAAGCGAATCAAATTAAAACGTATCGTGGATATTTTGGTAGGTGCCATTATTAAGCGTTTGAGTTACGGACGCAAAGACGGAGTGGCCATTTTGGCCGAGGGTTTGCTGGAAAAGCTCGATACGGACGATTTTAAACAAATTATGTCCGTGGAAAAAGATGCGCACGATAATATCCGTCTGGCCGAGATTAGTTTCGGCGAAATATTAAAACAGCAGGTACAAAAACGTTTGGCGGAGTTTAAAATAAAAACGACCATTGTGGCAAAGAATATCGGTTATGAATTACGCTGTGCCGATCCCATTCCTTTTGATATGGAATACTGCCGCGATTTGGGTTTTATGGCCGCCAAATTTCTTTTTGACGGCGGTTCCGGCGCTTTAATTTCGGTGCAGGAAGGGCGGTTTGTACCCATCTATTTAAAGGATAAAATCGATCCAAAAACCAAGCGCATGAAAATTCGTATGGTGGATGTGAAATCGGAATACTACCATGTGGCCTATCGCTACATGATACGCCTTAAAGCCGAAGATTTCGAGGATCCGCATGAGCTGGCAAAATATGCGGCCACTGCCGGTGTCGGTTTGGATGAATTCAGAAAACAGTTCGAATATTTGGTGCACGATAAGGAAGTGCACGACATCGGTGATGACGGAATTGCGCATGAAAAATTAAGCGCTTCGGGTAGTAAGAAAAAATAATTTTCAAATAAAAAACAAAAAGCCGGTGAAATTTCACCGGCTTTTTCGCATGTTTAACCCGAAAAACAATTTTAATGGTGATGGCTTCCGTCGTGTACATGCCCGTGTTGCAATTCTTCTTCAGTCGCTTCGCGAATGGCCATAATTTCCACGTCGAAATGTAATGTTTGGCCGGCTAATGGATGGTTGGCATCCACGGTAATTTGGTCGCCGTCTACCTTTTTAATGGTAATCATTTGCACACCTTCTGGCGATTCGCTGTAAAACTGCATGCCTACCTGAATATCTTCCACGCCACCGAAAACTTCTCTGGGTAAAACCTGAATCAAAGATTCGTCGTAATTCCCGTAAGCTTCTTCCGGAGGAATGGTCACGTTTAATTTGTCCCCGACATTTTTTCCGGTAAGTGCATTTTCCAAACCACTGATAATATTCTTGCGGCCGTGTAAATAACTTAATGGTTCTTTACCGATCGAACTATCCACGGTTTGACCGTTGTCATCTTTTAATGTGTAGTGGATGGATACGACCGTATTTTCTGATACTTGCATTGAAAAACTCCTAAAAAATGATAAAAAAACAATTGTTCGTTAAGTTAAAAGAATTTGAGCGGATTCCAAATTTATTTTTAACGTCGTGAGTACTTTTTTGCCTTTTTATCTTTCCGTTGTGCGTCGGTAATTTATTTGTTACTTTACTACTATGGCAAAATAACTTTTTTGCCGAAATGAAAATGCATTAGCAAAAAACGACACGCAATTTGCGTTTTATTAAAAAAGGAAAACCGTATGCGTAAATTTTTATTTTTTCAATTCATTTTATTGAGCGTTGCCTTAAATGTCGTCCGGGCGCCGGAACGAAGTGGAGACCCCGACTTGTCGGGAGTAAGCGCGACTGAACGCGACCTTTTACAACGTACGGGCCGTAGCCCCTGAACAAATGCCCGTATTGTTTGTACGCTTTGTCAAACAGCACGGCTTCTACCAGACCTTCGCGGTCTTCCAGGGTAATAAACTTCACCATGGTTTTGTTTTTGGTTTCCATGCGACGCATGAGACCGGTTAAAGTACAAGGTTTACAGGTTGGTTTTTGTACTGATTAAAAAAATAGAAAAACTGTCCTAAAAAATTTTGACAGTAATTAATTTGTTTAGTAAAATTTGATTATGTAATAAAGACCTCAAAATTGAGTAATTTAAAGTGTTAAAAAATCAAGCATTATTTTTTAAACGATTTTTAATATTTCTTTTATTAATTTATGAGCAAAGTTTAAAGAGCCGGAAGCGATCATTTCGATTCAACCAATCAACCGAATTATCTATCTATCTATCTATTTACCTTACCCAATAAATTTAGAAATTTCCCTTTTTGATGTTAAAAGTGTTAAGTTTATTAAAAAAGTTGAAAAATGTTGGGATGATTGGTTTGGATAGAATATTTAATTTTTAAGAGCGCGAATTAAACCAATATGG
>CAZRBA010000064.1:0-116484 GCA_964598255.1 uncultured Caldithrix sp. | reverse complement strand
AGCGGAAATCATGGTATCTATCGAAAGTTTGTACATTACAAGTTTTTCCTTTGTCTTTTAATTCAATTTAACCGCAAAAAGCTGCGATTGACGCTTTTTTACCACTTAACAAAAGTGAAGGAATTTAAAGAATTTTAAGGGTAAGGTCAAAAAAGGTGGGGGAACGCGCAAATTAGGAATCGCCTGGTTTACCGCAATAAAAATCAACAACCGATTTATTTTGGAGATTGCTCAGGTGCCTCATGAAGCAAATTCAGTTTTTGCAATTCGGCAACAATTTTATCTTTGCTAAACGGTTTTACAATATACCCGTCGCACCCCAGTTTAATAGCTTTCATCACAACATCGGCATCGTTTGTCGAACTCACAATAACAATTTTCGCCCGGTCTTTCAAAGGCACATGATTCAGCTTTTCGGCGCTACGAATATTTTTGAGTACATCCAAACCATTAATTTCCGGAATATTGATATCAAGGCAAATCAAATCGAAATAATTTTGACTTTGTAAGGTTTTCTGGAATTCCTGAAACGCTTCCCTGCCGTTGGCAGCAAAGGTAATTTCTCCATAAGGCTCCAACAGACGTTTGAGCATTTTTTGGATTAACGTTACATCTTCGGCCACTAAAATACGCATCCCGACATCCTAACGTTTCGGATTATTAAACGGTTTTTCATTTCAGTAGTCGTCCGAAAATATATTTTTTTAAATTTAATTGATCATTTTTTTTACATTTCTTTTACATATAATGAAAATATTATGCCCGCCCCTTCCTTTGAATAAACGAAATTTAAAATCAGGCGTATTTAACATGGAACGTTTTACCACAATAGCACAAATCAACCACCAACTGGCACCGTTTGCCCGAACGGATCACAAAAAATCGTTACGCGAATTCGTTTTTACCTTATTTCCGTATCTGGCAATCTTGACAGCCGGTGTATTTTTGTTCAAAAACGGAATTTCTCCCCTTTTTTTATTACCGCTCCAAATTTGGGGCGGATTGTTTTTAGTGCGTACCTTTATTATTTCCACGATACCTGTCACGGTTCATTTTTTAAATCGAAACGATTAAACCGCTGGGGCGGGCGTTTAACCAGCCTATTAACCTTTACACCTTTCGAAGAATGGCGTCAGGCTCACAATTTACATCATGCTTCGTCCGGGAATTTGGAGCGACGGGGAGTGGGCGATGTGTGGACCATGACTGCCACGGAATATCGGAACGCTTCCGGAAGCAAACGTTTGGCCTATCGGCTTTACCGGAATCCGTTTGTTATGTTTGGCTTAAGGCTTTTTTTATGCTACTTCTTTCAAACCGGCTTCCGGGCAAGCATTCGAAACAATCGGCTAAAACTAATGTGTGGTTAACAAATTTTTTCCTGCTGGTATTCGTAATGTTTATGGGATTCACAATCGGATTCAAAACGCATTTTTTAATTCAAATCCCCATCTTGTTTTTTGGCAGATTAGCCGGAATTTGGCTGTTTTACATCCAGCATCAATTTGAAAGAACCTATTGGAGCAAAAGCAAAGATTGGGATGTCATTCAAGCTGCCGTTAAGGGTAGTTCTTATTATCAACTACCCGCAATTTTACATTGGTTTAGCGGGAATATCGGATTCCATCATATTCATCACCTGCGGCCGAGCATTCCGTTTTATAATTTACCTGCCTGCCATAATGAACTGGCTTTTTTTCGCTCGGTTCGGCCTTTAACTTTAAAAGAAAGTCTTAAAACCATAAAGTTGCGCTTGTGGGATGAAAGTAAAAACAGAATGATCGGGTTTGGCGATCTGCAATCGGTTTAAAAAGGGGCCAAATAGCCCCCTTTTATTTTGTTACATCATCGCATTTAATCTTCATCTAAGGAAGGAATGAAATCCTTAGGAATAGGCCCCAAATCCGAAGCCGCACAATTATCCCGAACCTGCTGCGGGGTTTTGGCACCCGGTATAGCCGTGTGACAGGCGGGATGGCTAATGCAAAAACGCAAACTCACCTGCGCCATGGTTTGGTCGGGATAGCGTTCGAACAGCGGTTTCATCTTTTCCAACTGCGTCAGATACTTATCCAGCTTTTCGGGAGAAAGATTCATTTTGCGATGATCGTCGCCTGTAAATTTGCTGTTGCGATCAAACTTTCCCGTAAGCAGACCGAAAAGCAAAGGAATGCGCACGATGACACCGATACCGTATTGCATAGCTTTGGGGAAAAGCACCTTTTCCGCTTCTCTTTCCAGCAAATTGTAACGCACCTGAATGCTATCCAAAATATCGTGATGCAAATCGAGCAAACGGGCTTGTTCGGTTTCTTTAAATGACTGAATACTTAACCCCGCATGTAAAATTTTCCCATCGCGTTTTAGCTTCTCCAGGGCCAGCCAAGGCTCGTCACGTTCCAGTTTGTCCAAATCCGGACTGTGCAATTGCAGTATGTCCAGCGCTTCTACCCCCAGACGTTTGAGGCTTTGCTCGGCAGCGTAAATAATATAATCTTTTGCGTAGTTTTGGCGAATAGGGCCATAGCCTTGATCGTCTTCTTCCGTTGCAAAGTAAAAATCGTTACCGGCTTTGGTAGCAATAACCGTGTTGCCTTTACCACGCTCTTTGAGTACCCGAGCAATCAATTCTTCCGAATGGCCAAAGCCATACACATCCGCAGTATCGATTAAAGTCACCCCCCGATCAAGCGCTTCGTTCAGAGCTCGTTTGGAAACATCATCGTCGGTTTTGCCCCAATTCATACAGCCGATGGCCCAGGCACCGAATCCGATGGTACTGACCATAGGACCGCGTTTTCCGAGCTGGGTGTATTGCATAGTTACTCCTTGTTTTTTAAAACGTTTGTTTTTAATATAAACGAACCATTTTAATCAAGCAAATCGCATTTTTTTCTAATGTTCTACCATGCAAGGCCAACCATGTACCTTCTTTGTTAAGACCTCTTCGGAATGCAGCCTTCCCTACATTGAAAAACATAGGTTTGCAATTTTCGTATTTTTTAGTTAAAATTGAACAATTGTTCAAACATAGGTATTTGGAATTATGAGCTCAACAACACCGTCATCATCCGCAGCCGCAAACAACCGATCCAAGGCAGCGGATATTGCAAAAGCCTTGCCCCAGCCAGAAGTTACCTCGGAAACGGCCAATTTGTTTAAAGCCCTGTCCGATCCTACACGCTTGCGCATCGTACAGGTTCTTTTGCTCGATGAACTTTGCGTGCATGATATTTCGGCCATTGTCGATATTTCGGTTTCGGCTATTTCGCATCAATTGCGTCTTTTGCGTAACATGAAGATCGTAAAAACCCGAAAATCCGGCAAGAACGTTTTTTACACTTTAGACGACGAACACATTGCCAAACTGGTACAAATTGCTCAGGAACATGTTACGGAATAACAAGCGTGGTATGCATGCAACTATTTAATTACAACAATAAAACCATTTGGAAAACAGGATAAAAATCGATGTCGCATCACCATCACGGACAAAGCGAAACGGCAAGCTGGCGTTTATTTTTAGCCATGGTTCTCAATTTTGTCATTACGATTACCGAAATCGCCGGCGGTCTTCTATCCGGCAGTTTGTCGCTTGTTTCCGACGCACTGCATAATTTCAGCGACGGCATTGCCATTATTATCAGCTACATTGCCGTACGCCTAAACAAACGCCCCACAACGGTAGAATACACGTTTGGCTTAAAACGTGCTGAAATTTTGGCGGCTATCATTAATTCTTCCACGCTCATCATCATCAGCTTCTTCCTATTGCGCGAAGCTTATGAACGATTTGTGCACCCTTCGCCGGTGTCCGGTTTGTTAATGACGGGCGTAGCTTTAATTGGTTTAGCGGCTAACGTAGGGGGTACCATGCTGTTGCACAAAGGTGCCAAAAGCAGCATGAATTTACGTTCGGTTTACCTGCATTTGCTCAGCGACGCGGCCTCCAGTGTGGCCGTGGTTCTGGGCGGCATGGCCATTTATTTTTACAATATTTACTGGTTGGATCCGGTGCTCACGGTTTTAATTTCGCTGTACATTCTAAAAGAAAGTTTTCAGATCACCAAAGAAGCGATACGGGTTTTTATGATGGCCAGTCCGGAAGGCATTTCCATTGAAGAACTCAGCCGGCTTATTAAAGCGCTACCTGGTGTAAAAAACGTACATCACATTCATCTTTGGCGTCTGGATGAACACCAAATCCATTTTGAAGCCCATGTGGAGGTAGATGATATGCCTGTCAGCAATACGGAAAAAATTCTGCAAGATATCCAAACGCTTTTGCTGGAAAAATTTGACATTAACCATGTAACCGTACAATTTGAAACGGATCGCTGCGCACATAAAACGCTGGTAGCACATTAATACCAATTTTACGGATCAAACTTTTCAGACAGGCAATGCGGATCGATTTTATCGATTAGTAACCGGTTAAAATAAGAATTCGTCAAACCAGAGGCGTCATGCTCAAAACAAAATCAAACAGGCAAAAAACGGGCCGAATCGTACTACTTGCCTTTATAATTTTGCTCATTTCGTTTTTACATTACAACACGCCTACCAGCAAATTGCCTTTTCATTTGATTTACATGCAATCGTATTTTATTCCCATTATTTTGGCCGCTTTCTGGTTTGGCGTGCGGGGCGGTTTGGGTACGGCCATTGTCATTAGCCTTATCTATTTACCCCATATTATGTTTCAGTGGGGTGGATTTGAGCTAAACAATCTTGTGCGCTTTTTACAAATCGTTCTTTTTTTATTGTTGGGCTATTTAATCGGCTTAAAAGCGCAAGGCGAAAAAGAAGAAAAGGAACGTTATCAAAAAACGGCGCAACAACTGGAAAAATCGCTACGGGAATTAAAGGACAAAACCGAACAAATTTTCGAAATGGAACAGCAGCTAAAATCGGCCGATCGTCTGGCCGTTATCGGCGAACTTACGGCCAATCTGGCTCATGAAGTACGCAACCCGTTAGGCGCCATCCGCGGGGCAACAGAAATCATTCGGGATGCGGTTCCGCAACCGCTTAAAAATCTCGAGTTTTTCGAAATTATTTTGCAAGAAACCAAACGGCTTAACGAAGTGGTGGAAAATTATTTGAATTACGCGCGCAAACCGAGCAAAATGGTTTCGGTTATTGATATCAAAGAAGTAATACACGATGTAATGCTGATGCTTGGCCCGAGAGTACGCAAAAGCGGCATCCGCCTTTCGGTACGTCTTCCCGAAAATCCTTTAGCGGTTAAAGCCGAGGCCATACATATCTGGCAAATTTTAATGAATGTTTTGTTAAATGCCATTCAGGCCATGCCACACGGGGGCGAGATTTCCATTGAGGGAAATCAGACCGACGATCACGTTACCATAAAAATAAGCGATAACGGCGAGGGCATTCTGGAAAAGCATCGTCAACATATTTTCGAATCGTTTTACACCACCAAACCCACTGGCTCTGGGTTGGGGTTGGCTATCGTAAAACGAATTGCAGACGAAAATCACTGGCATATTGCGCTGGAAAGTCAACAAGGTTTGGGCACTACCTTTACGATAATTTTTCCTGAAGAAAGACAGGCCCGATGAGTTTTATCAAAGGAAGTACAAAATGAGAATTTTATTGATCGATGACGATCTTAATTTAGGAAAAGTCATCAGCTACCAATTAAAACAACAGGGCTATCATGTCGATACAGTCCTCAACGCTCGGGACGGATTGAAAAAATTCAAGTCTGGCCGTTATGATGTGATTATTTCGGATATCCAATTACCGGATTTGAGCGGAATCGAGGTTTTGCAGGAAGTGCGACGCATGGATGCCAACATTATTTTTATTGTGATTACGGCCTTCGGTAGTGTGGAAAATGCCGTGGAGGCCTGTAAGATTGGCGCCAATGATTATTTGACAAAACCGTTCGGTAAAGAGCAGCTTTTGTTTGCCTTGCAAAAAGCCGTGCAATTACAAAATTTGCAAAATGAAAACATCACCCTGAAACACGAATTAACGGATAAGTTCAAATTTAACAACATGATTGCCGAAAGCGGCATTATGCAGGAAATTTTACGTATTACTCACCGAGTTGCCCAGAGCGACGCCTCGGTATTGATTTTGGGCGAAAGCGGGACCGGTAAGGAACTGATTGCGCGGGCCATTCATTACAACAGTCCGCGTAAGGACAGACCTTTTATTGTGGTTAACTGCCCCTCTATTCCGGCTAACCTGCTGGAAAGCGAACTGTTCGGACACGTTAAAGGCGCTTTTACCGGGGCCATTCAGGATCGTACCGGTAAATTCGAACAAGCTGACGGCGGGACGATTTTTCTGGATGAAATCGGCGATTTGCACGAAGATTTACAGGCCAAATTATTGCGCGTGCTGCAAGAAAAGGAATTCGAACGCATCGGCGGAGACAAACCGGTAAAGGTTGATGTGCGCGTAATTGCGGCCACCCATCAGGATTTGCAAAAATTAATGCAAGAAAAAAAATTCCGCGAAGATTTGTTTTATCGTTTAAGCGTTGTCCCTATTCAATTACCTCCTTTACGCGAACGCAAGGAAGATATCCCCTTTTTGGTGGATTTCTTTTTAAAAAAATACGGTAAACAGCGCACCTTTAAATTAACACCCGAGGCCCTTAAAGCTTTAATGGAATACCATTGGCCCGGTAATGTTCGCGAGCTGGAAAATATTATCGAGCGCATCACGACGCTTAGCGAAAACGAAACCATTACCTTAAAAGACATTCCCGATTTTCTTAAAATGAACGTGGTTCACCAGGGCGCTTTTCAGTTCACTTTTCCACCGGAGGGCATCGGTTTGGACGAGGCCGAAGCCTTGCTCATCAAAAAGGCGTTGCAATTAACGCAAGGCAATCAATCCAAGGCAGCGCGGTTGCTCAAAATTCCCAGACATGTTCTACTGTATCGCATGAAAAAACTGAATATCGAATAGATGCGCCTGCAAACGAAGCCAACTGCAAAAAATTTTAAAACGGCAAGTTAAAACTTTATTTGCCACCGTTTTTTTATCGCATTCATACTTTTTACATCATTCTCCAACTAAGCCGACCGCCTGCGCTGTTTTAACGCCTTCCGACCATCCGTTTCCCCATTTTCGCATTAACTTGCAAGCCAACGCTCTTGTAGAATTTTCATCAGGTAGTTGTAGAATATTATTCAAAACACAAACACATCTCCCGCTTTTCGTAGCTTTTGATTAAACCCATTAAAGATGTAATTCATTGTGAATTAATCAATTAGCGCTCCAAACAACATTCCGGAATTTACTTGGCACAATGCTTGATGAATTTAAAACAAATTCACAAATCGGCAGGGATGCATGAGCGCTTATATTTTGTTTTTACGAAAAACGTTTTTTTTATTTCTTTTTATTGCCGGATTATCGGGTTCGGCTGTCTTTTTCCCGCTCCCGCTTAATTCGGGTCATTCGTGTGTTTTTCACAAATTGTGCAAAAAAAGACAATTGATTAAAAAACCAAAAAGACGAGCTTGCTTTTTCACTACCCGGCAAACCGGAATAGACAGCGAACGGCCAGCACAGCACAATCCGTTATTCAAACATTACATGCGCTATTATGCCTTGCCTTGGTGGTTTAGTTTGGCCTTAATGGCCGTCGGTTTTTGGGGATTTCGTTACAAAGGTAGCATTTTTCGCAAAACTTTAAAATAATCGGTTGCGAAAATTTGAACCCCATAAATACAGTTATTTTGACCGTTTCGCACCTATCTCTGGTGTCTTAACTCGACCTAATGATACTATGATGCATTTTAAAAAAGGAGGTTTTCATTGTTACGGAACAGATGTATTACTTTTCTTATAATCTTGCTTCTCTTTAGCGGCATTGTTGCGCAAACACCGTCTTCGAAAACGGAACGTTTACCCCAACTCATCGCAACCGCTCTGAAGCAAAATCCACAGCTCAAAGGATATGAGCGGATGACAAAGGCAAGTGAAGCCGATGTTTCTGAAGCCGGTACTCTGCCGGATCCTACAATGGATATTAATGTAGTAAACCTTCCATGGAATAACCCCGTATTCGATCGGGAAGCGATGAGCGGCAAGCAAATCCGCTTTGCCCAAAAATTTCCGTTTCCCGGTAAACTGCGTTTACGGGAAAACATTGCCGCCAAACAAGCGGATATTGCCAGAGCCCAATATCTGGAATTCAAGAACCGTTTGATTCGCGAGGTAAAGATCGCCTATTATGATTTGTATTATGTAGATCAGGCGCTACACACCACTCGAAAAAACCGGGAGTTGCTTAAAGAATTCGTGCATATTGCTACTGCCAAATATGCCGTAGGCAAAGGGTTGCAGCAGGATGTACTTAAGGCGCAAGTGGAATTGGCACGTCAAAACGATCGGCTGCTTATTTTGCAACAAAAGCGCAAGGTTATTAAAGCGCGTTTGAACCGCCTTTTAAACCGCAACGGCAAAGCACCCGTAGGCACAGCTACCGTTCCGGATATTCAAATATTACACCGGCTAATCGCTTACGTAAATAATGTATCGTTTAGCCAACGCCCTCTTTTACAGGCCTGGCAACAGCGTTTGGAACAAAGTAAAGAACGTTTGCAACTGGCGCAAAAAAGCTACTGGCCCGATTTCACCGTTTCTCTGGCGTACACGCAACGCGATGTTTTAATCGGCGGCAAAGGCGGAACCGATTTCATCTCGCTCGGCTTGCATTTTAATCTTCCCGTTTACGCCAGGGCCAAACAAAGCATGCAGGTTCGGGCAAGTATTTTACGCAAACAATTTAACGAGCAAAATCTTAAAAACGTACAAAATCAAATTTCGGAAGCATTAAATAACGCCATAAGCGCATTGAAAAAAAATCTGGATCAGGAAAACCTGTACCGCTTTAGCATTATTCCGCAAGCCAAACAAGCATTGGAATCGGCCCGTGCCGGTTATCAGAATGATAAAGTCGATTTTCTTACCCTGCTCAACAATGAAATCACTTTGTTTAAAATCGAATTGTCTTACCGGCGCATTGTCAGCGAGGCATTTAAATCGTTAGCAGAAGTGGAATATATCATCGGTCATCCCGTAAAGGTAACAACCCAAGTAACGGAGGAAAATTAATATGAAACTCAAGCAAATATCCTTGGCTCTTTTTGTAACTGTTGTGCTAATCGCAGGAATTTTTGTTTCCTGCACCGGCAATACAAAAGAAGAAAAAAATGAAAAACAAACCAGCAAAACCGACACGTCCGAACGGCAATTATGGACCTGCGGCATGCATCCGGAGGTTATTTTGGATCATCCGGGCCAATGCCCCAAATGCGGTATGAATTTGGTGCCTTTAAAAACACAGGACGAAAAACCCGAAAACAAACTGATGAACATGTCTGGGAAAAAATCTTCGCAAACGCCTAAAGAAAATGGCAAACGCAACATTCTTTACTGGCAAGCTCCGATGGATCCTACGGAAATTTACGACCATCCCGGTAAATCCAAAATGGGTATGGATTTGATTCCGGTTTACGAAGATGAGGTGGCTAAAGGCAGTACCATCAAAATCGATCCGGTAACCGTGCAAAATATGGGGGTTCGCACTGCAGTAGTAGAACGCCGACCGTTTAGCCGCACCATCCGCGCCGTGGGGAAAATTACCTACGACGAACAAAAACTTTTTACGGTCTCTTCCAAAATTTCGGGATGGATCGAAAAACTGTACGTTAACGAAACCGGACAACCCGTCCGTAAAAACCAACCCTTGTTAAAAATTTATTCCCCGGAGTTGGTAACCACCCAACAAGAATATTTGCTGGCTTTAAAAAATCAGGCCAATACGGCTCAAAGTAATTTGGACGATTTAAAGCAAAGCGCCCGTGCTCTGGTGCAGGCTTCGTTACAGCGCCTACTCTATTGGGATATTTCCCCTGACCAAATCCGAAAATTACAAACTTCGGGGAAAATCCAAAAGACCCTTGCTTTAAACGCACCGGTAAACGGCATTGTTGTCCATAAAAATGCCATCGAAGGCATGTACGTTAAAAAAGGCATGAATTTGTTCCGATTGGCCGACCTTTCCACGGTTTGGGTTCTGGCCAGTATTTACGATAGCGAAGCCCCGTGGATTAAAACAGGGCAACACGTACGCATCCGGCTTTCTTACGATCCGGGGCGGGAGTATACCGGTACCGTTACCTACATTTACCCCTACCTAAACGAAAAAGCGCGTGATATTCAAGTGCGCATCAAATTAGACAATCCCCGCTTAATCCTAAAACCGGGAATGTTTGCCAATGTCTATTTGCAAACACAAAGCATTCCCAATGCCGTAGTTATCCCCAGCGAAGCGGTTATCCGATCGGGTAAACGTAATATTGTTTTTGTGGCACGCGGTAAAGGCCGATTTACCCCCAGAGAGGTTCGCCTTGGCGAAGAAGACGGCAAGGGTCACATACGTATTCTGAGCGGATTGCTAAGCGGAGACAAAATCGTCGTTTCGGCCCAATTTATGCTGGACAGCGAAAGTCGCTTACAGGAAGCTATTCGCAAAATGTTGGCGGAGGGAAAGCTTAAAGATGAAAGATGAAAAGGGAAAGGGGAAGGAAAAATGGCTTACGGTGCCGGATGGTCCGTTTCCGTTAACGTACCCGAAAAACCGGCTCAACTCCCCATTCATTCGGAAATGCAATCATAAAAAAAACGGAGAAAAATTGTGATAGAAAAAATTATTGAAAAATCCATCAACAATCGGTTTCTGGTTATTCTGTTTACGGCAATTGTGGGCTTTATCGGCATTTACGCCATGCTCAATACGCCTGTTGATGCGATTCCGGATTTAAGCGATGTACAGGTAATCATTTTTACGGACTATCCCGGACAAGCTCCGCAAGTGGTTGAGGATCAGGTAACATATCCGTTAACCAGCGCCATGCTGGCCGTGCCTTATGCCAAAACCGTTCGCGGGTATTCTTTTTTTGGCTTGTCATTTGTTTACGTTATTTTTGAGGACGGAACCGATTTGTACTGGGCACGAAGCCGGGTACTGGAATATTTAAATTATGTTTCGGGCAAACTGCCCAAAGGCGTTACACCTACTTTGGGTCCAGATGCCACCGGCGTAGGCTGGGTTTACGAATATGTTCTGGATGGCGGCAACAAATACGATTTGCAACAATTACGCTCAATTCAAGACTGGTACTTACGGTACGAACTGACCAGTGTGCCCGGAGTAGCCGAGGTGGCCTCCATTGGCGGTTATGTTAAGCAATATCAGGTACAACTGGATCCCAACAAATTGCAGGCTTACAACATCTCCATTCAAAAAGTACGCAAAGCCATTCAACGCAGTAATAACGACGTGGGCGGCCGACTTATTGAAATGGGAGAAACCGAATTCATGGTCCGTGGCCTGGGATACATTAAATCGATTCAAGATCTGGAGAACATTCCGGTTGGTGTCGACCAAAACGGTACGCCGGTTTTAATTAAGAATTTAGGGCATGTGACGATTGGCCCCGAACTGCGCAGAGGATTGGCCGATTGGAACGGCGAAGGCGAAGTAGTTGGCGGCGTAATCGTTATGCGTTCCGGCGAAAATGCCTTGAAAACCATTAAATTGGTCAAAGAAAAACTAAAAGAACTCAAAAAAGGATTACCCGAAGGCGTGACCATTAAATCGGCCTACGATCGCTCAGGACTTATTCAGCGGGCCATCGACAATTTAAGCTGGAAATTGATTGAAGAATTGTTGGTTGTGGCTTTGGTGAGTATTATTTTTTTACTTCATTTTCGCAGCGCCTTTGTAGCCCTGTTTACTTTGCCGATGGGCATTCTCATTTCATTTTTAATCATGTATTTTCAGGGTATCAACGCCAATATCATGTCGTTAGGAGGTATTGCCATCGCCATTGGCGCCATGGTAGATGCTTCTATTGTGATGATTGAGAATGCTCACAAACATATTGAGCGAGACAAAGGGAAAAAGAGTCACTGGGAAATAATCGCCGCTTCGTCCAAAGAAGTGGGTCCGGCCCTGTTTTACTCTTTGCTTATTATCACGCTTTCGTTTTTGCCTGTGTTTTCGTTACAGGCTCAGGAGGGGCGTTTGTTCAAACCTTTGGCATTTACCAAAACGTATGCCATGGCCGGTGCTGCACTTTTGGCCATTACCATTGTGCCGGTGCTGATGGGCTATTTTGTACGCGGAAAAATTCGCTCGGAAAAGAACAATCCGGTAAGTCGTTTTTTAATCATGATTTACAAACCGATTATTCACTGGGTATTGCGTTTTCGCTGGCTTACTTTGGGTATTGCCGCGTTGATTTTAATTATTACGGTTTTGCCTTTAAGAAAAATTGGTTCGGAATTTATGCCTCCGTTAAACGAAGGCGATTTGCTTTACATGCCCACAACCGATCCGGGTATTAGCATTACAAAGGCCAAGGAGCTGCTGCAACAAACGGACAAAATTATCAAAAGTTTTCCGGAAGTCGCCCATGTGTTCGGAAAAATCGGTCGCGCCGAAACAGCCACCGATCCGGCACCGCTTTCCATGATCGAAACTACGATCACTTTAAAGCCGAAAAGTCAATGGCGTGCGGGCATGACAATGGACAAACTAATCAAACAATTGGATGCGGCCATTCAATTTCCCGGCTTGACCAATGCCTGGACCATGCCGATTAAAACGCGTATCGATATGCTTTCTACCGGGATCAAAACGCCGGTCGGCATTAAAATAATGGGGTCCGATCTCAAAGTGCTTTCGCGGTTGGGACAAAAAATCGCTTCGGTCTTAAAAGATGTGCCGGGCACGCAGAGCATTTTTCCCGACAAAACGGTCGGCGGCAATTATCTGAACTTCAAAATAAAGCGGGCCGAAGCTGCACGCTACGGACTTACTGTGGGCGATGTAGAAGATGTGATTCAATCGGCCATTGGCGGCATGAATGTTTCGTACACCGTGGAAGGTTTGGAACGCTACCCGATTAACGTGCGTTACGAACGGGAACTACGCGACAATTTACCTGCAATCAGACGCATTTTGGTTCCCACCCTTACAGGGGCACAAATACCGCTGGAATACGTTGCCGATATTTCCATTAGCAAAGGGCCACCGGTCATCAAAAGCGAAAATGCGCGGCGTTCGGCCTGGCTATACATCGATATTCGTGATATTGACGTGGGTACATATGTAAAAAACGCCCAAAAAGTAGTGGATGCCAAGGTCGATTTTCCGGAAGGTTACAATATTGTCTGGAGCGGTCAATACGAATACATGGAAAGGGCAAGCAAACGTTTGAGAATTGTGGTACCCATTACTCTGATGGTCATTTTTCTGTTACTTTATTTTAATTTTAAAAATTTCACCGAAAGCTTGCTGGTAATGCTTTCGTTACCTTTTGCTCTGGTCGGCGGAATTTGGTTTATGTATGTATTGGGTTACAATTTCAGTGTGGCCGTGGGAGTGGGTTTTATCGCGCTTGCCGGATTGGCGGCGGAAACCGGCGTGGTGATGTTGGTTTATCTTGACAATGTTTACAAAAATCGTAGGCAGGAGGGAAAAATGCGTACGATTAAGGATTTGTATCAGTCCATTATTGAAGGTGCGGTGGAACGCGTTCGTCCCAAATTAATGACGGTTACCACAACTATGGTCGGTTTGTTACCTATTTTGTGGGGCACCGGCGCCGGTTCCCAAACCATGAAACGCATTGCCGCACCCATGGTCGGCGGTATGGTTTCTTCCACGGTTTTAACGTTAATCGTTATTCCGGTATTGTACTACTTGTGGAAAGAACGTAGTTTAAAAAGAGCTAAAATTGAAAAATAAGCTCATCCAGATTACAAACAGAACCAATAAAAAAACCCTCTCTATTACCGAGAGGGTTTTTATTTTAGGGTTTATCGCTTCGTCTTAATTTTTCTTATCATCGTCAATCACTTCGTAGTCGGCATCTTCTACTTTTCCTTCGCCGCTTGTCTGCTGCTCACCGGCACCTGTTTCCGCACCACCGGTGGTACCTTCGGCTTGAGCTCCCGCTCCGGGCTGCTGGGCCCCGGCCGCACCCGCGGCTCCGGCCTGACCGTACAGTTTCTGAGCAATTTCATTCCAAGTAGCATTTACCTGCTCCATGGCCGATTTCATCTCTTCCACATTATTGCTCTTGTGCGCTTCCTTCAAACGGCCCAAAGCGGTTTCCAGTTTGGCACGATCTTCGGCCGACATTTTGTCTTTCAAATCGTTCAACTGTTTTTCCGTTTGGTAAATAATCGTATCGGCCTTGTTCTTTGTTTCAATTTCTTCTTTGCGCTTTTTGTCTTCGGCCGCATGTTTTTGCGCTTCTTTTTTCATACGTTCGATTTCCTGTTCGGTCAAACCGCTGGAAGCTTCGATTCGGATGCTTTGTTCTTTACCAGTGGCTTTGTCTTTAGCCGTTACGTGCAAAATACCGTTAGCATCCACATCAAAGGTTACTTCAATTTGCGGAACGCCACGCGGCGCTGGTGGTATTCCGTCCAAAATAAAGCGCCCCAGAGTACGGTTATCGGCAGCCATAGGACGTTCGCCTTGCAAAACGTGGATTTCCACCGAGGTTTGATTATCCGCCGCGGTAGAAAAAATCTCGGTCTTGCGTGTCGGAATAGTGGTGTTGGCCTCAATCAATTTGGTCATTACGCCACCCAACGTTTCGATTCCCAGAGACAGCGGAATTACGTCGAGCAAGAGCACGTCTTTTACTTCGCCGGTGAGCACCGCGCCCTGGATGGCCGCTCCGATGGCTACTACTTCATCCGGATTAACGCCCTTGTGCGGTTCTTTACCAAAGAATTCACGTACCAGTTCCTGCACTTTCGGGATACGGGTCGATCCGCCGACCAGAATCACTTCATTAATGTCATTGGCGGTTAATCCGGCATCCTTCAAAGCAATTTTGCACGGTTCCAAGGTGCGCTGCAACAAATCATCAATCAATTGTTCAAATTTGGAACGCGTTAAGGTCATGTTCAAATGTTTGGGACCGGATTCCGTAGCCGTGATAAACGGCAAGTTTATTTCGGTTTGCATGGTAGACGAAAGTTCGATTTTGGCTTTTTCGGCCGCTTCTTTCAAACGCTGCAAAGCCATCGGATCTTTTCGTAAATCCACACCTTCCTGCTTCTGGAATTCTTCGGCCAGCCATTCGATTACCCGTTGATCAAAATCGTCACCACCCAAATGCGTATCGCCGTTGGTCGATTTTACTTCGAACACTCCGTCGCCAATTTCCAAAATAGAGATATCGAACGTACCGCCACCAAGGTCAAAAACAGCAATTTTTTCATCTTTTTTCTTATCCAAGCCGTAAGCCAAAGCTGCAGCAGTAGGCTCGTTAATAATGCGCTTAACATCCAAACCCGCAATATGACCGGCATCTTTGGTGGCCTGACGCTGTGCGTCGTTAAAATACGCCGGAACGGTAATCACCGCTTCGGTTACCTTTTCGCCCAGGTACTCTTCGGCCGTTTGTTTCATCTTTTGCAGAATCATGGCCGAAATTTCGGGCGGTGTGTAGGTTTTGTCACCCACGCGAACTACAACCACATTGTTGTTGCCGCGCTCTATTTTATACGGGACTTCCTTAATTTCTTCTTGAACTTCGTCGTAAAAACGTCCCATAAAACGCTTTATTGAGAAAATCGTGTTTTCAGGATTGGTTACCGCTTGACGTTTGGCAGGCGCACCGACCAAACGTTCTCCTTTTTTGGTAAATGCCACAACAGAAGGCGTGGTGCGTGCACCTTCGGAATTCGGAATAACGACAGGTTCGCCGCCTTCCATTACGGCTACCACCGAGTTTGTTGTACCCAAATCAATTCCTATGATTTTTCCCATAATTCTTTTCCTCCTTTTTCAACGTTTTTATTTTCGTATTTTTTGCAAAAGACTTGCAAATGACGTGCCAGCACATGAAGAAATCGTGTATCTGTTTTAATTTCAATAAGTTATGTTAAGTTAGCCTCAAAAGCGTTTTGTAGCTTCTGCTGTCAATATGACACAAACGGCAAGAACACGGCAGAAGGTAACGTGCCAATATGCAATTTTCTGTCAGAAAACAAAAACAGGCCATTCCGTTCGGGCAATGGCCTGTTTTAAGTTAGGGTTTATCGCATCGTTATGCCCGTCCGTTTCGGGCAACATATTTTATTTTTCTTTTTTCTTTTGCGGAATCTCCAAAAATACCAGTCGATCGAATTTTTCATTTCCTTGTTTGGTGCGTAATTTTAGTTTAATCACATCGCCGGATTTGTATTTTTCGATCTTCTTGTAAAAATCGGCAACAGATTTCACTTTTTTGCCGTCCACTTCAATAATCACATCGCCCGGTGCAATGCGGGCCTGCGAAGCGGCGCTAAAATCCTGCACATCGGTTACCAAAGCGCCACCCTTAAGTTCCAAATCTTTTTTCTGCTGATCGGTCAAGTCGCGTAATTGCATACCCAAATCGACTTTTTTGCTTATTTCTTTGCTCACCCCAGCAGAGCTTTCGCCTTCGTTGCCCTGCGATTGCAAGGTTGCCGTAATGGTCATTTGCTTGCCGTTGCGCCAAATGGTCAGCTTTACCTTATCACCCGGATTCATCACACCGATTTTGGCCTGTAATTCGTTGGTGCGGTTCACCGCTTTGCCGTTTACCGCTAAAATAACATCGCCTTCCTTAATACCGGCTTTATCGGCGGCTCCGCCTTTAATAACACTGGTAACAAAAACACCGCGCGGTTTATCCAGCTTAACACCTTTGGCCGTTACCGGAGTAACATCCTGAATGTAAACCCCCAAATAACCACGACGCACTTTTCCGTACTTGATAATATCATCAACAACAGACTTGGCAATATTGATCGGTACGGCAAATCCGTATCCCATGTAATAGCTTGTGTTGGTGGCAATGGCCGAATTAACACCGATAACCTGTCCCTTCATATTCACTAAGGCACCGCCGCTATTACCAGGATTGATAGCGGCATCGGTTTGAATGAAGTTTTCGATACTACGCACATTGTTTCTGCCTCGTAAAATGTTAATGTTTCGGTGCAATGCGCTTACAATCCCTGCTGTTACGGTGGAAGTCAAATTAAGCGGATTGCCGATTGCCAACACCCATTCTCCGATCTTAAGATCATCCGAATTTCCCAAAACGGCAACCGGTAAATTTTTGGCATCGATTTTAATCAAAGCAATATCGGTGGACGGATCGGTGCCGATTACTTTGGCTTCGTATTCGGAATTGTCGATCAATTTGACCTTCAATTCGTCTACATCTTCAACCACATGGTTGTTGGTTAAAATATAGCCGTCGGAACTAATAATAATTCCGGATCCCAAACCGTGTTCTTTAAGCTCCGGTTGGCGGTTCTGTCCGTGAGGATTCATACCCATACCCGGTGCTCCGAAATCTTTAAAGAAAAAGAAAAACGGATTTTCCGGCATTTTAATGGTTTTGGTAGTGTAAATAGAAACGATAGTCGGACGTACTTTTTCTACAATAGAGGTAAACAATTTATTAGGATTGAAAGTGGCCGCTGTCACCTGCGAATCGGAAGAACCCGTTGCTTCGGTATAAATTTTTCCGTCCATAGGCCCAGCCATGGTTTTGGAATTCAAATTAAAACTTGTGGTTAATACAACGCCAAAAATCACCCCTATGGCAATAAGAGTAATCACAAGCGCGGGTGAATGTTTTAAACGGTACATAACATTCTCCTTTCCGTTAAATCCGATCTTTTATTATTTTCATTTTCGAACAAATAAAAATCCGTGGCACACGGTTCCCGCGGCCGATCGGGAATCCGCTACCCGTTATCTTCATGTATTCCCGGGTTAATTTTTAATGACAATATAACGAACTAAAATCTCAAAAGTTCAAACAGGAAGACAACAAATTACATGCCAAATGCAAAAACAGGTTAAAAACGATCGTTATTGCGCCAAATGGACAAAATTTGCGCTGTCATGATGTCAGGCAAGACCGCTTGTCACCCCAAAACCACAATTTTTCACCTAACAAAGGCACTACCTTAAAACGAACGGGTTTCGCCGCTCCGCTATTGATTTTTATTTTAGCGGTAAATTTTACTATATTCTTTTTAAAGGAAAGGCGTTTGCTTGTGCACATTTATGTAATCGACGGCTATAATTTGGCCCATAAAATTCCCGAGGTGGCCCGATTTCTTAAAAAAAAGGATTTTTATTCGGCCATCGACCGACTTGTGCATATTGTGCAAAGTCGGCTTAATGTGCGTCGCAATCGGGTCATCATTGTCTTTGACGGTAAAAAAGGAGTGTTCGCCTACCCGCACAACACGTATGCGGTGGAAATTCGTTTTTCGCGCAAACCCCAGGAAGCAGACGATGTTATCCGCGAACTTTTAAGGCACCAATCCGACACGTCCAATTGGATCGTCATTAGTTCGGACAATGAAATCCTGAAAACGGCCCGCGATTTAGGTGCGCACTTCATCCGTTCCGAATCTTTCTACCAGACATCCGACGTCTCTAAACATCACGATGCCGCACGGGAAACAAAGGAAAAATACAATCCGCAAAACATTGACCTTGATTACTGGTTGACAGTTTTTGGCAGCGATGAAAACGACGATAAGTAAAGCCGCATTAGCCCATTTTTTTTGCCCCGCGATATTCACACAAAAACCCGGCGTAGGCTCCATTCCTTTACCGCGGGTTAACAACGTTTTTGGCTCATTTTTTCATACCAACCAAAGAGACGTGTTCAAACCACCAAACAGGAAATGAAAAGTCCGACCTTAAAAAGCGTATTTCAGACACCAAAATAGCAAACCCTTACTGCTCCGCGGGGAAAACGCAAGAGTGGCTGCGGTGATTTTCGGGTAAACCGTGTACTCGAGAGGAAATGATAAAAAGAGTTCGAAGGAGTTTAAAAAATATGCGAATTTTATTTGCATTCGGCGAAAAAATATTTTAAACTTAATTAGTTTGTTTGAACAACCAATAATTTTTCGGGAACTATCTTGACCGACAAAAAAATTAAAATAATCGGCGGCAATGCCAAACTGGTTCGCAACATCAATCGAGCCGCCATCCTGAATTTAATTCGTGAAAAGCAACCCATTTCGCGGGTGGATATTTCACGTATCACCAAACTGAACAAAAGCACTGTCTCCAGTATTGTTGCCGAATTGTTGCAAGACCAATACCTTGTCGAGGAACTGGTTGCCGATAGTAAAGTGGGACGCAATCCCCTATTGTTACGTTTAAACGTGGCGCGTTTTCATGTGGGCGCCATTAACTTCGATACCAAAATTATACGTGTGGCCTTAGTTGATATCGGCGGAAAAGTAGTGGCCAAAACAGAAAGCATCCCCGAAAACAATTCTCCCGAAGAATACGTCCGCCAATCCTTAAAACATTTACGCCAATTAATGGATCACTTGCAAATTTCAGATTTGGAAGGCATTGGTGTAACCATCGCCGGTTTAATTAATCCGGAAGACGGTCATGTGCTGGTGGCTCCGAATTTAGGTTGGAAGGATGTAAAATTGGGCGATTTGTTTTTACAGAACGATCCTTCCATAACATTATTACGATTTTACAATGATGCCAAAGCCTCTGCTCTGGCCGAGTTATGGTACGGGGAAGGCGCAATAAAAAATTATTCCAACTTTGTTTTTGTTTCGGTTGGCGCAGGTTTGGGAACCGGCGTGGTGGTAAATCGTAAAGTTGTGGAGGGCGTATCCCACGCCTCCGGTGAATTCGGTCATATACCCATTTTCGAAAACGGTATTGCTTGCACCTGCGGCAATGCGGGCTGTTGGGAGGCTTATGCTTCGGACAGGGCAACCGTTAAGCGTTATCTGGCCGAGAAAGAAGCAAATACTCAGGACAGCCAACCCGTTTTGGTGAAAGACGTAATTAAAGCGGCTCAACACGGAGATGCCGCGGCCACCCGTGCGCTTGAACAAACCGGAGAATATCTGGGTATCGGTATTTCGATCATTATTCGAGCGCTCGATCCGCAGGCCATCGTTATCGGCGGGCATATTCTTCAGGCTTGGGATATTATTTACCGGCAAATTTTAAAGGGGCTTGCGGAACGCAGTTTTTTTGGATTGGAAAAACAAACCCGAATTTTGCCGTCATCATTAAACGAACGGCCGCGCCTAATCGGTGCCGCAACTTTGGTTATCGAACACTTTTTCAGTGATTACAAAATAACGATATGAGTTAATTAAAGGCGTATTAGTTGGTTGTTACAACCAATTCAAAGCGAGTCGGTATGAAAAACAAGGCACTTTTTATCGGAATTGATATCGGTGGAACCAATACCGTTATCGGACTGGTAGACGCCAACGGGCATTTTCTTAAACAAAAAACCTTTCCTACACGCGCCCAAGAGCCGTTTCCCCTTTTCTTCCGAAAGGTGGAATACGAAATCGCCCGCTTAACTAACGGGCAAAAGGATGAATTAGCCGGGATCGGAATTGGCGCCCCGAGCGTTAATAATAAATTCGGCTATATCGATAATGCCAAAAACTTTACCTGGGGGCGCGTCGATTTGACCCGAATGTTTTCCGATCGTTTTAAGCTACCGGTTAAACTTATTAACGATGCCGATGCCGCCGCTCTGGGCGAGATGTACTTCGGAGCGGCCCGCGACCTGAAAAACTTTATTCACATTACTCTGGGTACCGGTTTGGGTAGCAGCATCGTTTTCAACAAACAGTTGATGGCCGGTGAATACGGGTTTGCAGGAGAACTCGGGCATACCAAAGTCGATTCGGGCAACCGTTTGTGTTCTTGCGGCAAAAGAGGGTGTCTGGAAACTTACGTTTCTGCCAGCGGAATTTGCCGCACCGCCTTCGAACTTTTAAGCAGCGAACGTTTCGAAACCCAACTGAAACATTATTCCTTCGACCGGCTCACACCCGAGATTATAAGCGAATTAGCTAAACAAGGCGATACGCTTGCCATCGAAACATTCAAATACACCGGTAAAGTTTTGGGACAAAAATTAGCCGATGTTGTTGCCTTGCTTAATCCCGAGGCCATTGTTTTTTCCGGGGGACTAACCGGCGCCGGAGATTTCCTTTTTAAACCGACCAAAGAAGCAATGGAAAAAAATCTGTTACAAATTCATAAAAACACGGTAGAAATTCGTATTTCGGATTCACGAATAAATTATGCGGTCCTCGGTTCGGCCGCATTGATCATAAAAGAACTAAATTAATGAGGGGTGATTGGTTCACCTAAAGTATGCTCAACGTTCGGAGGGCTTATGAATTTAAAAGCAACGAATCGGTTTAGCGGAATGGCCATTCTGCTTATTTTGATATTCGGTAATTTGCTCTTTGCCGCTGCAAACGGCTCGATAAAGGGGCGGGTTATCGATGCGCAAAGCGAAAAACCCTTACCTGGCGCCAATGTTTTTCTGGTCGGTACGGGTTTCGGCAGTTCTACCGACCTGGACGGATTTTTTGCCATTACCAACATTCCGCCCGGTTCTTATGTCCTGCGTACGGTGTACATTGGCTATAAAAAGGTGGATATTCCGGTCAAAGTCAAAAAAGGATCGGTCATCGTAAAAAATATCAAACTGCATGCGCAAGCTCTTCAGGGAGAAGAAATCGTGGTTACCTCTCAGGCCAGCGGTCAAAAAGCCGCTATTAACCAGCAGCTCTCGGCCAAATCCATCGTCAACGTGGTCTCATCCGAACAAATTCGGGAAAAGCCGGATGCCACCGCGGCCGAGGCCATTAGCCGAATACCCGGTGTTTCCATTATCCGTTCCAACGGCGAAGGGAATCAGGTGGTCATTCGAGGTATGTCGCCAAAATACAACGTAATTACGATCGACGGCGTACGCATCGCATCGTCCAATCCGAACGACCGCAGCACCGATCTTAGCATGATTTCTTCCAGCATGTTGCAGGAAATTGAAGTATCCAAAACCGTTACGGCCGATCAGGATGCCGACGTATTGGGCGGGACGGTTAATTTTAAAATGAAAGAGGCCAAAAAGCGTTTCGGCCTTCATTTGATTGCCCAAGGCGGCTATACTGGTCTTTCCAATGCTTATGACAAATACGACAACTACAAAATCGTACCCAGCCTCGAAACCCGTTTGTTTAATCGGAAATTCGGCATTTTTGCCCAGGCCAGTATCGAGCGCCGCAACTTGACTTCCAATGAATTCGAAGCCCAGTATGCCAATGCCACAAACGATAACATCCATTATGTCACTCAATCGATTAATATTCATAACATACCGCGCGAACGGGAACGCATTGACGGCGCACTTGTTCTGGATTATCGCTTGCCCGACGGGAAAATCAGCCTTTCCAATTTTGTCGGATCAAGCACAACCAAAATTACCGACCGCTACGAGACATTAAACATCAACTCGAATCAGCATTTGTACACATTGGCCTATACCAATCACAAAATCAACATGCTTTACAACACGTTGGATTTTGACAAACGTTTTTCGTTTCTTCGCACTTCGTTTAAATTTGCGCACAATTTTTCCGAAACCAAAAGTCCGGACGATTGGACGGTTACCTTTTACCAGTCTCCGGCAAACATCAGCGAATTTCAGAATGAGACCAATTTGAATCCCCGTGTTGTAGCGGATTCGGTGCTCTCCGATCCTGACAAAACAAAATTGAATACGGTCTCCACAAATAACAACTACGCCATGGAACGCAATTATATGGGATCATTGGATTTTGAAATTCCCTGGAACATTACGGACAAAATTACTTCCACTATAAAATTCGGTGGCAAATACCGTCACAAAAAGCGATCGTACACCTCCGAAGTTTACGGTACAAATGCTTCGCTGGTTTCGCCCAGCGCACGCGGCGCCACCTATTTGATTGTAAAGCATTTCGGTATTAAAACGCACGATTACACATCTATCCCTTTGTCTTTTTTTGTCGATACTACTTACCATTACGGCCACATGCTTAATGACGAATACCAAATGCACAATCCCATTAATTTCGATTTGGCCAAGGAATTAATCCGTTTTTGTCAAGAAAACGTGGACAAATTTGCCAAAAACGGAGCCAAGGAAGCTTACGCACGTAATAACTATCTGTCGGTAACTAACAACTACGCCGGAACCGAGGTTATGACCGCAGGTTACATTATGGCAACCATAAACGTAGGACCAAAGTTCACCATCATTCCTGGAATCCGTTACCAGAACCTAAGGACGACCTATTCCGGAACACGCGGACAACAAACCGCTCTTTCCTATTATCACTACGATCATTCAACGGATACCACGGTAACGGTAAATCATCCTTACTGGTTGCCTGATATTAACATTCGCTACAAACCGCTGCCCTGGTTTGATGTACGGCTTTCCTATTCCACCACCTTATCCTATCCGGATTACCGCGCCATCATTCCGCGGATCGACGTAACCACCGGAGCCGCACTGGCTTGGAACAACTACAAATTAAAACCTTTGCATTCCAGAAATTACGATATTTATTTTACCGTATCGGACAACACCGTCGGTTTGCTTACTTTGGGCGGTTTCTTAAAACAAATCGACAATCTGATTTACCCCTGGGTTTTTTACAAAGCCGGGTTGGAGGCCAAGCCCTACTATCTGACCAACAAAAATCCGGCCGAACATTTAACCTACCGCATTAGCACGTACATTAACAACCCTTTTACGGTAAATAATTACGGTCTTGAATTCGATTGGCAAACCCATTTTTGGTATTTGCCAAATCCACTTAAAGGTTTGGTTCTGGATTTGAATTACACCCACATTTTTTCGCGGGCAGAATATCCGTACGTTATTGCCGGTGCAACCAGTTTGACCAATATCGATACATCATTTACTGATCGGCTTATTAACCAACCCGATCATATTTTAAATGTAACCGTAGGCTACGATTACAAAGGATTTTCTTTGCGTATGTCCTGGCTGTACCAAGACGATGTGTTCACCGGTGTAAGTCAATGGCCGCAATTGCGTTCCAACACGGCAGCTTACAAACGGTTGGATTTAACGGTTAAACAAAAATTACCCTGGTTCGGCTTGGAACTTTATGGCAACGCCACCAACATTAACAATGCGCGGGATTTAAATGTACTTCAAAAATATCCCAATATTCCAAGGTCCATCGAAGAATACGGTATGACGGCCGAATTGGGACTTCGATGGAAGCTTTAGCATAAACGGTTCGCGAAAATTTTAAAGGCAAAACATAAACCGTCAAACCAAGTATGCCAATGAAGAAAGGAGGTGCAACCCAAACGAATTATTCGATTCACTTAAAACGCATTGGCAGGGAAGTAAATGTTTAATCCGAAACGGAATGTTCATGTAAACGTCAACCTAAAAAAGGAGATTCGTCATGAAACGAATGTTATCTTTGATCGTTGTGGTGATGTTTTTTGCCACTTCAGCTCTTTATGCCCAAACCCTAATCGTTCACGCGGGGCAGGGCAACATTAACGAAATTATTGCGGCCGATACTTTATCCAACGGCGCTCCGGCGCATCAGGTGTACCAGTTAGTCACATTGGACACAACTTACAAATTTACCGGTCCCATAACCATCAAAGGAGACGTGACCATCGAAGGTGTGGTTGACCCCAATACCGGTCGTCCCCCTTGTATTCAACCGGCTGTTTTGCAAGACGGGAGTATTCCCAGCACCCTTTTTACTATTAGCGGCGAAAACGCCAAAGTTACGCTTAAAAATTTGTACCTTTTGGCCAAAGCAACCAATAACACGGCCAACGGCGGCGGCATTGCGGTACAGGTTTCCGCAGACAAGGTACGCCTGACGGTTGACAATTGTATTTTTGATAATTGGCAAACCTTTGCTATCGGCTACAACGGACAGTGGGATTCTTTCTTTATCATGAACAGCACGTTCCGCAACTTGGTGCATCCCAACCAATGGTACATCGGCGAGGTTATTCGGAACGAATGGCCCGGCGAGGCCTACACCGATTCTCTGGTTATGATGGACAATACCATGCTGGCTATTAACGGATACGCAGCTTGTCCGGTTACCAAATATTACACCAAATATTTCAAATTCGACGGCAACAAAGTTTTGTACACCTTTAAAAACCCGTTTTTCATTTTTAATATGACCGACGGTGAAATTAACGATAATATCTTTTACGGCAATTATGCCGGCGGTGTGGATCAAACCGAAAATCCGTGGTGGGATAATTTGTGGTATCCCGACTCTTCTTACGGAATCATTGCCTTGCAACCTTTAAGCGATGACAACAAAGAAATGTTTAGCCCAAACGATACTTCCAAAGCCGAAAGCATGCGCACCATCGCCGTAAAGAACAACACCTATTTCTGGCCGCAAGAACTGATCGATTTTTGGACTGCGTGGAACGACACATCATCTAACAAAATCTTTATTCCGCATTGGATGAACGACCGCACTCAGGCCATGTTCAACGACAAAACCAACTATCCCAACTTAATTGCCGAGAACAATGTTAACAAAGATCCCGGATTTATGACCGAAATGGACAAAGACATTCTGCACGGAACTTCGGGTAATGACATCGGCCTGCTGGCCTACTTCAAAGAAATTCGTACCGGCAAGGCCGAAACCGATATTTGGGGCTACGGCATTACGCAAGTCGGAGGCAATGCCGACTGGACACCAACTTGGCCTCTGCCCGAATCTTCGTACATTACGGCCATCGAACAAAGCGTTGGCAAAACCGTGCCTTCGCAATTCCAACTGGGCGCAGTGTATCCCAACCCCTTTAATCCCAGTGCGCATGTGGAATACACGCTTAACAAAGCCGGACGCACCAGTCTGAAAGTTTACAACATTCTCGGACAGCAAGTGATGACGCTGGTAAACAACAAGTACCAACCGGCCAATACCTACAAAGTTTCGTTTAATATGTCCGATTATCCCAGCGGCACCTACTTTTTAGTACTGCAACAAGACGGCAAACAAATGGTACGTAAAATGCTCTTACTTAAATAGCACGCATATTTCCGGAGTTGTCATCATGATGACGACTCCGGAATTTTTTTATTAGAAAATACTTACCGGAAACCATAGGTTAACCGGTTGTTACAATAGAAAATTGCTACGGATTTTTTTAGCGCCTAAATTGGCATTTTTAACATACAGGGAAACCGTTCTTTTGTGGTTAAATATCCAAAGCCGGAGAAACGAAAAATTTTCAGAACAGAATTCAATTAAACGCAAGGAAGACTGATATGCAGCATCTCAACTGGGCCGATTTCACGGTTATTGTGGCTTTCTTTTTTATCATTTTCGGAATTGCCGCTTATTACACCCGCCGTGCCGGTGAGAACACAGGCAACTTTTTTCTTTCCGGAAGAAACCTACCTTGGTATTTGGCTGGTACCGCCATGGTAGCCACCACATTTGCCGCCGATACGCCGTTAGCCGTAACCGAGCTTGTGGCAAAAAACGGCATTGCCGGTAATTGGTTGTGGTGGAATTTGGCTATCGGCGGAACCTTAACGGTTTTCTTTTTTGCCCGATTATGGCGACGCGCTGGCATTATGACCGATGTAGAATTCGTGGAACTTCGTTACAAAGGCAAAGCGGCCGCTGCCTTGCGCGGATTTCGTGCCTTGTATTTGGGGCTGTTTATGAATGCCATCGTCATGGGGTGGGTTAACAAGGCCATGCAAAAAATATTCTCGGTGGTTTTGCCCGAATTCAATGCTTTTTTACTGGTTGTGATCGCCGCTTCTATTATTGCGGTTTATGCTTCGGCTTCCGGACTGCTGGGCACGGCACGGACGGACAGCTTTCAATTTTTATTTGCCATTACCGGCTGCATTATTTTGGCGGTTATTGTAGTTGAACTTCCGCAAGTCGGCGGCATGGCCGGCTTAAAAGCCAAACTGGCGCCTCAAATTCTTGACTTTTTTCCGAAAATCGGCAAAGTGACGCTTGGCGGCATTACCGGCGGTGCTTTAGCCTTAACCGTGGGTGCGTTTGTTGCGTATATCGGCCTGCAATGGTGGGCCACCTGGTATCCTGGTGCCGATCCTGGCGGTGGTGGTTACATTGCCCAACGTATGATGTCGGCCAAAAACGAAAAACACAGTTTGTTTGCCACGTTGTGGTTTACCATCGCCCATTACACCGTACGACCCTGGCCTTGGATTATTGTGGCATTGTCCGCATTGGTTTTACTGCCCAGAGCACAAAATCCGCAAATAATCCAAAAACAAAATCCGGCCCTGTTTGCCAAAGTGGAGGCCGCTTATCACAACCATGCACTGTTGCAATCCGACGACCCTGTTTACCACAGCCCCGAATTCAAAAAAATGTACGAAACTTACGAAAATACGATCGACCCGGGAGTTATGTACCCTAAATTGATGTTACGTTACCTACCTCCCGGTTTGTTAGGCCTTTTAATCGCCGTTTTTTTGGCAGCCTACATGTCTACCATCGCTTCGCAATTGAATTGGGGTACATCGTATTTAATCAACGATTTTTATCGACGCTTTGTCAAGCAAAATGCCAACGAGCGGCATTACGTATTGGTTTCCCGTTGGTCCATTATTTTAATGACGGTTTTTTCCTTGCTGGTAACCAAATACTTTTTAACCACCATTTCCGGAGCCTGGGAATTTATTATTAACGCCAGCGCAGGTATGGGCGCTGTTTTGATTTTAAGATGGTGGTGGTGGCGCATTAATGCCTGGTCCGAAATTTCGGCCATGATTGCACCGTTAATCATTTATCCTATCGCCCGCTACGGAATGGGCTTACATTCGCCCATAACGCTCTACCCCACGGTTTTAGGCACCACCATCGTTTGGCTGGCGGTCACATATTTGACCAAGCCCGAACCGATTGAGCACCTAAAAGCCTTTTATCGCAAAACACATCCTGGCGGTTTGGGTTGGCGGTACATCGATAAAATGCTGCCCGATGTTCAGGGCGATCGCGGTTTCGGGCATTTGTTTTTGGACTGGGTTTTGGGTATTGTCCTTATTTACGCCTTCTTATTCGGTTTGGGCGATATTTTGTTCACGGAATATCTGCGCGGTACGCTTATCTTGCTAATCGGTATTTTAGCCGGTTGGATTATTTATGTCGATTTGAATAAACGAGGGTTTGAAACCATCTCGCAATAATTGATGCGTACTTCAAGGTCTCCGATGCACTACAAGGAGTTGTCTTCGAGCGAAGATCATTTTTATTGATTTACATGGCGAAAAACGAACATTGGCAACCAATGCTCGTTTTTTGCCTTTTTTATGCGAAATACAAACTGTATTTCCCCGAAAGTAGGCAGCAAAAATTTGTGCGGCATTTGTTATTTCGATTTTTCACTTCTTATAAAAAGGGAAATTGTGATATAGTTGTTTCTAAGTTAAAACGAATTGATTATATTTTCTACTTAAATCAAACAAGCAATGTTGGTTTTATTAAGTTACGGAAAACGAATTTAATCATGCGCTATCTTACGGCTCTAATGGCGGGATTTCTCGTATTTTCCTGCGGAATCAAACAACCTGTCGAAAATAACGCAATGCAACAATCCGGAAACATTTACGTCAACTCCCAACCGGACAGTGCCTTTATCTTTTTAGACGGCCAAAATACCTTTCACCTTACTCCCGACACTTTGAAAAATGTCCCCGTAGGTCGGCATATTATCAGTGTAAAAAAATCGGGTTATCGGGTACTAACCGATTCCGTTGTCATTAACCTAAAAGCCGATTCCGTAGCAAACGTTACTTTTACCCTAAAAAAACTTGTCTTTTTAGGAACACTTGCTCTCGCCTCCGATCCTGCAGGAGCCGAAATTTTTATCGACGGGCAGTCAACCGGACGATTTACCCCCGATACGTTACAGTTATCTCCCGGCACCCATACAGTGGAGTTGCAAAAAAACGGCTTTAAGCCCGTTGTATATAGTGTAACCATTGCCAATGACAGCACCGACAAAATTACGAGCCATTTGGAAATTCAACAGTGTGTGGTTTTCGAATCTTTCGGGAATGTATCTTGCGAACCTTGCGTAACCTCGGCCGAAAATCTGGAAAAATTCCGTCGGGAACATTCGGAACCTAATTACCTGCTTTTCGAATATTACGCCAACTGGCCTTCTCCCAACGATCCTTTTTACAAAGTTTCGCCTAAGGATGTGGATGAGCGGGTTCAATATTACAGAATTTATACCTTACCCAAATTACGCTTAAACGGTGAGACCGGCGTCGATGCCTCCGATTACAATGCTATTTCCGACGCTTATGCGAATGCCGTGGCAAATCAAAACACACGTTTGGCTGTTTCCGTCAGCAAACGCTTACTCGCTGATTCTTTGAAAGTATTCGTCGAAATTTATGATTATGCCCATATTTTGCAAAACGATCAATTGCGGCTGTTTGTGCTCGTATACGAAGATAACATTCATTACGAAAATCCGCCCGGCACCAACGGATTAAAAGATTTTAATTTTGTTTTTCGCAAATTTTTAAGCGATCGCAAAGGCGATGTTATTCAAAAATCAACGACAACCTACACACTGCAATGGCCCGGCTGGGTATTTGCCAATACGCATGTGGCCGCCTTTATTCAGGATATTTCCAGCAAAAAAATATATCAGGCAACCGTAAATTAGGAGGCGTTATGCGAAAAATCTTATTTACCGTTTTTACACTTTTTCTGCTGGCCGCTTTTGCTTTGGCCGGTACGGAAAAAACAACCCAAACCATTCTTGACGAATCGTTTGAGGGCACCTTCCCCCCCAGTGGCTGGAGCAAATTTTCCAGTTTCTCTCTGGAATCGTGGCAACAATCTTCCGAAAAAAGCCGCACCGGTACCTATTCGGCCATGGCCGAAGTCAATTACCTGTACAATCAGGATATCTGGTTGGTTACCCCGGCTTTGGATCTTTCTTCGACTTCGAGAGCAACCTTGTATTTTTACGAAGATCAATCCGATTGGGAAGGCAGCGGTGGCACCAATTCCGTCGAAGTTTCCACCACCTCGAACAATAGTGCTTCGGCATTTACCCCCATTTTAACCATGACCCCCTCCGACCATACAATCGAAGGATTTGACGGCAGCGTTGTCGAGGTCGATCTTTCCGCTTATGCCGGGCAGAGCACGGTGTACATCGCCTTTCATTATCACAATCCCAGTAGTCCCAATTACAAATGGTTCATTGACGACGTAAAGGTGATTACTCCTTCCGACCATGATGTAGCCGCGCTTTCTTTGGATATGGATGACCATTACGCACCTAACACCACGGTAACACCCAAAGCCACAGTTAAAAACGAAGGCAAAAACACGGAAAGCTTTGACGTGGAATTCGGTTATTACGACTGGTACAACGAACCCGTGCCTATTAGCACTACTACGGTGAGCAATTTGGCCCCCGGCGCCAAAACACAGGTTTCGTTTCCCGATTACACCTTTCAACAGGTAGGCTATAAATTTTATGCGCGCACCAAACTTAGTACGGATATGGATCCTACCAACGACGTGGCTACCCGTTTTATCAATTCCTATCCCGGGCAAAAAGAAGTGGTACTCCCGGAAGAATTTACGGACACGGAATGTACGTATTGCCCCGGTGCCGCCGAGGCTCTGGACAGTTTATATGAAACCTATCCAAACAATGTTGCTATTATTGCATATCACGGTGGCTTTTCGGGCAACGATCCGTTTGATAACAGCTATGCTTCGGCGCGCAGAAGCTACTACGGTATTTCGGGATACCCCACCTGTATTTTTGGCGGCGACCGCAAACAGGTTGGCGGAGCCGCAGCCGGTAGCGACTGGTCCGGAGTTTATAATGGTTACGAGCAAAAATATCTGGCGGAACGGCAAGAATACACACCTTTGAGTTTGGACATTGTTTGGACGGAAAATGGCAGCACCATCAACGCTACGGCAACCGTTACCTACAATGCCGTTATCACCTTGAAAAATCTTTACATCCGATGGGCCTTATGCGAATCGCACATTGCTTACAACTGGGAAACTTCCATGGATTCGTTGCATTTTGTGGAACGGTTGATGATTCCGGACGCGAACGGCACAAAAGTTTGGGAAAATGATTACCCGGCCGACGTGGGAACAGAAGTAAACAATACCGTCAATTTCGATATTCCGGACGGAGTGGTTAAAGAAAATTGCGAGCTGATCGCTTTCGTGCAAAATGACGATAGTAAAGAAGTATTGGTTGCTAATAAGGTTAATTTGGGCAACAAACCCAATGCCATATCGCAAAACGGCGATCAAATTCCGCATACGTTCGGTTTAAAGCAAAATTACCCCAATCCTTTTAACCCGAGCACAACCATTCAGTACGATCTTGCCAAAACTTCTGATGTAGAATTGAATATTTACGATATTTCCGGCAAAAAAATAATGACCTTGGTACACGGCGTACAAAATGCCGGTACTTATCGGTACGAATTAAATGGTGCTCATTTAGCCAGCGGTGTTTACTTTTACACGCTTAAAGCCGGCAACTTCAGTGCTACCAAAAAGATGATTTTACTCAAATAAATTTTACGGCGGATTGCTCAAAAGCGCAATCCGCTTTTGTTTTTCGAATCAATTGAATTTTCATTGATTTAAAGAGGAATATCCATGAAAAAATATCTGTTTATTTTCATTTTACCCATATTGGTCGCTAGCGTAGCCGCTCAAACCCTGCGTGTCGACATAACGGATTCCACGGCCAACGGCGATCCGGGCAATTCGTATGTGTTAAAAGGCTATGTCCACAACATCGGTAATGCGGCGGAGGTAGTTCAACTAACACGGAAAACCAATAACATTCCGGACGGTTGGACGACCACCTTGTGTTTCGGTAGTTCGTGCTACCCCAGTTTTGTGGATTCTCCCGACCCCGTTGGTGTGAATCCTGGGGATAGTGTCTTTTTTGACATTACATTTAACACAGACGAAAATCCCGGTTACGGCGAAGCCTTGCTGCTTTTTTCGGGTGCCGTTTCCGGCGACAAGGATTCGATTTTATTCTCGGTTACCACTACTACACCCAAGGCATTTACAGTAGATGTCGCCAAAACCGAAGCCCAAGGCAAACCGGGTCAAAGTTTGCTGTTCGACGGTTACGTGCACAACACAAGTTCCGATGTTCAGGTTATTCAATTAACGCGTAAAGTTAACGATATTCCCGATGCCTGGACAAGCACTCTTTGTTTCGGAGCTTCTTGCTACCCGTCTTTTGTCGATGCGCCCGATCCGGTGGCCGTAAATCCCGGAGACAGTGTCTTTTTTGACATCGTTTTCAACACGGCCGCCGTCCCCGATTCCGGCAAAGCATTGCTTGTTTTCGAAGACAAAGTAAGCGGTGCTAAAGATTCGCTTTGGTTTCGGGCCTCCACAGTAAGCAAACCGGCGCTGGAATTGGCCGTTGCCGATACAGCCGCCATGGGAATAGCCGGTAATACGTTCGAATTAGGCGGTTACATCCGCAACTTAACCGACTCTTTGCTTACCATTAACATGGTACGTTTTTTAAACAATCTGCCGAACGGATGGAGTAGTTCGCTTTGTTTTGATGTGTGCGCTTCGCCTAATGTCGATTCGGTTACCTCGGCCATTGGCCCTTCGGATAGTCTGGCGTTCAAACTTACCGTTTACACGGTAGATTCGGTTGGCGGAACGGCCGATATCGGACTCAAATTCTTTGCCAGCGGCGCCTATGATACCCTGTACCAGCATTTTTCCGTAAACGCCACAGCTACCGGTATCGAAAACAATCGTTCTTTGCTTACACGTGGTTTCCGTTTATTAGGTAATTTTCCCAATCCGTTTAATCCGCAGACAACGATTCGCTACCAATTGGCGCAAACATCTAAGGTGCAAATTGATATTTACACATTGAACGGACAGCACGTAACCACCCTGTTACACACACGCCAAAAGGCGGGTATTCATCGGGTAACTTTTAATGCCTCCGAATTACCGAGTGGCGTTTATTATTATCGTCTAAAAACAAACAAACATCGTGCGTTTGGCAAAATGATTTTGGTAAAATAAAAATCGTCAGGCCTTCTCTGCTTTTATGCGGGAAGGCCTTTTCTTTAAATCAAATTCAAGGAAGCAACCATGAAAAAACGGATAATTTTAATCGCAATGTTCGTGCCGTTTTTACTTTTGGCACAAAATATGAAAAACATGGAATTAAACGATGTTAATGGCAATACCTTTGTATTAAAGGATCATTTGAATCACGATGCAACCATAGTTTCGTTTTGGGCCACTTGGTGCCTGCCCTGTCAAAAAGAGCATCCGGCACTGCAAAAACTCAAAGACGAACTAAAAGATTACGATATTCAAATTATTGCCATTTCAACCGATTCGCCGCGCAGTTTGGCCAAGGTTAAAAAATACGTACGTTCGCATCGAAAATATCACTTTGTTTTTCTGCTCGATCCCGATCGCGAATTTAGCCAACAATTATTAGTTACCGAAATTCCCCATACCTTTGTGTTAGATCGCAATGGGAAAATTATCTTTAATCACACCGGCTACCGCAAAGGAGACGAGCTGGAATTAAAGAAAGTATTATTGGACTATTTTCACAAGCAAAAACAAAAATAAGCGGTTCGGATTATGAAAATTTGGCAAATAGTATTTCTGTTTTCGCTCCTTCTCTCTTCTTTCGCCCGGGGACAGGTAACGTTTAAAAATCAAATGGTGTACACCGACTGGCAACAGTACAACAGACAAATTCTGGAAGATTGGGCCGACCTTACCTATCAACACAATTGGTTTAAAGCGGGTTTGCGTTACGAAATCAATCATCCGCCCGATCCGTTTATTTTTCCACAGGATTCGTTGCTTAAAAATTACGAACTCACCTTCCGTTACGTCCAATTTCGCTATAAAAAAATGAATTTTACGGTGGGCAATTACTACGAAATGTTCGGAAGAGGATTAACGTTGCGAACTTACGAAGACCGTAATTTACGTGTCGATACCAACTTAGACGGTTTGAAATTCAATTATCTGGGACGTAAAGTCAAATTAAAAGCCATTGCCGGACGTATGCGCGACAAATACAACCGTCGCAAAAACTGGCTTTGGGGCGGCGATGTAGAAGTGAAGCCCTTAAAAAACACTCATGTCGGAGCCAGCTTCTTGGCCCAGGATAAGTCCCAGCAAAAATCGCTTTGGGCGGCCCGGCTAAATTACACGCGCGATTTGTGGGATTTTTATTTTGAAACCGTGCGTCCTTCGTGGTATTCCGCCTTTAGTTATTACGCTGCGCTCAATGTGTATCTGGACAAAATAGCCGCCACGTTCGAAGTAAAAGATTACAACCACATGTCCTTTCGCAATTACTATCAAACCGAATACAATGCCGCACCCTCGCTAACCCGCGAGCACGAATTCTCCATGCTTAACCGCCATCCGCACGCCCTAAACCAAAACGATGAACGCGGTTACCAGATCGAACTAACTTACACACCTGTCGATCCAATTCAAATTGTGCTAAACCACAGCCAGACATTCACCCATGCCGGACAACGATTTTTCGAAGAGTTTTACGGAGAATTGGCACATACGGTCAACGAAAATTTGGAATATCATCTGGCGGCTGCCTGGACATTCGATTTTACCACCAATACCGACAACATCACTCCCATTATTGACGGCACGTTGAATTTAAGCGAGGTGGATCAGTTACACCTTAGCTTACAACATCAGCACACCAAAAACCGCAGCGATTTAAGTGAATACGACAACGAATTGGGGCTGATCGAATTCTCGCATTCGCCTTACGTTAGTTTTGCGCTTGTGGGCGAATACACCAATAAATATTTGCTTAACAACGTACACCTAAAACGCCATACATGGTTGTATGGCACCGTATCGGTAACATTATGGAACAACCAGCAGTTTTCCGTTTTATACGGTTCGCGCCGCGAAGGTTTTATTTGTGTAGGCGGTATTTGCCGCTACGAACCGGAATTTCAGGGAATCGAATTCAAATTGACAACCCAGTTTTGATATCGGCAAAGCGTGCACATTGCGCCTTAATATAGGGAAAAACACGAAATGATTGCCCGATTAAAATCCGGTACGACCAAAAACCGTTACCTGGTTAATTTGCGCATCCCCCGTTAACATACGTAATTGGTTCATGGCGGTTCAAAAGGCAAATATGGCCCGTATTTATTTTTGTAATGTTCGTATTTCGTATCGGTGCGGGCTATCATCTGCCCCTAACACCCACCTAAGCGCAAAGCGTTATTTGGGTAAAAATCTCTATTGAATACGCGGGATCATCTGTTTTCGTTTGAAAGCCACGGGTTTACCTTTTAAATTACTTAAATTCGTATGAACTGGTGCAAGTAAAATCGAATTTAAGATCAAAAATCATAAAAAAACAAAACGTACTCGTAAGCAGAATTTTTAAATTCGGAAAACTTCAAAAATGGAAAATTCGGCAAAAGTAAAAATTCTTTTTACCGATTTTGACGGAACGTTGTTCACCCGAAAAAGGGCGATTTCCGAAGAAGACGTACGTATTTTGCAATGGTTGGGCCGCGAAGGTATTGTGCGCGTTATCGCCACAGGCCGCTCTTACTTTTCCATTCGCAAAGTAATTCCCGCAAATTTTCCTGTGGATTACATCATTCTTTCTTCTGGGGCAGGTATTATGGAATGGCCGGGCAAGCAATTGTTAAAAACGCACGTCATTTCGGGGCGAACAAGCGATCGGCTTATCGACCTGTTTCGCAAGCACAAACTTTCCTTTTTCGTCCACAATCCCCTGCCGGACAATCATCACTTTTATTACTTTGGCGCAAAAAATGTCCATGCCGATTTCAATCGACGTTTGGCTCTTTATGCCGATTTCGCACAACCCCTTGCCCTACGCCCTTCCGATCAGCCGAGCAGTCAATTTTTACTTATCAATACCAATCTTTCGCATGTCCGTTCGTTCATTCGGCCGTATGCCTCCCGTTTAAATATCATCAAAGCCACTTCTCCGTTGGACGGAAAATCGTTATGGGTGGAAATTTTTGCGGCTGGTGTTTCCAAGCAACACGCCGGACAATGGTTGTGCCACCGATTAAACATTGCGCAAGCAAATACGTTGGCCATTGGTAATGATTACAATGATGTCGATTTGCTCCGTTGGTGCGCCCGCAGCTACGTAGTACCGGAAGCACCGCAGGAACTGCTAAAGACGTTCACCTGCGTTACAGGAAACGATTCTGTTTTACGGGATTTATTCCCGTTCCGGTAAACCAATAAAGCGCCCAGCGAACCGGGCGTAAAAAATTGCAGGCAAAATTTTGCGTTCGGTTACACACTGGAATTTGCTATTTAAAAAATAAACGGTTAAAATATTACCATTCGATTTAAAAATTCTTTATTCATCGATACAAAAGGGAAACGACAGCAAACCAAAACCCATTGGGGCGTAAAATCGTGTTTTCCACGAAACCCGATATGTTTGTCGGTTTTCAAAACAAACGGAACGGATGAAAGTAAACGAATGACATAGAGGAGAAGTAATCATGGCTCAAGAAAAACGTCCGGCCAACGATGTGGTGCAAATCCGAGAACTTATTTTCGGAGATAAAATTCGCGAATACGATCGCAAGTTTACAGAACTCGAAGAAGCAATCAAAATAATGAAAGACACTTTAACCGCCCATGAAAATCGTTTAATCGACCAACAACAGGAATTGCAAAACACCGCCCAAAACCTGACCGAGCAAATCGACAAAAAATTTAGCGCACTCGGTAAACGTGTGCAAGAATTGCAAACCGAAATTGCCAAAAAATTAGAACAATTAGGTAACGACAAAGCCGACCGTCTGGAAGTGGGCAATTATCTTATTGAAATGGGACTGCGCTTAAAAGGCGAAAATGTCATGGACAAATTATTGGAGCAAAGTGCTGATAATGGCTAAGGCTGAGTTCTCCGATAAGAATAGGCCGCAACACGCTCTGGACGAATTGAAAGCCATTTTACTTTCTGAAGATCGGGAAAAAATTCGGCTTTTGGAACAGGAGCTTAAAGCGTTACGCCTGACACTCGCCGACAAAGAACAACTATTAGATTTACTCGATCCGCTTACCATTGAACTATTGGCACGCAGAATTCGTCAATCGTCCGGAGAAATGGCTTCCGTGTTGGCTCCCGCTGTTGGTCCGGCCATCCGTGAACAAATTTCCCGGGCCAAAGACGATATTGTGGACGCATTATACCCGGTAATCGGTAAGGCAATTCGTAAGGCCGTGGCCGAAGCAATGAAAAATTTAGCCCGCACGGTAAACGAAAAACTGGACCATGCCCTTTCCTTTCGCATGCTCCGCAAACGGATAGAGGCCAAAATTAAAGGTATTTCCGCCGACGAGGTACTCCTTTCGCAAATTTTGCCTTTTACCGTGCACGAAATTTTTTACATCCATAAACAAAGCGGTATTTTACTGGCCCACGCTTCTACCGAACACGGCAGTGGCCCGGATAAAGACATTATCGGCGGCATGCTCACGGCCATCAAAAACTTCGCTCAGGATGCCTTAGGATCATCGGAAGGGCCGCCTCAGGATTTGAATTTAATCGAATACGATGATTTTCGCATTTATCTAGAAAACGGACGTTACGCGTTTTTGGCAGTGGTCATTTCCGGCGTTCCTACCGAACCATTTTACAAGCAAATCAAACATCTGGAATCTTCGTTACACAAAGCCTATGCCACCCATTTGCGCTCCTTTAATGGCTCTACCCAACCGTTTGCGCATGTTGCCGAACAATTGAACCTATTTTTGAAGCGATTTTCTCCGGAACCGGAGGGAAAAACAAAAGCCCCTGTTTGGCTAAAAGTAGCCGTGTTAATTCTTCTTTTTGCATTTTTGGGACTTGCGTTACGCTCCGTTTGGCCAACGGCGGACAAACAACCGCAAACGCCTGTGGCCCGCCATTCCATCGCGTTTAATCGTCAAGAAATTATCCAGCAACTAAGCAAAAAGTTACCGGCATCAATGCATCGCGATTTGGCAAACCTGCATTTTCTGTTTAACGAACACACCCTTTTTGTGCAGGGAACCGTCTCTTCAATGGCGGCCCGACTCCTTATTACCGGTACCCTAGCCCGCATTTCCGAATTCCCGGTTGTGGTAGATGCGCTAACCGTTTCGCATGCGGTTCGGCAAGCCATTGACAAAATAAACAAAAGCGCCATATTTTTTGCCAAGGGGAAAAGCGATTTGAGCCCGCAAGCCAAAGCCAAGCTGGATACGTTATTGCCTTATTTTTCCTTATTGGAAAATAGAAAAATCAAAATAACGGGTTACAGCGACAGCCTGGGTTCCGAAACGCTTAATTTGCAAATTTCCGCGCGCAGAGCCGAAAACGTAAAGCGCTATCTGGTCATGCACGGATTCGAGCCCGCCCAACTTGTTACCGAGGCCAAAGGAAGCGACGAACCACTGGCCCCGAATGCAACGGAACAAGGCAGAGCGCGGAATCGACGTGTTTCCTTTAAAGTAACGGAAAGCCATAATCATGAGCAATATCGTAGCGATTAAAAAGAAAATATGTTTGTTGGGTCTTTTCAGCGTGGGTAAAACCAGTTTGGTACGTCGCTTTGTTTACGATGTATTCGACGATTTGTACCTTTCGACATTGGGCGTTAAAGTAATGCAAAAGCACATGCCAGCCACGGAAAAAGAAGACGGTACGCTAAAGCAATATCAATTTATGATTTGGGACATCGAGGGACAGGAAAAATTTAACGATTACCTTGAAAACTATTTTCAAGGGAGCGCAGGCGCCGTTTTAGTCGCCGATTTGACTCGTAAAGATTCATGGGACGTTTTACCGAAATTGATGGGGCAGTTCGCCAAAATAAATCCGGAGGCTCGTTTTGTTCTGGCGGCAAACAAAGCGGATTTGTTAGGAGAGAGACACAGGCACTTTTCCGAAATCGCCGCTTTTGCCAAGGAATTTCGAATTCCGCATTTTTTAACCAGTGCAAAAACCGGCCTGAATGTGGAACAGGTATTTCTGGAATTAGCCCGACTGATTTGAATGTGATATTTCCTTAAACAAAAAACGTTCGCAATACGCTTCTTTTTAGCGAACGCAAACAAAAAATCGGAAAGTTGCATGGATAAAACAACGATAAACAAATTAATCGAACATCTTCAAATAGGCTACGCCTGTTTAACTGTCGATCGGGAAATTCTGTATTTTAATTCGTTGTTTTCGGAAATAGCCCTTTTCGGCGGGGTACGTTTGGAAGACCGAATTCCGGAAATGGCCGGACTCGAACACATATTTTCCGAAATCGCCGCTGGCAAACGAAAAAGCTTTACCCTAAAATACGTTCAACGGGAGCGGAGCGGCAAAATCGCTTACTATCATTTATCGCTGTTGGCCGCAGAAACGCCGGAATGCCCTGTTTTATTTTTAAGTCAGAATGCCAGCGAACAAGCCGAAAACCAACAAAAAATTTTGCAACAAAGCAACGAAATTCGGTTGTTGCAGCAAATAGCCGCGCAACGCAAACACTTTCTTTCGTCCAGTATTCTGGGCAATTCTCCGCCCATTCGTAACCTACGTTCCCTTGTGGAAAAAATCGCCAGGGTAGCCTCTTCCACGGTTTTACTTCTCGGCGAAAGCGGAACCGGTAAAAATTTGGTAGCCAATGTCATTCATTACAATTCGCCCAAGGCACGCCATCCTTTTGTAGAAATCAATTGTGCTGCCATCCCCGAATCGTTATTGGAAGCCGAGCTTTTTGGCTACGAAAAAGGGGCTTTTACCACTGCGGTTCAGGCCAAACAAGGCCTATTGGAAGAAGCTCACCAAGGAACTTTGTTTTTGGACGAAATAGCCGAGCTACCGCTCAAATTACAGGCCAAACTGCTTTCGGTATTGGAGGCCAAAACCTTTCGCCGTTTGGGTAGTAATAAATCGCGCGAGGTCGACTTCCGTTTGATTGCCGCAACCAATCGTAATTTGGCAGACTTGGTACGTCGCGGCGAATTTCGGGAAGATCTGTTTTACCGCCTAAACGTAATTAATTTGCACTTACCTCCTTTACGAAAAATGGGAAACGACATCCTGATTATAGCCGACCACTTCCGGCAGGTTTTTAATATGGAATTTAAAAAGGATATCCGCGGTTTTACGCCTCAGGCGCACAAAAAACTACTTGCTTACCATTGGCCGGGCAATGTGCGCGAATTAAGTAATTGTATTGAGCGGGCAATGATTTTTACAGACGGCCCCATGATTGAAGCCAAAGACCTGCTCTTGCAATCTTTGGAAAGGGAAAGCTCGCCCCTGCAATGGCAAATTCCGGACGAGGGCTTGAACTTGGATCAGGTGGAAATGCAATTAATTCGTTCCGCTTTACAAAAAGCCGATGGTAACAAAGCCGAAGCCGCTCGCCTGCTCGGACTTAGTAGAGACACACTCCGCTACCGCATGGAAAAATACCGACTGACATTTTGATTGTTTCCTTTTTTTATCCTTTCTCGCGAACCAATCGCAGTTCCTAATGCTTTTTAAAATAAGTTTGGCACGAAATATGTGTATGCATGTGTTTGCACTCCGTTTTTGCCCGAAGTGCACAGATAATTTTTCGTAAATTCGAATTCGCTCCGAAAGGTACGTAAAATGGAAGTTTTGTGCCCGCATTGCCAAACCAAACAAGTCATAACGCCTCATTCTTTGTTAGGCAAATGTTTTGTTTGCGCATATTGCAAACGCATCGTCCGCTGGCAACCCGACCCCAAAAGACCGGCCGCGCGTTCCGGATCGGCCCAAGCAAGTGAAAACAGCGGGGCAAATGCCACAGAGAACGGGGCAAATGCCCCGCAAATTTCTTAAAAATACTCCGATCCTATTCTTCCGAGCAAATTATTTTTTAACATCCTATTGAATTTATTGAAATTACAAAAACGTTCGCAAACTTGGCATGCCATTTGATTCCCATAGAACGACTTTACTCAATTTAAATTAACTCAACCTTTAGGGAGGTACTATGCAAAAATTTTTAACGCTTATGGCGATCGCACTCTTTATGTTTGTCTCGCTAACCATGGCCGAGGACACCGCAGGGAAATTCGGACTTGGTTTAAAGGCGGGCGGCATTACCTATCGCGGGGATATTTCCAATCCCGAAACATACGGCTACTACGATTTTAATGCCCAATATTGGTTTACGAGCAAGGTAGGTTTGGCCTTCAATTACGGCAAAGGCCAATTGTCTGCGGCAGATGCCACCGATTATTTTAAAACCAATATTTGGAACTACACCTTTTTGGTAAAATTCAAACCCTTCCCCTCATGTAAGTTCAATCCGTACTTGGCACTGGGATACGAATTGTTTGACATTCATCCGAAAGGTCGCAACGGTTGGGGATTGCCCAATTACAACAAGGGGAAATACGATAAAATCAACGGCGGCATTCCCTTTGGCATCGGTTTTTCGTACTTTTTAAACGAAAACTTTTCGCTCGATGCCGAAATGTTGGCCCATCTTTCGAACACAGATTATATGGACGACTTAAGCCAAGGTAGCCGAAAAGACAGCTACATGACCGCAGCAGTGGGCTTTTCATTTTACTTTGGTAAGGCAAAAGACACCGACGGAGACGGCATTCCCGATAAAATAGACAAAGATCCTTTGCATGCCGAAGATTTTGATCATTTCCAAGATGCCGACGGCGTTCCTGATCCCGATAACGACCATGACGGTATTTTGGATATTAACGACAAAGCACCAAACCAACCGGAAGATAAAGACGGCTTTCAGGATGCAGACGGTGTTCCCGATCCGGACAATGATCACGATGGCATTCCGGATGTTAAGGACAAAGCACCCAACCAGCCGGAAGATAAAGACGGCTTTGAAGACACCGATGGTGTTCCTGATCCCGACAACGACCACGATGGTATTCCGGATGTAAAAGATAAATGTCCCAATCAGCCGGAGACGGTGAACGGATACGAAGACAACGACGGTTGCCCGGATAAAAAACCGGAAATCGCCGTGGAAAAAGGCAAAGCCATTGTTTTGCAAGGAATCTATTTTGCCACCGGCAGCGCCAAATTGACCCCGAATTCTCAACAAACTTTGGACAAAGTAGTGCGCACATTAAAAGAAAATCCGCAAATCGAAATTGAAATTCGCGGCTACACCGATAATACCGGCAGCTATCAGGCCAATGTACGGCTTTCGCAAAAACGAGCCGAAGCGGTAAAAGCCTATTTGGTTGCGCACGGTATCAAGGCCAATCGCCTTACAACTAAAGGATTCGGCCCGCAAAACCCCATTGCTGATAACAGCACGCGCGAAGGAAGGGCAAAAAACCGTAGAATTGAATTTTATCGCATCAAATAACCGTCACAAGCAAAAGGGAGTCGGGCTTTATTTTTCCGGCCCGACTCTTTGAAAAAAATTAATTTGGAGGAGATATTACAGTGGAAAATCTGCAATTATATTACGAAAAAGGAATCGATTTTTTACTTAAAGTAATCCCCGATTTGCTTTGGGCCATTGTTGCCTTAATCGTGGGATTATGGATAATTAAGATTTTGATTAAAGGCCTCGAAAAGGCTATGGAAAAATCAAATATCGAAGTTTCCCTTCGAAAATTTTTACGCAGTATATTCGCTATTACCTTAAAAATTCTACTTTTAATTAGTGTAGCATCCATGTTGGGCATTGCCACAACCTCATTTGTTGCGATTGTCGGTGCCGCTGGTTTAGCCGTCGGTTTGGCATTGCAAGGGAGCTTGGCCAACTTTGCCGGCGGCGTTTTAATTTTGCTTTTCAAGCCGTTTAAAGTGGGAGATGTCATCGAAGGTCAGGGCCATGTGGGCAAGGTAGACGAAATTCAGGTATTCAATACGATTCTCAAAACACCGGACAACAAGACCATCATTATTCCCAACGGCGCGCTTTCAAACGGTAGCATTACCAACTACTCAACCGAGAACCTGCGACGTGTGGATATGGTTTTCGGTATTGGTTACGACGACGATATCGTAAAAGCCAAACAGTTACTCTTCGAAATTTTAAAAAGCGATGCACGCATACTCAAAGAACCGGCTCCGCAAGTTTTGTTGAGTGAACTGGCCGATAGTTCGGTGAATTTTTCCGTTAGGGCTTGGGTAAATTCTGCTGATTATTGGAATGTCTATTTTGATATGCACGAAAAAGTAAAATTGGTATTCGATAAAAACAACATTTCCATTCCCTATCCGCAACACGACGTGCATTTGTTTAACGAAACAAATTAATAGCCGAATCCGGTTTTGCCAGAAAGATGGCTTAAATAAAATTCGAAGAACATTTTTCACTAAAAAAAGCATGTTTTTCGCTCGAGTCGGCAATGGAAAATATCTATTGCCGGCTTCAACTTTTTTGTAAATCATGAAAAACAGGAAACGATCATGTTAAAAACCAAAGAGATAATCGAAATCAAAAAAGGCGTTTTTTGGCTGGGGGTTTACCGTCAGGAGCAGTTGGAACTGAATATCTATCTTCGCACATTTGAAAAAGACGGTATTAAAATACATTTACTTATCGATCCTGGCCCTCCTGTTGTTTTTGATGCATTGTACAAATCCTTAGAAGAAAAAACAGAAAGCGTCCAAGATATTCAATTCGTTTTCCTGAATCATCAGGATCCGGATGTGTGCTTTAACACGCTATATTTGTCAAAATTGAACCCTAATCTAAAGGTCATTTCCACGGAGGACACTTGGCGTCTTGTCAATTTTTTGGGCTTGGATTCCAATAGATTTCTGTCGATCGACAAGTTCAAAAGTTTAAACGGGCGGCTGTCAACCGGCCACAAAATTCGGTTTGTGCCCACACCGTTTTGTCATTTTCGCGGTTCGGCAATGTTGTACGACGAGGAATCGAGAGTTTTGTTTTCGGGCGATCTGTTCGGAGGCCTGACATACTCCGCCGGACTTTATGCAACCCCGAACAACTGGCAAGGCATCGAGCTGTTCCATCAAATTTATATGCCCAGTCAAAGTGCAATTCAGGCCGCTATTAATGCCATTCGCAATCTTTCCCCGGCGCCCGAAATCATCGCTCCGCAACATGGAGCTTTAATTAAAGGCAACTTGATAAACGAATTCATGGAAAAATTGTACGATTTACCGGTGGGTCCCGATTTGTTATCCGTACGCGAAGAAGAAAAGAAATTTTACATTGAAGCCATTAATGAGATTGTTTTAACTGTTCGGCAAAAGACGGGAAACGAAGTTGTGGAAAAAGCTTTTGCTAAAGTGAATTCGGACCCCACATTTCCCAATTTGTTCGAATTGGATGATCAGGGAAACGTTTGGAATATTAAAATCGATCCGGGCAAATCGTTTCGATTGTTATTCGAAAACATGATTTCGAATCAGCCGCCTCAAACCGTGAGCATTATCAAAAATGCGGTGTTAAAAGCCTCCGTGGAATGGCATTTGCCTTTGTACTTTGCTTCGGATAACGAAGACGAACAGGAAATCGACGAGGATACTTTGGAAGTTATTCTGCCTTAATTTTTAGCGTCGCGATTGACGGTTATGCCTTCCATCTATTCCGCAAGCAACCGACCGCTCACAACCCTCCTTTTTTACTTCCCGTTTTTTAACTGACCCTACTCAGCTTTTTTTTGCGCTCAATTGTCCGCAAACCTTCTGCACTGAAAGATCAAACGCAAAAGGTTGTCATACATTCCCTATGTTCAAATAAAAGAAAAACCCCGAAGCATCCGGCTCCGGGGTTTCTCGTTGTTGGGCAGGGTATGTCGTTTATTTGATGAACATTACAGCTTTTGTTTGCGTAACATTCTGCGTTTTCAGTTGATAGAAGTACAAACCGCTGGCTACCTGACGTCCGGCATTATCTTTACCGTTCCAGGTAAACTTTTTAATGCCCTGAGTTAACACGCCGTTGTACAAAGTGCGTACTTTTTGTCCCAGCACGTTGTAAATAATCAGTTGTGCGGGCCCGGTTTGCGCCATTTGCACTTTAATAGTCGTGCTCGGGTTAAACGGATTCGGATAGGCATTGAACAGTTGATCCGTTTTGACGACCAGATTGTCTTTCGGTTGAGGAATGCCGGTTATTTCGACCGTTGTCTGAGCTTCCAAATTCTTCACTTCTACCGTAGATTCTGTATCGCCGTCTTTGGTGGTTACGAGGATAACATAGGTTCCGTCCGATTCAACCGGCAGATCAAAGCTACCGTCTTCTTTGATGTAGGAATAACCTGTCCATTCATCGGTTCCGGCCGGTTTGGCATACACAATGCCACCGACAAAATCGGATTGTTCGCTTAGGCTGGCTTTGTCCTGACCTTGATTTTTAACCCAACCTTTGATTTTGGCTAACAAAATACGGGTCGGTTTCTTTTCCTGCAGGACAAAGTTCAATCCGGTCACATCGTTGTCACCGATAACAATCGGCTCGGCATCTTTCCATGTATGAGCATTGTTGTAAAATTCCGGCAGATAGTCATAGCCGCCCCAGGCTTGCAAATAAACCTTAGCGCCCTTGGGGAAAACAGGATCAAAGGCATAGTGACCGGTAGAATCTACCTGAACCGTAATCACACCCACATTGGCTGCGGTCGTATAAGCGGTAACGGATCCCATAGGAATGGGTTCGCCTTTTTCATTTAGGAGCATACCGGAAATACTGTGACCGTTTTCGGTATCCAACGTATCCAGAGCAAAGTCGATATTTTGCACATCTTCGTTAGCATGATAGATAATCGGATCGGCTGTTTGCAAAGTTGGTTTGTTGTTGTAGAATTGTGCCAAGAAGGTCGAATCTTTCCAAGCAAAACCGACCAGAGAATCTTCCTGTAACATAGTAAAGCCTTCAACTTTATAGTGGCCATCTGCATCGGTAGTGGCTTGCCAGGTTTGCCATAAATTGCTAAGGAAGTTGTAGCTGACAAACACCACATTGGCACCTTCGAGCGGTAATCCGCTTTGACGACTGGTAACCGTACCGCTGATGCTAAACGGAGCAACCTGCGGATCGGGCAAATTAAAATCGATGCCTGTAACTTCGCCGTGTACATCAATTTGCGTAGCTTCTTTCGGCGTAAATACGCTGTCGTAGAACATCATGTAGCGATAGTTGTCAAAATAGGCAACGCAACGCAATACGTATTTACCCGGCGCCAGTTCCATGGAATAATCACCGGTTAAGGAATCCGGAATTGCCATATAAGGACGACTGGGCTGCAATGGATGAGCGTAAATGCGCACCATATCGTATTTGCCAGCATTGGTTACATGGCCGGAAAGGATTTGCAATTCTTTCATTTCAAATGTAGTCAAGGTAGTGTCGCTATTTACTTCGAATGCATCCCAATAATTCAAGTACCCTACTTCTTTATTGGCGGGAATGTAAACAACGTATTTTCCGGCCAACATGTGAACGGTAAAATTACCCAGGGAATCGGTTTCCGCAGAATAGGATGCCCAGCGTAACATTACTTTCGGAACATGAAAGTAAAATTCGTATTGACGAAAATCATTCAAATCCACACTGTCTGGAATTTTAAGAAAATAAACATCTGTTTGCACGCCTGCATTGTGGAACTGCACAGAGCCGTTTACGCTTAACAGATTTTCCTGATATTGCAAATTAATGTTATGAATTACCGGAACCTCTTTAACTTCCACTTCATCGTAAAACGGTTTGTAGGTAAATGTGTCCGGACTGGTAATTACATAGGTGTTATTCTTTAAAACGGTAAATTGGTAGTTACCATGATCGTCCGTCATTTTGATCATGCGGAAAGCCGACGTATCGGTTTTCAGAGTGATCATTAGCATGTAATTGGAAACCGGTGTGGAATCGGGGCCTGCCGTTACCTGACCGGTAATCAGTGTCGAAAACCCCATGGTTTGCGATTGACCGGTCGTGAATGCCATAAAAACAAGCATCAGGCTGGCCATCAGAACAAATAGTGTAGAGTGCTTTTTCATAAACACCTCCTTTATTGTTGGTTAACTTTATTCATTCGCTTTTAATTACTACAATTACCGTGCCAATTAATCAATGTTTTTCCACACATAAAATCGGAAAGGATAATTTTTTTATTAATAATATGTTAGCAAAGTAAAAAAGGGGAGCAAAAATATCGAATTTATCTAATATGAAATTTTTTACTATGTAAAAATTGCGTACTACGTAAAAATTACATAGTCATCGCGCATTACCACCGTTTGGAAATGCCTACCGAAAGCGCATTAGTAGTCGGATTATTTTGCAAAGAAATTTGCCATTCTTTTTGCAAATCAAAAAAAACATACAAATCCCAAACCACAAAAGCGCCTATCAGTAAATTCCGGATTTTGTACATTCGGTTGTACTCATCGTATAGGCGGTCAAAATCTGCGCCTTGCTGGGCCTTCATATAAGCATCTCTTTTATCGACCGTTTGTATGGCCGCATAGGCAATGCTCCCCAGTAACCCCAGGGATACGCCCGTAATACGTACCCCCTTCCCGCTAAATTTTTGCTGCAGATGACCGCTTCCGGGTAGCACTACGGAAAGCACGGCACTGGAAAAGGGCAACGGTTGGTACATTATACGCATGGTCTCTCCGGATTGCCCAGGTACGGTTGTGCCCGGAACGACCGGTTGGTGATGTTTAATTTGATTTTTAACGTGGTTAAAAAACTCGATAATTTTAGGTGAGGTATCCTGCGGGTTTAGGGCAAATTCCGGATCGCATTTTATGATTTGTTTAATAATTGCTTTGGCCTCTGCGGTATCGGCCAAAGCATAGGCCGCATTAAGCATGTATTTATAAATACTTAAACTGTCTTCTTTAGTCACGTAAGGATCGGATAATAAGAACTTTCCTTTTTCGATTACTTTTTTGTATTGAAACGATCGGAAATCTTTATCCAAATTTTTTATCTGTTCTTTTATGTGCTGTTGGGCAAACACTTGAGTAGTTAAAGCTAAAAATAAAAACCAGATCAATGCGCGCATGGAAAATCCTTATTTTTAATCCCGCATTACATTAAAGCCTTGCTTTATTTGGTATCGTAAATTACAAAAAAGAACAATTGAATGAAACAGATCGGCGGAAAATTTCACCTTACGTAAAAAAGCGCTTACATCTTCCGAAAAATTTTTCTATTAAGCTATTAAAAAACGGACTGTTTTGTATAAAGACAGATGCGTTACCTTTTTTTTCGCTCTTCCTTTAAAGCAATTATTTTTTGAATTTTACTTTTACCGCTAAAATCGAGCGTATCGTGCCAGGTGACGTAAAAATCGTTTTTAACTTCGATATAATGTTTGCCGCGCGTGACATAAATGGGGCGTTGCAGGGGCGTTTCGCCGATATATTTGCCGTCGATGTACACCTTGCCCCAAGGCAAAACCTGCAAATCGAGTCGGGAAAAAATGGAATCCAGATTAAAACTAAGTGTGTAATCCCTTTGGGCCGGAATGGTGATGCTGTCCGTATACGAGGGGTACAACGGATTTTGTAAGCCGATGATATATTTCCCGGGTTTTAATTTTAAGGGTCGTATCATCGGGGTGGAATCCACAAGCTGATAATTTAAATAGATTTTACACCACGGATAAGTTTGAATTTTGACGTTTACGTATCTTTCAAAAGGAATGTTGTTAACCGATGGTGGTCTGATATCATTATGCAGCAATTTCCTTTCGTGCTTTTGTACGCCGTTCGCGCTTGCTAAGGCGCTATCTTGCTGTTGCTGGTTTGGCGGGCCGGTCTGTTGCAGGCTATCTCGATTATTAACGATTTGCAAGGTATCGGCCACAATGGGTTGCGGCTTTTTTTCCATGTTTTTGGAAAATTGCCAGCCTAAAATTATTAGTAAAATAAATACTGCAGCCCCGGCCAAGTAAAAGGCAATTCCCGGAACTTTTTTATCGGCAGACGGAGAAAATTCCTCTATCGTAGGTTGAGCAACATGATGTTTTTTAAATATTTCGAGCAACTCAGAGGCAGAACGATAACGATTCTGCGGTTCTTTTTCCAGCATTTTACCGACCATGGTGCAAAACCAATCCGGCAAATCCGGTCGAAGCGTTTTCAGATTTTCGACGGGTTTGCTTAAAATTTGCGAGAATATTTCACCGATGCGCGGAGCCGTAAAGGGATGCTTTCCCGCAGCCATCCGATAAAAAATGATGCCCATGGCAAACACATCGCTGGCAGGTGTAACCGGTAGGTTATTGATCTGTTCCGGAGACATGTAAAGTGGTGTACCCAAAAGCGAGCCTTCGGTAGTTACATGGTGCAACGATTCGTGAAAGGCGATGCCGAAATCTGTTAATTTTATTTTTTGCTCTTTGGATACCAGAATATTTTCCGGCTTCAAATCACGGTGGATGTAGCCATGTTTGTGCAACACGGCCACGGCCTTGGTAATTTTGTAGGCAAATTCAATAATATCGCGGGATGTTAATGTGTGGCTATCGAGGTATTCTTTTAAATTGGAGCCTTCCACATATTCCATGGAAATAAAATAGCGACCGTCTTCTTCGCCGAAATCGTAAATGGCCACGATGTGCTTGTCATTTAAATCGGCCACTACTTTTGCTTCTCTTTCGAAGCGTTCCAAAAGGGTGGCGTCGGCGCTTTTAAAAATTTTCAGGAATGTTTTGCGGCCTAATTTTTTGTGTCTGGCCAAACAAATTAAGGTAGGCCCGTGTTCGGCAATCACTTGCAGAATTTCGTAATTTCCGATGGATTTCATCATCACAACCCGAGTTCTTTAGCTTTTAACTGCAAAGCGCGCAGAGAAATATTCAGGCTTTTGGCCGTTCTGGTTTTATTGCCTTTAAATCGCTCCAACCGTTTCCGAATAATGTAATTTTTAATTTCTTCCAGCGAGGCTTCATCTTCCAAATTCGAAGGCAACAATCGAGCTAACGGCTGCATATCCGAATCGTCGAACTGAATGTCTTCGGCCTCTATGGTAGAATCGGCGGCTAAGATACTTGCTCGTTTAATAATGTTTTCCAACTGGCGTACATTGCCCGGCCAGTGGTAATCTGTCAGTTTTTTCAGGGCCTGATTACTAATGCGCAAATTGGGGTCGATACGGCGTAAAAAATGTTCCACCAGCAAAGGAATATCGGATTTGCGCTCGCGTAAAGGCGGCACGTTAATACGCACCACGTTTAAACGATAATAAAGATCTTCGCGGAATTTACCTTCCTTAATCAATTGATTTAAATCCTGATTTGTGGCCGCCAAAATACGCACATCGGCTTTGCGAATGATATTTTCGCCTAGCCGTTTAAATTCTCTGTTCTGTAAAACGCGCAGCAATTTGGCTTGCAATTCATAGGGCAAGTCGGCAATTTCGTCCAAAAACAGCGTTCCGCCGTTGGCCGCTTCGAACAAACCGATGCGATCGGAGGTGGCCCCGGTAAATGCCCCCCTTTTGTAGCCGAACAATTCACTCTCTAAAATGGTGCCCGGAATATTACCGACATATTGGGCGATAAACGGTTTGTTTTTACGGTCGCTCAAATCGTGAATTGCCCGCGCTACCAATTCTTTACCCGTACCGTTTTCTCCCGTAATTAAAACCGAAGCATCTGAGCGGGCGACTTTACTTACCAAATTGTACAAACGTTTCATCACGGGCGATTCGCCTACCATGGTCGAAATGCGCAGGTCGCGATCTAATTGGTTGCGTAGAACCACATTTTCGCTTTCGAATTTTTGCTTGGCCAGTATTTGTTCCAAAGCCAATGAGGCAATGGCCGAAAAAAAGGAAAGAAATTGGCGCGCAGCTTCATTAAAATTCTGACGGTTTTTGCGACTATCAAAATAAAGAATACCGTAAACTTGATCTTTAATAATAAGCGGAAAGGCTAAAATGGAATGAATTTGGTTTAATATCACACTGCGGGTGTGAGCGTAATGTTCATCGCTTAACGTATCGAACGACAAGACCGCCTGTTTGCTGGTGAGTACTTGCCGAAAAACCGTCTGCGAAAACTGAATATCGCCGGAAGACTGTTCGCTACGCGAAATAATGCTTTTGGGGATAAAGGTATCGTTTTCTTTGTCGTAAAAAATAAACGCCCCCACTTCGGCGCCCGTTTCTTCGATAAGCTGGTTTAAAATTAAATCCAGCACGTTTTTCTCGTCGCTTAACGCGGAAAGCTGCCGCGTAAGGCGATAAATGGAATCCAGATGTTTTTCCGTTAGCTTATCGTATTTTTCCGAAGATGCATGTACGTTTTTATTCATAATAAAAGCTAATGTAATAGGATTGACAAACATTACCTAATCGGTCTTGTACCTGTAACGACCAGCTATATTGCCCCCTGCTCAAATTTTTTACGACAAATTGATTTTGGTTTCCCGGAATATCTCGATAATACAATTGTTTAAACGTCGGATATTGGTACATTTGAATATTGAATACATAATCATAGGGTAATTCAGGATTAACCCATTTAAACACTACGCTATCGCGCACGGTTTCACCCTCCGCAGGACTTACTAATTGCAACTCTGTCTCAATAACCCTGCGAATGGAATAAAAGCCGGTGGTTATGGAATCGCCGTTTAAATTTTGCACGACCAAATAAAAATTTAGTTCCGGTAATTGGGCATTGGTGACATTATCCGAAATTTGCGATACGGCAAAATCGGAAGAAAAATAACGATTGTCATTGGCATCACGTAACAATTCCAAAGCAAAATGGTAGTCATCATTTTTCAAAACCACTTTGCTCACATCCATTGGGCCGTCCGAATCCCGAATGGTGGCATTAAAACTTAAATTGGTCGTGGAATTGGATTGTTCGAAATTGGTATAGGTAGAAATAAATTTCTCCTGTTCAACCTGAGGTTTTGCGTTCAGATAAATGGTGTATTTGTGGGTCGGAATCGCGGTCAATACAAAACTGCGGTTAAAATAAGCTTCCGCATCGGTTAATACCACCAATGAATCCACGGGCGGATGTTCAAATTCGACAAAACCTTGCGCATTGGTGGTAAAAAACAAATTCAAATTTTGAATCATGATATTAATATTGGCAACGGGTTTAAACGGCGGAAACAGATGGCGCACATAAATGCGGGATGTAACAAGCTGTTGTTGACTTTCGCTATAATTCGAGGCCTTGGGATCAAAAGGATTTTGTCTGGGGGCATCGCAAGAAACGATTAGCATTAACAACCCTATCGTTAAAGCGCTAAACAGAAAAATTTGGCGTTTAATCATTCTTATCACTCTTTTGTTTAAAAACATGCCGACTAACGGAAGTTACTAAAAAAAATAATCGGTTAAAAAAGAAAATAAATGATACTAATCAAAAAAACTGTTGCTTCGGCAAAGGTTCGTTTTTACGAATTTCTGTTTTTCCTAAAAGGCTTTCTATTTATCTTCGAATAATTTCAATATGCCGTTTTGCAGGTATGCCTTTGTGCGCCAATAGCGATAATTACGGCTTTTGTGCAGCAAACGTTGGCGTTCCTTTTTGTTTAACAAACGGCTACCTGGCAAAACAGGTTGTGTGGGTAGGGTGATAGGGTTGGCCACGGAATCGGCGATATTCTGGCGAATGCCTAGCCCAACCGCTTTGGCATTCAAATGGCAGCTTTCGCAGCTCCGGCCCTTTTTACCAATGGTATGGGGGACAAAAGCATCCCAATTCCAACCAATTTTTCCGTCCTTGCGCATGGGCTTTTGCGAATCGAGCCACACTCGATCCAGAGAATCCGCATAGGTTAAAAAATACTGATAAAGCGGTCGCACAATGCTCACTTTGCCAAGAGGATCGATTCCAAGCACCGGATTTTCCCAGCGGCGGAATGTCCAGGCCACGTACCAAATGCCTTTCATGATTTTGCCGGAAAGCTTATTGCGCGAAAAGGCAAACGTGCGTTTGGATTCCGGCAGACGCAACTGTTCCTTAAGCAAACGGGTCACTTCTCCGTCGCCCTGCCAAAGATAATCCGCCCACATTTCGTAATGCTTGCTTTCATCCAAAAACAAATGCAAACCGTAATCCTGATAGGCCCATTGCGCATGGCAGGCCGAGCATCGCAAACGCGCATGGTATGATTTGTGAGCAACTATTTGCTGTGAAAACGCCGGTGCCCTTGCATGCGTACGTGTTGCCCGTAAGTTAAAGCCCCCGTGGCAATCACTACAGCGCACATCTGCTTGCTGGCCTTCAAACCGTTGCACCACACGGTGTCCTTTGTGTTCGGTATGACAATCCGTACAATGCAAACCGGCCCGCAAATGCACATCCGGCCGCAATCGATGTTGGTAAGCGCCAAACTGGGGACGGCTACCGAAAGGCGTTTGATATTGTTTGTGATAATCGTGTTCAAAATAGCCGTAATAATCCGCGCCCGTACGGTTCCCGCTGTGGCAGGCTAAACAAACGGCATCGGCAGGCAATTTTACGAACCGGTGACCGTTGAGAGGCTTTCCCGTTTGTTGATCGAGCGGAACGTGGCAGGCCGCGCATCCCGCAGCGTGCTTGCGCCCTTTGGCCGCAGCATGCCGATCCGAAGCAAAATGGCATCCCAAACATTTACTTGCCAACAAATGATCGGCCAAACCGGAAATGACGGGTTGTTCGACTTTGCTTATTTTGCTCAATTCATGCCAGGCATCCGGCGCGGTTTGCAAAAGGTGCGCTGTTTTTGCAAACAAAAAACGTGTTTGGTCGATGATCCCCGCACTGCTGTAATGCAACGAATTTTTAAAGTCGTCCATTTCCTTTTGATGGCAACGCTGACATTTTTCCGCCCACCAGCGCTCTTGGGATGGGTTGGCTATTACCGCAGGATGATTGTTTAACTTCGGATTTCGGGGTGCATTGACGGACAGATGGCAATCCTGACAACGAAGTCCGCAGGAAGAATGCATGGTGGTATGGCAGACCTGGCATCCCGAATCATGGGCAGGCAAAGGCCGGAGGCCGAACAGTAAAAAAAGCGTCAGGCCGCTTATCAATATCTTTTTCATGGCCTGCTCCTTATCATTTTGTTGCAGGGCAACAGTCGTTCGCTTTTAAAGCGCAAAAGGCTACGCGAAAAATTCCGGTACACGGCATCATCGGGCCTTTCATGGCAGGTTAAACAAAAGGAAACACGCACAATGCGCTTAATTTCGTTTTGATTAAACGGGCGTGCCGTAATACGGGACATGTTTTGCAGCGCCTTCCCTTGCAGGGTTACCATTTGTTCGGGCGGAACATTTCCCAAACCGCTTTTTTGCGCGTCGTACAAAGGAAGCGTTTTTAATTTACCTTTCTGCACGTACAACACTCCGTTACCCAAACCCAGCCGCTTTGCCGAAAGATGGCAGGCTTCGCAAGAAGGGGGTTGGCTTCTTGTAGAATGCGGGTCGAACGGCGCCATGGTCAAATAGCGTGCCTGCCGATTCACCTTGCCGGTTTCGTCGATCACCGTCACATACACCTGACATCCCGGAGCAAAAGGCATAATGCGCTGACGAGCATCCACCCCCAGTGTCGGCTCTTCAAAACGCAAATAGGATCGGCCTTCGCTCCAGTGGCCTTTGGTTTTTTCCATGGAAATTTTGTCCAATTGCTTTTGACGCAGATCGTAAACATCATGACAGCCGTAGCATTGGGGCGTATAGGCCGAGTGACATGCCTGACAGGCCAAGCGATCGTGACCTTCAAGATTACATGCCCGAATACGATTGTTTTGTTTGATTGTAAGAATTTTCCCGTCGGTTTTGCGCACAAGGACAATGCGGCCGTGCTGTTTAAAAACATTACTTAAAAAAATATGATCGGTTACCCGGGCCAACAGCGAATCTTGCGGCATTTTCAGAGCCGGATTGCTTTTAATAACCTTCCATACTGAATTTTGAGGTGCTGGTTTGGCTAAATGCGCCTGATGACACGTTTGGCAGCGTATGTGCACTTGCTCTTCCAAATGCGCATGGCGTTTTCCGTCGCCCATTACATCTTCTGCAGGATGGCAATCGATGCACACCAATCCCTTTTCATAGTGCACGTCGGGTAAAATGTGGTAGTAATACCGGTTTCCGGAAAGCGTTTGCTGCGAAAACGCACCTTGCTTAAACGGCGTGCCGTAGCCTTCGGATTCGAACTTGCCCTGGTAGGTCAATCCCGTACGATCGGAACGATTGTGGCATTTTGTACACACGGCAATCGACATTTGCACGGTTAGGGTGGGATGGAGCGATGAATCGTTCTTGCTCAAATGGCAATCGTTGCAACCGCCGCCGCGTAATCCGAATTCTCCGGGCAAATCGTCTGTGGGTTTGTTGATATGACATCCGGCGCACATTTTTCGGATATGCGAAGTAGCCAACGATGTATCGGGCACATTTTGAGAAATGCGGATTGTGGTATCGTTCGGTGTTGCTTTTTCCTGCCACTGATACATTGTAGAGGCCACAAGCCCGCTGTTGGTGGTCATAATCGATTTGCGCACATGACCGGCCCACTGTGCATGGCAATCGGATTGGCCGCAGGTTTTGTGCACCCAATGCAAATCCGACGGATTTTTAACCATTCCGCGGTGAGCGATGCTCTTTTCGGTAGCATACGGATTGCCCAAATGGCATTTGGCACACCCCAAAACATTATTGGGATGCGCCTTACTCATATCACGGACATCTGAATGGCAAGTTAAACAACCGTCGGCTAATGCTTTTTGTCGGTTTTGCGGTGCCCGATCCAGAATCGCCAGAATGACAAGCAGGCTTAAAACCACGCTGGCTAAAATAAGAGGCCAATTGTACTTGATCAAACGATTAATTGCCATCCGGCTCCTCGGAAAAATGTGGCGATTATCGTTTCGATGATGTAAAACAACAGCATGCCTCCGAGCGCTTTTAGAATCCATGATTCTTTTTGTGGCCACAGCGGTAAAATGCTTAAAAGCCCTATCATTGCCAAAGGGAAGCCGATTCCGGCCAACCAAACAGGCAACCAGGAAAGCATTTCCTGCAATCCCCTAAAATACCACGGGCCTTTGACCACTGCCAATTGCGCTTGCGGATGCGTACCGATTCCCGCAGGGACGAGTGCGCTTAAAAGGGCCAGTAAAACAAAGGTGTAATAAAAGGCGTAGGTGTCGGCTTTAAAACGCTTAAGGTGCCAATAGGTAAGCATTACGCTTAAAACGGTAAACGTTGCCGCATGGTGCATTAAAACGGTTAATACGGAATGGTTTTGCGAACTAAGCAACAAAAAACGATACAAAGCCTGCCCGGCCGCGCCGGAAACGTACAAAATATGATGCAAAATTTGTACTGCATCCATACTTTCAAGATTTCCCAAACTTAAAAATCCGGAAAATACCGCTAACATTCCGGAGACAAGCAAAACCATTAACCCCAGCCAACTTTGCCATGAATAATTCCGGTAAAATCGTTTTAGCACATATTCTGTTACATGCATCAGCATGGCCAGTAAAAACAGATCGCCGGCATAGGCGTGGCAACCGTGCAAAAAATGTCCGAAACGGCTGCTGCTTACCAACATGCTTAAACTTTTAAACGGAGCCGCAGCCGATTGAAATCCCGGAATGATTAAAATACCGCTGATTAAGGCAATTAACAAACTGCTTAAAGCAATTTCTCCCCATTTGGGAAGTACGTAACGACTTTTGAACAGGCGGTCGTGATTCATAGGCATTTACAGCGTAACGCTTAGGTGATTTCCCTTTAGTTTGAATTTTAAATTTGTCAGATTCTTGCGGGCCGGACCTTTAAGGTAACGCCCGTTTAAAGCAAACCGGCTACCATGGCAAGGGCAAACAAACCGTTGAGTTTGTGCATCGTATCCGATTTTGCAGCCCAGGTGCGGGCAGGTTCGCGAAAGGACCTTTAGCGTTCCTTTTTCCCAAACAAGCACAACTTGCCCTTCCATTTGAACATGTGGCCGTTTATTTGACAAAGCAATGTTCAACGTTCGTTTTTTGCGCACAAAAAAACGGGTAAAACGAGTAGAGAGATAGACGAGTAACCCGATAATGGCAGCGGAAATAATTTTCAGTGCTCTGCGCCGGGTTGTTGTAAATTCTTTACCGTTCATAAATCAAATGTATCGAGATTCGTAACAGTCAGCAAGTTTTATTACCTTTGTTTCGTACGTAGTCGCTTTTTACGAGCGTTAAAAGCACAGGCCGGAATTGTGTACAAAATTCCGGCCTGTAAGCTTAAATTGCTTTTGGGTTAGGTATAAATTCGTTTTAACACCCTTCGTCCAAAGTGGCCTTTTTCTTTTTTCGTACGCGAATAACAGGTTTGGCTATTTTCGTTTGCTTTTTTTCTTCGCTTTGTACGATTTTACGCCCCATCATCACAGGTCCGGCCGCCACACGGAATTCGTACCGAAACAACTCGTCGTCCGTATAGGTACCGGCGGGCTTTGGGGGGCGGGTAAAAATTTGCACCCAATAATTCAAGCCGCCGCGCAAAATGTAAACGTCGTTAAACCCGTTTTGTTTTAATAACAACCAGGCCTGCGAAGCCAGCGTATTTCCATTAGAGATCAGAATAATGGTATTCTCATCTGCCAAGGCTTTTAATTCTTTATTTTTCAACAACTCGTTAATGGGAATATGTATGCTTCCCGGAATATGGTATTTTTTAAAATCGTCATTCGAGCGGATGTCTACCACAATAAAGCCTGGTTCTTTATCAATAATCATATGTGCCAAATCTTCCGGTGCGATAAAATAATCGTGATGTTGAAGTTCGGCAAGCAATTGCTTTGTATCGATTTTATGGTTGCCGTTTTTTGGCACCGGGGCAAAGGCCAAAATCAAGCCCAGAACAAACATGAGACCAAAACCGAAAACTTTTGCATTCCATTTCATTTTTCGGGCTCCTCTCTGAATTTACGTTCCAACCATTCTGCGCCCAAAAACATTCCGATGGCCATGACAACCGCCAGAAATGCGGTTACTCCCAGCGGCAAATGCAACCAATCCGAAACTCTAAGCGCTCCCATGCTTCCGGCTTTGTACAAATTTTCGATCCATGGGAACATTTCGCCAAAGATCAACATGCCAAATAAAATACCGCCCAAAAAGAAATAGGCATCCAAACGTCCCAGCACGGCACCCACAACCGAGGTACCGGGGCAATAGCCTCCGACGACAAAACCGATACCAAAAACAAGGCCGCCTATAATTTGCGCCCAAATAAAGGTGGGGTTGATGTAAATTTTACTTAAATCCAGCCATCCGAAAAGAGCCAAATACAACAGGCCCAGCATGGCGGTGACAATTGCGGAAAACATTACCTTAAGCACGGTCATGTCCCTAAAGTAGAATTGCAAGGCCAATTTGCGGCTCTCGCCGAATCCGGCACGTTCCAACCAAAAGCCAAAGCCAATACCTACAATAAGGGCAATTACAAAACTTGTTTCCGTACCGAAATAGCCAAATTTATAAAACGGTGCCATTTTTTCTCTCCGTTTTTTAGATCCATTGTTTCCGAACAAAATAGGCCATAGCATAAGCCCCGGCAAATACGGCAAACATAAATGCCCAGCTTCCCAAGGCTAAACTGGCGCCGCCGGTTAAGGCCTGACCGCTGGTACAGCCACGCGCCAGACGTGCCGACCAGCCAACCAGAGCGCCCCCGAGAAAGGCCAAAATCCACCGCCCTTTGACGGAGATATTCGGTCCTTTTCCGGTTTTTACCTTAAGTCTTCCTGCCAGAGCGCCGGATAAGAATCCGCCAATCATAACTCCGATCAATTCGAAAACCAACCAATTGGATAACGGATGGGAAGCGTATTTGGCAAAATAAGGATTGGTCTGCACATGAGAGGGTGCGATAATGTTAAGCACCCAAACATCAAAACGCATCATAGCACCGGATGCGCCCAGTCCGCGTCCGACCAAAACAAAGGCCAGCAATAATGTCAATCCCAAGCCAATACCGCTCAAATAAGGATTCCAAAATTTTTGTTCATTCATTTTATACCCTCACTTTTTATTTCATAAAACGATAGAGCCAACGGGAGCTTTGTCCCGCGTCAACCACGATGAAACGCAAAATCAATCCGCCGATAAGAACAAGCCAGGCCGGAACTGCCATGGGAATTTTCCTTCCCCGCCATTCGAGCAATTCGATAATCAAAGGCACAGCGAGTCCGAGCGTGAAAACGAACGTCCAAAAAATCGCGGTGTATGGCCCGCCTAAGAACAACTTAGCCGCGTTTTCCTGAACCTGCGTACTGGCCAACAAGCCCATAAACAGATGAATAATCAGGAAAATTTCGATAGCAATTAAGCCCATATCGATTTTACCGAATAAACTGCGTTCGTGATGGTTTTTGCTTAATAAAATAACAAAAGCGGTACCCGTCGAAAATCCGGAGACCAAAAACAACATACCGAGAATTGAAGTATTCCAAAAGGGACGGGCATTAAATGCCGAAAGCAAAATTCCCGTGTACATCCCCAGAATAACCGAAAGGAAAATAAACGCCCAGGCCAACGGTTTGGCAAACTTTTTAACCCACACGCTTACAGTTTCGACAAGCGGACGGTTTTTGGTCCAATTCGGAAAAATTTCATCGAAAAATTGCAAAGGCCAGAGCACACTAAGCGGAAAAACAATCATCAAGGTCCATGCCCCCCACGACATGGGAGATTCCAAACGGATGGTGGTATACAGCCGCCAGAAATAAAGTTTGTGGCTCAAATCCAAGAACAAAGCAAACAGCCCGATAGCCAGCAAGGGAGCGGCAAACAAGGGGGCAATTTTTACAGCGGTTTTATATTTTTCGCTTTCGTTGCGTAAATAAAAAAGAGCCGCAAAAAACAGAATACCGGCAACCAGGCCGCCTATGAATAGATAAAGCGGAATTTCCCAACCCCAAGCGTGCAATACAGGATCGATGCCGGGATTCATTCTGCCGGAAGTAATTTGAATTTCTTTCATATCGCAAACTCCAAATTAAATTTACAACAAATAAAAAACATGCGGGTCGGTTCCCGCTTCGGGAAGCAACGCTTTATGTTTTCGCGTTTTAAGTGCTATCGAAATTTCGCTTTTTTCATCTTCCAGGTCACCAAAAATCATGGCATGTGTGGGACAAACACTAACACATGCCGGATTTTCGCCCTGTTCAACGCGATGGATACAGAAGGTACATTTGTCCACATAACCATCCGGATGAACGTAACGGGCATCATAAGGACATGAGGTAATGCAGGCTTTGCAACCAATGCATTCTTGGTGGGTTACCAGCACAATACCGCCTTCCGCATAGTGGCTGGCGCCCGTAGGGCAGGTGCGTACGCAAGGGGCATCCGCACAATGATTGCACCGTTCGGAGCGTATTTCCAATTGTAATTCCGGAAAAATGCCGTTCATTTCCTGAACAATCCAATCGCGGCAATAGCCCAACGGCACATTATTTTCCGTTTGACAGGCCACCACACAATCCGCACACCCCACACAACGTCGCGTATCAATCGCCATGGCATATCGTGTCATCAGGCATCCTCCTTTCTAAAAGTCACAAAATTAACGCGCATTCCGGTTCCGCCCATAATCGGATCCAAATGAACGCGGGTAATCAAACTTGTGTCTGAAGCTCCGCGGTGATAAGCCCGATGCAAACGCTTGTCTGTATGCCCGAACCCGTGCACCATAAAAACCGCATCGTGGCGAATACGTTCGGTAACTTTGGCTTTTACCGGCCGAGAACGAACTCCGTCCTGATTTTCCAGAATAACATACTCCCCGTTTTTAATGCCCCATTCTTGCGCCACTTTGCGATTAATCCACACTTCGTTTTCTTTCATTAACTGGAACAAATTGGGATTGTTGATGGTCCGGCCGAAAGAATGCATTGGCGCACGCCCATACAACAAGCGGTAATAGCCTTGAGGCGGCTCTTGATGATGTTTGTAGCGCGGTATGGGATCGAAGCCATATTCGGCCAATGTGGTGGAATACAATTCAATTTTGCCCGACGGTGTTGCGAATTCATAGTCTTCACCATTTTCCAGATAAAAGCGATGATTAGGATTTTCGATAAGCTTCACCCCGATTTCTTTCATTTCTTTCAGACTGCTACCGATGGCTTTTAAACGGTAGTCCAAATAATCTTCGATATTTTCATACGGAAAGTATTTTTCGAGTCCCAATTTTTTGGCTAATTGGCGGGCCATCCAATAAGCAGGTTTGCTATCGTACTTGGGTTTAAAGGCCGGAGCCCGCAGGGCAACCGAAGCGACCCGTCCCGGAGAAATACGCAAATCGTCGTAGCGTTCCAGATAGGTACATTCCAGCAGAACAACATCAGCCCATCCGGTAATTTCCGAGGGCAAAATATCGATGACAACCAATAGTTCAAGGTTCTGAATGGCCTGTAAGGTTTTTTGTGGCTGGGGTAATGTTTGAATCAAATTGGTGCCGTAGACAATCCAGCCCTTAAACGAACAATTCCGTTCCGCCGAAGGAATGGTGGCATCGCAAATGCCGGAAGAAAGCGCCAAATTGGCCAGAGGGAATTGATCGGGAAAGGCTTTACGCCAATCCTTGCGCGGTTTGGGGTACTTAGGAATGGGCGGTTTGGGTACATGTGCCTTGGCCGGAAAATAAAATCCGCCTCTTCTGCCCCACGATCCCAACAGGGCGTTTAAAATTGCACCGGCGCGCACTCGCTGGGTATCATCTCCGTACCATGTTACATGGCGCCCGGGATGTACAATGGTTGCCGGAGCATAGCGGGCCATCTCGCGGGCGGTTTGGCGAATGATATGAGGCTTAATGGTTGTAATGGGATAAGCCCATTCTGGGGTATTATCTTTAACCGCTTGTTTTAATTGTTCGAACCCGATAGTATATTTTTTAACATATTCCTTATCATACAATTCTTCTTCGATAATCACGTGAATCCAGGCTAATAATAGCGCAAGATCCGTACCCGGTTTAATAGGTAACCAATATTTGGATTTACTGGCAGCCGTTGAAAAACGTGGGTCAACCGTAATGATTGTTGCGCCGTTGGCCACAGCTTCCGAAAATTCCTGTACTTGCAGGTTGTGCATGTTTTCGCCGATATGCGATCCGAGCAGAACCAAACATTTGGTATTAATGATATCCGTTCGTTCCGGAGAACCAACGCCTGCTCCGTAGGTTAGCAAATAAGCTTCTTCACGCGGACCGCGACACTGGGCATACGAAGGAGCGGCCACATTTTTAGAACCATAAGCATGCAAAAGATTTTTAAAATAGTTGCCTCCGGAACCATGGCTAAAAAGAGCCATACATTCCGGCCCGTGTTCGCGGGCAATATCTTTCATTTTGCGCGCAATAAAATCCAGAGCATCATCCCAACTTACTTCCTTAAAAACTTGCTTACCGTTTTTCTCAACTCGCAAGAGGGGTTTACGCAACCGATCGGGATCGGTGTACGCCCCTATTCCGCCGCTGCCACGCGGACAAAACCTTCCGCGACTATTCGGATCGTTTTCGTTACCGACGATTTTCCACGGTTTACCGTCCTTTTTGTAAACCCATCCGGCGCATTTCCAAAAGCATATTTCGCAATAAGTCGGGGTGCGGTCGGTCCCTTTTTTCAAAAGAGCCTGCTTGTCTTTATCAAAACTGGCGTAAAGCTTGGGTCCCACAAGCATGGCCCCGGTACCGGCCCCGGCAATTTTGATAAATTCGCGCCGTTTCATTTTGCTCTTCATTAATCTCATTCCTCCATTAAAAATGAACCATTATTCGTATGCCATATTTTTTTATTTTTGTCCGCTGTCCGAAGGGCGTTCGTGTCCAAAAATAATTTCTTTCAATTTGTCACAATGAAATTCCAAGCGATAAACTTTACACGAACGGCAATCTTCAAGGGCACATTTATCGCCTTTTTTGCTTAAGCTCCAGCAAGGCCCTTCGGCCGAATAATACGCCGGACAGTTAAGACAATCGTTATCCAACCCTCCTTTAAATTCCCAGCAAGGAACAAAGGAAAAAATACGTTTGATTCCTTGCAAATTTAAACCGTTTTCTTTAATCATTTTACGAATACAGCGGAGACGAGTCAGATCGTGCATGCTGTAAAGCCGACGTCCGGTAGGGGTTTTAAATGGCAATATTAGCCCTTCCTGTTCGTAAAGCCGAATGGTCTGAACAGCAACATTTAATTTTTGTGCCACCATGCCTATGGACATGATGGGCTCGTAGTAATCAAGTTCTTCTTGCATTATTAAATGCCTCTTTGACATTTTTTTAAACTATCAATTTCTACATTGAATAATGTAGATTCAAATACAATGCCAATTTAGCTTTTACTGTTTTTATTGAACTTAACAAAGGACCGGCATTTTTATTTTTTTATTTTTGGGAGAATTTTCCGAGATTATTATCAGATTTGAGAAAAAAAATAGGTAACGGGAATTCAAAATTTGCCTAATTTTAAACCGGGCGGGTAGGTTCTATTATATGCCAACAAAAAAGCCCCGAAAATTCGGGGCTTTTTTATTAATGTATCGGGTGTCTATCGATCAGACAACGCCCTGATCCAACATCGCATTGGCAACTTTAAGGAAACCACCGATATTGGCACCGTTTACATAGTTACCGGGTGTACCATATGCTTCGGCGGTATCTACGCATGTTTTGTGAATGCTTTGCATAATATGACGCAGACGGTTGTCCACTTCTTCTCTGGACCATGGCAGGCGCATGCTGTTTTGAGCCATTTCCAGACCGGAAACCGCAACACCGCCTGCATTTGCTGCTTTGCCCGGAGCGTAGAGAATTTTATGATCCAAGAAAACTTTAACCGCATCTAATGTGCTGGGCATGTTGGCACCTTCGCTTACCACATACACCCCGTTTTTGATCAGATTTTCGGCATCTTTGCCGTTAATTTCGTTTTGTGTAGCGCTGGGGAAGGCGCAATCGGCTTTGTGATCCCAGAGAGGATTATAGCCTAAGGTCGGATCGGCCGGTGTATAAACGGCGCTCTTGAATTCTTCGGCATATTCTTTAATGCGTCCGCGACGGAGGTTCTTCAGTTCCATAACAAAATCTAATTTTTCACGCGTAATGCCTTCTTCGTCGTAAATATAGCCACTGGAATCGGACAACGTAACCACTTTGGCTCCGAGTTCGAGCAGTTTTTCTACGGTGTATTGGGCCACATTTCCGCTACCGGAAACCAGACAAACTTTACCTTCAAACGTTTCACCGCGGGTTGCCAGCATTTCGGCGGCAAAATAGACCGAGCCGTAACCGGTTGCTTCCGGACGAATGAGCGAACCGCCCCAGTTCAAACCTTTGCCGGTTAACACGCCGGTAAATTCGTTGCGTAAGCGTTTATATTGACCAAACAAATAACCGATTTCACGGCCGCCGACACCAATATCACCGGCAGGAACGTCGGTATTCGGGCCGATGTGACGGTACAATTCGGTCATAAAACTTTGGCAGAAACGCATTACTTCGTTATCGCTTTTACCTTTAGGATCAAAATCGGAACCACCTTTGCCACCGCCCATGGGTAAAGTTGTCAAGCTGTTTTTAAATACTTGTTCGAAAGCCAAGAATTTGAGAATGCCCAAATTTACAGACGGGTGGAAACGCAGTCCGCCTTTGTAGGGACCGATGGCGCTATTCATTTCGATACGGAAACCGCGGTTAATCTGGATTTCGCCATTGTCATCCAACCAGGGAACACGAAACATGATTACGCGTTCGGGTTCGATAATGCGTTCCAAGATTTTTGCCGAACGATATTCCGGATGGCGTTCGTAAACCAAGCTTAACGATTCGGCAACTTCCTGAACGGCCTGATGGAATTCGGGCTGATCAGGATTTTTGGCTTTTACCTGGGCCATTAATTCACTTACGAAATCACTCATGATATCCTCCTAAGTGCGTTTTTAGAACGTGGTAATTTATCAAATTCTTCAATAGAATTTTTCACAAAAACGGAGGGCAAACCTAACCATATCATTCTGCCGGTAAATGTGGTCATTTCATGTCCTTTCAGGGTTCCCATAAGGCAATTTACAAAAGGTTTTACACAGGTAAAAGCAAAGAATTTATGATTTTGCTGTAGTAGAAATTATTACAAGGTAGGTTTTTAAAAGCTGCTCGTATAAAACAAAAAAAGGCTCCCTACAGGGAGCCTTTAACTCATTAAACCGTATTTGCGAATTAATACGTAACCGAAATACCTACGTTAAAGAAGCGCGGTAAGCCAAAGAAGACTTCGGCATCATCTGCTTTGTGATTCAAACCGTCTTTTTTATAGGCATTGTATTTACTGTTATCCGTAGCATCGGAAATGTATTCGGTATCTAACAGGTTAAATACGTGCGCAAATACCTTGAATTTTACACCGCTGATATGGAACGGCAATTTATAGGACGTATGGAAATTTAACAAGGTGTAATTGGGTACTTTCCAACTCTGACCGCGATCGGGTGTTTTGCCATCAAACACGATACGACTGGTCGGATCCCAATCGGAATAATAATTGGCGTAATAGTTAACATCCAAACGTGCCATCAGGCCTTTGATGGGGAAGACTGTACCGGCAATAGCGATTTGGGTTTGCGGTGCGTCACCGATTTTCAAATCTTTCAGTGCGAGTTGATAGGTAACGTTTTTCAATTGACCGGTTTGGGAATCAAGCGCACGATATTGGCCGTTTACATCATCCAAAATTTTCCAGTTGCCGATGGAACCGGCCAAATCCAGACGATATAAATGAGAAGGTTGATAGGCTGCCTCGAATTCAAGGCCTTGATGTAATTGGTTCAAGCCGGTAATAAAAAGAATGTCATACACATTTTCTGCGGTTTGGATGGAGCGCGGTAAAGCGCGGTCTTGCCATAATGTATTGTAGATATTGGCTTTCAAAGTTAATGTATTATCCAAAAGATGCCAGTTGGTACCCAATTCGAACGAGGTAAAACGTTCGTTTTTAGGGTTATTAGCAAAAACGCCATGGCGGTCGTCTATTACAGCATCGAAAATAGGTACTTTTTGGATGTAACCTACATTAGCGTAAATATCGCCATGTTCGGTAATACGGTACATACCGCCACCCTTAATTTGATAACCGTAAATGGGATCCGATTTCAATTCGAATTCGCCGCCGTCTGCTGCTTTCTTAAAATGATTAGTGTAAGAATATTTAATACCGGAATAACCGATGGTTGCATAAGCTGTCCATTTGTCTTTGGTGTATTCCGCCTGAGCGAATCCGCCTAACCAATTGACCGTATTGGTATTGTAATAGGCAATTTTATCACCCAAACGTTTTTGATGACTTTCGGGGGTCGTATCGAATTCGTTGCCGGTGTAAACGAAGAAGGTTCCACCTAACAAATCGCGTACTTCACGGTAGTGTTCGATTTCGGCCGTACGCCAATCGATACCCCAGGTGGTGCTTAAGTTTTCATTAATCTTCCAACTGAATTTTGCAATGTCGCCAATGGTCCACTGGTTGTTGCGGCTGTTCCGCAAAATGGTTTTGGCCGTATCACCTTTTTGTTTGTTTATGATATTATCCCATTTCCAGGTCCACGGATGGGTGGAAAAATCGGGAGCAAATTTTCCATAGGTACCGGTACCGCCGCCGATTCCGCCGGAATAATAAAGAACGTTGGTGAAATTCATATTTTTCTTTAATTGGGAATAGAAGTTTAAGTTAACCTGCGGTTTATGATAAAAATTTTCACGTTCGTTAATGAAATTTTTGTCATATCGATCGAACGTTTTATCACCAACGGCTTGTTTACCTGTGTAGGAGGGACTAACCGGGCCCCAGTTTTGATTGAATTCACGGCCGAATTCGGTCCAGTAATCCAATTGTTCTTGGGTATAGCCATGATCTTTGGCGTATTTTTTGCTATAAACGGCCATATTTTGTTTGTACAAATTTTGGCCGTGGCGTTGCGGAGCGCCCAAGGCATATAATTCCAAACGGTTCTTTTCATTGATATTCCAACTGGCGCCAAAGTAATAAGCCCAGGCATCCGTCCATGTCTTATCAATAATCCCGTCACCGGTTTTACGAACGATCAAACCGTTGAAGGCAAATTTATTTTTCAGCAAACCGGTATTAAACATGAACGTGGTTTTTAACAAATTACCGGAACCGTATTCTTGTTTGAATTTGATAGCAGGGTTTAATTTGGTGGGTGCGGTAATAATATTGATAACGCCACCGATAGAGGGGGTAGCCAGGTTAACGGCACTCAACCCGCGCTGTACCTGAATAGAAGCGGTAGCATCGCCAACGCCGTCCCAGTTTGACCAGTAAACCCATCCGTTTTCCATATCGTTAACCGGAACACCGTTAATCATAATGGCCACATTACGTTGATTAAAACCACGAACGTTAATGCGGGCATCTCCGGCGCCACCCCCCTGTTGGGTCGAATACACCGAAGGTGTTTCGTTTAATACCAAAGGAATATCGCGCGAACCCAAAGTGGTTTCCATTTCGGTATCGTTAATGTTGGTAAATGCAACTGGGGTCACACGTTCCTGAGCACGATCGGCAATAACTTCAATGGTTTTGGCGAATAAATATTCGGTCAAAGCAAAATCATGTTTAACATCGCCTTTAACTGTAATCCGAACCGAAGCATCGGCATAGCCGACATAGTTTGCCACCAAGGTGTAGGTACCGTCATCAACTTTGATGTAGTACATTCCGTTTTCATCGGTAGCTGCCCCGATGGTGGTTCCTTTTAGGTACACATTGGCCCCTACCAACGGTTGACCTGTTTGTTTATCCACAACTTTACCGGCAATGGAACCGGCTATGGCGTAAGTGGATATAAAGAGAGAAAGTAGTAAAATTAAAAAGGCCCTCATAAAACCTCCTCCAGTTAAATGATTAATTATGAAACGACTTTTTTCTGCTCATTCGATTTTGAAAAGATACCTCCAATTTATTAAAATTTTGTTGATAAAATGTTAGTAAAAAATTAGCAAAAACACAAGAGGCAGAAAAAAAATTTCGATGAGATTTTTAATTTGTGTAATATCATGCATGATTTTGCATTGTTTTACACAATACAAACTCACGATTTACATTTAATTATGGCATTTTGTTATGAGGGGCTAAACCAACAATAAACTATTTTTAAGAGGCTGGTTTTATGAATAAAATTAATGCTAATGCATTTCTTGTTTAATAATTTCCCGAACAACTTTTTCCAGAATTTCTTCGCGTTCGTAATATTTATTGCGTATTCTCAGATAAATTAATTCCAGTTTTTCTTTTTCTAACATCTTCATATTCTCATCTTTCTGGTCATGGATTTTTCTATCTTCAGCCATAGAAGATATCTCTCTTATTAAAAACTTATGGGCTTTCTGTGTTGATGTTAATATTCGGAAGCAGCCTAGAGAACTTTAACCTTGTCAGATGAAAAAATAAAAATAATTTACAAAGGATGGTTTTCTAATTCTTAAGAGGGAGTTCAACAACGATTCGATTACCGATATTGTTGCTTTCGTCGAGATACATTTTACCGCCATGCGCTTCTATGGCCAAATTACAAAACGTTAATCCTAAGCCCCGTCCGACCCGATATCCTTCTTTTTTGATTTCCACCTGACGGAACTTATTAAAGACATTATCTCCGTATTTTAAAGGTATTTGCTGCCCATAATCGTGGACGGATGCTCCGATTGAGGTTTCTGTTTTGAATGTTTCAACGTCCACTCGGCCGTCGGAGGGTACATTGGCAATGGCAAATCCCAACAAATTGTCAAACACCCGTTCCATTACGGAAATATCTATTTTGGTATAGGGTATTTGATCGGCTAACTTGATATTGAATTGCTTTCCACTAAATTCGGGGAAGTCTTTAAGTTTTTGAATGCTTTTTTCGAGTACGTCATTTAAACTGGCTAATTCAAGTTTTAAGCTCATCGAACCGCTTTCAATTTTGGTAATGTCAATCAAATTCATTACCATGCGCAATAAATTTTGCGTACTTCGGTCGATACGCGAAACATATTTTTTTAAATGGGCCATGCTATCATCCATGCCCATGGTGAGCATTTGCAGATTTCCCTGAATAACAAAAATGGGATTTTTCATATCATGGACAATAAGATGGTTGAGTTCTTCTTTGAACTGGTCCATGCGCATTAACGCTTTGTTTTTTTCTTCTAATTCTTTGTTTTTTCGCTCTAATTCGTCATGGTATTTTTTTATGCGCAATAAGGATTTTACGCGGGTTAATAATTCGATGTTTTCAAAGGGCTTGGAAATAAAATCATCGGCTCCGGCTTCCAGACTTTGAATTTTGCTTTTTAGATCTTTTAAAGCGGTTATCATTATAATGGGTATAAAGCGCGAATAGTGGTTTTTCTTTATGCGTTCGCAAACCTGAAAGCCATCCATTTTGGGGAGTTTTATATCCAATAGGATGATATCCGGATTTTCGCTTTCGACTAGCCGTAAGGCCTCTACCCCATCGTGGGCGGTAATGATCTGATAATTTTGGGGTTTAAGGAAATAGGCAATAAGGTCGACATTCTCTTTATCGTCGTCAACAATCAGAACTTTTGGTTCTCGATCCATTCTATTTCTCTTTTGCTAAATTTTTCCGTAGACCAAATTATGCATTCGTTTTCAGAATTTCAAATGAAATTACGCATAGATCATTTTGTTGATTTCTTTGCGCAATTTGGCCATTGTTTCGGAATGAATCTGAGAAATTCTGGATTCGGAAACATTTAGAATTTTGCCGATTTCCTTAAAAGTCAGTTTCTCATAATAATAGAGCGTGATGGCTAAACGTGTTTTTTCGGGCAATTTTTTAATAGCTTTTAGTAACACTCTTTTCATTTCTTCTTCTTCTATTTTTTCATCGACTCTTACATAATCATTGTCTTCAATCAGGTCGTAAAGATTTTGCTTTCCGTTGTTATCAAGCGGTTTATCTAACGAATAGAGTACGGCGGAATTCATATCGCGGCGTATGTTTTTTACGTCGCGTTCGTTAAGTCCCAACCCGTTGGCAACTTCTACATCGGTGTAATTTCCTGAAAATTTTTGTTCAAGCTCTACACTTTTATCACGAAAGGTATTTAGCTTGGCGCGTAAAGAACGCGGAATCCAATCCAGTTTACGCAACTCGTCAATAATAGAACCTTTTATACGTGGAATCGCATAGGTTTCAAATTTTATGCCGTAATTAGGATCAAAACGCTCGATGGCTTCTGCAAGGCCCACAATACCAATTTGATATAAATCGTTTTCTTCAAGGGCCTGAGGATAATTTTTAATCATTTTCCGAACGACATACTTGACTAAGCCAAGATAACGTATCAGTAATTGTTGGCGGGATTTCAGATTGTTGTTGTTTTTATAATCAAACCACATGGAGTCGATAGCACTTTGCATCATTCTCCGCTCCTCCTAATTTGTTCTTGTTTTGTCTTTTATACGGCATTTTTTGTGCCAATTTTTTCAAAAGAAATTATAAAGCCACTTTTTACTACTTGTTTTTACAGCAATTACATAGAATTGTTTTTGGATGGTCAAAAAGTTGTATTATCATACATGAGGCAAAAATTGTCCACATAAGCAACATTTTTGTGTATATTTTTTAGTCATGATGAAAATTCTGACGAATAAAAAAGCAGCTTGCGAGCTGCTACGCTCGATTAAATGCTTAAACAAGACTAATGGCAAAAAACGGTATTTGAAATGAACCGTTCATTGCAAAAATAAAAATGTGACGCAGCCTATTGCTTCATTAAGCTGAATTTGCTATTCTATATTAAAATGTTTTTTGCTATTGTGCGGTAATAGACTGATTGCCATCAGTCTATTACCGCGGGGACTGATGGCAATCAGTCCCCTTAAATTTAGGTAGAATGTCCCATATTTAAAGGCAACAATTTAGGACCGTTCACAAAAATAGGAGTTCCTCATGAAATCCCGTAGTATTTTTTTAGGCCTTTTTCTTTTAATGCTTGGTTTTACGTTCCTCTTTGCCCAAATGATGGATCCCTTTGGCAATGAGGACAAAAATCAATTCGACGGTGGGCTAGGTATGACATGGATTGACGGAAAAGCGTACACCACCATCACACTAACGCCTGAGTTTGCTTTCGGTAAATTTGGAATGGGGCTCAATATCGAATTGCTTTTTAACAATTCCGAAGGTTTTAAATTCCGCAAAACAGGTTGGGATAAGGGGGCCGGTGCTTTTCGAATGATCCGCTACATTCGCTGGGGCCATAAAAACGATCCTGTTTACAGTCGTATCGGGACCCTTGATCAAGCCATTTTAGGGCATGGATTCATTATGGGTTATTACACAAACGAAGCCAATTACGATTATCGTAAAATCGGGCTTGCACTAGATCTTGATTTTAAAAGCTACGGATTTGAGAGCGTAACCAGCAATTTGGGAAATCTGGAAATAGCCGGCGGGCGAATGTATGTTCGACCCTTACATTTCACAACCATCCCTATTTTGAAAAATTTTGAAATGGGCGCCACGTATGTTGGCGACTTTAATCCCGATGATCGCAAAAGCACCCATGACGGTGTTTTTGAATGGGGGGTTGACCTGGGATTGCCCATCATTAAAACTCGTTTTCTAAATACGACCATTTATGCAGACTATGCCAAAATTAATAACCATGGCGATGGGAAGACCGTTGGTATTTTAGCTTACATTCCCAATGTAATCGGTCTTTTCGGCATTTATGCAAAACTTGAAAAAAGATTCCTGAACAGAGGGTTCCTGCCCGATTATTTCAATAGCCTTTACGAACTCGAGCGCAATCCTTTACCGGCCAGCCATTATGGTGTTCTGGATCCTCGGGCGTCCGTATTAACCAAAGAAGAATATTTAAACTATGTAGACAAAACCGAAGGTATCTTCGGAGAATTATCCGGACAAATTTTAGGCAAAATCCGACTGGTAGGAAACTATCAGCACAATACCGGTCTGGGGAAAAGCGGCATTTTGCACTTGGAAGCCCGAAGTAACGATTTGGTACCGAACATTCAATTAAAATATACCTACGACAAAGTAGGCATCGAAAAAATGAAAGATGTTTTCACCTTGGACTATCGCTCGGTAGCCCAAGCAATGATCGGCTATAGAACTTACAGATTTATTGTGATCTCAATGGTTTATCGTTGGAATTTCATCTACGATGAACAAGCACACGAATACAAAACGCAAGAAAGAATAATGCCTCAGGTAAGTTTTTCGATGCCGTTTTAATTGGCTGATTTGTCAAATCATTGGTCGTACGTTACCAGCGTACGGCTAATGATTTGAACATACCCATTTGCAGTAATCGGAAAATTCATATCAGTAGCTGTGACAATTAAACAATAATAAGTTGAAAACAAATTTTTTTGGAAAAATATTTGCTCTTTGAATTTTTTTTATTATCTTGGTTACGCGTTTTTCTACACGTTTGTTGGGCTTTTTAATCAGTTTTAATCGGAAGGGGCTGGGGTATGCGCCTGAAAGAGGTTCTAATCGATTGGATTTACGAGCCGGTTTTGTCATTTATTGCACCGGCTGCATGCGTATCCTGTGGCAATCCACTTAACAACAACGAAAAAGTGATTTGCCGCGAGTGCTTTCAAAAAATTCCTACACTTTCCGAAGACTTTCTTGAAAACCTTAAAAACGAAATCGCAACACCTTACTTTGATGATCTTATTGTTCGTTTTGAATTCAGTCCCATATTTCAGCAATTAATTCATTTGCTAAAATACGAACACTTTACAAGCGTTGCCACGATTTTAGCTCAAAGTCTGGCCGAATTTATTCCGTTAAACTTCGATCTGGTAACAGCCGTACCTTTAAATGCCGTCCGTTTAAAAGAACGGGGTTACAATCAAAGCGCCTTGTTGGCTCAAAATCTTTCGCAAATTACCCGCATCCCTTTTGATGATACAATATTAAAGCGTGTACGTAATACCCCCTCCCAAACCAAGCTTTCACGCTCCCAACGTCAAGAAAACGTAAAAAATGCTTTTATGGCTATCGGAGATTTGGAAGGTAAACGGATTTTACTAGTGGATGATGTCATTACAACCGGTAGCACATTAAATGAATGTGCCCGTGTTTTAAAAATAGCCGGAGCAAGCAAAATAACCATTGCGGCATTAGCCACTCCGGTTGATATTTTCCAAAACGATCGTCTGGAAAATTTAACGACCTGGCCTTTACAAAGTTAGTTCGAACATTATTTTCGCATACAAAAAAAGCCGGTTAAGATACCGGCTTTTTTTGTGGTTGCACGTTAAATTTACTGGCTAACGCTTAAAACCAGTAATCGTTTTAGATTGGTATCCGTTACCATCCGCCGGAGGGTTAACCGAAATAGTAATATAAACCTGCGGAGTTTCCAACGAATCTCCCGGAGCCCAGGTAAAACTAAAATCCGTTGTTCCAGGACCCGCTTCCTGGGTATCCCGCAGCTCCACATTAATATCGCCATAAAGTTCCCCGTCCGTTGCATCCACCGTTATTTTAGTTTCGCCCACAAGCGGGTACCCCCAAATGTCATGCACCCGGTAATCAAATTTTATTGGCTGATTAACCACCCCATAACCGAACGTATCCGGCGTTACTTCAATAGGAGCCGTTCTATCGGTCAACAAAATCTTTGTTTGGGTCGAAATGCGCTTTTGGCCTAAAGTATCGGAATAAGTAAAAGCCGTTATAGTGGCAAAAGAACTATCTTGCGGATTAGGAGGCAAAGGCGAAGCACTAATAAAATTTACCTGGGCACTGCCTATTTCGTCTGTAACGGCAGAGCCTTCCACCAAACAAAAATTAGTCGAAAAGTAAATCGCTGTTCCCGGCACGACCGGATTGCTATATTTATCCCCCACATAAGCCGTCAATTTATCCAATAAACCGTAATGTACGCGGGCGGCAATATTCGTTTTTGCCACCACCAGACTAAAATGATTTGCATCGGGCAAACCGCCGTGGATGGCCATACGAATCGGTATTGAACGTATGGTTTTGCCGTTCACCTGCGCTTCCGCTTGAATTTGTACCACCCCAGCAATCGTCCCACTATTTAAAATTGTATAAACATATCCGTTTTGCGTATCCATCGATTCCGGAAAAACATATTCGCCCCCGTTCGGCCCGTTTAAAATCGAAAAACGAACCGTAACCTGATGGTCGCTATCGACCAAACGACCGTTATCATCGGTAACTTTAAAATTAATTAGAGCCGTCTCGTCTAATCCCGAACCTTTGATATAAATATGATCCGCTGTTTGCATGGCCACCGTAATATGGCTGGCAGGGCCGCTTACTTGTATGGTATCGGCGGGATTAAATTCCCCCCCACCCGATACTTTTTGTAAAACAATGTCTGGGACGGTTACGGTTTGCCCAACCTGCGCCATGGAAGAAACACTGCTCGGGTTATAGCCTACTTTGCTCGCTTCCACAACCACATTGAAAGTATCTTCTTTGGAATCAATCGTTAAACGATACGAACCGTCATTAGCCGTTGTGGTTTGGGCCAGCATGTCTTTTGCTCGAACCAGAGCTCCGGCAACAGGTTGCGCGCTACCCTGATCGTCCAAATAATAAACATGACCATTCAAAATTGCAGTGGTGTCCTTTGTTTCCGTTGTACACCCCGCAATTAGAATAAACACGGAAAATAAAATTACGATATTTCGCACATTTCCTCCTTCTGCCTAAACAAAATCCACTTTTACCATCTCCGGGGGTACCAAATTACGCTGACGCAGCTCATCCAAACTCTTTTGGAAGGTACGCATACCAAATTCCGCCCCGGTTTGGATAGCCGAATTAATTTGATGTGTTTTTCCCTCGCGAATTAAATTACGCACCGCCGGTGTACCGATTAAAATTTCGAGCAAGGCAATACGATCGGTTTGATGTGCCCTTTTGATAAGTCGCTGAGCCACAACTGCAATAAGTGTAGCGGCAAGCACAATGCGCACTTGCTGTTGCTGTTCTGCAGGAAAAACATTAATAATTCGGTCGATGGTTTCCGCTGCATTGTTGGTATGTAAAGTAGAAAACACCAAATGCCCTGTTTCTGCGGCATGAAGAGCATTGGTAATGGTATCCAAATCGCGCATCTCTCCCACTAAAATCACATCCGGGTCTTCACGAAGTGCACTACGGAGTCCGGTCGCAAAATCGGTTGTATGCACATTTATCTCTCGCTGATGGATCATGCTTTGTTTGGGTGTATGCACGTATTCAATCGGATCTTCAAGCGTAATAATATGCTCACGTCGACTACGGTTGATTTCATTAATCATAGCCGCTAATGTGGTAGATTTCCCCGAACCCGTCGGACCGGTGACTAAAATAAGGCCTTTTCGGTTGCGAATAATATCTTTTAAAACCGCAGGCATCATTAATTCATCCAATGATCTTACCGTTTCCGGAATTACACGAAAAGAAGCGCTGAGCCCGTTCAAATGTTTATAAATATTTACACGGTAGCGGCTAATTCCGGGCAAACTTATCGACAAATCCGCTTCACGATTCATTTCCAATGCTTTTTTCTGCGATTCTCTTAAATAGGGGTAAATAAATTGCTGCAACTCTTCTTTTTTAATGGGAGGCATTTCCACCCGTTTCAATTCACCGACAATCCGTACAATTGGCGGAGCACCACTACTAAAATGAATATCCGATGCGTTTTGTTGAACCGCAAAGCGAAGCACTTGTTCAAATATGGAAATAGCCATTCTCCTATTTCCTCACTTTTGCTCCATGATTTTACTGGTAATAAATATTAACAAATCCTTTTTTTCCTTTTTGATTGTCGTATGTTTAAACAAATACCCCAAAATGGGTATATTGCCCAACAGCCAAATTTTATCTTCTTGCTTGCTGGTTGTCTCCTTAACCAACCCCCCGATGGCCACAGTTTCGCCATCATGAACCACCACCGAGGTTTCCACTTCGCGAACCGAAATGATGGGTTGAGGTGCTTCGGCCTGCCCCGTATAACCGATAATCTCTTGCATTATCGGATGTAACTTTAAAGTAATTTCGTTATCTTCACCAACCACCGGCACAACTTCAAGGCGCATGCTGACATCTTTTTCTTTATACGAATACAAATCACCTGCAAATCCGCGTTGTATTTCCGGTACAGGTACGGTAGTTCCGATGCGAATAACCGCGCGATGATTATTCAGGGTAACCACTTTGGGGTTGGAAACCAATCTGGAATTGTTGTCTTGCGCGAGGATATCGAGTGTGGCCCGCAGCTTATCTAATGTGAGAACCCCCAAATTAAGTTTATCAATGGTATTGGGTAGTTCGTACCAAGCCGAAAGAATAGTTTGTTGTCCCCCGGTTGATCCCTGATTATTATTCGTGATGGGAGCCGTCGTTTCCGCTCCCATTACCGAAGCGGTTACGCTGGTGGGCCACTTAAGACCCAAACGTTTTTCGCCTCCGACTAACGTTTCGATTAGCCGTACTTCTATTTGAATCTGTTTTTCTGGTTTATCCAGTTTTCGAATTACCTGGTCGATAATGCGCAAATTTTCCGGCAGATCCGAAACAATTAAAATATTGGATCGCTCAGTATCCTTGGCGTCTTGCTTGTCGGTTAGCAAAGCTTCGATGCGTCCCTTGGAAGATAAAAACGTTTTAAGTGTATTTTTGATTTTAATTCCGTCAACGTACTGCAATTGATATATTTTTGTCTGGCGTTCACCGTAAAAATTCTCATTTAACGGTTTGATAATCAAAACATTGTCTTTAAGCAAATAGTGGTAGCCATTCGGTTTAAGCATAAACTCCAGAGCATCGCCTAACGGGATATTGGTTAGCCGCACATTAACAATGCCCTTCCCCGCACCGCTAAATACGTAATTAAAGTGATACTGCTGCGCAAACATGCGCACAGCATCTTTTAGCGTAACCCCCATAAAAGTGGGCGAAACCCTTTGTTGTAAAACATTATTCAAATTCCCGGGCCGGACAAAGGCAACCAGAATAAAAACAAGGAAAATCCCCCGAATTAATTTTTTTAGTTTTTTCATTAAAAAACTCCTCACATATTCGTCAATTTCAAAACGATTCTATGCTTACCGTTCCATAAAATAACTTTCTTTGTTTCTATTTTAACAACCTTATACCCCTGAATAACATCGCCCTTTTTGACGATGCGATCGTTAATCAGCGCCACCGAACCGTCCGCCCGATAACTGATCGCTTTCAGTTTAAAATGAGGACGCACCCGTTTCCGTTTATATTTTTTACGGGATTTTACCACGACCTTACGAACAAAAGGATCGCTGCCCCATTGCGAAAAAAGACTGGCCTGTAACTGATCTGCCTGTTTTTGTGCCGCCGTTTGCGTATTTTGTACCGGCATGGTCGATTCCTGCTCATTACCCGAATAAAAGTTGATATATGTATCTTTATGCGAAACAAAATCAAAAATCGCATACACCAATACGATCCCCAAAATAATAAATAATATTTTTTGCGATTTGGTTAATTGAATTTTGTCCATCCTTATTCATTCCATGTATAAAGTTTCGCTTCGACAATCGCTTGTATGTCGTAACCGTTTTTATCCAGCCGTTGCAAGGTAATCTCTTGCGGAACCAAATAAAAAGGTAAACTATCCCAACTCTCCAAGAATTTCCCTATTTGTAAATATCGGCCGATAAACGAAATACTTAGCGACAAGGGTACAATGGTATTCTTTTGCGCATCAAAATAATCTTTAAATCCAGGAGAAAAATCAGTCATCTTCAAATCGTATTTATCGGCAAGAACCCGCAACGCATGCGTAACTTTTCCTAGGTCTTTTTTACGAATAAACCGGTTTTTTTCTTTTTGTAGTTCTTGTTTTTCTCTTTGAAACCGAGCTTTAATGTTTTTCAAATTTATCTGCGCACGTTGAGCCATAGCTACTTGCTGGCTTATTTCGTTTAATTTGTAGTTAATATCATCCAGTGCCTGAACCTGTGGCAAATAAATAAACACATACCAGACAAAAACCAGGGCAACATAAAATGCGAATATCGTATAAAATCGTTTTTTGCTCATGCCGTTCATTCCTTAAAATTTCATTGTCAGGCCAAATGAAATTACTTTCTTTTCCTGATCCCGTTCTTTATGGTCCAGTTTGATGGTTTTAAAAAATTTCAGATTATCCAAACTATTAATAAAGTTTATTAACGTTACATCGCCATTCACAAAATCCCCAGATATCTCGCCTTCTATCGTAACGGCATATTTGGGCATGTTTTTTAATGCCTCTTCATTAACCAACTTCCCTCCGGCTTCCAATTTTCGAAATACAAAGGCATCCAAATGAATATTCTTCGGTGTAATATTGCTCAGCAAACGCATCATTTCCAGAATCGGCGGCCGGGTTTCCACCTGACTCTTAAGCTTATCGTTCTGTTTTTTGATGGTTCCGATTAATTGCAACAATTGTTTATACGATTGTTCAAAAGGATTTAAAATAGCGTATTCTTTTTCTTTTGTCTGAACCAACGCAGCCTGTCGGTTATAATATTCGTACTGAACCATGCTCATATAACCATTAATCAGAAAATGCACTAAAATAAGGAAGTAAAGCCAGCATCCTAATTTACCATACAAAATACGCTCTTTGAATTTTTTCGGTAATAAATTAAAGCCATCGTATTTTTGCAACAACGTTCCGATTGTGGTAAAAAACTCACCGAATTTCAATTGCTCCGATAACGAACGGCCAGCCAATTTAGGGAAAATTACAAAAATGGGAATATTCAAACGGGTTTTAAGATATGGCACTAAACTTTCTTTTTGAATGCCATAACCGGTCAATAATATGCGATCGATAAAATTGTGGCGGTCGGCCCCTTGAATAAAAGCGATAGAACGTAAAATTTCGGAAAAAAACGTATGCAGAACCGGATTTTGCTTGCTTTTTAATTCCTTTAAACGTTCCAATAAACGTTTGCGCAAAATACTTTCGCTATTATCTTGATTTTTCAATTGTTGTTCAGGATTTATCGATTCCGCTTGCGGGCCGAAAGCAATCTCTCCGCTATCATTGTGTATGGTAAATTCCAAATTTCGTGAACCGATTCCCAAATTACGAATGTATTCGAGCCTTCCCCCTTTTAAATATAAAATTTGCGTAAAATCGTAGGAAATATTAATTAATAAATCCGATTTCGGAACTTCAACCATGCGTTCGTATGCAGCAATTAAGGCCGCCGGCCTGGGGATTAGTTGGACAACCGGCATTTTCAGATGTTCAAAAATATACACATACCGGTTAATCGTTTCCCACGGAGCAAAAACAACCTGCACCCTAACTTTTTTTACGCCATGCTCTTCAAACTGCTCTATGACATCATACCCCCAGGCAAATTTTTCATCTTTGTAATGTTTTACTTCTTCCCGATATTTGAACAGAATCGCGCGCTCCAGTTCGCTCTTTTTTTTCATTACGGGAAACACTTCGTTTTTTATGATAAAATCGGTGCTAAAAATACTTACGCGAACTTCCGTACCATTTTTGTAAAGTTTTTGCTTTAAATGTTCCATCGTAATTTGAAGCGCCTTAAAACGATGAGATATTTCGGCCGGAAATTTTTGAATTCCCCATTTCTCGACTTGAATTAAATCGCCCGATTTTTTGCCCACGATATAGCGCACCTTATCCACATCAATGTCCAAAGCCAAACAACGCCTGCTGTTCATTTTTTTTAATAACGGCAATGGCGAATAGAAATTTTCACTAAAACTTTTAACATCCATCTTTTTTTCGGACGTTTTAGGCTTAGGGGACTTTTTAGCAATTTTCGTTTTATTTTCGGACGGATTTGCCTTTGCAGTATTCCGAGGAACAGTTTGTATTTTTTTATTTGCGGAATCCTTATTTAGAGAAATAGGATTTCCCTGTTTATTGTTTCCGTTTGGAGAAGTCGTTGCGGACAACGCACCATTCTGTTTGGCCTTATCCATTAATTTTTTGCGCAAATCTTTGACCAAAGGCGTTTCAATCTCTTTAGGCAAACCATTTTCTTTCTGATTTTTCATCGAATCGATCCTTAATTACAATTAATATAAGCGCCATTCACCTGCTGTATAAATCAAGGGGCCGCCATTTACCGAATACCTTAATAAGCGGGTAATCCGGTTACGATCATAAAAAACCGAAAGCCGAAACGGCCAAAATGGCCGATTCGTCCCGTAAACATTTCCGTTGGTAATAATGCCTCCCTGTAAAGATCGCCATAAAAATTGCCACTCACACAAAAAGGTACTCCCAGAATTAAACTGATAAATGGTACCGAATGTCGTACCCAATAATCCGATACTGGAACGAATGCGCACATTGCGCCCCACAACAAAGTTACCGGAATTTATCCAGTTAAAAACACCGAATGTTAAATCTCTGCCCACATAAACAAAATTCTTGGTAAAACTAAAAACATTATTGATGTACAAATCTTTGGGATAATAATGCTTTGGCTTTGCCAAATCGATCAGATAATCCTGATCAAACAATGGCATGTATTTCGCGCGGGAATAAATTTTCCCGTAAGGAACGGTGCGAATAAATCTTACCCGACCCGTGGCATATACCGCATATTTTGCCACGTCGATATAATGTACCGTTTTCTCTATTTTCCGAGCAAAATTCTTACTGTATCCTACGGCCGTGATGGAAAATACTTTGGGACTAATAATTTTTATCGTGATTACGCAATGGGTTCCCGGGCCGGTTGGCAAATTTTCACTGTAACGATTCACCCCGTATAATGAACTATTATGTACCGCATACTCATTTATACTCCGCATGGCATATTCAATGCCGGATTGGGCGGCATATAAAGCGCGTTTCTTATTCATATCGATCACTTGCATAGTCGCTTCTGCGGTTAGCAGTTTAATAAAGCTTAACACGATAAGTCCGACAAAAACGATGAAAATCAGCAAACCAATAAGGACGATCCCCTTTTGGTTATCAACGGGGTGCGCAAATAATTTGAGCCGCGCAATGTTATTATTTTGCCTGATTCTCATTGTTTCTCTCGCTGTGTTTTATTTTTTTGATAGAATTTAATGTTTCCCTGCCAAAAAAAATTTTACTTTTTCCGATTAAATACATTTATGGCGTTAATGGCGCCGTATTTCGTAAATAAAACAGATTTTCCAGATGAATCGGTTGATTATCGCCGTTATTCACGGTGAAATCCACCTTAATGTAAGCCAATTTATTAATATCTGTCGTCGCCTTAAGGTCGCGATCCAAAAAGCGGAAGGGTGGTTTTTGCACATTTTGCAGTAAAATTGTCCATTTTCCCAGTTGACCGAAGCCAAAGCCCATTCCCCATCTTCCGTGCATTCCGCCGTGATATCCGCCGTTGTTCCCGCAGCCGTGTCCTCCGCCTCCATGGTGCCCGCCTCCTCCGTGATGTCCGCCTCCGCCGCCTCCGGCACTAACCGTGCTGCGCAGAAGCATATTATTGCTATACCGGTACATAATTTTTTGACCGTTTAAATCAATAAAATAAAGGATGCCACCAACCGGTGGCTGAAGAGTCGGGCTGATAATGTTCTTTGCATCTAATTGTTGCACTTCGGAACGAATGATATCCATTGCCGTACGCATATCCCATCGTGTAACCACTTTATCGGACAAAACCTTAAACGTACGGGCATTAAGCAGAATTACTCCGAAGGCAATTCCGGAAACCAGGCCGAGAATAATAATTACAATAATAAGTTCGATGAGAGAAAACCCGGATTCGTCGGTGCCATATTTCACTATGTTAAACCTTTTCTTCATAACCCGAGCCCAACTCAATCAATAAACAAAATACTTGGTAAATCTGACCGATAAGATTGCAGGATTTTGTATCTGCGGATGCTTAACCGAAACTGTAACTTGCCAGCAATCAATTTTTGCCTTACCCCAATTGCTTATTTTTTGAATACTGACAGTCCGTGTAAAATTTCGATTTAAATTTTCTTGGCCTGCAAATTTATTGATGTGTTTGTACCAATCCCAATGCTGATCTTTATACCCAATAATTTCTTCGATTTTCTCTTCTGCCAAAGAACTGGCCTCTTGCATATACATATACTTTGTGGCCTTAACCGAGGCAGTACCCGCCAACGAAAAAATAGTCGGAAAAATCAATCCGACTAAAACGAGCACTACAATCAACTCGACTAAGGTAAGGCCTTCTTCCGAAAAAAACGGTACCTTTTTTAGAATTCGTTTGCCTTGCATGGTATTAGCACCTTACTGTAATTAAGAAAAGAGGCTGTACAGCATCCCCTATACAGCCTCAAAATTCCGCCACGGTCACTTAACCACAAGTGCACCGTTAGCCGCAACACTCACAGAAAAATTACTGCCATTCGACTTTTTGGGAACTTTGCCATCGGTAAAAAAACTACCAGGATTCGCCTTGTAAGCCTGAACCGCTTTTTGCAATGTGTAATTCGGATTGGCCATTACCTCATTGGCAAATTTCATCATAATGGCCGCTTCGATGGCCTTGGCATTAGCTTTATCGCGGGCCGCATTGGCATTTTTGGTCATATCCATATAACGCGGTACAGCGATGGCTGCCAAAATGCCAAGGATTACGATTACCACAACCAATTCGATTAAGGTAAAACCTTTTTGATTGGATTTTGTCACGGACAACATACGTGCCTCCTACAATTAGTTTGGTTAAACATGGGTTTTAATTTATTGCACTATATTCATCATCTCCCACATCGGCAAAAACAAAGCCAACGCTAACAACAGAATCATACCTCCAAGTACTACCGTAATAATCGGTTCGATTAATGAGCTCATATTTTCTACCATTTCGTTTACTTCTTCTTCGTAATAATTCGAAACACTCAACAACATATCGTCCAAAGAACCTGACTTTTCACCAATAGAAACCATATCGACAAGTAATTCGGGAAAGTACTTACTTTTTCTAAGAGAGTCCGCTATGCTTTCACCTTTGATGATATTTTCGGTAACGATTTCGATTTCTTTATTATAAACCGCATTTCCCAATGATTTTTGGATTATTTTCAACGATTCGGTTATGTTAACTCCGGTACGATTCATGGTATAAAACAATCGGGCAAACCGGGCAACAATTACTTTCTTTAAGAAGTTACCGAGAACCGGAAGCTTTAATAAAGTTTCGTCCAGCCACATCCGGCCTTTTGGGGTTCTAAAATAATAAACCAATCCCACAATTATGACCAAAAGTGCAAAAAAAGTGATCAATCCGTATTGCGTCATTAAAGTGTAAATCCCCAATAAAATTCGGGTAGGCAATGGTAAAGCATGACCGCTGTTTTTAAACATGGGGATAAAATTGGGAATAACGGTGGTAACAAAAACAAAAAATGCACCGATAATCCCGATCACAACAAACATGGGATAGCGGAATGCCTTTTTAACGTCGTTACGAATTTGTATGTCTTTCTCCATATATTGGTGCATATATTGTAATGCTTCTTCCAGCGTGCCGCTAATTTCTCCCACTTTAATGGCATTTATGTAAATGGGCGAAAATACTTTCGGAAATTGCATTAATGCATCGGAAAACTTACTTCCCTGCTCGATATCACGATAAATGGTTTCGATAATGCGTTTAAAATTTTCGTTTTTGGTTTGCTCTTTAACCGTTTGCAATGCCAATAAAATAGGAATACCGGCTTTTAACATGGTGTAAAGTTGTTTGGTAAATAAAAGCACGGCATCATCCTTAATGTGCATTTTCAGTTTTGCTGGATGTGCTTTTGATTCAATTTTTTCGACTTCTACCGGAACCAAATCTAATTCGCTTAACTGGCTAGCCAAATCATCTTCATTTTTGGCTAGCATGGTGCTTTCCACAATTTTACCTTCCGCATCGTATGCACGGTATTTAAAATTTGGCATGGCTTACCTTCTATGTGTTTCAGTTAAAAATCCTAAAATAAAACTCTAACAACTGAGGGCCGTAAAATAAATTTACCACAAAGCCCAATGCGAAAAACGGACCCATTGGTATTTGCCGGGGCAAACGTTTTTGTCGCACAAGCCACATCAACCCAATTCCCAGCAAAGCAAGAATAAACCCCAAATACAAGGCCCATAAAATGAATTGCCAACCGAAATAAAATCCGCTGACGAAGGCCAATTTTACGTCCCCCATTCCCATGGCTTCCTTTTTAAACATCCGATTACCCAAATAGGCCACCAAAAACATAGAACCTCCGCCTACAAAAGCGCCGCTAATGGCTTGCTTAAAGGGAATGATGTGCCCGATACCGTTAATTATAATGCCAGATAAAAGTAAAAATATTAATATCTTATTTAAAATTAACCGGGTATGCCAGTCGATAATTGCTATGACAATTAGTGAATAGACGAATATCAGATAAAAAAGGAATGTGTACGAAAGACCGAATTTTTGAAACAGCGCCCAGGTTAATATTCCGGTGAGTAATTCTACAATGGGATATTGCCAGGAAATTTTTGCCCCGCAATAATGGCATTTCCCTTTTAGAATAATAAAGGAAAGTAGGGGAATATTATAATAAAAAGGCAGCTTATGATGACAATTGGGGCAGAATGAACGTCCCCAAACCACACTTTTGCCCAACGGAATGCGATAGCCGCAAACGTTAAGAAAACTCCCCGCCAATATTCCTAAGATAAAAACCGTTACACCGGGCCCATTCATTTACGATAACCTCAAATTTAATGGTTCATCGTTTGCTTCGGCTTTAATTTTTGCCTGATTACCGTTTTGGGCCGAAGCGGACAGAACCTTTTCATTATCGGATTCTTTTTTGGGTTCTGCCCCGCTCAAATGCAAATGTCGTCGGATTTTGGCAATTAATAAGTTCATATTAATCGGTTTGGTAACAAAATCATCGGCGCCCAATTCCAATCCCTTTAATTCGTTTTCGGCGCCGTTTAGACTTGTGATAATCAAAACCGGAACCTCTGCTCCTTCGGGATTGCTTCTCAAATGTTTTAAAAATTCGTAACCATCCATATTGGGCATCATTAAATCCAACAAAATAACATCGGGCATTTTTTTCTCTATGGCTTCCAGTCCCTTAATGCCGTCTTCGGCTTCCCGTACTTTCCATCCCTTCTGACGCTCCAGCATACGTTTTAACAATAAGCGGGTTACCGGATAATCTTCAACTACTAAAACATCAACGCTTTCTTCTTTTGAAACGGGTTTTACGGTCGGTTTGGGTTTGGGGCTTGCAGGCGGTGCGGTTTTGGATTTTTCTTTCTTTAATTCGGCCGCCAATTTTTTAATCTCGGATAATGAACCGGTAGGAACCGGTTTTTTAGGTGAAGAAGGCGCAGGCTTTCGAGGCTTTTCTTCCTTTCGGACCGGTGGAGTTTCAGCTTTTTCCGGAGCGGCAAGGGCCACTTGCTCCTTTGGCGATGCTTTACTACTGGCAATATTCAAATCCTGCTGGATAACCCGCAGAACTTCCTTGTAATCGGTAATGCCTTCGGCCACTAAAGACAAAGCATCTTCAAACAAATTACGGAATCCTTTTTGTCTGGCCAGTTTGCGCAATTCGCTGATGGAGGCTTCCTGATAAAGGGCATCTTTCAAATCCCGATCCATTAAAAGTATTTCATACACGCCAATGCGGCCTTTGTATCCGGTATATCCGCAAGCACTGCAACCTTTGGCCTTGTACACCACCGGCTGCTTATATCCCATTTGCTGAAACGTATGCAACAATCGCGGATCCAGTTGCTCTTTGTCTACCGTTTGTTTGCATGAGGTACACAGACGGCGTACCAAACGTTGTGCAATAATACCTTGCAAGGCTTCTGCCAATTTAACTTCGTCAACTCCCATATCTTTCAAACGAGTAATCGTACCGAAGGTATCATTGGTGTGCAGGGTACTTAAAACAAGATGTCCGGTCAGGGCTGCCTGAATGGCAATTTCTGCTGTTTCCCGATCGCGAATCTCGCCGACTAAAATCACATCCGGATCTTGCCGTAAAAATGAACGCAAGGCTGAAGCAAAAGTGATACCGGCTTTTTCGTTTACTTGTACCTGATTAATTCCGTCAAATACGTATTCTATGGGATCTTCGATGGTTAAAATATTAGTGGCAGAAGATTTTAAACTGTTAATAGCCGCATAAAGCGTGGTACTTTTTCCGGAACCCGTGGGGCCGGTTACTAACACCATCCCCTGACGAACGGAAAAGCATTTTTCTATTAATTCTTGGTTTACCCCGCGAATACCGAGCTGTTCAAATGAGACCATGGCCTTGCGCTTGTCAAGCAAACGAATGACTACCTTTTCGCCATAACTGGTGGGTAAAATGGAAACGCGCATATCAATATCGGCACCGTCCACAAAAATTTTGGTTTTACCGTCTTGCGGTTTACGTGTTTCGGCAATATTTAAATTCGAAATCACTTTGATTCGACTAACCAATTGCTGGTGCAGGGTTTTGGGTAGTTCCATATCGTTGCGCATTACTCCGTCAATGCGCAAACGAACTACTACATCCTTTTCCCGCGGTTCGATGTGGATATCGCTGGCATCGTTTAACACGGCGTCGGCAAAAATTTGATTCATTAATTTTACCACGCCTTTCTGTTCCACATCGTCTTCACCGGCAACATGAATGTCTATAGAAGTCTCTTTTTTTCTTACCAAGGAATCTATTATCTCATCCGGCGAATAAAATTCTTTTATCTTTTTGTTAATTTGCTCGCGCAGTGCGAAAAAGGTTTTTACGTATTTGCCGGTTAAATATTCTATTTCTCTTTCGGCTTCAAGATTGGAAGGATTAAAGGCGGCAATGTGCACCTCTTTTTCGGTTTCTTTAAAGGGAAAAATTTCATATTTTTTGCAAATGTCTTCCGGAATTTTATTGATTAAATGGGGATCTACTTTAACGTGATCCAAATTAATGACCGGAATTTTCAGACCTTCTTCGATAAAGGTAATCAAATCTTCTTTTTGTAAGTAGTTGTTTTTAATCAGAACATCAAAAAAATATGCCTCTCCGGAATAGCGCATTGCCAGTTCATCATATAATGCCTGATCAATAATTTGATAGTAAAGCAACGCTTTAACAAGCCAGTCGTCTTTAAATGTATGCTGGTGTCCCACACTCATGTTTGTCTTTTCCTTGTTTTTAGATTAAATTTTTATTCCTTCTAATTATCGTTTAAAATAAGATTTTCATTAGAATCGCTTTAAATAACAAGCAGATAGCTATTTTTGTATTAAATATGAACAGTAAAAATAGAAAGAGAGTAAATTCAAATCGAAAAGTAAAAATGACGGCATTTACGGTATTCCCGAAAGACTAAATTGAACAGGGGATATTAGATCGGCAATGTAGTTTTTAGGAATTGTTGATTACCTTGTACGGATGTGTAAAAAACATGGTAAACAATGATATTTGTTTTTAGCCGACGGCTAACATTTCTTGCCCGTGTGCCATGATTCGTTCTTTGCATGAGGGACAAATGGTATGGGAGAGTACCTGGTGCTCGGAAAGGGTGTAATTTTTGCTCCAAACAATCCGGAAATCATCGGTAATTATACGGGCACGATGGCACCAGGCACATACGGTCATGATTTCTTCGTGCGCAAACGATCGGTTTAATTTGGCTTTCATCTTATTTCTCCCGCTGTTTTGTTTTTAAATACATTTTCAAGAATTGTGCCAATTGATAAGGAAATGATTTTATCGCTGATTTTCACAACAGCTTGCCATCTTTATATGAACATTTTTTCCGCATGTGGGTAATTTTTAACACAAATATAATTTGTTTGTGGCAATATTTTGACCAGATGATTTGTATTTTGTTTTAAATAAACACAATCTACGAATTGTTGCCCAACTACTTTTGTTGCAGTAGATAATCCGCACTAATTCGTCCCGCTCCCGAAATGAAGAGACTAAACAGCATGAGCAAATAATCCAAAGGAATTTCAAAGCCATTGGCAGCGGCTTCGAAACCGTTACCGATAGGCACGGTAGATATGGCTACCAACATTACAAGCATCGGGAGAATGATAATAAAGCGAGTCGCTAATTCTAAAACCCAATAAATTCCGTATCACCGGCCAAATAGGCGTTTGAGGCGGGCAGAAGATAATGCATGCTGGCGAACCAGGCGACAACTTCAGGAATATGGCTCAGTTTTTTTGTCGATGTGCACCAAGAACCGTAAGCCAAAACCAAGCGAAAATGCAATGACGGCATCTCAGCTAAGGTTTCTGATTTTTGCCGTAATTTAAGATTAAGGAACGCATTTTCCTTTTTTTAGATTAATATTTTTGAAATCCCATAATACTGCCTTGGGCAAACATATCCCCTTGTAAGAAGGTAATGCAATCCGAACCATTATCCCGATCGCTTCCTTAAGTTTTTGCAACGCCTCGTATCCGTGATTAAAGGCGTTTACGTAAACATTGTTCACGTCCAGCAGCAAACTGCAATCTGCTTCCAAAATAATGGCACGAATAAAATCGGCTTCATCCATTTCGGCAGCAACGGGTGTATACTACGATACGTTTTCGATGGCAATTTTCATACCCAAAAAGTCCCGCACTTGTTTATTGCGCTCTACCACGTGTTTGATGGCTTTTTGGCGAAAGGGCATGGGCAGCAGATCGTATAAATGAGCATTTTGGCATCTACTAAAATTTAGATCTGGAATAACTTTTAAAGGAATAGGTTTGCAAAAACGATTTGAGTTCTTTCAAAAAATTAAAATTGAGCGGCTCGGGACTTCCCAAGGAAAGGGATAATCCGTGGCAATTCATAGGATAAGTTTGGGCAATACGATCTAATTTTTTTTCGCCATAGGCCTCCCATTGCCCATCCAGTTTTCCGGAGCGAACTCTACAAAAGCGGGTTTGTACACTGGCAAATCGAGCAATTGATCGACCAAATCTCTGCGTAATCCAAGGCCTGCACCTTGAATCCTTGTATGCTTCCTTTGTTTAAAAATAGGAATCGGGAATCGTATATTGGCACGATTCTCGATCATGCGTTAATGATATTAATTTAATCAGCTACCACACTCGCCTTCGCCACATTTGGCTTCTGTTGTTTTGGATTCGGATTTTTTTGCGTTGTTTTTCATATCCATTGTATTTTTGACGTCTGTTTTCATTTTATGTACGTTTTTATCGGATCCTGTTTTATTCATTTTGGCTTTTTTAACCGTTTTAACGGTTTTCTTCCTGCAAACGAACCTTAACTTTTACTGACTTTTAAAATTATTCCGCTGCCCGATTGCCTATAACTTGGTGCAAATTTGCACCCGACTGATGAATTTTATAAATTGCTTTCATATTTATTTAAACCGAAAAATACACAAAAGGAGGCTTTATGGGAAAAGGAGATCGCCGCACAAGAAGAGGTAAAATTTTCCGCGGTTCTTATGGCAAAAGTCGCCCTAAAAAGAAAAACTCAAAAAAAGAAAAATAATCTCCAAATGCCGTCTGCCAAGACGGCATTTTTGCTTTTAACCCGAAATATTCTTAATTAATTTGACTTTAAGAAGCTTGTGTGGGGTAGCTTGGTTAACCGTAATACGAAAAGAATCAAATACAATGGTTTCATTCGGTTTGGGAATTCGCCCCGCCTTGTTAAGCACCAACCCGGCAATCGTCTCATAGTCACCTTCAGGAAAGGTAAGCCCTGTAATTTCCTCTAAATCGTCCAAGGGAAAATTAGCATCCATTAACCAAGTATGATCATTAAGAGCTCGGATACCAGGCATTTTCTCAAAAGCTTCTGGAAAGTCCCCGAACATAGTCTCAATCAAATCATCCATAGTTACCAACCCGGCCGTTCCTCCGTATTCATCCACCACTAAAGCAACCGAAATATTTCTGCTCTTAAATTCTCGAAGCAATTGTGCACAACTTATATTTTCAGGAACCATTTCCAATGGTTTTATAATTTCACGAATAGAAGTCGGTCTGTCAAACAAATCGTATAAAAAAACAATTCCTCTAATATTATCCAAATTCTCTCGATAAATAGGAATATGCATAATTCCGTTCTTTATAAACATGTCCTTAATGGAATCCATTTCAATGGATTCGGGTGCCGCAATCATTTCGGTCCGCGGGGTCATAGCTTCACGTACTTTAATACTGCCAAAATCAAGAATTTTGTCAATATACTTTAATTCCGGATTGTTCTTTTCTTCTCCGCCCAGTCCCTCCTTCAGCAACAATTCCAGCTCGTCCCTGGAAAAAAAATAATGTGTGGCTTCATGTTGAATCTTAAAAAGAGAAAGCACCATATCTACAAGAATATTGAGTAGTCTGATAAATGGACTTAATATCCAAAAAAATAAATATACAACATACAAAACGGGACGAATCACAACATTCACCGTCGAACGGAATAACGATTTGGGTATAATTTCACCGAAAATCAAAATAGCCAGCGTAATAACAATCCATGAAATACCTTCGCCCATATAATGGATTAAAATAACCGTAGCAAAAGTAGTGGTCAAAATATTGGAAACATTGTTACCAAAAAGAATGGTCGAAAAAAAATCCTCCGGATGCTGCTGAAAAAAAAGCAGTGGCTTTAACAAAGCCACCCTCTGCTTTTTCCATATTTCAAGACGTAATCTGTTAAAAGCCGTATAAGCAGCTTCCGCACCCGCAAAAATAGCCGAAAGCAGTATTCCTATTAACGCCAAACTAATTTCGTACATAATACATACGTTCCCGAAAATTGTTTTGTTCGCTATCCTTTCGGGCAAACAAATAGTTAAGATTAAAGCGACTCTTAGCAGTTATGCCCGGCTTGCTTAGGCCTTTGTTCGATTAAGTGAATAAATAGCAAAAACACAACACCAATATTTACCTAATCTTACTGTAAACTTCGCTCGATTATTCGCAACAAAGTATCTTGATCAAAAGGTTTGGCAATAATCTCCAAATGCTCAAATGTTTTGAAATCATCCTTAAATTTATCCGTATCAAAAGCCGACAAAACAATTACCGGCAAATTCGGAAATTTTGCACGAATCGTTTTTATCAGCTCAATACCATCCATGCCAGGCATCTGAATATCCGAAAGGATAAGATCAAAATGCTCTTCTTGCAATTTATGCAAAGCAAAACGTGCGCTCTGTACATTTACAATTTTGAATGCTTTGTTCTTTAAATAAATACCCACAATCCGATGCATGTGGGGATCGTCATCAATCATTAAAATTCTTTTTTCCATGTAAATTCATCCTTGAATTTATGAAACTGAAAAACGCCTCATGAACGCTTTAAGCATAACAAACAACTTGGCCACCGGTAACCCTACGACATTATAATAACACCCTTCTATGCCTTCCACCAGCAAAGCACCCTGCCCCTGAATCCCGTAACCACCAGCCTTGTCAAAAGGTTCGCCGGTATTAATATAAGCTCGAATTTCCTCTTCGCTCAAACTGCGAAAACGAACTTTGGTACAAACGGCATCTAAAATTTTCTGTTCGTGTCGTTGCCAAAATATTCCTATTCCCGTATATACACGATGTGTTCGGCCGCTTAAGGCTTGTAGCATACGGAAAGCATCTTCCTTGTTTTTAGGTTTCCCCATAATCGTATTTTCCGTTACCACTACCGTATCCGCACTAATTACTAATGCATCCGGATATCTCTGCGCAACCGCCATGCCCTTATTCATAGCATTCCTTTGTACTAAATCCTCAAAATCGGTAGGTAATTTATGATCTTCTTCCGCATTACTGGGAATAACGCTAAACTTCAACCCCATTTGCTTCAGTAAAGCATAACGCCGCGGGGAAGATGATGCCAGAATAATTTCCAACCCTTCCAAATTATTAATTAAATGCGTAACCATTACAATCCTATACTCCGAAATAAATAGCGGCCAAACCTACCAGCATATCTAATTTAAGCAAATGACTAATACGCCCCAAGCTAATCGGATCATGCCGGAACCAAAGGTAAACACAGCTAAACAACAAAACCGAATCCACGCCAAACAATACAATTCGCCAATAGATAATACCGTAAATATTAAGAATATACGGCACCGCAGTCAGAATTATCAAAAAAATAAAAAGAGCATTGATCAAAGCCACCGATGCCTTTAATCCGAAACGGCCGGGAAAAGTAATCGTCTTCTGGTGTAAATCTCCCTCCAAATCTTGCATATCCTTAATAATTTCCCTGCCTAAATGAAAAAAGAAAGCAAAAACCGCCGGAATAATTCCAGAACGCAAATCACCGACACTAAGGGCTCCGTAAATAAAAGCCATGGCCGAAGCCATGCTTACCGTGATATTTCCCCACAAAACAGTGCGCTTTAAACGGGCGCTGTACAAAATCAACAAAACCGCGATAACCAAGGCAATTACCAACATAGTTCCGTTGCAAAAAAAAGAGAGCAAAAAAGCCAAACCGTAGGCAATAAAAAAATACAACCAGGCTTCTTTTGCTGTAACTTTCCCGGCTGGCAAAAGACGCTTGGGCTTGTTAATTCGGTCTATCTCGAGATCGAATATATCGTTAATAATATTAGCCCCAGCGGCAATAAGCGCGGCTATTACCGAAGCCATAATCAATTGGCCGCTTAAATGGAATGCTGGTGAAATAAAAGCGGCAATCCAAATGGTGATAAATGTAATAATTACATTTAACGGACGGCTTAACGCCCAAAAATAACGCACATGTCGTAACATTTTTAGTCGCTGTTTATTAAATAATTTCGAAAATCAATCCACTGTTTTTTTTGCAATAAGGTATATCGATCGTCTTGTAATGCTTTATCCAACAGTTCAATCGCTTTTCCGCGGGACTGTGCAGGAAAATAAAGAGTGGGCTGATCATCAAGATTTTTCGGCTTTAATAACCTACGGTCAACCAAAAAAGCCAAATCATTTTTTAGGGTTTCCAAGGTCCGGCCTTTTTGAATTTCTTTTATCTTATATAACTCAAAGGCTGTCTGCGGATGTTTTTTCCAAATGGCCCTTAATATGGGCCAGTATCTTTTAGAAAGCAGATAATCTTCCGCTTTTATCCTTATCATCTTATCAATAACCAGACGATTTAAGGCAATTTTAGCTGCGATCAAGGCTAAAGGAAAAATAGGAAATACTTCGCCTGGCATTGGCCGGTCCATAATGCGCGCTATTTTTTCTTTAACATACCATGGCGTATAATAGGAGCTTTCGCGATAATCCCAAAACAAATGATTGCGCGGCATATATTCATGTAAATCGATTATATCGGAAGGAAGCTTTTTATGTTTGAGATAATTCATCTGCAAACGCAAAGAATCGCCGGTTAAGGTTAACGGAGCAAGCCGCAACCAATTCGGTTTAATGCCTAACAACGGTGCCTTCGTCGAATCCTGAGCATGAATGGTGGTAAATCCCACCGAAAAAAAAGCAAATATTCCCATAATAATCCGCTGCCACCGCCACGGTATTTGCATCACTTCCTCCCTGCCTTAGAACGATTTGCCTAACGTTTTTAAACGTTTTCTAAAGAATAACCACTTCGGAGTTTTCTTCCAATAAGTAAGATACCTCTCACCGAATTTTAAATACAAATATTTTTCTTCATAACGAGCAAGAAAATCATAATAAAAAAAGATAAACACAAGCAGTATTAATGAGAACATAGACATGGTAAGTAAAGATAAAGCCAAAAATAAAACAAGCCGACCAAGATAACCGGGATGGCGTGTAAAACGAAACGTACCGTCGGTTATCAAGTTTCCTGCTTTGTTACCTTGAGTAAAAACTCGATGCCCGTCTATAATAAAAATCGAAGCAATGCCAAACAAAACCACAACTAAAACACCGTGCACAACCCAGGGAATTCTTGGCTTCGAGGGCAAAAAGAAATGTAATAAAAACGAATCGCCTGCCCACCCTGCAAAAAAAAACAACACTACAATTTTTTGGCCGTAAGCCCCGAACGGGTGTTCTCCCTCACGCGCTTGCATGGAATTAACCATCCATTTTTTTGCGCAACAATTGGTTAACCATTTGCGGATTGGCTTTCCCTTTGGAAATACGCATTACTTGCCCCACCAAAAATCCGATCACCTTGGTCTTTCCCTGACGATATGCTTTTACCTCCATAGGATTTTCTTTAATTACACGCTCAACAAACGCTTCGATCTCATTCGTGTCCGATATTTGTTTTAAGCCAAGTTTCTCTATTGCCTGATCAACGGTAAAATTGTGTTTGAGCAAAAAATCAAAAACCTTTTTTGCCGCACTTGTGCTGATAACGTTCGCCGCAATAGCCTTTAATAAAGAAGCCAATTTTTCCGCGGAAATCGGAAAAGTGTCAATGGAAACTTTACGCTCATTTAATGTGCGAGATACCTCGCCCAACATCCAATTGCTAATCATTTTATAGTTGCCAAAATGTGCGGCTACCTGTTCAAAATAATCGGCCATAGAGCGACTCTCTGTAAGAATGGCAATATCGTAATCCGGCAATGCATAACGCTTTTTAAAACGTTTTGCCTTTTCATCCGGCAATTCCGGCAACCGGGAGCGAATGGCTTCAAACCATGGCAAATCGATGGAAACCGGCACCAGGTCGGGCTCGGGAAAATAACGATAATCGTGCGATTCTTCTTTTCCGCGCATGGGACGCGCCTCGTTTTTTTGAACATCCCAAAGCAGAGTTTGTTGCTCCACCTGCCGACCGTTTTTTAGCAGTTCGATTTGCCGATTGATCTCAAATTCTAACGCTTTTTGCACGTGACTAAAGGAATTCATGTTCTTTAATTCGGTACGCGTGCCAAAAGTCTTTTGTCCTTTTGGACGCACACTGATATTTGCATCGCAGCGAAAACTTCCTTCTTCCATATTGCCATCACTAATGCCCAAATAGCGTACCAATTGACGCAATTTACCTAAATAGGCAACCGCTTCGGCCGGAGAGCGCAAATCGGGTGCGCTGACAATTTCCAACAACGGCATTCCGCAGCGATTTAAATCGATCAACGTTTCGTTTTCGCTAACATATTCCTCATTGTGAACCGATTTACCGGCATCTTCTTCCATGTGGATGCGAATCAACCCCACGCGTTTTTTTCCGCTTTCTGTCTCAATTTCAACATATCCGTGTTCGCATATCGGTTCTTCAAACTGAGAAATTTGATAGCCTTTGGGTAAATCGGGATAAAAATAATTTTTTCGTGCAAATCGATTATTGCGCCGAATTTCCGAATGAGTGGCCAGACCCAGCAATACGGCAAATTCCACCACTTTTTTATTTAAAACCGGTAAAGTCCCGGGCATTCCGAGGCAAACAGGACACGTTTGAGAGTTGGGCTCGGCTCCAAACCGCGTGCTACAACCGCAAAAAATTTTGCTTTCTGTCAAAAGTTGCGTATGAACTTCCAGTCCGATAACTGCTTCGTATTCCATAATACCTTTAATTGGGGGTTAGTTTTTCTAAATTAAAATTGCTCTATTTTATGGGCAATTTGTAATAGCACTTCTTCCTTAAACGTTGCCGACAATATTTGAAGCCCAATAGGCAAGCCGTCTGAATGCCTGCCTGCGGGAACGTTCAAGGCACAAATACCGGCCAAATTAGCCGTTACCGTGTAAATATCCATTAAATACATGGTTAAAGGATCTTCGATTTTTTCGCCTAATTTAAATGCCGTGGTGGGTGTGGTCGGTGTAATTAACGCATCGTATTCCTTTAAAGCGGCAAACATCTCTTCCTGAATAAGCCGACGCACCTGCATGGCTTTTTTGTAATAGGCATCGTAATATCCTGCGGACAATACATAGGTTCCCAGTAAAATACGCCGCTTAACTTCTTCTCCGAAACCTTCGCTACGGGTAATTTCGTACATTTCGTTCAAATCATCGGCCTTTACAGCCCGATACCCGTAACGTACGCCTTCGTACCGAGCCAAATTAGAAGAAGCCTCGGCCGTGGCAATGATGTAATAAGCGGCAATCGCGTATTTCGTTAATGGTAAATGCATCCACTCAACCCGAGCACCTGCCGCTTTTAAGCGGTCTGCCACGGCTAAAATTTTTGTTTTGATTTCGGGGTCGAGCCCAGAAGCAAAATACTCTTCGGGTAGCCCGATCTTCATTCCTTCTATATCGCGTTGGCATAATGACCAATAATCAGGAACCGGTTGATCGGACGAGGTGGAATCGTGCGGGTCTGGCCCAGCAAGGTAAGGTAAAACATACGCCATATCTTCGGACGAATTGGCAAAAACCCCAATTTGATCGAGCGACGAGGCGTAGGCCACCAAACCGTAACGCGAAATACGGCCGTAAGTAGGCTTAAGTCCCAAAAGCCCCGTAAAAGAAGCCGGTTGGCGAATGGAGCCCCCTGTCTCGCTGCCCAGAGCCACATCACAAGCACCAATAGCCAAAGCAACCGCAGAACCTCCGCTGGAGCCACCGGCAACACGCCCGGGATCAATAGGATTTTTGACCGGACCAAAGACCGAATTTTCACTGGAAGAACCCATGGCAAACTCATCCATATTGGTCTTTCCGATCAATATGGCATCGGCTGCCTTAAGCCGTTCGATCACCGTGGCATTAAATGGGGCATTAAAATTTTGCAGAATTTTACTGGCGCAGGTAGTTTTATGATTCTTAATATTAATATTATCTTTAACGGCAATCATAATCCCGGCAAGCGCTCCCACGCTTTGCCCCTGCGCAATTTTTCGATCCGTTTCCTGCGCCTGCCGTAGGGCCTCTTCTGCATAAACCTGCGTAAAGGCGTTTAGATTTTTATTTTGCTCGATGTTGGTCAAGGCATTTTTTACCCGCGACTCAACCGTCTGCTTTCCCTGTAAAACACTCTCGTGAATATCCCTGATACGCATGGGCAATAACTATTCGCTTTCCGATTTTTGTGATGCGGATTCTTCGTTTTCTTTGTGTTGTACTTTTTCTTTTTGGGATTCGTGATGTGTGGTTTCCAAAGGTTTATTGAGATCCAGTTCTTCTTCGATTTCGCTGGTGGCTTTTTTGAATTCCCGAATACCACGCCCCAATCCCTGAGCTAATTCCGGCAATTTTTTTGATCCGAACACTAAAAGAATAATAAATAAAATGATTAATAATTCGCCTGTTCCTATGCCAAACATAATTTCACCTCATCGGTTAAATGTTTTTTGAATCTTTAAATTCGTTTTTACCATAGTTTAAAACTCTTTTTATTGTCCACAGTACAATGATAATTGCTAAAATTATTAAATAGTTCATTGGTTCCTATGCGAAACATTGCACTTCCTACCGGTTGAATGCCCTTACGAAAATTTGGTTTCTTTTTGGGAAATTTAGTCTATCCATTTGAGTAAATAGGCAGCGATAATAATGCCAATAATACCTATCACATTCAGTTTAAAACTAAATCCCAATGTAAAGGTTAGAATAACCAAATTTAACGTAGCCGGGCCAAATTGGGCAACGGCCGATTTCAGAAAGAATTCTTTAACCACACCGGCAGGAATTAGGTAAGCGACCAGCTCGCCAAGGGCAGAACCTATTAAAGCCCCCAAAAAAATAATCAAAATAATCGTCCAAAAATTTTTTCGATTCATCTTGTCCCCTAACACCGGGATGGATTAAATACCCTTTCCTCCCAAGCGTTTACCTTGCCCCAAACGAATGACAAAACGAATTAATCCGCTGGCCACATATAATAGAATCATGGGAAAAATAAACGTTTGGGGTGCAATAATTAAAAGAATAATAACTAAAATTACGATTAAAACGCCGACTTTCTGCCACAAATTTCCTTTGAATGTTAATTTGGGCATTACTTCGTACCGAATCGTACTTACCATCAAAATACAAACGGTTAACACCAACACAAGCAAATATTTCGGGAAAACCCGTTCAGGAAAATATGCAGCAACAAAAATAAAATAAGAAGCAATGGTAATGGCCGAAGCCGGAGAAGGCAATCCGGTAAAGGCTTTTTTTTCAAAGCTTTCCAGTTCCACATTAAAACGCGCCAATCGAATGCTGGCAAAAAGCAAGGGGAAAAAACTTAAAAAAACCCCCACAGTGCCCCAGTTATGAAAGTAGTACAAATAAATCAATACCGACGGTGCCAAACCGAACGAAACCACATCGGCCAAAGAATCGTATTCCACGCCGAATTTGCTACTGGTACCGGTGAAACGTGCGACACGACCGTCCATGCTATCCATAAAGGCAGCCAAAATAATAAGCCACGAAGAACGTACAAAATCGCTACTATTAAAGGCATAAAGCACAGCTAAAAAGCCGAAAAACATATTGGCAATCGTAAAAAAACTGGGAACAATCGTACGCGGTACTTTAATCATTTGCTAAATACTCCTATAATCGTTTCACCGGCGCGGGTTTTTTGGTTAAGCCGCACTTTAACTTCAACGTCCATTGGCAAAAATATATCCAAACGCGACCCGTATTTTATCATACCAAAACGCTGAGAACGCTGCACCTTTTGCCCCAGTTCTAATTTACAAACAATGCGTCTGGCAATTAAACCCGCGATTTGCTTGAATAGTATTTTCCCGTAAGAGGTGGTTATGCCGATAATTTGCTGTTCGTTTAGCTCACCGGTACGATGCTCAAAAGCCGCTAAAAACTGACCTTTCTTGTACTCTAAAAAATCAACCGTTCCGTTTGCCGGAATTCGATTTACATGGCAATTAAAAACAGACATAAAAATACTGATTTTTTGCGCTTTGCCTTTTAAAAAATAGGGTTCTTCTTCTTGAGTAATTAAAATAACCTTCCCGTCGGCCGGGGCAACTATAACCTCCGCCGGCCCGTCAAAATACCGTTCAGGATCACGAAAAAAGAAAAAATTAAAAACAAATAAAACAGCCACAGGAATGACAATAATCCACAAAACAAAAAATTTTAATAGCACTGCTAAAATAATCAAAAGGAACAAAATAATAGTCGTTCCCAAAATCACAGGTAAACCATCACGAGCAATCATAAAGTGTCTACATTCCTTTCGGAATTAATTCTCCCAAAAACAACCGGCACTCCTTCCGGCTGACCAAAATTCGTTTATCTTTCCTTAAAAAGCAAAAATAATTTGGCCCCATAAACCAAAATCAACAACCCGCCTGCCGCCCTACTGTTCTGCTAAAAAACCGCCTAAAAAAATCTTTATCCTTCAAAAAAGAAGCCGGTATTTCCCGTTTCATGCAAACGAGCGGCTTTTTGCTACCCCGGATATTTTCCTAACACGATCGTCAATATTTTTGTTTTTCCGCCGCGCCAAATTTTAACTTGAATTTTATCGCCCACACGCAAATCCAACGATAGGATGACCGCTTCTGCATCACTGTAACTGCTGATCGGCTGACCGTTAATTTCCATAATCACATCACCCAGCTTCACTCCGGCCTTCTCCGCCGGACTATGCCGATCCAACCGCCGTACGTATACACCGTTAACCGAGGGGTATCCCAGAGAACGGGCAATATACGGATCCAAATTGGAAACATACATCCCGATCCATACATTCTTATCGCCGCCACGCCGATTTTTCAGCTTTTCGACAACCCGCTTAATTCGGTTACTGGGAATGGCAAAACCAATTCCAACCGAGCCATGCGATTGCGGATCCGCGGTAAAGATAAAGGTATTCATGCCTATTACTTCACCGTCCGCATTACACAAAGGGCCTCCGCTATTCCCCTGATTTATGGCCGCATCGGTTTGAATCATATCTTCGTAAATACGACCTTCCATTGGCGAAAAATCGCGGTTAACCGCACTGATCACCCCAACGGTTACCGTGGGCTGATTCTTAATAAACAAACCGAACGGATTTCCCAAGGCAATCGCCCATTCTCCGATAAGAATATCATCCGAATTACCGAATTTAATGTAAGGAAACTTCCCTTCGATTTTTAGCAAGGCGATATCCGAAACCCGATCTTTGTCGATCAATTTGGCCGGATATTCCTTACCGTTGGATTTGGCAACAATAATTTCCGTAGCATCGCCTACCACATGTTCGTTTGTAACAATATAGCCGTCTTCCGAAATAATAAATCCCGAACCTATCGATTTAACCTTTTGTTCGACAATCCGGTCGCCGAAAAGCTCAGGGAAAAATTGTCTAAAAAACGGATCGTCATAAAACGGGCTGCGTTGTACATAACGGTTAATTTGGGTAACATTCACCGAAACCACGGCCGGACTAACCATTTTTACGGCACGCGTAATGGCATTTTGTCGATGACTGGTCAAATTTTGCGGCGTTGTTGCCGTACTCTCGGCATGGGCAACACTTACAAACGACGTATCGGCCGGTCGCACATGTTCCGCCGCTTTGTTAAGCGGCAAATATTCGACCAACAAAACACCGCTTAAAACGCCAATGCCAAGAACTACCAAAAATTTCCATAATTTGGACATAATGCACCTTTATGGTTTAATGTAAAAACTATCGGGCCTCTTCCGTTTTTATTCGCGATTTTGGACTTTTTCCCAATCTGCCAGAAAACGTTCGATGCCAATATCCGTTAACGGATGTTTAATCATTTTTTCGATAACGGCAAACGGAATGGTCGCTATGTCTGCTCCGTACATGGCCGCTTCCACCACATGCATGGGATGCCGGATACTGGCAACAATTATTTCCGTTTCGATCATATAATTTTCGAAAATTTGCTTTATCTGGCCAATAAGTTCCATACCCGGCGTTGCAATGTCATCCAACCTGCCCACAAAAGGACTCACAAACGTGGCACCGGCCCGTGCCGCCAGCAAAGCCTGAATCGGAGAAAAAACCAATGTTACGTTTGTACGAATACTCAGGGCCGTTAATTGCTTTACCGCTTTTAAGCCTTCTTTGGTCATAGGAATTTTGATTACAATATTTTCATGAATGGCCGCCAGTTCTTTAGCCTCTTTTACCATACCTTCGTTATCCAGCGCAACCACCTCGGCACTAACCGGCCCGTCCACAATCTCACAAATCTGACGATAAATTTCACGCGGTTCGCCCTGCTCTCTCGAAATCAAAGTCGGGTTGGTCGTTACTCCGTCCAAAACGCCCAAACTGGCTGCCTCTCTTATTTGCTCGATATTTGCCGTGTCTATAAAAAACTTCATCCGATTCTCCTTTTATTGTTTAATTTCTTTACTTCCTGTTTTGCACCTTTTCCCAATCGGCCAAAAAACGTTCGATGCCAATATCTGTTAACGGATGTTTGATCATTTTTTCGATCACATTAAACGGGACAGTGGCAATATCAGCACCAATCAAGGCCGATTCCACCACATGCATTGGATGCCGAATGCTGGCCACAATAATTTCCGTTTCGATCATATAATTATCAAAAATCTGCTTGATTTCGGCAATTACATCCATACCATTGGCGCCCGTATCATCCAGACGACCAACAAACGGGCAAACATACGTTGCCCCTGCACGGGCGGCCATTAAAGCCTGAATCGGGGAAAAAATCAGCGTCACATTGGTTTTAATCCCTTCCTGTGCAAACACCTTAACCGCTTTCAGGCCATCTTTGGTCATGGGAATTTTGATTACAATATTGGAATGAATTTTAGCCAGCTCACGACCTTCTTCCACAATTCCCTGCCAGTCCAAAGACACCACTTCGGCATTGACCGGCCCGTCTACGACCTGACAAATCTTTTTGAAGATCTCTTCCGGTTTGCCGTTCTCTTTGGCCAATAGGGTGGGGTTAGTGGTAACCCCGTCCACAATGCCCAAGCTGGCAGCTTCCTCAATTTCGTCCACATTTGCGGAATCGACAAAAAATTTCATAATTTATTCCTTCTTTTTAAATAAATTCGACCATATTTTAATACACCAACTTATTTATCATGATCTCTCTTTTTGCCATAGCACAAAAAAACGTCAGCCTACCGGAGATGTTTCGTATTTGCGCCTGCCTGGCCATTCTTTTTTTTAACGGGCTCCGGATAAATTACCTTTTCCAAAATAAGACCCGAAGCCGGCGCTGTTAACGGAACACGGGTGCGATCTTTGCTTTGGATTATCGCTTCCATTTCGCGGAGGGTTATTTTACCGCTGCCCAACGCAATTAATGTGCCCACAAGGGCCCGAACCATTCCGTGTAAAAACCGGTTAGCCGAAATTTGGTAAACCAAACGCTCGTCTTGCACAAACCAACGACTTTTAAAAATAGTACAACGATAATGCTTGACTTCACTATTAACTTTGCAAAACGCCTGAAAATCTTCGTTGCGCTTAATTAGCTCCGCTCCGAGTTGCAGCAATGTTTTATTCAGCGCATATCGCACCTGCCAAACATATTTACGATAAAGGGCCGTCGGATTCAGAGCAATATAATAATGGTATTGCCTTTCGACGGCATCAAAACGAGCGTGGAAGTCATCCGGAACAACGGCAATGTTTTTCACCACGATATCACGGGCCAAAATGCCGTTCAAAGATCGCTGCAATTTTACCGGAGAATAATCCGGAATATCAAAATGTGCCACCTGACCCCGAGCGTGTACGCCGGTATCGGTCCTTCCCGAACCTGTAACTCGGATTTGTTTTTTAAAGATCAAAAACAGAGCTTTTTCAATTTCTCCCTGAATGGTTCGCTGCCCCTTTTGCAATTGCCAGCCAAAATAGTGCGTTCCTTCGTATTCAACAATAATTTTTATTCTGGGCATTCTTTCTTCACCAAAAATTAATAGCTGGAATATAACGGTTTTTTACATCCGATTCAAGTAAACACTTTTTTCATAACTTCGTAAATTTAATGAAGTTATATTTTATCGCTTCCGTCGGGTTGGTTCTTTGAAAAACGGGGAAAGCTAAAATTAAAACAAAGACAAAACGAATTTGGGACACACGTTTCTGCCTTTTTAACCGAATCGGCCTTAAATTTTTTGCATCGAACGCAATAGGTACAAGCGGCGGGCAGGAAAAAAGAAGATGTAAAATTATGCCTAAAATCAAAAAAGTCCCGCAAAAAGAATTCAATCACTCATGCAATTCCAAAACGGAATTGACACGTTTTGTTGCCGGATGAGCGAATAACTTTTTGCAGAACTTTTATCACTAAAATCCGCTAACTTTTTTGCTGTTGAAAGCGGTAATACAAGGTTACAATAAAGCCCAAAATCATTAGAATAGTACCCAACCATAGCAGGTTAATAAAAGGTTTGACAGAAACTTCTGCGGCTAAAATTTCCTTGCCTGCCATGGGATTGGTTTTATCCGTCGGATTTGTCAGTAAAATATGAATCGTACGCGCTTCCACATTAACACTTTTCAGGTACACTTTCCCTTTACCGTCCACAAACGTTGCCGGTTCCATGTCCTTTTTTTGATTATGCATGTGAATGCCGGGTTCTATTTCGCCGATTAATTTACCGTTTGCGTCAAATACATCTATCACCGTTTTTAATACAATGGTAGAACCTCCCATTTCGTGGGATTTCATGTCATATCCTTTGAACAGCAACGTATAGGTTCGGTATTTTATTTTTTGCCCTTTAACCAGCGTCAGTTCGTCGCCTCGCGGCATACTTTGTTCTGCAGGAATTATTTGAATCGGCGAAATGTACAAATCTTTACTCCATTTATTTTCCACCGATGGGCCCACCATCCAAGCCCTGCTGTAATCGCTCCAATAAAATTTGGCAAATGTTTTTTTACCGTTAACGGTTAAAATCACACGATTTTTCCCGTCTTTAGCCGCTTGCTGACCATTATATTCAATGGTATAGCCAAAAACTTTTTTAGGAACATCCTTGGGAAATTGCACTTTAACTTCGCGGTCGTATCCGGTTGAGGCCACAATGCCCATAAACATTAACCCCACGCCCACATGCACCAAATAACCGCCGAAACCGTAATTTTTCTTGCGCAGCAATTGGATGACCAATTGCCCGTTTACCAGAATCACAAATGTGGATAAAATAAAAATAAGTAGCGGAATTAAATCTTTTACTCCCAGAAAATAATAAACCGCACCGAGGGCCAAACTGACAATACTGTGAAGGGTTACGGTTTTAAGCTTGTTCCAGCTCGATGTTTTCCAGCGCATAACCGGTGCCAGAGCAATAAGCAAAGCCATTAATATGGCGCCGGGACCGGCAAGATAATTGTAATATTCCGTTGCAAAACTCTCGGCTTTGCTTTTGAATATGCCACTGATAATAGGCCATGAAGTACCGATAAAAACAAAAACGGAAAATAAAACCAATATCAAAATACCCAAATCGATAAAACTTTCCCGCGTGCCTAACGAGCTGTAAACTGGTTTGTATTTTACTTCGTTAACCCGAAACAAATAGACCAAAATGCCCAAAGCGAAAAAGAACAATACAAATGCGATTAGGTAATTGCTAAGTTCGCTTTCGCCAAAGGAATGCACGGAAAAATCGGTTAAAATTCCACTGCGCGTTAAAAAGGAGGCGTAAAGAACAAACACAAACGTAAGGATGGCCATCAAAATATTGGTCTTTTTCATACCACCCTGAACCAGTTGAATAATAAGGCCATGAATAAGGGCCAAACTGAACAACCAAGGAACCAAAGAACTGTTTTCCACCGGATCCCAGCCCCAAAAGCCACCCCAGCCAAGGGTAGTGTATGACCAATAGCCGCCCAAAATAATGCCCGCGCCCAGCAGCAATCCGGCAAATACGGCAAAAGGCAAAACCGCACGTACCCATTCGTCGTACTCCCGTTTAATAAGTGCATACATGGCAAAAGCAAAAGGGATCATGGTGGCGGAATAACCGGCAAATAAAATCGGCGGATGAATTACCATCCACGGATCTTGCAACAATGGATTCAATCCGACTCCGTCTCTCGGGACCATTCCCACCCCAAACGAGGCCGGATTTACATGCCAAATATAATCAAACGGATTTTTCCGGATTAAAATGATTGCAATAAAAGCCATTACCATTAACATAAAAGCCATTACCAGAGGCTCTTCTTTTTTACGTGTGCGAATAATCCAAAATCCGTAAAGCACGCCAAAAACCAGCCAAAGCAAAAAGGTGCCTTCCTGTCCGGCCCAAAAAGTGGAAATAAGGTAGAACAGGCTTAAGCTGCGCGACGAATAACTAAACACATAATTCCATTCGAAATGGTGTGTCAATATTCCGTACATTAAAAGGACAGCCTGAAAAATGATAAGCCCGCTGGCCGTATAAAACGCCACTCTGGCAAATGTTAATAACGAGGGTTCTCTTTTACGATCATAAAGATAGTAGGCCGCAATGCTTAGCATTAAAGCTACAAACGTAAGGGCGGTTGCCGTAATTCCGATAATCATGAATTATTCCCTTCCGGTTGGTATTTGGACGGGCATTTCACCAAAAGCTCTTTGGCATGGAAAACACCGTTTTCATACTTCCCCACGCAAACAACATGTGAGGCCTGATCAAAGTTTCCCGGTTTGGCACCGTCGTAAACGACGGGTAACACATCGCCTTTCTCGTCGCGAATTTTGAATTTGAACTGATTGGTATTGACATCAAAATTCCCAGATCCAAGCCGTTCCCCTTTTACCTGCACCACTTTATCCATGTGTTTCGCTTCTTCCACAGAAACATAGGGCGTAAGGGAGGCGTTAAACGATACGGCCGCCCAAATTGTAAAGCCGATAATAATAACGGCCCCGATGATATATTTTGAACGCATAATCCGGCGCTCCTTTTTTTTAATTTACCCGATTTTTCGTCTGTAAAACGTTTCGGAAAAAAATGCGTTTAGCCTTTTGCGTTATTTCATTGAATATTATTTATCGTTTTTTTTCTCTTCCGGTTCCATACCCAAATGCAATGCTTCAATTTCCCGTTTTAAACGTTTAATTTCCCGATCTGTTTTGTTGACATAAAGAAAAACACCCAACCAAATAATCAAATTAATCACCAATACAACATACAAAGGATCCATTTATTTCTCCTCAAATGTTTTGTTTTCTTCGTAACGTCGGAGCAGCATTTTAAGCTTAACCTGCGTTTTACGTATATTAAACACCCATAAAAACAGAATGGTTTGCAAAATCAAAGAACTAAAAAAAACCAGACGCTGCCGAGCTTCCATATTGATTTTACCTTGTGTATTCAAAACCGGATCGGGATGCAATGAAAAATAGATACGCGGTACGATAAACACGAAGAATGGTACCGAAACAAAAGCCAGCAAGGAATAAACGGCCGACAAACGGGCGCGACGATCTTCCTGTTCAAGAGCGGAACGTAACGAAAAATAAGCGCCGTAAATAAGCAATAAAATAAAAATCGATGTTTCCCGCGGATCCCAATTCCAATAGGAATGCCAAATTTGTTTGGCCCAAATCGACCCAGTTACGGTAGCCAAAATGGCAAACAAAATACCCATTTCGTTACAAACCTGTGCATACGCATCGTAGAGCAAATCTTTTTTTTGTAAATATCGATAGCTATAATAAGCTCCCAATAAAAAAAACACCACGGCCATCCAGGCCACCGGTACATGAAAATAAATAACCCGTGTAAAGGCCCCTAACCCTTCTTTTAAAGGTGCCCAAACAAAGGCAGCCGTGATGGTTAGGGCAAACAACGCAAAAAGCAGCCATTTTGCAATTTTGATGATCATAAGACACACCTAAACTTTATTGTTTCCAAAATACTTAACGTATCTAAAAAAATTTCTTGCGAATTTTTCCATCATTCGTTCCAAACATAATCAAACAACAAAATACTGGCCGTAATAATGATAACGCTATAGGCAAGTAAAGCCTGTAATTCATTCTGGGCGCTCAAAAGCGCGGTTTCTTCGGTTGCCTTTTTAGTGGCACTAATCCCACTGATTAATACCGGTAACAAAATAGGAAAGGCCAAAACGGTAAACAAGGCACCCTTGGCACTGGCCTTGGAAATAATAGCGGCTACCATGGTGCCCCCTCCGGCCAAACCAAAATTTCCGATTAATAATGTCATGGCAAAAATGGCAAAACTTGTAATCTTAAAATTCATTGCCGCAATAAACAATGGTACAAGTACCACTTCCAGAGCCACGAGTAATAGTAAATTAAAGATAAACTTACCCAAAAAAATATGCACCGGACGGGCAACCAGCTTTAACGTATCTGCCGTCTGGGTTTCTTCTTCCCGAATAAAAATATGTGAAAGACCCGACATGGACGAAAAAAACAAAATCACCCAAAATAAGGCGGCCAAAACTTGTATTCCGGCCGTATAGGTTCCGATGGCAAACGAAACGGCACTTAACGTAACCACGGCAAATAGCAAAATCGCATTAATGGCATAACGTGTTTTGAACTCTTGCTGCAAATCTTTGATTAAAATAAGATAGGTTTGCTTCATGCCTGTTCCACCTTAAGAGTCTGATCCACCAATTGCAGATCTTCAGTATCATTGGTAGCCACGATTAGAATTCCCTGTTTTTTTTGCTCGCGTAATAAATAATAAACCGTTTCGATTCCTTTTTCGTCCAGATTGGAACGCGGTTCATCCACCAATAAAACCTTAGGCCGGTGAAGTAAAGCAGCCGCATATTTAAGACGCTGCTGCATACCTGAAGAATAAGCCTTTACCGTATCGTCTTCGCGACCTTTCAACCCCAAAGTTTCCATTAAATCAGCCACCCGTTCTTTGTAATCGGGCAAATTACGCATGCGGGCAAAAAAATACAGATTCTCACGCGCCGTCAATTCCTGATATAACTGTAAATAGGGACCCACCAATCCGATATACTGATAAATTTGTTCTCTGGGAACTGTTTTGCCGTCAATTTGATAGGCAATCGTGCCGCGGGTAGGTGCAATTAAATTAGCCAGAATTTTAACCAAGGTTGTTTTGCCTGAACCATTAGAACCAATAATAGCCAAAGCTTCTCCGGCGGAAATATCAAAATTTATGTTGCGCAAAACGATATGATCTTCATAGCGTTTAACGATTTTTTTTGCTAACAGTCGCATAGGCAAATTTTACCACCCGCTTCCTTTTGCCTTTTCTCAATTCGATCTTTAACGAAACAGAAAATTAAAGAAATAATTCTCAATAAACAAATAAAATGAACCGTTCTGCACAGGTAAAAAAAAAGAGAGGTATTTATCGTCATGGTTGCTTTTTGCTTACAGAAAAGAGAAAGTACGGAAACCGTTGCAGACATTTTAAGTCCTTAAGAACAGTGTCTCAGATTTGTTAGCGATTTCCGGCTCTTTTCATTAAAAAGTATTACTTTAATTGGCGCAAGCGCTCAATCCGTTTCATCAAGCGGGTAAATTGACGTTCGTCCAACGCTTGCGGCCCGTCGCTTAAAGCGGTGGAGGGATTAAAATGGACTTCCACCATCAAACCGTCGGCACCGGCGGCCACGGCGGCTAACGACAGTGGTTCAATCCAGCGGTCAATGCCACTGGCATGGCTCGGATCGACAATAACAGGTAAGTGCGTTTTTTCTTTTAAAACCGGAATGGCGCTAATATCCAACGTATTTCGCGTGGCCGTTTCAAACGTACGAATTCCGCGTTCACATAAAATAACATTTGGATTTCCCTGCGCTAAAATGTATTCCGCCGAAAGAAGAAATTCTTTGATGGTAGCCATCATACCGCGTTTGAGCAAAATGGGTTTGTTTACCTTACCCACTTCGCGCAACAAAACAAAATTCTGCATATTACGCGCCCCAATTTGCAACACATCCACATAACGGGCCATCAATTCCACATATTCCACCGAAAGCACCTCGCTTACCGTGGGCATGTCAAACATTTCCCCGGCTTCCTTAAGCAGTTTTAAACCCTCTTCTCCCAATCCCTGAAAACTATACGGACTGGTACGCGGTTTAAAGGCACCGCCCCGCAACAGTTGCGCCCCGTGTTCTTTGACAATTTTGGCCGTCTCAATCATCTGCTGCCGACCTTCCACACTACACGGACCGGCTATCATTACAAAATGTCCTTCACCAATAGCGTGGCCTTTTACGTCAACAATGGTTGGCTCGGGTTTAAATTCGCGGCTATAAAGCGGGCCGGAAACTTTCTTTTTCCTTGGTTTTCGCCGAACCGTTTCCGTTTCGGTCGATTCGAATTTGGGATAGGACCCGAAAATATGTAAAAATCCGGTCAGCTTTTTAATTTCTTCCATTGCTTCGGCAATATTTTCGTCTTCCACATGGCCGTCCACTTCCACAAAAAAGTGATATTTCCACGGTTCCGTTTTATGCGGGCGCGACGACAATTGGGTCATATTTACTTTAAACTTCTCAAAAACTCCCAAACAGCGGTACAACATGCCCGGCTGATCCAAAGTATCAAAAACCATGGTCGTTTTGCAAGGCATATAAGCACTTTGCTCCAAACGAAACGGTTCGGCAGAAAGCAAAACAAAACGCGTTTGATTATGGGGATAATCTTCAATTTTATCCTGAAACACTTTCAAACCGTAAATTTCGGCCGATTCCGCGCTGGCAATGGCTGCCGTATCGAGTAATTCGTTTTGGGCAATCATTTTAACACTACCGGCCGTATCGTAGGTGGGTAAAACATCGCTCTCCGTAAATTTGCGCAAAAATACTTCGCATTGCGAAATTGCGGCCGGATGCGAATAAATTTTTCGGACACGTTTGATATCCGTCCTAGGATGAGCAATAAGTGCATGGTGAATAGGAATAACAACTTCTTTGACAATGGTTAGCTTGTTTTCTAACAGTAAATCGTACGTATGGGTAATATTGCCCACAATCGAATTCTCGATAGGCAATAAACCGAAATCGATTTTCTTTTTTTTCAGTGCATCCACCACTTCATAAGAAGTGCGAAACGGCACCTTGTTAATCTCCTGACCGTTGTACAAAACATCTATTGCCCGGTCGCTATAAGCACCCTTCTCTCCCTGATACCCGATCGTTAAACTTGTTTCTGCAGCCAACGTTCTCTCCTTATTCAATATTTTTCGAAAAAACCGTATATTTATTTTGAGAGAGAAGATAATAAAAATACATTAATTTGCCAATGGGCGCGAACAAAAAAAATAGGCACAACTTTTTAGCGTTGTACCTATCTTGCAAATTCGGGAAGGGCAGAAAAAAACGGACAAGCAGCCCGTTATTAAATCAGGCTACCTCATGTACGTTACCGGGTTGCATGTTTAACTTTTCTTCCATTTCGTCCAAGGCTTCCTGCATATTCGGTTCGATTTCCAAATCGTCCAACCAAATTGCCTGCTCGTTATATTTGGCATAAAAGGGAATATTAATCAATTCCGGATCACGAGATTGAATGAACTTCAATACAAAGCGTTTTGATTCTCCGCTTCCGACAATTCCGGAAATTAAAATTTTACCAGGCCAAGCCGACATGGAAGGCCCTCGTACGGTTTTGGCCAAACCGGAAACCTGATTGTATGCATCGGTAAAAATATCGTAAGCTTTGGCCAGTGGTACCGAAAAATAGTGCTGGGCACCCGTATCGCGTTCCACAAACATGTAATACGGTATCATACCCATTTGTACCTGTTCTACCCACATTTGGCGCCACACTTCGCTAGAATCGTTAATACCGCGAATTAACGGAGCCTGAGTTCGAATTACCACTCCGGCCTTGCGTAATTTGAGCACGGCTTGTTGCACCTTTTTTGTACGCAGCTCTTTGTAATGACTAAAATGAGCCATAATGGAAACATTCTTACCTTGCTCGATCATCTTCTCAAAATATTTCAGCAGTTGCTCTCCTTCTTGGCCTAAAAAGCGCTGAGGATAGTAAGACAATGCTTTAGTACCGATACGCACACTGCGAATATGTTCCAGTTCCGGCTGCAAGACAACATCTAAATATCCGAACAACTGCGCGTTTGTCATCCACATGGGATCACCGCCGGTAAAAAGCACATCGGTAACTTCTTTGTGCAACGAAAGATATTCGAATAAATCGCGATGTTCCTTGGTTTTAAATTTATGCTCTCCTAAATTAACGAACTGCGCCCAGCGGAAACAGTAAGTACAATAAGAATGACAGGTTTGGCCTTGTGCCGGAAAAATTAATACCGTTTCGCGATATTTGTGTTGCAATCCGCCCAGCAAACGATCGCCAATACGCGGAATATTATGCGTCTGTCCGGCAGGATGCGGATTCAATTCTTGCTGGATATGCTTAATAACCGCTTTTTCCTGTTCAAAACCGCGCGCCTTCTTGAGCATTTGCCAATGCTCGGGCAATAGCATTTCCCTCTGAGGAAACGTCAAACGAAAAATAGGATCTTCAAAGCGATTATCCCAATCGATCAATTCATCTAAAACATAACTGCTTACCTTAAAAGGAAAGACTTTAGTCAATAGTTTCAGATCTTCAATTTCCTCGGAGGAAAGTCGGTGGACATAATCGCTTTTCAGGAATCGGGCAAAGGAATAGATCATGCGCATTCCTCCTTTCTGCGTTTAAAATTAAAATAACCCGGGAAAAACAACAGTAGCAAAATCGCAGGCATATTAATCCGTTTGAATTAAATGCCAACGATCGGTTGGAATTCAGGATTGCAAATCAATCCCAGGATAGGTCTTAAAAATATACAAAAATATTTAGATGAATTCAATTTTTAATAAAAAAACGTTAAATAACAAGATTTACGCTATTCTTTACCTCCGAAATACATTAATTTGCGTAATTAAAAATTTTTTTCCCAATTTTTTTCTCGATTTTTTGTCTTTTTACTCATTTTACGCTTTTTTTTAAGGATTTTTCTGAGCTTTTGTTTTATGTGGTGTTTATTTAGCTCCTTAGCGATTACTGTCCGAAAGGGCCGCTAGCCGTTTTTCGAACCTAAATATCGAAACCTGAAAATTTTGATATGATAAATTCGGCCTAAACAAGACCGCTTTAACAAAAACTTTGTTTTTAAGTTGCATCCGTTAAAAATGTAGGTTAATATTAGCAGGTAAAAGCGGATTAATCGTAAAAATGTTTGTACCTTACATTTAGGAGGGTAACGATGCTAACCATTGACAAAATCAGAGAACTATTGGGCGAGGAAGCCGAAGATCTTTTAACGCACGAATGCAAAACCATCCCTAAGGAAAAATTACATTTACCAGGGCCCGATTTCGTTGATCGTATTTTTGTGCCCAGCGATCGCAACAGCAATGTTTTGCGTAACATGGAATGGCTGTTTAATACAGGGCGCTTGGCCGGCACCGGCTATTTGTCCATTTTGCCGGTGGATCAGGGTATCGAACATACTGCCGGCGCCAGCTTTGCTCCCAATCCGGATTATTTCGATCCGGAAAATATCATTAAACTGGCCATCGAGGGCGGCTGTAACGGCGTTGCTTCCACCTTGGGCGTATTGGGCTCCCTTTCACGCAAATACGCGCACAAAATTCCCTTCATCGTAAAAATCAATCACAACGAATTACTAACCTACCCTAATAAGTACGATCAAATTTTATTTGCTAACGTGGAACAGGCCTGGAACATGGGCGCTGCGGCTGTTGGGGCCACCATTTACTACGGTTCCAAGGAATCCAATCGGCAAATTCAGGAAATCAGCGAGGCCTTTAAATACGCCCACGAATTGGGTATGGTTACTGTGCTTTGGGCCTACCTGCGCAACAGTGCCTTTAAAAAGGACGGTAAGGATTTCCATGTAGCTGCGGATACGACCGGTCAGGCTAACCATTTGGCCGTAACCATCGAAGCAGATATCGTCAAACAAAAACAAGCGGAAATTAACGGCGGATTTACGGCCTTGAATTTTGGCAAGGTACATCCAGATATGTACACCAAACTTGCTACGGATCATCCCATCGATTTGACGCGCTATCAGGTTATTAACTGTTACATGGGACGTATCGGTCTGATTAACTCCGGTGGCGCTTCTTCCGGTGCGGGCGATTTGGCGCAAGCCATACGCACGGCCGTTATCAACAAACGGGCCGGTGGTATGGGCTTAATTAGCGGGCGAAAGGCGTTTCAGCGGCCGATGAAAGAGGGTATTGAATTACTTAATGCCATTCAGGATGTGTTCATGAACAAAAAGGTAACCATTGCTTAATGGTTGTGTGGTTTGTTTCCTAAAACAAAAGGGGGCGTTAAATAAAAAGACGCCCTTTTTTTCTTAAAAATCTTCGTGCGGCTTTTATTTTTCGATACGCAGCAAATTTTCCCGTGCAAATCCGTACGCTTCCGGCGTATCGATATCAATCCACCATTCGTCGCTGTTCATAAAAACCGCTTCCATGTCTTGCAAACGAATCAGTTCGCGTACTGCGGCACTAATGGATTCTTCTCCTTTTTTTAATTGGGCTTCAATTCCGTCAAAAAAATCGGGTTTCAGACGAAAAATACCGCAGTCAATTCCGTTATAATCGTTTAGCTCTTTCCCGATACGTATAATACGTTTATCGTCAAAAAAAACTTTGGTCGCGTCATCGATATCGAAAACGCGCTTCACATCCGGATCGACCAGAAGCAAATTTGCCTGCTGTTCGCTTTCGATCACCCGCTTTAATGCACAGGGCGAAACGATATGATCGGACATGGAAAGAACAAATGATTCGCCATTTACGGCCTGACGGGCGGCATACACCGAAAGTCCGTTACCGCGTTGCCAGTCTTGATTAAAAACCGTGGTTATTTTCAAACCGAAATTATCGTTTTCGTGCAAATAGGCATCAATCATCTGCGCCTGATAGCCAACCACAATCACAAATTCATCCGCACCGGCCTTGGTTAAGTTGCGTAAAATATGCTCAAGAATGGTACTTTCGTCAATAGGTAACAAGGTTTTGGGATGCTCATTCATCAAACGGCTGCCTCTGCCGGCAGCCACAATAACAGCTTTCATTTTACAACCTTCAATCTTATTTATACGAACCGTGTTTTATTTAAATAGAGTGTTTTGCTTCTGTTGCCATTTTACCGCTTTCCTCGGTGGCAAAACGCAGCCTTTGCTTTTGCCACCAGGCATCCAGATGCGGCGCTACAAAATAGGTAAAAATGGCCAATGCGAATCCGGCTAAAATATCGATTACATAATGATGGCGCAAATAAATTGTCGCCAACACCAAACTGATTCCGGGCAACAGCAATATCCAAAACAGTGTTTTACTGTACTTGAAGGCATACATCAAACTGATCAGCGTTACCGCGCAATGCAGGCTGGGAAACGCCGCCCGCGATGAGGACGGGTTAATATTTATCAACCGGTTTTGCAGGTGGGTAATCATTCCTCCGCCGAAATCACGGGTAAATTGATTGGCTAATGTAATGCGCGGGGGTGCGGCCGGGAATATCACGTAAAGCACATAACCAAAATAGAACGTTAAAATGGTGCCCACTAACACTACCCGCATTTCTTTGCGTCTGTTGGTAATAAGCAAATAAAGCACCACAACGGTGGCTAGCAAAAAATAATTCATATAACTAACGCTAAAATAATCCGTTAGCCATGGATGATAAAATTTTTGTGCCCAGAGCACCGGCTCTACGCCGAACAAAAATCTATCTATTTTTACCAAAGTGGCATGCACATCGTGCGGATTTACGAATCCGATGGTATCGTGCAGGTTGGTGTAAATGGCAATGCAAAATAAAAAGGGCATTACGTCGCGTAACCACCACAAATACCTCCACCAGGGTTTGTATTTGACAAAATAATAAAAGGCTACCATTAATCCCAAAGTAACACCAAGGCGAATAAGTCCGCCGTAATAGCGGCGGGGTATGTGCATCCCGGCCGAAAAGAAATAGTGATTGGCTTTAATTGTAATCAGCAAAGACGGGATAAAAAAAAGCAACGCCAAAAATTCTTCCAGCCGCAGTTGAAAAATCGTTCGTTTTAGTTTTTCCATAATTCCGTTCAATATGATTTTCATTCGTTTCCGTTACAAAGTCAACGAAGTTAATAATTTTTCCCGTGCAGTCAAAAAGAAATTCGCCGCACCCGTTTTAGTGTTGCCCCCGCCGTAAAATTTCTGCTTTGGCATTTAGGCGCAAAATTCGTATTTTTGTTTGGTTCAAAAAAAACGGAATGCGTATGAAAATAGCTAAATTAAAAGCCCCTAATACTTATCTAATTATTTTTTCTTTGATTGCCTTAACCGCTGCCTTAACCTATGTTTTACCTGGCGGCACCTACCGCATGATCGAACGCGACGGCCGGAAAGTGGTGGATCCCACTTCCTTTTCGTTTACCGATAGCCGGCCGCAAGGTCCGGATGCAGTTTTAACGGCCCCGCTGGAAGGCTTTGTGGATGCGGCTTTAATTATTGGCTTTGTGCTTATTGTGGGCGGCGCTTTTTCCGTTTTGCAAAAAACAAAGGCTGTGGATGCAGGCATTCAAACATTGGCGCAGGCACACGAAAAAAGTACCTTGGTACGTAAGTTGACCATTCCGCTTTTTATGGTGCTCTTTTCATTGGGCGGCGCTGTGTTTGGCATAAGTGAAGAGGTAATTCCGTTTATTCTTATTTTTATTCCCATGGCTCTGGCCTTGGGTTATGATTCCGTAACCGGAGTGGCCATTCCTTTTGTCGGGGCCGGGGCAGGATTTGCCGCTGCATTCATCAATCCGTTTACTCTGGGTGTGGCACAGGGGATCGCCGGTCTTCCCCCGCTTTCCGGTTTTGCTTACCGTGTCTTTTGTTGGATATTAACCACCTTAGTGGCCATTGTGTTTGTACAACGCTACGCCAATCGAATTAAAAGGGAACCGCACAAAAGCATCTCGGCTGATATTGATGCCGCACGCCGCAAAGAATGGCATGTTAATAAGAAAACTGCCCTGCACTTAACCGGACGGCACAAGCGGGTGCTTGGTTTGTTTTTTGCGGCTATGGTTTTGCTGGTTTATGGGGTTTTGGCTTATCAATGGTACATAAAGGAAATCGCGGCTCTGTTTTTAGCCATGGGTATAGTAGCAGGTCTGGCTGGCGGCTTGAAGGCTACAGAAATAACCGACGGCTTTATTTTGGGCGCAAAAGAGTTAATCGGTACCGCTCTGGTTATTGCTCTGGCACGCGGTATTTTGATTATTGCCCAAAACGGTCAAATTATCGGTACGATTTTACACGGCCTTTCATCGTTAATTAAAGGGGCACATCCGGTGTTTGCTGCTCAAATTATGTTTTTTGTGCAAACAGCCATCAATTTTTTTGTTCCTTCCGGCAGCGGGCAGGCGGCACTTACCATCCCCATTATGGCACCGTTGTCCGATTTGCTGGAGGTTAGTCGACAAACTGCAGTACTGGCTTTTCAGTTCGGCGATGGGTTCAGTAATTTGATTATTCCCACCTCGGCCGTTACTATGGGTGTGTTAGCTCTGGCCGAAATTCCCTGGGAAAAATGGGCGCGCTGGATTTTACCTTTGGAAATCGCCTTTTTTATGTTAAGTTTGATTTTATTAGTGCCGCCTTTTTTCATGCATTGGCGGTAAGAATCCGATTTATCGGATTTGCTTT
>CAZRBA010000063.1:0-12107 GCA_964598255.1 uncultured Caldithrix sp. | reverse complement strand
CCAGTTCAAACCGAATTGGAACTCCTGCACAATACCGGTCACCACACCCATGGCAAAGTTGATTACAAACAGCTTCCCCCAGAACTTGACCATTTTTTTGTACGTTTCGTCTCCCGTCTTCGCATATTTGGTTTCCAAAATAGCGATGAAAATGGAGAGACCTAAGGTTAAAGGAACAAAGAAAAAGTGATACACGGTAAGAATGGCGTATTGCCACCGTGCTAGTGTGAGGGCACCCATGCCTTCCTCCTTTCTGTTAATTAAAGAAACGACTGCTCCTCTATGAAATTCAGGTTGAGATCTTTATCGGTAATTATAAAATCGGAAAGTTTTTTTTCACGGAAAGAATTTAAAATTTGCTTTTCTACTTCTGCAAAAAAAATATGAATTTTGCATAATCCGACCAACGGGCAAATAGCCGGATTAATTAAACATTCATTTACGGAAGAATTGTAATCCATTGCTTCAAGGACATCCAAAATGGAAACCTGAGTTGGATCTTGGGTTAACAAAATGCCCCCATATTTGCCCTGTACAGAATCGATTAAGCCGGACTTCCGCAGCTTATGAACAATTTTACGGGCAAATGAATTCGGAATCAAGAGGCGGCGGGAAATTATTGAAAGCGATACGGCATTTTGTTGATAGTGACTTGCCAAGTAGGCACAAATGCGAATGGCATAATCGTATTCACGTTTGATCAGTACGTTTTTCATTAAACAGAACCGCTCCAGTAATACATTACCTGACAAGTATAATATAAAAAGAGTTTTTTTCTTGCGCAAGCATTTTTTAAATTGTACGCAACAAAATACCATCGTTTACGTTGTTAATTAAATAGAACAGCCAAGTTTAGGAGTTTCTAAAATGTTCAAATACGTTTTTTCGTTTTTTATGGTATTGTTAGTTGCCACTTCGTGCACTACCAAGGTTAACGAAAGCATCATTATTCGCCCCGGAGAACAAATTCACAAAAATTTGTACACGGTTAACGGCAATATTGTCATCGGCCCGAACAGCACAGTGAATGGCTCGTGTGCAACGGTTAACGGTCGAGTTGTCTTAAAAGCAAATAGTACGGTTAAAGATGTAAAATCCGTAAACGGCGAAATTATCATTGGCAAAAATAGTCGGGTAAAAAAGGGCATTACGGTTATTAACGGCGCCATTAAAATCGACACATCTGCTGTTGTGCTGGGTAAAGTTACCACCGTAAACGGTTCTTTGAATACGACGAGGGCCCATTTATTTGATGACATTGCCACTGTAAATGGCGATTTGTTTTTAACAGCCCATACCATAGTGGAAGGCAATGTTATTATCAAAGGTAAAAGTCCTAAAGATGAAAAACGTAAAGTCGAGATTTTTCTAAAAGACGGATCTGAGATCAAAGGAAGCATTCGTTCCAATGCCCCAAACACGCAAGTAGTGGTCCATGCTTTAAGTGGCAGCAAAATCGATGGCGATGTGATCGGTGCCGAGATTGTTTATGAATAACCTGGCAGCCTGTAGGCCGGTGTTTTATTGCCTGCGCTTTTGAGTTTAAAAAAGTTTTTTTAATTCCTTGAATTTTTGCAGTTGAAAAAAACGACCGTCAGCCGGTTGAATCGGTTCATCATCCAACTTCCAAGTATCGCGATACGGAATGTGGATAGCGTACATGCCCACGCGTAATGCAGGATTAATATCCGACTTCGGGCTATTGCCCACCATGCAGGTTTCTTTTGCCAGCCAATGATGTTGTTTTAATATTTCGCGATACACCTGGTCTTCTTTTTCCGGAACAATGAAATAAGCATCCACGATTTTATGAATGCCAGCATTAATAATTTTTTGTTCCTGTTCCTTAAATTCCCCTTTGGTTAGCACGTATAGGTTGTAGCTCCCTTTCAAATAATGCAACGTATCGATTACGCCCTCAAACAGTTGTGGTTTGCGATTCGGGTGCTCTTTAAAGCGTCGAACAATTTTTTCAAAAGCGTTTTGATCGATGATTTTATTGTGATTTTCATTTAACGTTTCCAAAATCCAGACAAAGTTGTGGCTGCCGTAGCCGCGTTCGCGCACCACTTGTAATTCTAAGCGATCGAATTCTTCCTGAATCGCTTGGCGGTCAAATCCGGCCTTTTCGAATAAATCGAACAGATCTTCGGTAGCACGTACGTAATACACGTTGTTTTCCCAAAGCGTGTCGTCCGCATCGAACAGAATTTGCTTAATAAAAGTCAGTTTCAATAGATACTCCTTATTAAGTTTTAAAAATGTGCAAGCTAACAAAATTAAAGGCATGCTTCAAAAAAACTTTATTAAAATAAAAGCGAATAGTTTGGTTATCAAGCCAATAACCATTGTTAAACGGATCGGCCACATTCATCCGAACCGCTGCCCCCCCCCGACAGCTTGTTAAATGTCCAAAACGCCTAAAAAGCAAAATCGTAGCATCCAGCAAATGCCTGTTTTATGATTGGGAGCTAAGTAAAAAAGCCGTCTGCCGACGGCTTTTCCATTAACCCGGAGGCCACATCAATCGCCTTCCGCTTAATAGGTGCATGTGCACATGAAAGATACTCTGCCCGCTATCTCGGCCTTCGTTTACGACCAGACGAAATCCCTTTTCGTCAAGGCCCAATTTATGCGCCATTTGTTTGGCCGTTAAAAACATTTTGCACATTAAATAGCTGTCTTCCTCGGTAAACTCGGATACATTTTTAACATGCTTTTTGGGAACTATCAGAAGATGGATCGGCGCCTGGGGATTAATATCCCAAAATACGGCAATATCTTCGTCTTCATATTCCATTTTGCTGGGCAGTTTTTTGGCAATTACCTGACAAAATACACAATCTTCTTCTACTGACAACACCCACCTCCTTCGTTTAATGAATATATTGACTTACAATTGCAGTCGATGCCAAAGCAGCGGTTTCGGTACGTAACCGATTTGCGCCAAGTGAAAATCCCCGAAAGCCATTGTCCCGAAATTGTTTAAGTTCGGCGGTATCAAATCCACCCTCCGGCCCCACGGCAACAATTACTAAACGACTGCTGTTTCGGTCTTTGTCTTCGAACAAACTTGTAAGCTTGGGATACCGGGCGTCAATTGCAATTAAACGGGTATCGATCGAATGCACCGCTCTGAACAATTCGCCCAGCGAAGCAAACACTTCCACTTGCGGCAAATAAACCCGCAAACTTTGTTTTAATGCCTGACGGATCACCTTATGTAATCGTTCGGTATTAGCGCTAAAGTAATTGGCGTAGCGGCTGCGAAAGAACCAGAAGCGGTCTACCCCCAATTCCGTTCCCTTTTCCAGAATAAAATCCATGCGGTTTTGTTTGATAAAGCCGCAAGCTAAAATAATTTGCGTCTCCTTTGGGGGTTTTTGTTTTTGCTCCTGAATTTTTACGACTAGCTTCGGATTTTTGCCTGTGATAATCCCCTTAAAAATACGACCCGCACCATCTGTTACCATAATCGAATCGTTTATTTCTTTGCGCAAAATACGCACAATATGCTTGCGTTCAAAATCGTCCAAAACCAGTTCCCGTTCGAACACATTTTCGGGATGAACGTAAAATAACTCCATAATATTAAAATATGTTAAATTCTTCATTTAAATGCAACAAATAAACCTCTATTCGCTCCGGTCCTCTGCTTTTAGTTGCGCGGATATTTGTTGCCGCGCTTCTTCCAAATTTACATAGGGATATTCTAAGGCAAGAGATTCAATACGTTGTAACGTTGTGCGCAAAAAACGGCGGTGCATCGGACTTTGTGCATTGCGTACCCGATGGCGTAATGCCGTAGTTAATGCAAAAAATTTTGCGGCAACTTGTCGTGTTGCTTCGGTAAAAAACAAATCACTGAATTTTTCCCAAATATACTGCACGGCCTGATCATTGGGATGGGTCAGATTCGCCTCGTAAAAACGGTAATCACGCAAATCATCCATCATTATTTCATAGGCCGGAAAATAAAAAACATGTTTGTTTTGTTCGATCAATTCGTGAACAGCCAAAAGCAAAATAGCTTTACTGCGTTGATTTTGTACTAAACCGTCGCGTAAATGGCGAATAGGACTTACGGTAAGCAAAATATTCACATTGGGATTAATCTCTTTCAGATCGGCAAAAACCCGTGAAAGATTTTGTACAATGGTTTTCGGGTCGGCTGGTTCCCGAAGGAATTCGTTTTCAGGCAATTTATGACAATTGGCCACAAGACGTTTTTCGGGAAGGTGAAAATAGACAAAAGCGGTTCCAAAAGTCAAAAACAACCATTTCGCTTTCGACAAGAATTGGTGCGCTGTGCGGATTTGCCTGTTAATTCTGCGTAACACATCGTTTTGGTTTTCACCGGAAAACGTGCTATGATGCCAAAAACTATGCCATTCGTCGCGGTAATAAAACAGATCATTCGCCGTAAATTTCCGCTGTTCGATAATCATCGTCATGGCTTCAGCAAGGGAAAGCGGATTGTACAACGTACCGAAGGGATTTTGCAATACGGAAAAATAACGTTCCTTCAAAAGACCGGCAATATTATCGGCAAAACAAGAGCCCATAGTCAAAATGGCATCCCGATGTCCGATAGGCATTTGCGCCGTACCGATTTCTATTTCGGTCCTGAATTTCATCATATCCCGCTTTGGTTTAAATAAATGCCTTGCGCATCGCGCGGCGTCTCATTAAAAATAAAAAAATAACTACCTTAGCTACCTTATCATTTCCGTGCGATGAGTAACGCACATGAATAACCTTTTAATTCGAATGATTTCTGATTTTTAAGCAGCGGCGCCTTTTCTTCTTCGTAAATATCTTCGGGAGAACGGTTGTACGTATTAACCAACAACCGCCAGCGCCCGTTTGCACGCGGCTTCGGCAATTCGAAACGCTTGGCTGAAGCATCGGCGTTGAACATCAGATACATATCCGGATCACCCGTTTTGGGAAATGTGGAGTACAGCAAGGCGAGCCACTTGGATTTTTCGGACCAATCGGGTTTACCGACCTTTAAACCGTGCCAGCTCATTTCCGGCCTTCCATCCAATTCGTCCACTTGAAAATGGGTACGATGAAAGGTGGGATGCTTTTGCCGGAAACGAATCAATAAACGGACAAAGCGTAAAAAATCGCCGTTCTCTTTTTCCAGTTGCCAATTTACCCAACTGATTTCATTATCCTGACAATAGGCATTATTGTTCCCTTTTTGGGTGCGGCCGAATTCATCCCCGCCCAAAATCATGGGAACGCCCTGAGCCAGCAGGAGGATGGTCATAAAATTTCGTTTCAATTGAGCTCTCAGTTTTTGTACATTGGCCTGGTCCGAAGGGCCTTCCACGCCGCAATTCCAGCTATAATTTTCATCCGATCCGTCGCGGTTGTTCTCCCCGTTTTCCCAATTATGCTTTTGATTGTACGATACTAAATCTTCCAACGTAAAGCCATCGTGACACGTTACGAAATTTACACTGTGGTAGGGTTCACGCCCATCATCCTGATACAAATCGGAGCTACCGGCCAAACGTGTGGCCAAAATCGGCACCATACCCTCATCGCCGCGCACAAAGCGTCGCACGTCATCACGAAATTTCCCGTTCCACTCCATCCAGCGTTTAAAATGAGGGAAATTCCCCACCTGATACAACCCACCGGCATCCCAAGCTTCGGCAATCAGTTTTGTATTTGCTAAAACGGGATCTTCGGCAATGCGCTCGATTAACGGCGGATTGGCCAGCACTTCCCCGTCGCGTCCGCGCCCTAAAATCGAAGCAAGGTCAAAACGAAATCCATCCACATGCATTTCCATAACCCAGTAGCGCAAGCTGTCTAAAATCATATCGCGTACTACCGGATGATTACAATTCAGCGTGTTCCCGCATCCGGAAAAATTCAAGTACTTCCCGGTTTCCGGATCGATTAAATAGTAAACCGTCTTGTCCAATCCCTTAAAATGGTAAACAGGCCCTTTTTCGTTGCCTTCGCCGGTATGGTTAAACACCATATCCAGAATCACCTCAATTCCGGCTTCGTGAAATTTTTTGACCATCGTTTTGAATTCATGAACAATACGGTATTCGTCTTCGGTATGGGCATAGGCTGCCTTGGGCGCAAAAAAGCTTATGGGATCGTACCCCCAAAAATTAAGCAGGCGTTCTCCGGTACGGGGATTCTTTCGATCGATCATGGTTTCATCAAAATCGGTAATTGGCATCAACTCTACAGCGGTAATGCCCAATTGCTTCAAATAGGGTATTTTTTCGGTTAATCCTAAAAATGTACCTTTGGCTTTAACTCCGGAACTCGGATGAACGGTGTAACCGCGAACGTGCAGTTCGTAAATAATCGTTTCGGATAACGGAATATTAAGCTGGCAATCGGTGCCCCAATCAAATGCATTGTTGATAATAGCGGAAATACGAAAGGTGTGTTCCTTTCCATCCCGCCGAATTTTAAACGGTTTTCCCCAAATTTTTCCGCCGCAAGTGGTACGGGCGTAAGGATCAAGCAGAACAATACGTTCGTCAATGGGATTAAAAGGTTGCTCACCTCGCAGCCGAAAGCCGTATTTAATTCCGTGATTCAATCCTTTGATGTACGCATGCCAAACAAATCCCGTACGGTTCAGTTCGGGATCGAGAGGGAACTCCATTAACGGCTCGTCGGCACACGCGTTGTAAAGGACTAATGAGACGGAATGGGCATGTGGCGAATAAACGGAAAAATTAATCCCTCCGCGCACCAATGTTGCCCCGAACGGCAGCGGCGCACCGCGATCAATCTCAAAATTCGGCCCGATAGCGGAAAGAATATCTTCCCGCAATTCTTTGTTCTCTTCCATGTTTACCAACAGAATCCTTCCCTTATTGCCCCATAGCTTTTCCACGATTTTCGGCTTTTTTTTTGCGGACTTCATTTTCGGCGTTTGCGAAAGTACGCCAGGGCGTTTTGTTTTCAAAGAAAAAAATTTACGGGAAAATGCGGCACGGACAAAATATTTTCGTAATCTTTAGAATAAAGGTGAAACTCTTTTCGTTTCCTTCAGTAAAACCATTTTTATTTTTACTTAATATTGTTTAATTTAGAAAACTAAATAAATCATTCTACGCAAAGGAGATACATTATGAAGGAAGCTATCGAAGCATTGGAACCACAACTGGTCTGGAAAAATTTTTACGCTATCGGACAAATTCCCAGGTGTTCCAAACACGAAGAAAAAATCCGACAATTTTTAATTGATTTTGCCAAGAGCCACCATTTGCAATGGAAAACCGATGATGTGGGAAACGTACTCATCCGCGTTCCAGCTTCGCCGGGTATGGAAGACCGGCCTACTGTAGTTATTCAGGGGCATATGGACATGGTTTGCGAAAAGAACAAGGACAGCGATCACGATTTTAGCAAAGACCCGATCAAAATGAAGATTGAAGACGGTTGGGTAACGGCAGAAGGCACTACCTTGGGTGCGGACAACGGCATTGCTCTGGCCATGGGCTTGGCTTTGGCCGAAGATAAAACGGTTAAGCATCCGCCGTTGGAATTGCTATTTACCGTGGACGAAGAAACCGGCTTAACCGGAGCCAACGCCCTTAAAAGCGATTTTGTGAGCGGTAAAATTTTATTGAACATCGATTCCGAAGAAGAGGAAACCTTGTTCATCGGTTGCGCGGGCGGACAGAACACAGAATTACACAAACCCATCCAATGGGAAGATGCACCGCAAGGACACAAAGCCTTTGTGGTTAAAGTAACCGGTTTGCGCGGCGGCCATTCGGGTTTGAATATTCACGAAGGATATGGCAATGCCATTAAATTACTGGCTCGTTTTCTGTACCACTTAAGAGACAAGACCGATTACACTCTCGCGCATTTGGACGGCGGCAGCGCACATAATGCTATCCCGCGCGAAGCCGAAGCGCTGATTACCGTTCCGGCCGACAAAACGGAAATGTTACAAAGCATGGCCAAGGAATATCAGGCTATTTATCAGGACGAATACAAATTTGCGGATAAAGACGTAAAAGTGGTTGTGGAAACCTTCCATGAACCGAAAAAAGTGTTTGGCACCGATTTTCGCGATACGTTAATTCGCATTTTATATGCCATGCCGCACGGCGTTTTGGCCATGAGCCATGCCGTAGAGGGAATGGTGGAAACGTCTACCAATTTGGCCACAGTCCACACCGACGAAGACGAAATTCTCATCTTAACTTCCCAACGTTCTTCGATTGCCAGTTCTATTACCGATTCATCGGACAAAGTTAAAGCATTGGGCGAACTGGGCAGGTTTAAAGTTATTCAGAACGACGGTTATCCGGCCTGGCAACCAAATCCCGATTCCAAACTGCTGCACATTTGTAAAGAAATTTACAGCAAAACTTACGGACACGAACCGCAAGTACTGGCCATTCATGCAGGATTGGAATGCGGCATTATCGGTGAAAAATACGAAGGCATGGATATGATTTCCTTCGGGCCGGACATTCTGGGTGCTCATTCGCCGGATGAAAAAATTCGAATCGAATCTGTGCAGCATGTGTGGAATTATTTGTTAGATATCTTGAAAACCATACGTTAACAAAATATTTTTTATAGTTTCGGGATGCATACTATAACTTGGTAAACCGGCTACACGGAGTAATTTTACCAAAGCCATACTACCTCCCCGGCTCATCTCTCTGCAAACAGGTGTGGAGAGATGAGCAAACGGGCTAAGGCGTTTTCATGCACAGAAGCAAGTAAACTTCAAGGATGGGAAAAATGATTAATCGATTAAAACCGGCGGCTCATCGTAAATGGCTCATCTTACTTTCCGGACTTACCTGGGCCGGTGTCGGTATTTTCTTAAGTTATTTATCCGTTAAGTGGATGCGTGCGTATGATTGGCGCACCATTGCCATTGTTTACGCCATAGGTATTTCGTTCGGGTTTATAAAAGCTTTTTTTGTTTTTAACAAAGTTAGCCAGCGAAATATCGAACGTATTTTAAAATTACCCGAACATACATGCGTTTTTGCTTTTCAGGATTTAAAAAGTTACGGACTTGTCGTCGTAATGATGGGCACGGGTATTTACTTGCGCCACAACCCGTCTATTCCCAAATATTACCTTGCTCCGGTTTATGTTGCGGTGGGCATGGCCCTGTTCATTTCCAGTTTTCGTTATTTTCGGCATTTCCCCGAACCAAAACGCTTTTGAACAGAGTCGCCCGTTTCCCCGCTTTTCTTTATGTTCGGTTATAAATTTTGCATAAAATAATCGGTGATTTTTTGGTACAAGTGTACCCGATCCTTGCCGCGCATGTTGTGTTCGTCACCCGGGTAAACAAAATAGTCCAATTGTTTTTGCAGATCAATGGCTTTGCGCAAATACAATAAACTGTTCTGCCAAACCACAACTGGATCGACAGTGCCGTGGATAATCAATAATTTCCCTTGCAAATTTTGCACGTAGTTCAACAAACTGGACTCCTTGTATCCCTGCGGATTTTTTTGCGGTGTGTCCATGTACCGTTCGCCGTACATCACCTCGTAATAATGCCAATCGATTACCGGGCCACCGGCTACGGCCACCTTAAAAACGCCCGGACGCCGGGTCATTAACGAAATAGTCATAAATCCGCCGTAACTCCAGCCGTGCACACCGATGCGGGTGGAATCGACATAAGGCTGATGTTTCAAATAATTCACCCCAACCATCTGATCTTCCACTTCTTTTGTACCCAGATGCTGGTAAATGGCTTGTTCAAATTTTAAACCACGATTATTTGTACCGCGATTATCCAGTGTAAAAATAATAAATCCGCGTTCGGCCATGTATTGATACCACAACGGCCATCCTCGTAAAAAGCTGTTGGTAATCATTTGCCCGTGCGGGCCGCCGTAAACATACACAATTACCGGATATTTTTTGTGCGGATCAAAATCCGGTGGTAAAATTATGCGGGCGTTAAGCGGAATTCCGTCTTTGTTTTTAATGGCAAACAGTTTTATTTTTCCTAACTTGTAATCTTTTAAAGGATTCGCGGCGTCAAGCAATATTTTTACGGTTTCACCTTTGGCATTTAACAAAGAAATACGGTTCGGAGTTTGGAGATCGGTAAACAAGTCCAGAAAAAATTTACCTTCTTTTTGTACGCGAACGCGATGCACACCTTTGGCGGAGGTTAGCCGTACCGGATTGCCGGAACCGAGCTTAACGCGGAAAAGCTGCCGTCCCAGTCCCCTGTCGGTCGCCGCCATGTAAAATGCATATTTACCTTTGCTGTCAAAACCTAAAAATCGAGTCACGTCCAGATCGGAACGGGTTAGTTTGCGTAGCAATTTGCCGTTCGCTTTGTATAAGTACAAATCGTTCCATCCGTCGCGTTTGGAAAACCAGACAAATCGTGTCGGATCGTTATTTACAAACAACAAACCGTGTTCCGGTTCCACCCATTTGGGGTTGGTCTCTTCAAAAAGTGTAGCTAATTTTTGGCCGTTCTGCGGATCGTATTTATTTACCCAAAGATGATCCTGATCGCGATTGAGTTCCACCAAATAAATAAATTTTTCATCCGGGCTCCAGGTAACGCTGCATTTGTAATGATCTTTGGGCTCGCCGGTTTGCAAATAGGTAATCGATCCGTTTTTAATGTGGTAGATACCCACGGTTACCTGTTCGCTGGTCATGCCGGTAAACGGATAGCGGATCATACGCACTTTAGCCGGACGCGTATTGATATCGACCAGAGGATATTGGGTAACCATTCGCTGGTCGTCCCGATAAAAGGCAACCTGATCCCCGTTAGGCGACCAAAAAATCCCCTTGCGAATGCCAAACTCCTGACGATGCACATAAGAATCTCCGCTTTTTACACCTTCCGGATTAAAAGTTACTTGAATTTCTTCTTCCGGCCGCAAAGAAACAAACAAGTTGTTCTTTTTGGTGTAGGCTACGTAATCCAGTTTGGGATGCACTTCTACATTGGCCGCATCTTCCGGAATGATATTGACTTTTTTTACGGAAGCGGTTAGTAAATCGCAACGATACAATCCCTGCCGATGAATAAAGCGAATGGTGTGATCGTTCATCCAGGTAATGTAGGGGAATCGTTTTAAAGCCGGAGCCTTAACTTTCTTCATTAAAACGTTCAAACTGTCTAGCGATAATTTTATTTTTGCAAATGGCTTATTGGCATTTACTTCGATCAATCCGTATTGACCATTGAGAGAATCGACATACGAAAAAATCGTGCTGCTCGCCTTCCATTGCAATTGTGGTAAGGTTTTTACCTTCAAATTTTTGTAACTGCCCAAGATGGCATCTTCCATTGTTAGGAGTTTGTTTTGGGCAAAAGAAAAGCCTATGAATAAAATCAGGACTAAAAATGTGCGCAACGTTTTCATGGATCGTTACCTCCAAAATTGGTTTTTATTAAACACAGTTAAAATAAGAAATATTTTTAAAAAAATCACCAATAGAGCAGAATATTTTTTTCAGAAGAGGGGGAAAAATAGTCGATGGTTTGAATGCTCTAATCGTGTATTTGGTGGCTGGTGTTGGGAAAGAGTTAAGGGTGTAAGGGTTAAGGGAAATCAGTGCCAATTTGTACGGATCAGTGGTCGGGGAAAGTTGAATGGTTTATTGGTTGAATCGTTGAATGGTTATTTGTGATTTGGTGCTTCTTCGACGTGGTAAAGGGTTAAGAGTTAATGGTGCGAAATAGTGTTGTCTCATGAGCAAGTTCAGTAGTTCGCGGCATTGTTTTACCCCCTGTAGCCCCCCTCAAAGGGGGGCACTCTGATTATGGCGGTTTGTGGCCCTGCGGGGAGAAGCCGGTTGCCGAGTGGTCCCGATTCATCGGGATGTATCGAGGCACCGGCGGCCTTTTCTCCCTCTCCTTTTTCCTTTTTCATTTTTCCTTTTTCTTTCCCTCTGTGCAGATCAGTGGCCGGGGAAAGTTGAATCGTTGATTGGTTGATTTATTGAATTGTTGAATCGTTGAATGGTTCAGGGGGCAGCTTTATTCTGCGCGCAGATCACGCGGATTGGCGCGGATTTTTTCTGCGAATATCTGCGAAATCTGCGAGAGGCCAATAATCGGGATTTTTCGGTAGTTTGTTGCG
>CAZRBA010000062.1:0-3716 GCA_964598255.1 uncultured Caldithrix sp. | reverse complement strand
CTGCGAAATCTGCGAGATGCCAATAATCGGGATTTTTTGCTGGTTTGTTGCGGTGTTTACCCCCCGTAGTCCCCCTCAAAGGGGGGGCGCCTTGATTGTAGCGGTTTGCAGCCCTGCGGGGAGAAGCCGGTTGCCGAGTAGTCCCGATTTATCGGGACGTATCGAGGTACCGGCCGCCTTTTTCCCCTATTCCTTTTTCTTTTTTCATTTTTCCTTTTTCATTCCTCCGTGCAGATCAGTGGCCGGGGAAAGGGTTAAGGGTGTAAGGGTTAAGGGAAATCAGTGCCAATCTGTGCAGATCAGTGGCAGGGGAAAGTTGAATTGTTGATTGGTTGAATTGTGCCACCACGAAGTGGTAGGCATCCCTTCGGGATTGATGGTGTTTTGGGTGCTTCTTCGATGGCCGGGATGAGTGATGAGTTAAGGGTGAAGGGTTAAGGGTTATCAGTGCCAATCTGTGTGAATCAGTGGCCGGGAAGAATTAGTTGAATCGTTGAATGGTTCAGGGGGCAGCTTCATTCTGCGCGCAGATCACGCGGATTGGCGCGGATTTTTTCTGCGAATATCTGCGAAATCTGCGAGATGCCAATAATCGGGATTTTTTGCTGGTTTGTTGCGGTGTTTACCCCCCGTAGCCCCCCTCAAAGGGGGGCTTTTGCGTTTGGCGGTTTGTGGCTCTGCGGTAAGAAGCCGGTTACCGAGTGGTCCCGATTCATCGGGATGTATCGAGGTACCGGTGGCCTTTTCCCCCTCTCCTTTTTCATTTTTCATTTTTCCTTTTTCATTCCCTCTGTGCAGATCAGTGGCCGAGAAAGTTGAATAGTTGATCGGTTGAATCGTTGAATGGTTTTTTGGTGCTTCTTCGGTGTGGTTCGGTGGCCAGGATGGTGAAGAGTTAAGGGTGTAAGGGTTAATGGTACAAAATAGTGCCGACCTATGAGCAATTTTGGCAGTTTGCGACATTGTTTACCCCCCGTAGCCCCCTTAAAGGGGGTCTTTTTGTGTGCGGCCGTTTGTGGACCTGCGGGGAGAAGCCGGTTGCCGAGTAGTCCCGATTCATCGGGACGTATCGAGGCACCGGCGGACTTTTTCCCATTCCTAACTTTCAGAGAACGAATAAGAAAAATATCATATGGTTTGTTTAACCAGTAGGAAATATGGTTTGCGAAACTTCGTAGAATGCTAAAAAATTTTTTCAAAAGTTTGTGAATAAAATTTTTTATTGTTGTAAAATCCTTGTATATTTTGACTGTTGGTAATTAAATATGAAAGACGTTTAAGCCAGTTTTGGGAATTCGATACGTCGTATTAAATAAATGACCGAACTGCTTTGAAAACAGATATTTAGAAGAAAGAAAAAAACAGGCTCTTATCAGGATAGTCAGCAGGCAGTCGGTATAAAAACGCGTAGATTTACGTAAAAGAAAACAATTCATGAAAAATAAAATATTCGGCCCGCGGATTTCGGGTATGAATTTACGCTTTTTCCTTTTTTTTCTGTTATTTGCTTACGCGCCTTTGTTTATATTTAGCGTCATCGGTTATTTACTGAATAAGCAATTGATGGAAAATGTCTATCAGCACGATATGCATCGTTGCGTAACGATGTGGAAACAAAAATATCAACTGATGACCCGCTGCGACAAGGATGTTTACACATTACTAAGGCGCATGGCTAAAAACGACAAACAATTTTCGGATTATTTACATTTGGTCCCGCAAAAGGAAGAGCGGGATGTAGTGGGCATTATTAGCAAAAACCAAGTAACGATAAAGCCAAGGTTGTATCCTGATGAAAATCGTATCATAAATCATTTGCTGCAAAAAAAGGAAGGCCTTCATTTTTGTTTGAATGATTCCTCTTTTTACAAGCTCATCAAAATCGATTCGCTCAACAGTTTAATTGTGCGTTATCCCATGCGTTTGATATTGCGTAAGTTTTGCAATTTACAAAAAGAAGCCCGTGTATTTTTGATTTCATTTACGGACGGGATAGCCGTTTCACCAGGAGAATTACGTCTATTTAAAGATACGCAGGGTAGTGCCAAGGAAAAAGTAAAACGATATATTTCACGTCTGAACGACGATAATCATTGGATTAGTGCTTCCATTTCCATTGCTCCGGGCTGGATATTGCTTTATCAGCGTCCCACAGAAATACTGTATGCTCCGTTACGTACATTTTTGATTGAAATCATTCTGGCAAACTTGTTGTTGGGAATTTTGTTGTTCATAGCTGCCATGATTATTGCGCGCAGCATTGCCCGACCGATTAAAAATTTGGCTGCCGCTGCCAATAAAATAAGTACAGGCGAGTTGGAGCGTAAAGTACCTATTGAAGGGCGAGACGAAATTCGCGATTTGGCTATCGAATTCGAACGCATGCGGCAAAAACTTCTTGAATCATATCAGGATTTGGAACAAAAAATCGAGCAACGTACCAAAGCGCTGCGTGAGGCTCAGGCGCAAGTTTCGCATCAGGAAAAAATGGCCAGTATGGGTATTTTGGCTGCAGGAGTGGCGCATGAAATCGGCAATCCTCTAACCAGCATATCATCCATTGTACAGATAATCAAACGCAAGGTAAACGACGATCCCAAATTGCAGGAATATTTGAATACCATTTTGCAGAATATTGATCGAATTTCACGTATTGTGCGCGAATTGGTCGATTTTTCTCGACCTACCGGATCAGAGTTTACCCATGTGAATGTAAATGAAGTTATTCGAAATGCCGTGGGAATTGTCAAATACGATCGGCGCGCTAAAAAAGTAACCTTTAAATTGAATTTACGCGAAGACATTCCAGGACTTTATTTGGTCCCGGACCAATTGCTTCAAGTAATTTTAAATATTTTAATCAATGCTCTGGATGCGCTTAAAGAAGGTCAGGGTACGATTGAAATAAGCACCCATCTTGAAGACAACTATTTAAAAATTTCGATCAAAGACAACGGACAAGGGATTGCACCGGAGCATTTGAATAAAATTTTCGAACCGTTTTTTACCACAAAAAAAGTAGGGCAGGGGACGGGATTAGGCCTTTCGGTAAGTTATGGCATCATAAAAAATTTTAAGGGAAAAATTGAAGTTAAAAGCGAGTTGGGCAAAGGTAGCACGTTTATTATTTGTTTGCCTGTAAAATCGCAGGGAGAGCAAGCGTGATGAAAGCCAGTATTTTAGTCGTAGATGACGAGCGATCCATCCGCGATTCGTTGCAAATGGTATTGCAAGAGGAAGGCTATGGGGCTCGGGGAGCTTCTGACGGCAAGGAAGCGCTTGAGCTGTTGAATAAACAAAATTTTGATATTTTGATTACCGATCTTAAAATGCCCGAAATCGATGGTTTGGAACTAACGCAAAAATGCCTGCAAGCGTATCCGCAAACTGCGGTAATCATCATAACGGCTTATGGTAGTTTGGATTCGGCTATTCAAGCGTTGCGTCTCGGCGCTCAGGATTACATCCTCAAACCATTCGATTTTGACGATGTTCTGCACAAAGTACAGCGCATTATTCATCAGAAAGAATTGATTCTGGAAAACAAGGTTCTGCGGCGCGAAATTCATGCCCGTTACGATTTTAGTAACATCGTAGGCCAAAGCCAGCAAATGCAAGAAGTATTCAAGCTGATTCAAAAAGTGGCCAAAACCAAGGGCAACGTGCTCATTACCGGCAAAAGCGGAACGGGCAAAGAGCTGGTGGCGCGTGCCATC
>CAZRBA010000061.1:0-49554 GCA_964598255.1 uncultured Caldithrix sp. | reverse complement strand
ACTTATGTTCATTTTGTTTTACGCAATATAATGAACATAAGTTCATTTGGCAAATAAAAAAATTTGCGGATTGATTTTTGGAGAGCTTGTGAGGAGAGGGGAAGAATGAATTACGAATTTGGGTCAATGATCTGCACAGAGGGATGAAAAAGGAAAAAGGAAAAAAGAAAAAGGAATAGGGAAAAAGGCCGCCGGTGCCTCGATACGTCCCGATGAATCGGGACTACTCGGCAACCGGCTTCTCCCCGCAGGGCCACAAACCGCCACAATCAAAGCGCCCCCCTTTGAGGAGGCTACAGGGGGTAAAACACCGGCACAAACCACCGAAGAATCCCGACTATTGGCTCTCGCAGATTCCGCAGATATTCGCAGAAAAAAATCTGCGCCAATCCGCGTGTTCTGCGCGCAACATTGGTCAGCAACGACGCCCCATTCAACGATTCAACCAATCAACCAGTCAACTTTTTCTGACCATTGATCTGCACGAAGAAAATGAAAAATGAAAAAAGAAAAAGGAATAATGAGAAAAGACTGCCGGTGCCTCGATACTTCCCGACGAATCGGGACCACTCGGCAACCGACTTCTTCCCGCAAGGCCACAAACTGCCACACACAAAGCGCCCCCCTTTGAGGGGGGCTACGGGGGGTAAACACCGCAACAAACCACCGAACTTGCTCATAAGTCGGCACTATTTCGCACCATTAACTCTTAACCCTTACACCCTTAACCCTTTCCCCAGCCACCGAATCCCACCGAAGAAGCACCGAATATCGAATAACCATTCAACAATTCAACGATTCAACCATTCAACAATTCAACAATTCAACCAATCAACCAGTCAACCTTTCCCGCCCACGATTACCCTTAACCCTTCCCCCAGCCACCGAATCCCACCGAAGAAGCACCGAATATCGAATAACCATTCAACAATTAAACGATTCAACGATTACTACAATACCCGTCTTGCCAATCTAAAAAATACAACCGTCATTTTTTTTGAAAACGTATGTTTTAATTCATAAATTAACAACGAATTCGAATCCTCCCTCCTGAATTCAGATAAAATTTTCGGAGAAATCAAAATGAAAAAAGCATTTCTGTTCTTTTTTGTTTTTATTGCCTTTTTGCAAGCGCAAAGCGTCAACCCCAATCGCAATGCCGTGGTAATGGATGGTAATGACATTACCGTCAAAATTTTCAACTACGGAAGTTATTCCAATGCCGAAAATAAAACGACCGATTTCGTCTGGCATGGTTTGGGCTATGCCTACGAATTCGGTTTCTTCTTCGGGGCCGAAGTTCCTGTACCGGCTGGCAGCCATCCGGATGTAATAGCAATAAATGACGGCGATACCGTGCGTTATGTCGTTCATATCATTAGCGACGGATTAACTTCGAACGGAGCGGAATTGAATCCTGAAGGTAATATGCGTTGGGGTTTTGAGCCGATTCGCTACACAGCCGACAGTGCACTATTTTATTTCGATCCGCCTCGTTTTAAGCAATTGCCCATCTCGCGGGAGCTCGATTTCAACATGGATGCCATTCCGGATTATTGGCCGCAAGAATGGTTCGATCCGTTGGTAAATCGGTATCTTTGGCCTGGTGTTTGGCAGGACGGACAAGTACTTGGCGATCTGGAAACAATTTACGGTATGGATGATCGCGATAACAGAGAATTTGCCTACTATCCGTTCCCAAAGGATTCCGCCCGTCAGGGACTTGGCCTTGAGGTGGAAGTCCATCCCATTCAGGTTCAGGACTTTTATCGGGATATTCTGTTTGCCGTGTTAAATGTGACCAACATAAGCACGCACGATTTGCCCAAAATGCTTTTCGGATTTTGGGGTGATCCCCATATCGGCGGGTGGAAAGATTACACTGATGATCGGTACGGATATGATCAGCAGCAAAATTTGGTTTATGCCTATGACGGGGATGGGAAAAGTCTTGTAAACCCCGATAGCACGCCGGGATATTTTGGTGTTCTCTTTTTGCAGCCTCCCGGCAATGATACGGACAACATCGATAATGATAACGACGGTATGGTTGACGAAAGTCAATGGGATGGAATTGATAATGACGGTGATTGGAATGCCCTGACCGATGACCTGGGTGCTGATGGCGTTCCCCATACCGGTGATTACGGTGAAGGAGACGGACGGCCGACATTGGGAGAGCCCCATTTTGAATTCACCGATGAGGACGAAGCCGACATGATGGGTTTGACCAGCGCCATGTTTCCCACATTCGGAACTCTTTGGATTCGCGATGATCAAAAAATTTGGCAGGAATTAACTCCGGGGAATTTTGACCGGCAGGATTATGAAGGCGATCGGCAAATGATGGGCGGAGTCGGTTATTTCGATTTGCCTGCGGGAAAAACGACGCATATTGGCGTAGCCTTTGTTTTTGGGCGTGATTTGCAAGATTTATTGGATAATTGCCGCAGGGCGGAACGTTTTTACACCTATCGGTTGGGCAACTATTTTCCGAAACAGGATTTGATTCCGGCCGAATCGATTATCGGCAAAACCTTTAGCCAAACAATGACCGTAAGCTGGCAAAATACCTCCTTAAGTTCCGAAGCAAAAGCGGAGTATGCCCTTAGTGCGGATAACGGCGCTCATTGGCGGGCATTGCAAGAAGATGTAAGCGCCGATGCGCCTGTCGATTTGGACATTAGTTCATTGCCAAGCTGGCCGTTTTACAAATTGCGCGTTCGGGTTTTTGACCGAAATGCTTATTACGAATATCAAACGACGGATTATTTTGCCATCGACAATTCCGGTGCAGAAAACGTTGCGCCCGGTCTAATCGTAGATGTGCGAAACGAAAGCATTCTCTGCAGGAATGCTTTACTCAAATGGCAGGCCGCGGATGTTGACGGAGACGCCCTGCAATTGCACCTAATCGTTCAATCTGACATTGTAAACGATACGCTTGCCTTGCACGGTGATAGTCTATTGTTAAACACATGGGCCTATACAAACGGGAGGTATCGGTTGTTGTTCGAAGCCAACGATGGTCAGGAAACAACGGCAACGGAGCGAAATGTTTTTATTCATAACGAATACAATCTGGCACAAGCAAATTTGTTGCAGCATTTACAGGGATGCGCTACCGGACAGGTATTTGTTCAATTGGTAAATAGTACCCGCTTTAAATTTGATTTGTACAAAGTAACCTTTGCATCTCAAAACGGACAAATGACCTACTCCATTATGGATTCCACCACAGGAGAGTTGTTGATTGATCACGACCCATTGCCCGCCGAAGGTGATGCCGGACGCACCTTTAACGGTTTTCGTTTGAGCTTTCGAAATGATTCCCCAGGATTGGACACGACAAAAACCGGGTGGAGCAATAAATCGACGACCAATTTGAATTACCGTATTCTTTCGTATGGTAATATTTATCCGTATGATATTGCATTGCGTTTTTACGATCACGTTGTAGATACCTCTTTAATTACACCGCGATTGTTGCCGTTCAAAGCAATAAATTTGACCACAGGAGAGGTGCTTGGTGTTTACGTCGGAAAACATGGGCAGGATTCGACGCGCTGGCAGGCCGAAGACGATTTGATTTTAACAAAAAATAAAAACGATTTGACAAAATTGTGGAAATTGCAAAGTGAATTTCCTGCTGGACAAGACCATCTTGCTCCGACCGCAGGAGATGAATATGTCATTTCCACAAAAAAACCTTTTAGCCAACAGGATGTATTTTTGTTCGATGCCGCCCCGTTGACCGGTATGCAAAGTAGTAGCAGGCTACCGAATTATTTTGCATTGGAACAAAATTTTCCGAACCCGTTCAATCCACAAACGACCATTCGTTTTCGTCTGCCTGTCTCTGCAAAGGTAAGCTTAACCGTATTCAATATTCTGGGTCAAAAGGTTAGCACGCTAATAGACAGAACCATGCCAGCAGGCCAACATCAAGTTGTTTTCGACGGGAGTCGGTTAGCAAGCGGTGTTTATTGGTACAGGCTTAAAACAAGCAGAAAAGTAGAGACAAAGAAAATGATTTTATTAAAATAGTTATCTTTGAATTCAGAAAAAAAAGGATCATAAAAGCAACCGTATTCGGTTTTTTAAGAAGAATCGGGGATGTCTACGGAGGAAAAACGGGCCGTTAATCAATCTTACTTAGATCGTAAATTTCAAAAAATAATTGCATTACATAGTATCTCTTATTACTTTCTATACCGAACGGTAGGTATAGAAAGGGAGATTCATGTCCGCACAGAATGAAGATACCAGAAGTCGCATCTTTTTAACCGCAGCCGAACTTTTTGCCGATTATGGCTACGACAAAGTTTCCATTCGCCAAATTTGTGAAGCGGTGGGAATACGAAAACCCACCTTGTATTATTATTTTAAAGACAAAGAAACGCTGTTGCTTGAAATGATTAATTTCTCCAAAAAAGTCGGTGACCAAATTTACGCCGAATATGTGGAGGCTCCTCACGATTTCCTGCAAAAAATACACGGACTTATTTTCGGTAGACAGGTTTTTGTACGTAAATACCCGCAATTTTTTCGCTTCCATGCTATGATTCATCTCTTTGCCATTCCCGAAAGCATAAAACGCGAAATGGTTCAATATGTCATGTCTCTTATGCAGCGTTTTCGAAAGATTTTGGAGATCGGACAACAGCAAGGCTATGTGGCTGTGGGTGAAGATTTGGATTTATTGATGATGACAATGACTAGTAGTTTGAATCATCTTACTATTCGGAAGTTTGTTTTTCACGATGATTCGGCATTAACCGATGAAAATCTGGAACGTTTGTACCGTTTTTGGCGCAAGCATTTTTTTCTCGACAAAAATTAAGATCAATAGATCGAAACGGAGGTGTGCATGAGAAAGGGTTGGGTATTAGCAATTGTTTTTTTGCTGGCCGGCGGTGCTGCGGCCGGTAATATAATTACCTTAACCTGGGATCAGGTTGTTGATATCGGATTAAAACGGAATTTGGATTTAAAAATCATGCGTCAAGATTACAACAACCAAAAATTAAACGAATGGAAAGCGGTAAGTGAATTTTTACCTACGTTAAACTACAGCTTTCAGGCGGTGAATAACGTGGAGTTACCCCTTTTGGTTTTTATGGGACGCAGCTTTCGCGTGGGAACCAAATACAATTTTACCCATATGTTTCAAGCACAATGGCCTTTATTTCTGGGCGGATTACGTCTGGCCAATTTTAGCATGCAAAAAAATAGTAAAAAGTCTTTACAATCTTTACTCAAAGGTAAAGAATCAGATATAACACTGAAATCCATAGAAGCTTATTTTACGCTTATTTTAAGTAACGATTTGGTGCAGGTTAATCAAAAAGCCGTTGATGCGGCTCGGGCTAATCTTGAACAAGTGCGCAAATTCTACAATAATGGAACTGCCTCGCAATTAGACTTACTTCGGGCGGAGACTCGTTTTTCGCAGAGCCTGCCTCGGTTAACTTCTGCTAAAAATAATCGTAAAATGGCTGTTGAAAATTTGAAGTTTCTTTTGAATTTTGATGTTAAAGATTCCGTTGTCGTGCTCGACAGTTTGCATCAAATGGATTTTTTAAAAGATTTTGCCGCCTTATCTCTCGATCAACTTCAAAAAATAGCCTTGAGCAACCGCCCTGATTTAAAAAGTATGACCTTCCGCCAGAAGGCGGTTCACGCACAAACGTATATGGCCGGGTCACACTTTTTACCGCAAATTGTTGTTAGCGCTAATGTGCAACATCAAGCCTTTTTGGATAACAGTCATGTGCGTTGGGATGACTACACGCGTGCCAAGTCGGCTTCGATTGCATTGCAGTTTCCCTTGTTTGAAGGAGGCAAGAGCCTTATCGAATTGCAACAGGCGCGTATTCAGGAAAAGAAAATTGCCTTGCAACGGCAGCAGCTCCGGCGCGCCGTTCTACTTGATGTAAAAAATTGTTTAAATGCTTACAAAGAAGCGCGGCAAAATCTTCAAAGTTTAAAACAGGCATTTCGGCAAGCTAAGGAAACCTTGCGCCTGGCTAATTTGAGCTACCGAGAAGGCTTAAGCACACAGGTGGATGTACTAAATGCACAAAGCGCTTTTACCGCAAGCGAAATGCAATACCGGCAAGGAATTTACGATGTAAATATAAGTCAGCTAAAGTTATTAAAAGCCATCGGAAAATTAAATTCAATCTGGCAGTAAGGCATTGTTAAAATAGCCTTTAACCGATTGAAAGGAGAATGCATTATGATAAAGCGAATGCCATTTTTTTTAATGTTTTTTTTACTTGCATTGTGGGCTTGTAAATCTGAAAATAATCAGGCAAAAAACAAGAGCATTCCGGTGCGTGTATTAACCCTCCATCCCGATTCCATCAGCATCTATGCGGAAGTCACGGGAAATCTTGAAGCACAGCATGATGCTTTGGTTTTAAGCAAAACCTCCGAACGCCTTACCGAAATCAGAAAACCGGTTGGCAGTGCGGTACAAGCGGGGGATATTATTGCCGCTTTAAACAATACGTTGTTAGAGCAAGGCATGCTTCAGGCGCAAGCCGCATTGAATTCGGCCCGTGCACGTTATCAAAATGTCAAAAGCGATTACGAGCGTTATCAAAGGTTGTATCGGGCAAAAGCGGTTAGCGACCAACAATGGCAAACTATAAAATCTTCCTTAGAAGAAGCAAAAGCCGGATTAGAACAAATGGAAGCGGCTTATGCTCAAGCCAAAGAACGCTACTGGGACAGCTTTATCAAAGCTCCCTTTTCCGGTATTGTGGGCAGTATTTATTTTGATATCGGGCAAATGGTGGGGATGGGACAACCCGTAGCCAAAATCATTAATCCTTCCTTGATGAAAGCCAAACTGTATGTTCCTGATTTATACTTGGGAAAAATAGAGCCGGAACAATGCGTGCAAGCAACCTTTCCGGCCCTTGGCAAACGGACCTTTGACGGCCGAATTGTACGTATCGATCCGGCTATTGATCCAGTTAGCCGGACGATTTTGGCCGAAGCCATTTTCGATAATCACGATAAAACGTTAACCTCGGGATTGTACGGTTTGTTTAAAATTAAAATCACGCAAAAAAAGAATACGATCATTATTCCCGATAATGCAATCTTATCCCGAACGGAAGTCAAAATTAACCGAAATTCCGGCGAAAGCTATTCCGTCAAAAAATTTTATGTTTTTGTCGTGCAAGACAGCATGGCTAAAATGGTTGCCGTACAAAAAGGGTTAGCCTACGGAGACCGTGTCGAAATTGTAAAAGGATTGCATTTCGGCGACAAAGTTATTGTTGTAGGGCAATTTTCACTCAAAGAAGGGGAGAAAGTGCTCATTCGTACGAACGAATAAATAATCCGTCGATTCGGAGTTTTGTCGGATTTTAAAAGTGGGGTCACTATGAAATTAGTCGAAGTTTCCATAAAAAAGCGCATCACCCTTTCCATGATCTATTTGATTGTCATCGGGTTCGCTCTGTTTTCGTTTTCGCAGCTTAAGCTCGATCTTTTTCCCAATATCGATTTTCCCATCGTTGGTGTCATTACGGAATACAAAGGTGTTGGGCCGATTGACATGGAAAATCTGATCGCCCGTCCCATCGAAGAGGCCGTATCAGCCACCAAAAACGTCAAAAATGTAAAATCCCAAATAACGCAGGGCGTTTGTGTTACCACTTTGGAATTTGATTGGGGCACCGATATGACCAAAGCCGAAAACGACGTGCGCAAACGGATAGACATGATACGTAAATATTTGCCGGATGAAGCAACCGATCCGCTTACTTTTGCCTTTGATCCGTCCATGATGCCCATTGCTTTTATTTTGATCAATTCGCCGGATATGGGGCCTGCCGAATTGCGACAGCTTAGTACCGATCGTATCGAACCGTTGCTCGAACGCGTTGACGGTGTGGCCATGGTAGAAACAGCCGGCGGGTTGCAACGTCAAATTAACATAAAAATAAATCCCGTAAAATTGGCTGCCCATCAATTGTCCGTTTCGGATATTGTGCGTGCCATACGTGCCTCAGGCGGATTGCTGCCTGCCGGTGCCATCGAAACTAAAACCACCAATTTTGCCCTACATATTGCCAGCGATTACACTTCGCTCGGACAAATTAAAAATGTGCTGATCAAATACGAACACGGGCGCCCGCTTGTTCTGAAGGATGTAGCCACGGTCGAAGATGGTTACAAAGAATTAACCAGCGACGTTCGCGTAAACTACAACCAAGGTGTGTATTTGCGCGTGTTCAAACAATCCGACGCCAATACCGTGCAGGCTTGTCGAAATGTACGTAAGGCGCTGGCACACATTAAGGAAGTTTTACCCAGAGATGTTCAATTGCGTATGGCTTACGATCAATCGGAATACATCATGAATTCCATCGGGAATTTGGGTGATACGGCACTTTTGGCCTTTTTGATTGCATTTTTGGTTATTTATTTCTTCCTGCTGAATATTCGCGGCAGCATTATTATGGGCTTGGCTATTCCTATTTCGGTCATTTCAACCTTTGCCGTCATGATGTTGGCCCATTTAACTTTGAATATCATTTCCATGGCCGGGTTAGCACTTGCAATCGGAATGCTTGTGGACAACTCCATTGTGGTGTTGGAAAATATTTATCGCCACCGCGAGTTGGGGGAAGATGGCTTTACTTCCGCTCATATCGGAACAACGGAAGTGGCCATGGCTATTACGGCTTCTACACTTACCACGATAGGTGTGTTTTTACCGGTCTTGTTTGTGCCAGGCATTGCCGGTCAACTGTTTAGCGATATGGTGGTAACAATTACCTTTAGTTTGTTTGTTTCGCTCATTGTGGCCCTTACTTTGGTTCCCATGCTGGGATCTCGTATTTTACGCATTCATACTCAAAGCAAAAATTGGCGAATTGATGCGTTCAAAGAAAAAATCAGGCGTTTTTTGAGGAATATTACCGATACCTACGGTAAAACGTTGCACTGGGCATTGGCGCACAAAAAAACGGTTATTATATCTACAACAATATTATTTGCCCTTTCCTTACTACTTATTCCGTTTATCGGGGGAGAATTTTTACCGGAATCGGATCAGGGCTTTATTGCGCTTACCGTTTATCGGGAAAAAGGAACGCCGTTAAACGAAACACGCAAAACCGTTCTAAAATTAGAAAAATTCGTAAAAAAAGATATTCCAGAAGCCACGGATGTGTTAGCCATTTTCGGACAAGGAGAGGGAATTTATGCCTTTTTTGGCGGCAACGGAAGCGAAGCCATTAATTTTCGGATTCGCCTTAAACCTATGGAACAGCGCAAACGTTCACAAGCCGAAATTGAAGATGCGTTACGTAAAAAGCTGGAACAGCTTCCCGGGGTTACCTACCAGTTCATTAAAACCGGAATGGTTTCAACAGACCGTGCTATTGATGTCAAGATATTCGGTCATAATCTTGACGGCGCCAAGAAAATCGCCAAACGATTAAAGCAAAAGATGAAAAAAATTCACGGATTAGTTGATATCGATATCAATATGAAGCGCGGTGGTAAAGAATTGCGCATTGTTCCCGATCGGCAACGCCTAAACGATCTCAAACTTTCCACCATGCAGGTGGCCGATATTATTTCCACGGCCATTCAGGGAACGGTGGCCGCTCGCTTTCATGAAAATGGCGATGAATACGATATCATGGTTCGTCTGGACAAACCCTACCGCAACAGCAAGGAAGATTTGAAACATTTGCTTATCCCCACCGTTTCGGGCAAGATGATTCAATTGCAACAAGTGGCCCATGTCGAAGAAACAGAGGCACCGTCTACAATTTTTCGGGAAAATCAGGAACGCTATGTTTCCGTTGGCTGCGACCTTTCCGATACCGATCTTTCCACAGCCGTGCGTAAAATTAAAAAAATCATAAATGAAGAACATATTCCTTCGGAATTTCAGGTGGTTATCGGCGGGACGGCTCAGGATCAACGCGAATCGTTCCGATACCTTACCATTGCCTTTTTTGCCGCAATTTTGTTGGTTTATATGATTATGGCTTCTCAATTTGAATCGCTGGTAGATCCGTTTATTATTATGTTTACCGTGCCGCTTTCGGTAATCGGGGTGTTTATCGCTCTGTTTATTACGGGAACCACTTTAAGTGTAATGGCCTTGGTTGGAATTGTAATGTTAGTGGGCATCGTAGTGAATAACGGCATCGTAATGGTCGACTACATCAATCAGTTACGACGCAAGGGTAAAGGGTTGTACGAAGCAGTGGAAGAAGGGGGACGCGTGCGTTTGCGTCCTGTTTTGATGACCGCCTCAACTACGATTTTGGGAATGCTGCCGTTGGCATTTGAGTGGGGAAGTGGTTCGGAAAACTGGGCGCCCTTGGCTCGTGCCGTAATTGGCGGATTAACTACCAGTACGTTACTCACGCTGTTAATCGTTCCCATTATGTACGTTCTTTTTGAGCAGATTGGCAATAAAGTGCGCATTTGGTGGGCCAAAACGGTTTAAAAATGCTGCGTTAAAAATTTGTTTTGCGTAGAATCTTTTAGGGAAAAATCATAATACCATACGCTATATAAGTGCACAAAGATGCTTAGCATTTGCGCATCTTTAACTGGTTGAAGGAAAGCCCGTTAATTTGTACATCTTGATTTGCATTGCTTTTTAGGAAACGCTATTTTGCACTGGGTAAACGATTTTATGTCAAAAAAATCACGAATTGTAATATGAAGCCATTCTTATTCGTACAAGAAAATTCGGGCGCAATTTTATTCCGGAAAAAAAATTGGATCATTAAAGACGCCAATCAATATGCTTGCCAACGGTTTGCTTTGCCAAAGCAAAAACTGTTAAGCAAACGGTTGCCAGAATTGGTCAATATTCCCGCGGAAATTTTGACTCAGATAAACAATACCCAAATATTGCCGCATGAAACCGTTATCGAAACACTCTTTTTTTTACCTGACCATTCCAACGTAATGGGGATGATTGTACGCCACTCGGCAACGTTGTTTTATTTCTTATTCTTTTCCATGGAAAAAATTCGGGAACATTTGTTTTTACCTCAATTACGCTATTTTATCAAAAATATCCGTTTTTCCGGAATGTTTTTGGATCGTTCCGGCAATTTGCAATATGTAAGTCAGATGTTTTGTAAAACCACCCGTTACCGAGCAAATGAAATCATCGGTAAAAATTTTTTCACTTTATTTTTTACCGAAAAAGACGCCTTGGAAAAACAGAATCAATATCGGCAAGTATTAGAGAATGGCTTATTACCACAAACTTTACAATTTCCTTTGATGCGTAAAGACGGCCGCATTATTCAGATGCTTTGGAATTTGAACTTTTTATTGGACGATCGCAAAGAAAAAATCGGTATTTCCGGATTGGGTGTCGATATTGCCTATCTTTCCGTGGAATCGCGTAAAACAAAACGCGGCGAGCGTCTGGAAACGGTTATCGCTAAAATTGCCTCCATGTTTGCCCAAGCGCCCACATATAAGGTGGATGAAAGCATAAATAAAACTCTGCAAATGGTTGGCGAATATGCAAATGTGGATCGTAGCTATTTGTTTCTTTTTCGTAATAATCAGCAAATAATGGTTAATACACACGAATGGTGTGCCGATGGAATTGCGCCTCAAATAGACAACCTGCAAAATGTACCGTCGAAAATTTTCCCCTGGTGGATGAAACGTTTACTGAAACATGAAATTATCCATATCCCTAAGGTAACGGAATTGCCTCCGGAAGCAAGTGCCGAAAAAGAAATTTTGCAGGCTCAGGATATTCAATCTCTCATTGTCGTTCCGATGATCGAAAACGATGAACTTATCGGTTTCATCGGGTTCGATTCGGTACGTATGCCTAAATATTGGGAAACAGAAGACATTAATCTGTTAAAAATTATTTCCAGTATTTTCGTCAGCTCTTTAAAACGCAAATCCACAGAGCTTTCTCTGGCCGATAGTGAGCGCAAATATCGTACGTTGTTTCGTACGGCGCCCGATTTGATTTTTATTTTGAATTCCGAGGGTCTAATCGAAGCGCTGAATCCTGCCTTTACCGTTATAACCAAACAAAATATTGATGATTGGATCGGACGTCCGTTTTCCGATTTAATTATTGCCGAAGAACGAAAATCGTTCAAGAGCCGGTTTAAGGATTGTTTGAATGGTAAATATCAGCAACCCCATGAAATTAGAATTATGGCACCCGATGGTTTTAAAATTGTGGAAACTATTTGTTCCCCCTTTTCTTCGGGCGGAAAAAAGCGTGGTGTTTACGGAATTGCCCGCGATTTAACCGATCGCAAAATATTGGAAGAAAATTTACGCCATGCTGAACGAATGAAATCGATTGGGCTTTTGGCCGGAGGAATAGCTCACGATTTTAATAATATTTTAGGCATTATTCAGGGAAATTACACTATTATTAAAGAAAATCTACCAACGGATGCGCAAATACGGGATCCCTTAGAAGCAATTCGCCAGGCTGTTGAACGCGGGAAAACGCTTATACAAAATTTATTGACCTTTGCGCGTAAAAAGGAACCCAAATACGAAGTCTTGGATTTGAATCGAGAAATTGAAAAAGTAGTAAATTTATTGCGCCAAACCACACCGAAGGCCGTTACCTACCAGTTGCATCTCTCAAAGAAAGTGCTTCCCGTGCTTTCGGACCAAATACAAATCCATCAATTATTGCTTAATTTATGTTTGAATGCTATTGATGCCATTCGGGCGACCGGAAAGACGGGAAAAATAGAAATTAAAACGGATCTGGTTTCAGCGGAAAAATTACCCATTCCCTATGAACAACAAATTCAACCATCTTATATTCATTTGTCGGTACAAGATAACGGAATCGGAATGGAAGAGAGCGAATTGAAATTTATTTTCGATCCGTTTTATTCGACTAAAGAGGGAGGTACAGGGTTAGGGCTTTCCGTTGTTTTCGGTGTGGTACGCGGTATGAACGGCTATATTGAAGTGGAGAGTAAAAAGGACCGCGGTACGACGTTTCATCTTTTCTTTCCTGCATCCCCTAAAAAAGTTACGCTTAAACGATGGCAAAAAAAGGCGGATTCCCGCTTTTTATTTGGTAGCGCACGCATCCTGTTGGTGGAAGACGACATATTGTTAAGTCAGATGCTGAGCCACCTTCTAAAAACACACGGATACGGGATTACAAGCGTTTATTCCGGCGATAAAGCTATTGAAATGTTTGAAAAATTGAAAAAAGAAATCGATTTGGTAATTCTTGATTTCGATTTGCCAGAAAAAGATGGTTATGCGGTTGCTCAGGAAATCAAGCAAATTAATCCGCAAGTAAAAATTATTTTAACAACCGGCTTTATTGAGCCGGAAATTAAACAGAAAATCGAAAAGTTAAACGATATATTATTTTTTGAAAAACCATACGATCCGGAAAATATTCTTGAAGTAATCCCGAAAATTCTGAATATCAATTAAATGCAGGGAATGGTATGCGTAAAAATCGGCTCGCTTTACTGTTAACCGTGTGGATGTTCTTTTCTCAGGTCTCGGCGCAGGCTCCGCTAAAGAAAAATCCCGATCCGTTGCGCTTTAAAAAAGAGATCGCGCGATTTCTTACTTATGACAAGAAAAACAGTTTTCCTGCAAATGCGGTGTTATTTTTGGGGAGTTCCAGTATTCGCAAATGGTACACCCATGTCGGATTTCCCGAATATCCCGTCATTAATCGGGGCTTTGGCGGTTCGCAACTTTCCGATGTTTTGTATTATTTTGATGTGCTTTTGAAAAAATACAATCCATTGGTCGTTGTTTTTTACGAAGGAGATAACGATATTGCCTACGGGAAATCACCACAGCAAGTATTTGCTGATTACAAAGCATTTGTAACCCGCTTTAAAAAGGATTTACCCGAAGCAAAACTGATTTTTATTTCCATTAAACCCAGTATATTGCGATGGAAATTATGGCCGCAAATGCAACAGGCAAATCGTTTAATAAAAAAATTCAACGCACAATACGATAATTTATTTTATCTGGATTTGGCGCAATTATTATTGGACAAAAATGGGCTTCCCGATAAACAATGGTACGTTTCTGACGGCCTACATTTAAACCGAAAGGGCTACCAACGTTGGAATACCGCCCTTAAACCTTTGTTGAAACAATTGTACCTAAAATAAGCGCTTCACTTTTGCTCGAATGAAATGCGTTAAAATTACGTTATTTCGACAGAAAAATGGCTTTGCCTTTAATAGGTTGTTATTTTAACAAAAGTAAACGTCGCACCCGCATCTCTTTGCCACTTTGCAGACGTAATAAATAAATTCCGCTGGCCAAATGCGTTCCGTCAATAAGCAGAAAATGGCTTCCTGCAGACAGGTTGGAATGCAAAAGAGTTCGCACTTTTTGCCCCTGAATGTTGAATAAATCCGCTTTTACCCATCCTGATTTTGGTAAATAGAATTGAATGCGTGTTCGGTTATTAAAAGGATTGGGATAATTGACATTTAATTGCAAATGTTGCGGCGGACGGTTCACTATTCCCGCAAGCAAAGTGGGTTGCGCAATGGTAAATTGCCATTGTGCAACCGATTGCAAACCAAGCGAATTTTTTACAAACAATTTTACCGAATGTACGCCAGGATTCAATTTGTTTTGCGTATGGAAAATTGCCGATGTGTTACTTAAAACTAAACTATCGGTTACGTCCGTGCTATCCAATATCATCCGAACGCTTTGCAGATCGATTGCAGAAAACATATCCGTAAAATAACCTTTAATCTGCGGGAGACTGTCTTGAATTTCGCCTCTGGGTAAAACCCGGTAAATATTGGGAAATCCTTTAACCGCAACTTTATGCAAAGCGGTATTATTGCTTAAATAGGCTTCGTTCGGACGATTAGTCGTTTCCACGTGAATTCCCAAATAATAAAAACTACTGATCAGTGAATCGTGCAATTCGATTTGTCGATTAATATAAACCGTATCGGATGGGTTCAGCCCGGCAAGCCGGAGGGTGTCTAATATCCAATCGTTTTGCGCATCGAATGACTGGTTTTGCGAAAGGAAAAGATAGGCATTAGCCGAATCGGAAGGATTGTTTCCGATGTTGGAGATTTGCCCCTTAAGGGTAAGCAGAGAATCAAACCGGAGTGTATCCGGTGTCTGGTTAATTTGTACGGCCAAATCCGCGCATTTGTCACGAAAATAAATAAAACACCATACCCTGTTTAAATTGGGATGGCCGTTTGAATATCCAGGCCAATCGTAGCGCGCCCCCTTACCGCCGTAATTTGCGCCGTAACTGCCCATACTTTTGTCACCGGCAGGATCGTTGACAATAACGGTTGTAGCATTCTTATCGTAACCGATAACGGAAATGTAGTGTCCGCTGCTGGTGATGCTATTCAAGAGGACAAAAGGGCGCTTGGCATTAGCCTCGACCATAAGTTTTTCGCGGGTCGGGCCCCAATCGACATAAGAATACAAACCGTGTTTGCGTGCGAATTCGGCCATGAATCCTTTGGTATCGGCCCAGGCTTCGCTTCCGTGGCGAACAATAAAACCAAAAGCGCCATAACCTTTGACACCATCACGGTCATACGCCCAAATATCAAAGGTAAAACCGTTGTACGTATATTTTTCTGCAATGTAATCGCCGTATTTCGTTATGTGATAAAAGGGATCGTAAACTTTACGCGGACGTTCGGGTAAAATATGGTAATAGGCAATGCACATGATGGCCGCCGTCCCTCCGCAGGCCGTGCATCCGTTAAACCATTCCGGCGAATCGAAGCATTGGTGCACGTAAGGGATGTCAAAACTGTAGGCAGTGGTTTTCCGGAGAGACTGAGGAAGGTTTGAAAAGCGCGGCCCGAAAATTTCGCTTTGCCGCGTAATTTTTAACTTGTGCGCTGTGGCTGAAAAATTTGCCTTATTGTTTTCGGAATTTAAAATCGATCTGCTAAAAATTCCCTCGGATTTTTTCGTATGCATGGTAAAATAAATAACATTCCGTGGAGAGAGAGCGGGAAAGTCTTCAAAAACCTCGGGTGTTTTGGTTAATTGCACGAGCGAGGCATTGGAAAGATCAAATGAGAATAAATCGCTGTTTTCAACCGATTGGGTTTCGATGATTGTTTTCTTTGCAAATAGCAGTTTGTTCCCATTGGCAGACCAGGCCGGTTCCGTTCCAGATGTTTCAAAAATCACCCGATTCGTTAAAATATCTAAAATTTGTATTTTACCGGAAAACGTTTGAACGGCCAGAATAGATTCATGCGGATTCCATAAAGGATTAAAATAATTTCCCTCGGTTAAATTCAATGATTTTTGCATGCCACTTTGTAAATCTAAAAGGAAAAGTCGATCTTGCGCATTATTGTAAACCAGCCAACGGCCATTGCGGGAAACAGGCGTTAAATTGGCGTAGTCCGGTAAATTAAATGTTTCCCGAATTGTTCCGTTTACATCGGTTTCGTACACAGTGGACCCAACGGCAAAAAAAACATGGTTATGGGAATCAAGAGCCGGTACACCGGCCAATGGTACGGGTTGGTGTAGAGGAATTATTTTTTGCCGTGCAATATCGAACAAACATGGTATTTGCCAGACTTCATTATTGCTTTGCGCAAACATTTTAAAGCCAATATAATCGCTATTAGGTGCCCATTGTGCAAATTGGGCTATGCCAAAACCGGAAGCAATTTTAATAGAAGCACCGTTTTTTAAATTAACCAAATACAGCCCTGGTTGCTCGGCTTTATCAAAGGTAAGCCATTGGCCGTCGGGCGAAAGCTTCAAATATTGTTGTCCGTTTTGCAAAGCAAAAGGGTTAACTGCCAAAAGTTGCAATGCAGAGAACAGAAGAATAAGTAAAATGTTACGCAACATGTAAGTCTCCGATACCTACGTTGAAGATTAATTTGTTTGGAAAATTTACAAACGTAGCTCGAGTGAATCAAATACAAGGCCGGAATTGGGGATCATTCTTGTTATGGCGCACAAATAAACACTTCGGTTAAAAAAAATTCCTTTCCGAATTTATTGGGATAAACAGATAAAATCGCGCACGCATTCATAACAACTTATTCGCCTTGTGTTTTTGTTTTGCCCGTAGCTTTAAAATCCATTTGATTCTATTGTATTCTATCCTTAAATTTCTAACTTTTAATTCGGATTAAATTGAAAATTTTTAGACATTTAAACTTTAAGACCAAAGAATTGTTATTAAAGGAGTGACGGCATGTTGAAACCACAGAAAAAGAGGGTGACCAAAAAGAACCTGAAAGAGGATAAATTCGTCGAAACCGCGTTGCTGGCCCGTAGCTATTTTGAAGAACATACGAAAGAAATAACCTATATTGCCGGTGCCGTAGTGGTATTGGCCATTTTAATATGGCTGTTTCTAAATCATCGGGCCCAACGCCTGCATGAGGCTGAAGTTCTTTTGGGAAAAGCGCAAATAGAAATGCAGAGCATGCATACAAACAAAGCACGCGCGTTTTTAAATCAATTAATTCAGAATTATGAGGGAACCGATGCTGCCGATCAGGGCTATTTTTTACTGGCCAATTTGGATTTTCAGGCACAAAAATATGATATGGCCGAGAAAGAATACAAAAAGTTCATCGCTTCGTATGGTGGCAGTAAAATTCTACTGGCTTCTGGTTATGCTGGCTACGCCGCCTGTTTGGAGCATCGAGGTGCTCACAAGGAAGCAGCCGAAAATTATTTAAAGGCTCAGAAAACGGCCCCTAATTTTGTGGAGGCGGCTAATTATTTGTATTTGGCCGGATTAAATTACAAAGATGCGGGTATGAAGGATAAAGCGATTGAAGTTTTTCAAAAAATTATTGCCAAGTACAAAAATTCCAAACGTGTTGATGACGCCAAAGCTCAAATTATTTTGCTGGAAAAATAATGATGGATTTGTTCGAACAAGCTCGAAAGTATCTGTTAAATATTTACAAACCGTTTCCCATAGATGTCGATTACGGAAAAGGCGTTTATTTATACGATAAAAACGGCCGTGCCTATTTGGATTTTTTAGCCGGAATTGCCGTTAATGCGTTGGGATATCAACATCCGGCTATACAGCAGGCGCTTGTCAAACAGATAAATCGCAATTTACATTTAAGCAATTATTTCATTCAGGATGTTCAAGTTGAGTTGGCTCGAGAACTGGTGCAACAAAGCGGCTTATCAAAGGTTTTTTTTAGCAACAGCGGAACCGAAGCCATTGAAGGTTTACTGAAGATTGTAAAAAAATGGGGGCGCGAACATCATAAATCTGAAATTATTGCTTTTGAAGGAAGTTTCCATGGAAGAAGTTTGGGCGCCCTTTCCATTACCATGCAGGCTAAATATCAGCAAAGCTTTTTACCTCTTTTGCCCCACATCAAATCGGTTCCCGCAAACGATGCGCAGGCGTTTGCGAAAGCGATTAATAAAAACACTTTGGCGGTTTTTTATGAAGGCATAATGGGAGAAGGCGGTGTCCGTCCCATATCCGAAGATTTATTAAACGCCATTTACGATGGTCGAGATCGTTTTGGCTATTTGGTCGTTGCCGATGAAATACAAACCGGTGTGGGGCGAACAGGTACCTTTTATTATTATCAAAAACGGAAAGTTATGCCCGATGCCATTGCCACGGCAAAAGGGTTGGGCGGCGGCTTACCTTTAGGAGCCTTTGTTTTAAATGAAAAACTAAGCAGTGTCTTAAAACGTGGCGAACATGGCACCACTTATGGCGGCAATCCGCTGGCTTGTGCCACTGGGTTGGCGACAGTAAAAATTGTAAAGCAGCCCGAGTTTTTAAGTAAAATTTTGGCAACAGGGCAATATTTTAAGGAGCAACTTGAGGCCTTTGCCAGCCAATATCCGGCCATTGTTAAAGATGTACGCGGCGAAGGATTGATGTTAGGGATGGAAGTGGGAGAAAAAGCGCCGGACCTAATGGCCGAATGCTACAAACACGGATTGCTATTTAACGTGGCCGGAGGAAATACATTGCGTTTTGTGCCGCCGCTGATTGTTGATAAAACGGCAGTAGACGAGGCGATCACAAAACTACATGCCATCTTTGCCGGAATTTTTAAATAGCATTAGCTAATAAAGCGAGGGAAACCTTGTTATTTGATTATTTGTTTTTTATTGCCAGTATTTTTAATTGGCTTTTATTAGGCCTTGTTATTTGGGGAGGCAAGGCTATTTTTTCCCTAAATACTGACCATGAAAAAAAATTATTAAAAAAATCGTTATCTAACATCGTACTTTTTTTAGTGTTACTTATTATTCTGCTTAAAGTCGTAACTTTGATCCGAAGTGGAATTTCACTTAATCATTTCATTGTTTCCTATCCCGTAAGCCTTTCCTTTTTTGTCTTTATCCTTTATCAGCTTTTTGCCGTTTTCGTTTTGCTATTTTTTGCAATGCTGCTTTCCGTACGCTTCGGTTTTAAATCCGAGGTACAAAATTATTGGGTAGCAAAAATTATGCGTTATTTCATTTTGTTTTTATTTTTCGATTTTTTTATCGGTTTGCTTACCTACCAATGGTTTATTTTTAGGCTTTTATCGGAAAACATCAAAGAGGGAACTTTGGTAATTACCAGCCCATCTTTGTCCGTTAAGCAATTATGGCTTGCAGTGGGATTAGGGCTTTCCCTAATTGTTTATTTTATTTTTTACATTACCTCAAGGCACAGAAAATCCACTGTAACCGTTACGGGAATTTCCGTAAGTTATTTGATTGTCTTGCTTTTTTCTTTTCTTTTACTGAACAATCAGTTGCCGATTTGGGCACCGGATATCCGTTTTATACTAAATGATTCCTTATTATATTTAGCGGTGATCGGCGGGATTTCCGTTTTATTTTTGGGCATAGGTAGTATGCTTTTTCTTTTGTTGATTTATAAAAAGCGTAATACGCTTAAAAATAAATTTTATTTTGATTATTTGTCAATGCACGTGGGCAGTTTCCATGCGGTTTGTGTAGCCGGACTTTCATTGATCACTTTTGTGCCAACGTTATTTTTGCTTTGGTACCGGTAAAAGTCTGGCGCGGGAAATGTTAAAACAGGACAGACATTTCTTTTTGTTTGCCCTTACCAAAACTAAAATTTGGAGGAAATAATGGCTTCAGTTACACTCGAAGATGTTTCCAAAGTTTATGATAATAAAGTTACGGCTATAAAAAATGCCAATTTGAAGATTAACGATACCGAATTTGTCGTACTTGTGGGCCCCTCCGGTTGCGGTAAATCTACTTTATTGCGCATGATTGCAGGTTTGGAAGATATAACCTCCGGAAAAATTTATATCGGAGACAAGGTGGTTAATAATGTTTCACCTAAGGATCGTAATATTGCCATGGTTTTTCAGAACTATGCGCTATATCCGCACATGACGGTTTATGAAAATATGGCATTCGGGCTTAAATTACGCAAATTCCCCAAAGCCGAAATTGAAAAAAGAGTGACGCAAGCGGCGGAATTGCTGGGAATTAAGGCCTATTTGGATCGCAAACCCAAAGCTCTTTCGGGCGGGCAACGGCAACGTGTGGCCGTGGGACGAGCCATTGTGCGCCAACCGCAAGTATTCTTATTTGACGAACCATTAAGTAATTTGGATGCCAAATTGCGCGTGCAAATGCGCATTGAAATCAATAAGTTACACAAACGTCTTAAAACTACAATGATTTACGTAACCCACGATCAGGTGGAAGCTATGACTATGGGCGACCGGATTGTGGTGCTAAAAGACGGTGTTATTCAGCAGGTAGATGCACCGCTGGAATTGTACAACAAACCCGTTAATTTGTTTGTGGCCGGTTTTATTGGCAGCCCCGCAATGAATTTTATTCGCGGAGAATTGCACCGTAACGGAGAATTGTATTTTAAAACAAACGATCTGCAAATCAAACTGACCAATATCCATGCACAACGCCTAAAAACGTATTCCAAAAGGGAAATAATTTTAGGTGTACGTCCGGAACATTTTGAAATTTTTGAACCTGGGCTACACGAAACCTTTCCTGCCTTGGAATCGGAAATTGAAGTGGTTGAACCCATGGGTGCCGAAACCTATGCCTATCTTAAAAAGGGAAAAACAAGCTTAAGCGCCAGGCTGCAACCCAAAGAATCCATTAAAGTCGGTTATACGGTTAAGCTGGCGTTACATCCCGAAAAATTACATTTTTTCGATCCGGATAGCGAAAGGGCTATTCGTTAAAAATACACTTTGGATGAAAACAATTCCTTACAGAATAAATTTCAATTAGGAGATAGTTATGCGTTTTCCTGCCGAACCTTTCAGAATTAAAGTTGTGGAACCCATTAAAATTACCTCTCAGGAAGAGCGGGAAACATTAATCAGGGAAGCAGGATACAATATTTTTTCAATTCCGGCCGAAAGCATTTATATCGATTTGCTCACCGACTCGGGCACTTCGGCCATGAGCGACAATCAATGGGCCGGCTTGATGCTTGGCGACGAATCCTATGCCGGTAGTAAAAATTATTACCATTTTGAAAAAACCGTACGTGATATTTTCGGTTTTAAAAATATTATTCCCACGCATCAAGGGCGCGTAGCCGAAAACCTTCTTTTTTCCAATATCTTAAAAAAAGGCGATGTGGTACCCAGTAACATACATTTTGATACCACCCGCGCCAATATCGAATACCACGGAGCTTCGGCTTTGGATTGTGTGATTGACGAAGGACTCGATCCGAGCAATCCTCATCCTTTTAAAGGTAACATGGATATAGATAAATTGGAGGCGGCCATACAAAAATACGGCAAAGAACGTATCCCAGTAATTATGATAACCATTACCAATAACAGCGGTGGCGGCCAGCCGGTTTCTATGAATAACATTCGCCAAGTAAGCGATGTAGCCCACAAATACGGCATTCCTTTCTTTTTTGACGCTTGCCGTTTTGCCGAAAATTGTTATTTTATTAAGGAAAGAGAACGCGAGTTCCGTAATAAATCGATTCTTGAAATCGCTCGGGAACTTTTTAGTTATGGCGATGGGTGTACGATGAGTGCAAAAAAAGACGGACTGGTAAACATTGGCGGTTTTTTAGCCATGAATGATGATAATTGGGCTCAGCGTATTACCAATATGCTTATTTTAATCGAAGGATTTAAGACGTATGGCGGTTTGGCTGGTCGCGACTTGGAAGCCATTGCGCGTGGTTTGCAGGAAGTGTTGGATGAAAATTATTTGCGGTTTCGAATTAATCAAACACGCTATTTGGGAGAAATGCTGGATAAAGAAGGCGTTCCTATCGTTAAACCCGTAGGTGGGCATGCTGTGTACATCGATGCCAAACGGTTTCTGCCGCATATTCCTCCGGAGCAATTTCCCGGACAAGCCATCGTGGTAGAACTGTACAAAAGGGCCGGAATTCGCGCTGTAGAAATTGGCAGCTTGATGATGTCCAAAAAAGATCCCGAAACAGGTAAAATGATTCCGCCCCGCCTTGAATTGGTGCGTTTGGCTATTCCGCGTCGCGTGTACACCAATATGCACATGCAATACGTTGCCGAAGCCTTGACGAAAATTTATCGCGATCGGGAAAAACTTAGAGGGTTTACCATTGAATATGAACCCGAATTTTTGCGCCATTTTACAGTTCGTTTGAAAATGCTTTGATTTTTATCCGCCTGTGTTTATCAGGTAAAGTAAAAGAGTTTTTGATCGAATTGATTATCATAGTTTCGTTAAACAATGCGTTCATGGATTGAATTAAAATTGAAAAAGGGATTAAAAAAGGCATTGAGTTTAATATGTTATCGAATAAATTTATTCAGCGATTTGTAAAAGCGTCTCAGATTGTTTTTTTAACGGGTAATCGGTTAAAAACAGACGATTCAATTTCTGGGAACATTTTTACACGCCAAAAGTTTTCTTTCAAAGAACAGCGTGATGCAAATCCCGAAGAATTCTGGCAAAGTATTGCGCGGGCCAGAGAAAAATATGCCCGGCGTAAGCCGAATTTGGGGCATTATGCATTGGTCGATTTGGAACATCGATTCGAAGACTTTACGTTAATTACCACCTCGATCGACGGGTTACATGTGCTGGCAGGAAATAGAAAATTGATTGAATTAAAAGGTAATTTGTTTAGAAACCGTTGCCTGCAATGCAACCATGTTTTTGAACAAAAGGATGCTTTGCTTCCTATTTGTCCCGAATGTGGTAGCGGAGATGTGTTGCCGGATGTTCTTCAGGAAAAAGAAATGCCCGATGCGGCAAAACTCAAAGAAGCACAACGTGTTTCTGCCGAAGCCGAAGTTTTTGTTACGGCCGGGTTTAACGATGCCAACAAAGATATTAAAGCGTTGCCATTTATCGCCAAAGCAAACGGAGCTTATCTTTTGGAAATTAACAGACAACAATCCGAGTTTTCTTCGGCCATGGATGAAATGATCGAAGGAAACCCGGCCAAACTTTTAACGGCCATAGTGCTTCTTTTGGAAAAGATTCAATAAACAGGTGCTTATGAAATTCCCGAAAAAATATGGTTTGTTTTTAATCGTGCTTTTGTTTATGGGCAGTTGTGCCTATTACAATACGTTTTTTAATGCCAAGCTTAATTACGATCAGGCAGTAAAGGCACAAAAAAAAACCAAAAGCTCCAGCAGACTTAGCGGCAATATCAAACAAAAATATCAAAAAGCCATAGAAAAATCGTGGAAACTGATTAAAATTTACGGTGATAGCAACAAATATGCAGATGATGCGTTGCTTTTAATCGGTAAATCGTATTACCAATTAGGCCAGTACACCAAAGCCGAACGGACTTTGACTCAGTTCCTACAAAAATATTTGCGCAGCGAACATATTCCCGAAGCCAAGCTTTGGCTGGCACGAACCTATATTGCCGAAAACCGCAAAGATGATGCGCTTAATATTTTGAATACCTTATTATCCGAAAAATTGCCAAGACATTTAGCAGCCAGATCTTTTTACATTTTGGGTGAATTGTATTACGATCAGGAAGACTACCCGAATGCCATAAAATATTTGCAAAAATGTATCGACATAACACGAGACGATGGCATGAAAGGCGATGCCCTGTTTATGATGGGGGAAGCATATTACAATTTGGAGGAATACGATAATTCTATTGATTCGTTTTTAAGGTTAAGCAAACTGGATATTCCGCCCATCCGCGAATACGAGGCAAAGGCCAAAGTAGTGGAAGCGCTAATCGAGTTAAAACGTTACGACGAAGCGGAAATGATTCTAAAGAAAATGCTACGCTCACAGCGGTTTAAAAAGCAATATTCCCTTATTGAAACCCGTTTGGCCAATCTTTATGAAATTCAGGGACAAACCGATTTCGCCCGCGATTATTATTATGAAATAATCCGCAAATACCCGCGTTCTGAGGGCGCTTCGCTTTGCTATTATTACTTGGGACAATTGTACGAATTTGAGTACGGAAACCTTGATTCGGCCAAAGTTTATTATGATAAAGTAAAAAATATTAAATCCCAAGAAGAAGTAGCCAAAGAAGCCAAAGCAAAGGCCAAGTTGTTGGCAGAATATTTACGCATCCGCGATCAATTGCGCAAAGACCGCAGCGATATTTTTAAATTGGAACACGGCGATTCTTCACTGACCGACAGCATGGTTGTGGCTGGCGATAGTGTGGCCGTAGATTCGAGCGAACAGCAACGGTTGACAGATTTGAACACCGGCATTAAGGAACAAGATCGGATGTTTAATAATGCCCAAAAAGCAACGACAACGGAGAAGAAAGGGAATAAAAATTTGGCCACTGAATTTTCCAAAAGCAAATCCGATAGCTTAAAATTAGCGCAAGCCAAAATAAAGAAAAAAGTGAAAAAAGTAGCCGTAAATCGTTCGGCCGAACAAGTACGCAAAAGTTTTAAAATAAATTCCTTTGGGCTTGGCGAATATTTTTTATTAAAATACCAAAATTACGACAGTGCCGCCCATGCATATTCGAATTTTATCCGCTTGTTTAAAAACGATTCCGTTTTAACGCCCAAAGCGTTTTATGCACTTTATTTTATTTATCACGATTTAAAACACGATAGTTTAAAGGCCGATTCGCTAAAACAACTCATTATCCAGCGCTATCCGGATACGGTTTACGGAAAAAAATTATTAGGCATTAGCGTTAAAAAAACGCCTGAAGAGCAAGTCTCCCAATTCAGAACCTTGTATGATGAGGCAGAAGATTTAATGGACCGACAAAATTATACACAGGCCATACGCTTATTCCGGCAAATTGCCGAACAAGACTCGGGAAGCATTTGGGCGCAAAAATCCCGCTATGCCATTGCCTATATTTATGAGCATTACATCAAGGATGTGGATAAGGCGGTTAAGGCTTATAATAAGGTTATTCGAGAATACCCGAAATCCAAATTTGCCATGATTGCAAAAAAGAAGGTTGCTCCGCCTCCGCCCGAACCCAAAAAACAAACCGAGGCGCAAAATATCCCCATAAAGACCGGTAAAAGCGCACGCCCGGAACAAACAGGCATAAAACCGCAACAGGCAACTGCTGTAGCTCAGCCCGGGCATAAATCTTCGAAAGATTCTGCAGCCCTTGCCCCCTCTGAACCGGTACCCGTCAAAAAACCGCTTAAAAAGAAAGACGTTTAAAGATAAAGGCATTTCGACTTTAAGCAACGCTTGGCAAGTAATTCGCCCTTTAAATAAAATGCATTGAGTATTCCGTACTTGGCTTTTCCTATCAAACAGACAACCCGAAATATGAAAATTTTTTCATTTTTACTTTTTACAATTGATGTTTCCGGCGGGAATGTTTAAACTTCTTGAGGTTTTTGCTTAAATATATTTTTTCGTTTCGCAGAAAGGGAAAGCTATGCGTCTACAAGTGCCCGATTCGGCCAAAAATTGGATTTCAGTTTCAGGAGTTATGATTTCCATTGTCAGCCTGTTTTTAATTTTATTCCTTTTCATCATTTCTTCTTTAATTGATGCCAGGGCAACCTACTTGGGTATGATTACCTTTATTTTGTTACCAGGCTTATTGGTCCTCGGCTTAATCCTAATACCGATAGGTATGTTTATTACTCACAAGCGGAAACGTACCTTACAAGCGCCTTGGCCAAAAATCGATTTAAATTTGCCTGCCCACCGCCATGCGGTTTTTATGTTTATCGGCGGGACGGCCGTTTTTATTCTCTTAACCGCCGTAGGTAGCTATCAGGCTTTTCGAATTACGGAGTCGGTGGAATTTTGTGGCCAACTGTGTCACAGCGTGATGCATCCGGAATACACAGCCTATCAGCAATCGCCCCATGCCCGTGTGGCCTGTGTACAATGTCATGTGGGCGAAGGGGCCGACTGGTATGTGCGTTCCAAACTATCCGGCTTATATCAGGTTTATTCCGTAACGTTTAAGCTATATCCCAAACCCATTCCGACGCCTATTCATAATTTGCGACCGGCTCGAGAAACCTGCGAACGATGCCACTGGCCACAGAAATTTTTTGCTCGTGAGTTACAAACTAAGTACCATTATCTGTCGGATGAAAAAAACACGCGCTGGCGTATCCAACTCATTATGAAAATCGGTGCGGAGCATTCTGCTCTGGGACTACAAAAAGGAATTCACTGGCACATCAATCCGGATATTCGCGTTGAATATATTGCTGCTGATGAAAAACGTCTGGAAATCCCATGGGTACGCATGACCAATTTAAAAACGGGCAAAGTTGAAATTTTTCAGGATTCCGAGAATCCTCTGTCCGAAAACGATTTGCAAAAAGCGGAAATCCGCACGATGGATTGTATGGATTGCCACAATCGTCCGTCACATCAATATAAGCCTCCCGCTTACTTCATCAATGAGGCCATGGCAGCCGAAGTTATTCCGCCGTCACTTCCCGAAATCAAAGCCCAAGCCATGGAGCTTTGCGACGAGGCCAAGGATTTGCCGACCATGGAATCGGCTCTGGCTTACATCGATTCTTCGCTGTGGAAATTTTACAAGGAGAATTATCCCGAGATTGCCGATCAAAATCCCACACTGATTAAAAAAGCCTCCGCTGGTATTCGCAAATATTTTTCGCAAAATATTTTTCCAGATATGAAAGTTAAATGGAGTGCTTATCCCAGCCATATCGGGCATATGGAATTTAACGGATGCTTTCGTTGCCATAATGATAGTCACAAAAGCAAGCAGGGTAATGTGATTTCCAAAGATTGCAATTTGTGCCATATCATTAATTTCCAAGGTAAGGACGGTGCCATCGAATATGCCCGCGCGGGGCAGGGCTTAGAATTTAAGCATCCGGTGGATATCGATCAGGAATGGAAAACCAGCCTTTGTACCGATTGCCACACAGGATTGGCTCCTTGATTCGGATGGCGGTAAAAGAAAAATTTGTTTGCCACTATTTTATGAGTTATATTTGAACAATCGTTCAAACGTAACATAATGGTAAATAATGATTAAAAAATTTTTCAACATCGTTTTTAGTGCGCTTTTTCTTTTGCAAACCTTTACGCTGCCCATTTCTGTTCCGAAACTGGTGCTTTGCGTTTCCCAAGATCATGTGCAACTCGAAATAAAAGGCACTTCAGCCGAATGCACCCATTCCGCCATTCCCGATGTTGCGTTTAGCCGATTACAACACAATTACCACGGCGATAATTGTGCCGATGTGCCCTTGTTTCGACATGTGCAACACGTACTTTCAGGCAACCATCCCGTTCGTTTTTTTCAGACTTATTCAATTGTACTTGCAAGCAAAACAAACATTCAGCCTTTAATAATTTTGCCTCATAGCAATAATTTCCCGCAAGCTTTTACCTTCCGACGCGCATTACAAAGCGTTGTTCTCCTTATTTGATTCCAATCCCTCCGACAACCGATTTTTCCGAATTTTTTTTTCTATATGCCAAGGCAGACAGGAAAAGAGCATGTAAAACAGCACGATATCTTTAAATCGAGTTGAATTATTTTAAGACGGAAAAATCGGCCGTTTCCTTTTAACATACTGTTTAAACAGATAATTAAGTTCGAACGATCTAACCGAATAAGGAGAACCATAATGATCTTCTCAAGCAAAAAGGCTGTTAGTTTGCTACTTATTTTCAGTCTTCATGCATCTGTTGTTTATGCGCAGAATGCACAAACAATACGGCTGTCAAACCGGACAGAAGCAAGCCAAAGTAAAAACGATGTAACGGAAAATCCGAAAGGTAAAGTGACGCTTACAAAAGCACTGCATTTGGCATTAAAACAGAATCCGCAACTTAATGCTTTTTCCTTGGAAGTTCGCGCTCGCGAAGCAGCAACGCTTCAGGCCTCTTTGTGGCCCAATCCCGAGTTTGAATTTGAGGCGGAAAACTTTGCTGGTAGCGGAGCGTTACGTGCATTCAAGGCAAGCGAAACCACGCTTTTGTTGGGGCAATTAATCGAACTGGGTGGCAAACGGACCAAAAGAACTCAATTGGCCAAGCTAAACGCAAAATTGGCTTTTCGGGATTTTGAATGGCAAAAGTTACAAATATTTGCAAATGTGGTTACCGCTTTTTACGAAGTGCTTACCGCTCAAAAAAAAATGGCTCTTTACAACGAAATTCTGAATTTGGCGCAAAGTTTTAAGCAGCACATTAGCAAGCGCGTACAAGCCGGTAGGCTCTCGCCAGCGGAACTTTCACGTGCAACGGTAGAAGTGGCGCAAGCCAAAATGAACGTGTTGCAAAATGAAAAATTCCTGCAAATAGCCAAGCAAAAATTGGCCTCCCTTTGGGGAGTGGAAACAGCTTTGTTTTCCCAAGCCATTGGTAAACTTGATCCGGTAGCGCCTTTACCCGAATGGGAAGTTTTGCAAAAATCATTGCATAAAAATCCACGCTTATTGCGTTTTGAAACAGCCCGTAAAAAGCAGGAAGTTGCACGAACTCTGGCACAGGCCGGACGCATTCCCGATGCAATAATTCGGGTAGGATGGAGGCGGTTTAACGATAGCGGCGATCGTGCTTTTGTAGCCGGAATTTCTTTGCCTTTGCCAGTTTTTAATCGCAATCAGGGAGTGGAAAAGGAAGCGCAAATTCGCTCCGTACAAATTCAATTGCAAAAAAAAGCCTATCGGGTGGCTTTGCAAAACGCCCTGTTCTCTGATTATCGGCAATTGCAATCGGTATTTGCCTTGTTACAAGCATTAAAATATGAGATAATTCCACAGGCCAAGCGGGCTTTTGAGATCATTAACGCAGGTTACCGGCAGGGCAAATTTGGCTTTTTGGATGTGCTGCAAGCACGAAAAACCCTCTTTTCATCACGTGAGGCCTATTTACAAAATTTACTGGAATACCATCGCCTAAGAACACAAATCGAGCTTTTAACAGGGCGTATACCGGAAAATTTAGAATGATGCGCCATGTCTTAAAAACGCAAAATTAATAAGAAAATTAACAAAACAAAGGAAATAGTAATGAAAAAAGATAAATCGATTTTAACCCTTTTTTTAATCCTGATTATTACAGTGTTGTTGTGGCAATGCGGCTCAGCGGACCAAAGTGTAAAAATAACAGGTCGGCAACCAGAAGAGCACCATGATGTAGATCAATCGGTGCAAATTACAGCACAGGAAATGCAAGAATTCGGTGTAGAAACCGCAGTGGCAGCTCCGGGAAAATTAAAACTATATGTTTCATTGCCAGGCGAAGTCGTTATTCCGCCCGACAATTTGGCCCATATTCATCCCCGTTTTCCCGGAATTGTAAAAGAAGTACGTAAAACCGTGGGGGACAAGGTACAAAAGGGTGAAACGCTGGCTATCATCGAAAGCAACGAAAGCATGTCCGAATATGCACTGAAATCGTTAATTAACGGAACAGTAATTGAAATGCACATGACCCGCGGCGAAATGGTAGACGATCGCAAGCACGGTTTGGTTGTAGCCAATTTGGGTAAAGTGTGGGTTTATTTGCAGGTATATCAAAAAGATTTGCCTTATGTACGTGTCGGGCAATCTGTTATCATTTCCGCGGGAAAAGGCATTCCTGAAGCACGAGGCATAGTAAGTTACATTGCACCAGTTATTGACGAGGTTACGCGTACAGCGGTAGCACGGGTTGAACTCAAAAACAAAACCGGCATTTGGAAACCGGGCCTATTTGTTACCGGCCGTATTGAAACGGAGAACCTGCGGGTAAAATTAGCTGTGCCTAAAACCGCTTTGGAAACGATAAATGGAAATACCGTGGTATTTGTAAAAGACGGTAAAGGGTTTAAGCCGCAGCCGGTGCACATTGGACGGGAAAACGATTCGCTGGTGGAAATTGTTCACGGTTTGCGTTCCGGACAAACCTATGTCAGTAAAAATGGCTTTGTGCTTAAGGCGGAAATGGAAAAAAGTGAGTTTGGGGAAGAGCACGGCCACTAAAAACCAATAGCTGTACACATTCCGAAAAATCGGTTTTAGCCCTTTTATCGCAAAAAAGTTGCGAACCGGTTTAAGCAAATTAACGGGGGCCGATTTCGCAATCCAAAAGTTCGCACGCTTTGGAAATATGTGGCGGCCCAAAATTCAGGAGAATAAACAGATGAACAAAATCATAGAATTTTCTTTACGCAATCGGCTGTTAATGCTTTCGCTGGCTGTTCTGATTATGGCGGGTGGTTGGTTCAGTTACAAGCAGCTTCCCATTGACGCTTTTCCCGATGTTTCGCCCGCTTTGGTACAGGTATTTACCGAAACCGAAGGATTGGCACCGGAAGAAATAGAAAAGTACGTTACCTTTCCCGTGGAAGCAGCCATGAACGGTTTGCCGAATTTGGAAACCATTCGATCGGTTTCCAATTTCGGCTTGTCGGTTGTTAATATTTATTTTAAAGACGGCACCGATATTTATTTTGCCAGGCAAGTAGTGAACGAACGATTGCAAGAAGCGCGGGAACAAATTCCGGAAGGATTTGGCGATCCGCAAATGGGACCGATTTCCACCGGAATGGGGCTCATCCTGTTTTATTATTTGGATGATACCACCGGTCAATATTCCTTGACAGAGCTACGCACCATTCAGGATTGGTTGATAAAATACCAATTGCAAACGGTGCCCGGAGTAACCGAAGTGCTGGGCATTGGCGGTTGGGAAAAGCAATTTCAGGTGAGTGTGAGGGCCAACGCCTTACTTCGTTACGATGTGACGATTCAGGATATTATTGAAAAGGTGGAAACCAACAATTTGAATGTAGGTGCCCAGTTTATCGAAAAAAACGCCGAAGAATTCATTGTACGTTCGGTGGGGTTGGTCAAAAACAAAAAGGACATCGAAAACATTGTTATTAAGACTAAAGATGGCACACCTATTTTTTTAAAGCAAGTAGCCGATGTGAAAATTGGCGGAGCGGTTCGTCGGGGAGTACAAACCCGTGACGGCATCCAAGAAGTAGTGGCCGGTATGGTAGTTAAACTTTACGGAAGTAATTCATCTACGGTAATCGGCAAAGTGGAGCGGAAACTGGCCGAAATTAATAAGATGTTGCCCGACGGCATACGTATTGTACCTTATTACCAGCAAAAATCACTGGTTGAAGCAGCGGTGAACACCGTTACCGACGCCCTGTTGCAAGGGATTATTTTGGTTGCCTTGGTGTTGATTATTTTTATGGGTTCCGTTAGGCCAAGCGTTGTGGTCGCGTTATCCATTCCCTTTTCCATTTTATTCGCCTTTATCGGCATGCGATATCTGGGGCTTTCGATTAACCTTATGTCGTTCGGAGGCTTGGCTATTGCCATTGGCATGATGGTAGATGGCACTATTGTTATGGTGGAAAATGTGGATCGCATGTTGCGTACTTCGCGTACGGACGAGCCGCGTATTCATGTGGTTGCTCGGGCGGCCAAAGAAGTAGTACGACCTATTTTGTTCGCCATTACCATTATTATAGTGGTTTTTTTACCTTTGTTCACCCTTCAGGGCGTAGAGGGTAAAACATTTAAGCCGCTGGCTTTTACCGTTTCGTTGGCCATGCTTGGATCGTTAATTTTTGCCATTGTACTGGCCCCGTTATTTGCGCATTTATTCATGCGGCCTCCCCAAAAAATATTAAACAAAAATGCAGTTACAAACCAGATTGCCATTGTGCGCTTATTAAGCAAGATATATTTACCATTGATCCGTTTTTTTGTAAAACGGCGTGGTTTTGCCGTTACTCTGGCCTTGCTTTTATTGGCCATGGGAGTGTTCATTTATCCTCGATTGGGCTCTGAATTCACGCCCACTTTGCAAGAAGGCACGATTATTTTACGCCTGACCATGGCCCCGTCCATTTCATTAAATGAGAGTACGCGTATTACCCAAATTGTAGAACGACGTGTGATGAATGTTCCGGAGGTAAAACACGTGGTTACACGTATTGGCCGCGGTGAAGTTGGCGCCCATACCGATCCTATTAACAGTGCAGAAATGTACATTTTGCTCAACCCAAAGAATACCTGGCGTTCGGCCAAAACACAGCAAGAGCTGGAAGAAGTCATACGTGCGGAAGTAGGTGATATTCCCGGAGTATTGTCCAATTTTACACAACCCATTCAAATGACCGTAGACGAGCTTTTGGAAGGAGTGCGGGCCGAATTAGCCATAAAATTGTTTGGTGATGATTTGCAGGTGCTTAAACAAAAAGCGGATGAAATTGCCCGTGTAATTCGGCGGGTACCAGGCGCCACTGATGTACAACCCGATCAAATAAGCGGCACGCCGCAGCTTTTGATTAAGGTAAATCGTCAGGCCATTGCGCGCTACGGTATTAATGTGGAAGATGTGCAAAAAGTTATTCGCGCTGCGGTAGGCGGTGAAGTAGCCGGTCAGCTATTCGAAGGTGTGCGTCGATTCGATATTTTGGTGCGTTTTGCGCCGCAATTCCGCAGCACCGAGAGTGCCATTCGACAAATATTAATCGAAACACCCGAGGGCGCACACATTCCTTTGGAACAGTTGGCCGATATTCGGGAAATTGTCGGCCCACGGCAAATTACACGTCAAAACAGCCAGCGTTTTATTACCATTCAATGCAATGTTACCGGACGTGATATCGGTTCTTTTGTGGAAGAAGGTCAAAACGCCATTGACGCTAAGGTGGATTTGCCACCCGGGTATCTGGTTACCTGGGGCGGACAATTTCGCTTGCAACAGGAAGCCAATAAACGGCTCGCCGTGGTTATTCCGGTCACCTTAGTTATCATCTTCATTCTGCTTTTTTCCAGCTTCGGATCGCTAAAAAACACATCTCTAATTTTGCTTAACATCCCTTTGGCTCTGGTCGGCGGAGTGACGGCATTATGGTTAACCGGACAAAATCTTTCCGTCCCTTCATCCGTGGGATTCATTGCTTTGTTTGGAATTGCTCTGGAAAACGGCATGGTATTGGTGACGTATCTGAATCAATTGCTGAAAGACGGGGTACCGATTGACGAAGCATCAGTTAAAGGTGCCTTGCTGCGCCTGCGTCCTGTGCTGATGACTGCGGTTACAACGGCGTTAGGACTAATTCCTTTGCTCGTTGCCACCGGAGTGGGCAGTGAAGTGCAACGTCCTTTGGCCACGGTAGTAGTTGGTGGTCTGGTCACTTCTACCATTTTGACCTTACTGGTTATTCCGGCCATTTACAAATGGTTTGCCATCGATACCCAAAGTGAAGCGCAATTGGATTAGGTTAGAAAATGGGACCTGAAACGAAACGCAGCAAAGTTTCAGGTCTCTAATTCTAAATAAAAACAAAAAAATATAAAAAATTAAGGGAATCGCATTATGAAACATATTATTGCTTACATTAAACCGCACAAGCTCGATGCCGTAACGCAGGCCTTGCACAAAATCGAAAATGTAACGGGTATGAGCGTTATGGAAATAAAAGGATTCGGACGGGGAAGGCAAAAAGAAGAAGTGCCATTGGAAGAACAGTTAAGCGACTTTGTACGTCATTTGAAAATCGAAATATTTTGCAGGAATACGGTGGTTGAAGAAATCGTCGAAGCCATCGAAAAAGCGGCCCATACCGGATTGCGCGGTGACGGGAAAATTTATGTTTGCCAAGTGCAAAATGCCATACGTATTAGTAGCGGCGAACGCGGGGAAGCAGCCGTTTAAGATAATTTTTTATGCAGAAACCGTTTTGCACAAGTAGAATCGAGCGATATTAAAATGAGGTTCTGGTAAAGCGATTTGGCTGGTTGCATAAGAACAAAAAAAGAAAAGAGGAAGAAATGACTTTGGAAAAAAAACAAAGCGGATATGAGGGTAAATGGTATTTCCATCCGCCCATGCGCAATGCTTTAATAGCCGGAGCTATTAGCCTTGTGACATTTGCCTTTTATCGTACGGGCCTTTTGCCAAGCTTACCAGCGATTTTACTCTATGTTACGGCCATTGTTCTTGGCGGTTATCATTGGATAAAAGAAGGGCTGGAAACCCTGATAAAAGAACATGAGGTTGGCATCGAAATTTTAATGATTTTTGCCACCATAGGTTCGGCCATTTTGGGCTTGTGGGATGAAGCCGCCTTTTTGGTGGTTTTGTACGGCGCTGCCGAAGGACTGGAAGAATACACTTACGCCAAAACCAGGGCTTCCATACGTAAACTATTAGACTTAGTTCCTAAAGAAGCTCGCTTATTAAAAGGAGACAAACAAGTCACCATTTCTGCGCAGGAGTTAAAAGTAGGTGATATTTTTCTGGTAAAACCTGGCGAATCCATGCCAACCGATGGTATGATTATCGAAGGTAGTTCGGATATTAACGAGGCGCCTGTGACAGGGGAATCCATGCCAGTCCATAAAAAAGTAGGCATGAAAGTTTTTTCGGCTACAATGAATTTGGATGGCGCGTTAAAGGTTCGGGCAACGGCTACTTTTCGGGAGAATACGCTTTCCAAAATGATCCATTTAGTTGAAGAAGCGCAAGAACAAAAGGGAAAAGCGCAGGCGTTTATCGAACGTTTTGGACGCAAATATTCACCGTTGGTATTGCTAAGTGCCTTACTTATGGTGACTGTACCTTATTTTTTGGGATATTCCGTTGCCTTTTGGGCGGCCAGAGCAGTTGTTTTGCTTGTGGCTGCCGCTCCTTGCGCGTTAATTATCTCCATGCCAGTTGCCATGGCCGCGGGTATTGGTAAAGCGGGCAGAAGCGGCGTTTTGATTAAAGGAGGCGCTCATTTGGAAAATTTAGGCAAATTAAAAGTCATTGCTTTTGACAAAACAGGTACTTTAACCAAAGGCCGCCCGGTGGTTACGGATATAATCGCCTTTAAGCAAACTGAAACGGAAGTATTACGCATTGCCTACAGCATCGAAAAATGGTCCGAGCATCCTTTGGCAAAATCCGTTGTAGCAAAAGCAGAGCGGGAAAAACTAAAAGCCTTTGCCGCGGAAGAATTCCGTTCATTAACCGGTTACGGCGCACAGGCGCGAATAAATGGTAAACTGTATTTTGCCGGTAGGGCAGAGATGTTAAAAGACGCTTTGCAAAACGAAAAGCTGGTTAAAGAAAAATCGGACCAATTGCGAGCGCAAGGAAAAACGGTCATTTTTGTTGGCACGGAATATCAAATGCTTGGTATGATCGCCGTTCGTGATGAAATACGGCCCAATGCCCGCTCGGTTATTTCGCGATTACACAAAATGGGGCTTAAAGTGGCAATGCTCACGGGAGATAATTCGCGCACGGCCGACGCATTTGCCCTTGAGTTAGGTATTGATGATGTGCGGGCCGGACTAAAACCGCATGAAAAGATTCAGGCTATTGAAGATTTGGAAAAATTGTACGGTTCGGTTGGCATGATAGGTGATGGCATTAATGACGCACCGGCTTTGGCCCGAGCTACGGTAGGTATGGCCATGGGGGCCGCAGGAACCGATGCGGCGATTGAAGCAGCCGATATCGCCTTAATGGCCGACGATCTGGACAAAGTACCGTTTGCCCTTATTTTGGGTAAAAAAGCGCGTCGGGTAAGTAAGCAAAATATCATTTTTTCTTTACTAGTTTTAACCGCTTTAATTCCTTCAGCCGTAGCCGGAATTTTGACGGTGGCCATGGCTGTATTTTTTCATGAAGCATCGGAATTGCTTGCGGTGGCTAACGGGTTGCGTGCCGGAAAAGTAGAACACCAAAACGGTTAAAAACCATAAACAAACTGACGTTCATATTATCATTACTTGCATTTGATCTTATCGCTTTAACAGCATGATTATTTGCCTTTTAAGGATAAAATAGAAAGAAACGTATTCTATTTGCAGGTAAAACGGGTTAAAAAATTCTTTGTATTCATTTGCTTTTCTTTCCTATATTCTGTTTTTGGTGATGTTTTGTTTTAGCAATCCGTTAGGTTATCGGGACTAAGAAAATTTAAAAATTTAAATGAACCAGAAATTTCCGATCATGAAATTTAGTTTTCGAAATAAATTAAATTTTATTATCTTTGGCATTGCTCTATTACTTAACGTATTGGGCTGTTCGTCAACCGTGCGGTTTTCGTCTGCGCAAGGGGACAGCAGCAAACATAGCGTTCGTTCGTTAAAAAAATTTTATGTAGGGCAACGTTTCGTAGGCCAATGTTCTTATTATGCTTCTGAATTTCATGGGCGGCGCACGGCAAACGGCGAAATTTACAATATGCAGGCCCTAACAGCCGCACATCGAACATTGCCGTTCAATACGATTATTGAAGTTGAAAATTTGGCTAACGGAAAAAAAGTACGGGTACGCATTAATGATCGGGGACCTTTTAAAAAGAATCGCATTTTGGATGTTTCTCTTGCTGCGGCAAAAGCATTGGGAATGATCGGATCCGGAACCGCTAAAGTAATGATTACCATTGTGCAATTAGGTAAATAAAATTAAAAATAAAGTTAAAAACATCGGAGGGATAAATGGCACATGTTATCGTAACGGATGATAATTTTGAGAAAGAAGTTTTACAATCGGATATTCCTGTTTTGGTCGATTTTTGGGCTGAGTGGTGCGTGCCATGTAAAATGGTAGAACCTGTGGTAGATCAGATTGCTCAGGAGTACGCCGGTAAATTGAAAATCGGAAAGGTGGATGTGGACAGCAATCCTCAAATTTCCATGAAATACGGAATCCGTTCCATCCCCACATTGCTAATTTTTAAAAACGGTAAACCGGTAGATCAGATTATCGGAGCCGTTCCCAAGAAGAACATACTACAAAAATTATTACCGCATCTTTAAATAGATGAAATGCAACGGTGTATTTGAAGAAGAGCTTTAAATAAATAAAAGCTCTTCTTTTGTTTTCGGGCAAAATCCATGAGGCATTATGGCGAAACCGATATTTCAGTCAGCGGAATTTTACAAGACGATTATGCGGATACAAGATATTCCCAAACCCGTGTATCCAGAAGTGGCTTTTATAGGGCGTTCCAATGTAGGTAAATCATCTTTGATAAACGCGCTTTTAGGGAAAAAAAATCTGGCTCGTATTTCTTCGTCTCCGGGCAAAACCAGGGGCATAAATTATTACTTGGTAGATCAAAAATATTTTTTTGTGGATTTGCCCGGATACGGTTTTGCCAAGTTGCCTAAAAACGAGCGGATGAAATGGCAGCGACTTATTGAAACCTATTTGACGGAGTCACAAAAATTAAAGTTAATCGCCCTGCTAATCGACAGTCGCCATGATTTAATGGACAATGATCTGGAGATGGCGCGCTGGTTGCAATATCACGAACGTCCGTTTTGTATTTTGCTTACCAAAACCGATAAAATATCAAAAAATAGTTTAAATCAAACAATCGACCGATATCGGTCTTATTTTCCGGACCACCATGTATTACCTTTTTCAATTAAAGCCAAAAATTTGATTAAAAGCACGGCGTTGTTTATTAAGGAATCGTTATCTTAATAATTAAAAATTTAAATTTGATTAAATTTCGATTCTGATTTATTATTGGATACGATGGAATCTTGTTCTTTTGACTACATAGTGTTTTTTAAAGGAGAAGTGTTTTGACCAAAAGGAATGGGGATATTCTCGAATCGAAATTCAATTTTGCCTCGGAAGTAGCCAAAGAAAATCGTCACTATTGGCAGACCGAAAAGGAAAAAATCCTTAACGAACGAAAAAATATTTACTTAGGCGGCGGAGTAAAAAATATTGATCGTCAGCATGCTAAAAATCGCTTAACAGCACGCGAGCGTATTAAACATTTGCTCGATGCAAATAGTCCTTTTTACGAATTGGGGACTTATGCTGCTTATGGGATGTATTCAGAGTGGGGCGGGGCACCGGCTGCCGGAACGGTTTGCGGACTGGGCTACGTTGAAGGACGTTTGGTTATGATCATTGCCAATGACGCAACCGTTAAAGCCGGTTCGTTTTTTCCCATGACTGCCAAAAAAGTTATTCGCGCTCAAACTATTGCCTACAAAAATCATATCCCCACTATTTATTTGGTTGATTCGGCAGGAATCTTTCTTCCGTTACAGGAAGATGTCTTCCCTGATCAGGACGACTTCGGGCGCGTCTTTTATTTGAATGCACGGATGAGTGCCAAAGGCATTCCGCAAATTACGGCTATTATGGGTATGTGTGTGGCCGGTGGTGCATACCTACCGGTGATGACCGATAAAATTCTTATGACCGAAGGCAGCGGACTATTTTTGGGTGGCCCGGCGTTGGTGCGAGCAGCCATTGGTCAGGTAGTTTCCGCGGAAGAATTAGGTGGTGCGCAAATGCATGCGGAAATTAGCGGCACGGTCGATTTTAAGGAACCCAATGATCCTTCCGCTCTAAAGCACATCCGAAAATTGGTGCGTCAAACGGGCAATCCGTCTCCTTCGCCCATCCGGAAAATGGACAGCCGGGAACCAAGGTATCCCATTAGCGATTTGTACAAAATTATGCCGTTTAATCCTACGCAAGAGTACGATATTCACGAAATCATTGCCCGTTTGGTAGATGATTCCGAATTTATCGAATACAAAAAAGATTACGGTCAAACGCTGGTTTGTGGTTATGCGCATATCGGCGGCTATCCGGTAGGTATTATTGCCAATCAAAAAACGCACATTCGGCGCAAAGGACGTCCTCCGCAATTTGGTGGTGTTATTTACACCGAAAGTGCGGAAAAAGCCGCCCGTTTTATTATGGATTGCAATCAAAACACTATTCCGTTGCTGTTTATACACGACGTAAACGGATTTATGGTCGGCAAAGAAGCTGAGCAAAGCGGCATTATAAAAGCCGGAGCCAAAATGGTAAATGTAGTATCCAATTCGGTAGTGCCAAAAATTTCGTTAATTATCGGCGGATCGTACGGAGCTGGCAATTATGCCATGTGCGGCAAAGCTTATGATCCCAATTTTATTTTTTCTTGGCCAACTTCCAAATATGCCGTGATGGGAGGCGCTCAGGCTGCCAATACGCTTTTGGATCTTAAAGTTCGTCAATTGGAACGTTCCGGAAAAAAACTAAGCGATGAAGAGAAACAAGAACTTTTGCAATCCATTACCAAAACCTATATGGAACAAACCGATCCGCGTTATGCGGCTGCGCGATTATGGGTGGACGAATTGATTTTGCCGGAAGAAACGCGTGAACGTTTAATTGCTTCTCTGGCTGCCGTTAGTCTTATTCCGCAATTTGAACCATTTAACCCCGGAGTCATTCAAACATGAGTGTTGAATTTAAGACCATCATAACGCATGTTGCCAATTGTGTCGGGGAAATTATTATGAATCGCCCCGAAAAACGCAATGCACTTAACGCGCAGATGGTGCAAGAATTAACGACCGTTTTTTCGGAATGGCAAAAGGAACCAAAGATTAAAGTAGTGGTTCTTAAGGGCGCGGGTAAAGCGTTTTGTAGCGGAGCGGATTTGGCATATTTAAGGGAAATGCGTCACTTCGATTTTCAGCAAAATTTGAGCGATTCCCAATCGTTGGGACATCTTTTTTTGCAAATTTATACGTTTCCCAAACCCGTAATCGCTCAGGTTGAGGGAGCCGCTTTGGCTGGCGGGTGCGGATTGGCATCGGTTTGTGATTTGATTATTGCCACTCAAGATGCTAAATTTGGCTATCCGGAAGTTAAAATTGGTTTTGTGGCTGCTCTGGTTTCTACCTTCCTGATCCGCCAAATCGGTGAACGTAAAGCAAAAGAATTATTACTTAGCGGAAGAATACTTTCCGCAGAGGAAGCTTTATCCTTTGGTATAATTAACCAAGTTGTTGCCAAGGAACAAATTCGGCAATCCGTTTACGAGCGGATTAAAGAATTTTTGAAAAACGGGACTCAGGCTATGGAGGTTACAAAGCAGCTTTTTTCAAATTTTAGTTATCAAAGTATTAATCGCGATATGGAGCGTTTGGCAAAGGTAAATGCCCGATTTCGGCAGACCGATGAATTTAGTGAAGGCATTCGCGCATTTCTGGAAAAGCGAGCGCCTAATTGGCAAAGTGCAAGCAAAAGGGAGGAGGGGATATGCTAGTATTAACACGGAGGTTAGGAGAGGCGATAACCATCGGTGAAAATATTCGGATTGTTGTGGTTGATATTAGCGGGCACCAGGTTAAGTTGGGTATTGATGCGCCTAAGGAAGTTGAGATTTACCGCGAAGAATTGTACGTCAAAATTAAAGGTGTTCCTTTTGGCGGTGTCGGCAGTAAAAAAGATGATTTGCCAAAAGAATCATAATCTCCGTTTATGTTACATTCCTGGCTTTTTCTCTCCGTCCTAACTGGGACTTTTTTTGGTATTCAATCGATTTTGCTCAAAATAGCCGCGCAATACGTTGAGCAAACTACCATTCTTAAATACCTGTTTTTACTTGCAGGTATTTTCCTTTTCCCCTTGGCCCTGCATTCTTCTTTTCCTTCCGAACTCTCATCATTCTTTTGGGCTTTTTCCGTTAGTTTGATTTTAAATATCTTGGCATATTCTTTTCTGCTCGAGGCCATTGCCAAATATCCTGTTTCGGTTATTATGCCTTTTGTGGGATTGACGCCTGTTTTTTTAACGGTAACTTCCTATTTGATTTTAGGCGAAACGATTACGCGTATAAAATTCATAGGCATTATTACCGTGGTTTTTGGCGCATTTGTTTTGCAACTGCCGTCTGTGGACAGGCAATTTAAAGGTTGGCGCCGTTTAGTCAATTCCGGTGATAAAGGAATTTGGTACATGGTGTTGGTTGCATTTATTTGGAGCATTACCGCCAGTGTGGAAAAAATTGCCGTAAAGGGAAGCAGTCCGGAATTTTACGGAGCTTCCATTCACATTGCTTTGGGTATTGGGTTTCTATTCATGGAAAGTTGGCAAAAACGACATAAAAAACCGGTAATCGCAAAAAAATTACCGGTTCGTACAAAATGGATTTTATTTTTTCTGGGAGTGGTGAGCGCAGCGCTTGCTCTTTGTCAATTAACAGCTATTCGCATCGCTTTTGTCACGTATGTTATTACCTTTAAACGGGCCGGTGTTTTAATAAGCACGTTGTACGGATTTCTTTTTCTCGGCGAAAAAAATTATTTGAAAACAGTCACCGGAACCGTGCTGATTTTAATCGGCAGTGCCATTTTGACTTTGCTTTAATACGCTATCGTTTCCTCGGAGTTAGTAATAGTTGTTCTTATCCTTTCCGTCAAAAAAACGATCCACGTATTTTTCGCTTTTTTCTTTAAACTCGTTTATGTATTTGGCTTTGTATTTTTTATGCATTTTCTGGAATAATTTGAATGCTTCGTCCGGATTATCGGGAACCTTTTCGGGATGCGAATGAAAGTAGATGCGTAAGTATTCGACAATCAAAAGATCTTTGTCCATAAAACCTCCAATTTTTAATTTGTCGAATTTAAAGAAAAAAAGATAAGACAACAAATTTTAGCCAAAAACCTATAAAAAACTTTGGTGATTTGAATTTTTTGTACCGGAGGCAATCACCAAGGTTCCCAACTTGAACCATTCGCCTTAAATCCTTAATTTAATTAAAATAATTAAACCAAAGTGGTCGCTATGGTATTCAGAGATAAACCCGCGTTAACCGATTTGATTCGGCAGTTGAGTTCGGATGCCGAATTTCAGAAAAACATCACCAAATGGCTTACTCTCAAAGAGCAAGAAGCCCGTTTTGCAGAATTTCCCGCCGATTTAAATCCCAAACTGATTTCGGCTTTAAAGGAAAAGGGCATCGATCGGCTTTACACCCACCAGGCGCAGGCGTATTATGCCGTTATGCAAAGTAAGAATGCTGTTATCGTTACTCCCACTGCTTCGGGAAAAACCCTTAGTTACAATTTGCCTATTTTCCAAAGTTTATTAAACGATCCAGAAAGTCGCGCCCTTTACCTTTTTCCGACCAAAGCTTTGTCACAGGATCAGGTTCGGGAAGTGCAAAATTTGGTCACCCACTTAAAAGCCGATATAAAATCGTTTACATTTGACGGAGACACACCGGCCGATATTCGGCGCACCATCCGCTCTGCCGGGCATTTGGTGGTTACCAATCCCGATATGCTGCATCAGGGAATTTTGCCCCATCACACCTTGTGGATCAAACTATTTGAAAATTTGAAATTTGTCGTCCTGGATGAAATCCATGCTTACCGCGGCGTGTTTGGCAGCCATCTGGCCAATTTGATTCGTCGTTTAAAACGCATTTGTCGTTTTTACGGAAGCAATCCCCAGTTTATTTGTTCCAGCGCCACCATTGCCAATCCCAAAGAATTGGCCGAGGCGCTCATTGCAGAGCCGGTAGAACTGATTGATAAAAACGGAGCGCCGCGCGGAGAAAAACATTTTCTGTTTTACAATCCCCCTGTGGTTAATTGGGAGTTGGGGCTTCGACGGGGGGTAGTGAATGAAGTGCGGGGCATTGTACGCCGCCTATTACCCACACAGGCACAAATGATCGTATTTGCCCGCAGCAGACTGCGCGTGGAAATTTTATTAACCTATTTGCGCGATGTGGCAAAACAGCTTAAAATAAATCCGGAAAAAATTCGCGGGTATCGCGGAGGCTATTTGCCTAGGCAGCGCAGGGAAATTGAAAAAGGGTTGAAAAACGGCGATATTCAGGTGGTGGTGAGTACCAATGCCCTGGAATTGGGCATCGATATTGGTCAATTGGACATTAGCATTCTGGCCGGGTATCCGGGCTCGGTGGCCAGTACCTGGCAACAGGCCGGACGAGCCGGACGACGAAAAGGCACCTCGCTGACCATTTTAGTGGCTTCCAGCTCGCCTTTGGATCAGTACATCATCGAACATCCCGAATATTTTGTTGACAAAAATCCTGAAACCGCACAGATAGATGCGGACAATTTGCAAATTTTAATGAGTCATTTAAAATGCGCCGCATTTGAGTTACCTTTTGAAGAAGGGGAAGAATTCAGTCCGGGAATTACAAGCGATTTACTCGAATTTTTAGTCGAAGAAAATATATTACGTAAAACCGACGGAAAATATTTTTGGATGCGCGAAATTTATCCGGCGGATGAAATTAGCCTGCGAAATGCGAGTCCGGAAAATGTGGTTATCATTAATACCGGCCACCACAATCAGGTTTTGGGTGAGGTAGACCTGTTCTCGGCGCCGGAGTTGGTACACAAAGATGCCATTTACATTCACGAAGGCGTGCAATATCATGTAGACGAGTTAGACTGGGACGAGAAAAAAGCTTATGTGCATCAGGTAAAAGTGAATCATTACACCGATGCCATTACCAAAACCAATATTAAAGTGCTGGATATTTTGCAAGAAAAAGAGGAAAACACATACCGTAAAATTTACGGTGAGCTGGCTGTAAGCCGAGTAACGACCGGTTACAAGAAAATTCGTTTTCATAGCCATGAGAACATCGGTATGGGCCGCGTGCATTTGCCTGAATTGGAAATGCAAACAACTGCGCTTTGGTGGGAATTTCCGGATGAAATTTTCGTTGATCCTTATTTTAGGGAATCGGTCATCGGTGAGGGGTTAAAGGGGCTAAGTTACACGCTGAAAAATTTGATTCCTTTGTACATTATGTGCGACGTGACGGATATTTCTGTGGTGCCTATGGTACGGGCTCCTTTTAGCCACAGGCCAACGATTTACGTTTACGATAAATATCAGGGTGGTATCGGCTTAAGCAAAAAAGTCTTTGAAATTGATAGGGAAGTGCTCAGGGGAGTTCGGGATCACATCAAACAATGCCCTTGCAAGAACGGTTGCCCCAGTTGCACGGGGCCGCCTTTGGAAGATTCGCTTTTTGGAAAGGAAAGTGCCTTACGCCTATTGGAACAACTACGCTTGGACTGAAAGCAGGGAGAGACTCCCAGCGGCATTAACAAAAAGGGAAGCTGTGGCAAGTGTATTTTTTTTCGAACCTAAAATTTCAACAGCAAAGCAGACGGAATGGATATTAAAAAAAAGTTGGAATACTATCGGAATCCGGTAAAACTCGAATCTAATACTGCGCCGAGGGAAAAAACGATTCGAGAGCGGATTCCGACTGCCGTAAAAGCTTTGGCCGAACATTTTAATGCGGAGTTACTTTACGCTTCGCAGGCGCCAATTTTGAAAATTCGCAATCATTTTGAATGTAAACATCCTTTAAAGGATGTTTACTTACATCGTCTGTCCAAACGTCAATTCCGCGAAGCGATTGTGCCCGAACAGTGTCTTTTCTTTGATTTGGAAACAACCGGCTTAAGCGGAGGCGCCGGTACTTATCCCTTTTTAATGGGGTTCGGTTATTTTGAAACGGACGTTTTTACGATTGTGCAATATTTTTTGCCGGATTTCGGGCGCGATTATTTTGTCTTTAAAGAACTTAAAAATTTATTACAGGACAAACGTTTTTTAATTTCGTACAATGGAAAAAGTTACGACCTACCGCTTTTGAAGGCACGCGCTATTTTAAACCGCATGCAAACCGATTTTGAAAATTTGCTTCACATCGATTTATTACATTTTGCCCGCCGCGTGTGGAAGGATAGTCAGGAACGATGCGACTTGGGTAGTGTGGAAAACATGCGTCTTGGTGTAGAGCGTTCCGTTGATATCCCCGGCGGGCTCATCCCGAGCGCCTACACCACTTTTCTGAACACGGGCGTTATTCATGAAATGGTTCAAACCATTGAACACAATATTCGTGATATTCATTCATTGGCGCAATTACTTTTTCGTTTAGCCGAAATCGAAGAAAATCCCGGCTCGGCAGATGATGCGTATGCGCTTTTGCGTCTGGCCGATCTGGCATTCGAATTAAACGACTACGCGTATTTTCAACGCATTGAAAAGGCCTTTATCCAACGCTTCGGTTCCGAAAATTCTAAATTGAAATTTGTAAAAAGCATGTTTCTCAAACGCAACGGACAATGGACGCCAGCGGTAAAGCTATGGGAAGAGCTTAGTTTGGAAACGGCATATCGTTTTAAGGCTTTGCAGGAACTTTGCAAATATTACGAACATCGTGTACGCGATTACCGGCAGGCCGTCCGCTATTGTCAAACGGCTTTAAAAGCCATTCGCGTTTTGGAGGAAATCAATCCTTATTCCGCCATAAATATAAGGTCTGAATTCGAAAAACGGTTTAGTCGCTTGCGCCGTAAATTATCTTGACATTATTCTGTTACATCCAGTATATTTTAATCTTGGGAGTATTTCATTTAATTGGAGGAAGTATGCGTTATTCGAGTTTGGGGCAAATGTTTTTCGAAAAACGTCAAACCATGCCGGACAAAGTGGCCTATATGTACAAACAAGGCGGCAAATGGCATGAGATGACTTTTAAAGAGGTGGGGGACTGGGCTGAAAAAATAAGCGCCGGCCTTGCTTCTTTGGGTATTAAAAAGGGAGATCGGGTTGCCTTGATTTCTGCGAATCGTGTGGAATGGGCTCTTACCGATTATGCAACCATGGCATTAGGAGCCATGCTGGTACCGGTTTATCCTTCGTTATTAAGTGATCAGGTGGCCTATATTATTAATGATGCCGAGGCAAAAGTCGTTATTGCCGCGGATATCGTCCAAATCGAAAAAGTAGATGAAATAAAAGACCAACTGAAATATACCAAAAATTTTTACGTCTTCGATCCTCCGCAAGCCCTACACAAACCGTGGCAATCTTATCAGGCCTTAGCAGAACAGGGAGAACAATTTCTGAAAGAAAAGCCCGATTACGTGGTAAACCAAATCAAAAAAGTGGAACCTGAAGATTGGGCTACCATTATTTACACTTCCGGAACCACTGGCGAACCCAAAGGAGCCGTGCTTAAACACAGCAATTTTTTAAGCAATGTGGAAGGTTCCATCAGTGTACTTGATATTTATCCCGAAGATGTATTTTTATCGTTTTTGCCTTTAAGCCATGTATTGGAACGCATGGCTGGGCATTTTATCAGCACCTATCTCGGGGCCACGGTAGCTTATGCCGAAAGTATCGATACGGTTGCCGAAAATATGGGTGAAATACGGCCTTCCATTATGATTTCTGTGCCTCGCCTTTACGAAAAAATTTATGCACGCGTTTTGGAAAATGTTGAAATGGGGCCGAGCAGCAAGCGCAAAATTTTTTATTGGGCCTTAAATGTGGGGAAAGAATATGTAAATCGCCTAATGAAAAAACAATCCGTGCCGTTTGCTTTGAATGCAAAATACAAAATTGCCAATAAACTGGTTTTTAGTAAACTTAAAGATCGCGTGGGAGGGCGTATTCGCTTTTTTGTCAGCGGCGGTGCACCGCTCTCAGCGGAAATAGCCGAATTTTTTACAGCGGCAGGATTAATTATTCTGGAAGGTTACGGGTTAACGGAAACTTCTCCGGTAATTACAGTTAATTTGCTGGATAATTTTAAATTCGGTACCGTGGGCTTGCCTTTGCCTAATGTGGAAGTAAAAATTGCAGAAGACGGAGAAATTTTAACGCGGGGGCCTCATGTTATGGTGGGGTACTACAAAAAAGAGGCCGATACCAAAGAAGCCATTGACGAAGAAGGATGGTTTCATACCGGCGATATCGGTTTTATTGACAATGACGGCTTTCTGAAAATCACTGATCGAAAGAAAAATATCATCGTTACTTCAGGCGGAAAAAATATTGCTCCTCAACCTATCGAAAACGCATTGACTATGACGCAGTACATCGAACAGGCTGTGGTCATTGGTGACAAACGCAAATTTTGTACTGCTGTTATTGTACCTTCTTTGGAGGCCGTTAAAAATTGGGCCAAAGAGCAAGGACAGGAAATCGAAACCTATGAAGATATGCTTAAACTAAAAGGTTTAAAAGAGCTATTGCGTAAGGAAATCGATAAGGTAAACGAAACTCTTGCCCGTTACGAAACCGTTAAAAACTTTGTTGTTGCCAGGGAACCGTTTAGCATTGAAAGCGGTGAATTAACTCCTTCGTTAAAAACCAAACGTCGCGTTATCGAAGAAAAATACAAAGAAGAAATTGACAAAATGTATCAGGTCTGATTGTTTTCATGGGCAAAATAAAAAAACATCCTCCGGTTCAATTGTTTATGGCCGTTACGTTTAATGACAAACAGGTTAATGAAAACGAAATTATCGAACATCTCGAAAAGCGTTTCGGTAGTACCGATCTGAAAAGCGCACTCTATGATTTTGATCGTTTTACCGATTACTACGAAAAAGAGATGGGAAAAGGTCTAAAAAAGCGTTTTGTCGCTTTTTACAAATTGATCGCCCCGGAAGAATTACCCTCGATCAAAGTAAAATCCAATAAACTCGAGCAGGACATTTCGGGAAAAAATAAACGCTGCGTAAACATCGATCCCGGTTACTTGACGCTTTCCAAAGTCGTTCTTGCCACAACCAAAGATTATTCACATCGTTTGTATTTGGGGCAGGGCATATTCGGGGATTTGCACCTAACGTTTGTCAATAAAACTTTTCGTCCGCAGCCATGGACCTACCCAGATTACCAACAGGAACTTGCCATCGAATTTTTTCTTATGCTGCGCAAGAAATATAGGGAAAAATTAGGAGAATTTTTAGAATTTAATCTAAAAGTCGAAAGGATTTAAAGTTAAATGTTAAATTTATTGATAACCGTGCTTATCGCTTACCTCTTTGGGTCGTTTCCCACAGCCATTCTTGCCGGAAAATTGCTCAAAAAAATAGACATTCGCGATTACGGCAGCGGCAATGCCGGAGCGACCAATGTGTTCCGTGTGCTGGGCTGGAAAGCCGGTTTAACCGTTTTGCTGATTGATATGTTCAAAGGATTCGTGCCGGTGTATTTTGTGGCGCCCTATTTTCAACCCGACCCCAATCTGGTGATTTACTTTCAGGTGGCAGCGGCCATTGCAGCCATTGCCGGACACATCTGGACGATTTTTGCCGGATTTAAAGGGGGAAAAGGCGTGGGAACTTCGGCCGGGGCTTTTTTAGGATTGGCTCCCCTGCCGTTGGTGATTGCTCTGGTCGTTTTTGTGATTATCGTGGCGCTGACGCGTTACGTCTCTCTGGGTTCGCTTCTGGCAGCACTGACCTTTTTGCTGGTTTTGGTTCTGCAAAAATACATGCTGGGGGTGCCGGTTTCGGATGTGCTCATTTACTTGAGCGTTGTGATTGTGGCTTTAATTTGGTACGCGCATCGCAGCAATATCAAACGCCTGCTGCAGGGTAACGAAAACAAAATCGAATTTAAAAAATCGCAATAAAAGGAAGGAAGGTTCATGCGCATTGCAATGATCGGTGGCGGTAGTTGGGGAACGGCCCTGGCTCTGGTGCTGCACGAAAACGGACATTCCGTTCGGTGCTGGACGATTGACCAGCAAAGTCTGGAAGATATTCGCACGAAACACGAAAACACCCGCTATTTGCCCGGCATTCCCATCCCGCCGGAAATTCAATATTCCGACGATTTGGCCTGGGTGTTAAGCGACAATCCCGAATTGATCGTGAATGCCGTGCCTTCGCAGGTTACGCGCAAGGCGCTGGAGCCGGTAAAATCGATTTTCAAAGATCAGGGGCAAATCTGGGTTTCGGTAGCCAAGGGGATTGAAAACAAGACCTATTTGCGCATTTCACAGGTCATTCATCAGGTGATGGGCATTCCCGAAAAGCAGATCGGTGTGCTTTCCGGGCCCAGCCATGCCGAGGAAGTAGCGCGCAAAATTCCCACGGCCATTGTTTCCGCTTCCACCGATCTGGAAACGGCGCGCAAAATTCAGCAGGTGTTCATGAACCGTTACCTGCGCATTTACGCCAACGACGACATCATCGGAGTTGAGTTAGGGGGCGCACTGAAGAATATTATTGCTCTGGCTGCCGGCATTTGCGACGGGGCCGGCTACGGAGACAACACCAAAGCGGCCCTGATGACCCGCGGGCTGGTGGAAATGAGCCGTCTGGGCGTGGTGATGGGGGCGCGTAGCGCCACTTTCGCCGGATTAAGCGGCATGGGCGATTTGATTGTGACTTGCATGAGCCGCCATTCGCGCAACCGTTACGTGGGGGAACAGATCGGTAAGGGACGTTCGTTAAAAGAGGTGCTGGACGAGATGGTGATGGTGGCCGAGGGAGTGCGCACTGCGGAATCGGCTTACGAACTGGC
>CAZRBA010000060.1:0-90522 GCA_964598255.1 uncultured Caldithrix sp. | reverse complement strand
AATCTTTGCAAAATTTCCCGCGCCAGCGCCCGGTATTCCTTCGCTCCCCGGGCTGACGAGGCATAGGCCAAAACGGGCTTTTGCGCGCCGTAGGCTTCGATTAATTTGGAATTTACCCCGATGACCGTTTCAAAAACTTTCGCCCCGAATTCTTCCTGCAGGCGGCGGTACACTTCTTTGGCCACATTGGTTCGCCGATCGTAATGCGTTCCGAAAAAGCCCAAAATGTTCAATTTGGGATTTAAATGGCGTTGCACTTTGTACACAGTTTTCAAAGTTAGCTCCAGACCGGTCAGGGCCAAGAACTGGGTTTGCACGGGAATGAGTACGTGGCGGGCGATGGCCAACGCATTGTAGGCCAAATTGCCCATATTGGGCGGCGAATCCATGAGCACGATCTCAAATTTTTTCGGGAAGTCTTTTTGGCGAATAAAAAAATCCACTTCTTCTTCCTGCAGCATTTCTTCGTAAAATTCGCTCAGGGCCGGTTCGGAGGGCACACACCACAAATTTTCAAAGGTCGTGGGATAAATGTAATCGGCCAAAACCCGTTTTTCGGAAAGAAGGTAATCGCACAGAGTTTTGTGCTCGCCGCGCGCTTTGTCCAGCCCCAAATGGGCCGATGCGCTGGCTGCCGGATCGAGATCTACCACAAGGGTGGGCTTGCCCAGCTCGGCAAAGGCCGCGCCCAGATTCACCACGCTGGTGGTTTTCCCGACGCCTCCTTTGTTGTTCACTACGGCAATTAAATGCATGTTTTACCTACACGTTTGGAAAATATCGTTGTTGTATTTTTTCCACTTTGCCCTGATCCATCAGTTCTTTAACGAGCTTGCGCGTTTCGGCAACGGATTTTTGCAGATATTCGGCCAGTTGTTTGAGCGTTGCGCCGCCTTTTTTATTTTTCAAATAGCGCTCGATCTGCTCGCCCGGCGATGGCTTTTTGGGGGGCTTGCCCTTGGTTTGGGCGGCGGTTGCCCGTTTTTTGGCACGGCCTTTGCCTTTTCCGGGTTTCGGCGCAAATTCCACCTGATGTTCGGTATCTTCGTAAGGGCGGGCGATAATGTGCGCGGCCACCAATTGCCCGGCCTGACGGGCGGCTTTTGCTCCGGCTTCCACCGCAGCCTGACAGGCCGCCAACTCGCCTTTGACGATAATCGTAACAAACGCGGCGCCCACTTTACGGAAGCGGAGTAACTCCACTTTGGCCGCTTTGACCATGGCATCGGCCGCCACAATGGCGGCTATGTAACCGCGTGTTTCGATAAATCCGTAAGATGCTTTCATAAGTGTTAATTAAATAAATATCTACATAACAATCAAGAAATAATTGAGAGCAAAAAGCGAATCCGTTACCGATTTTTGCAGCAATACACAAGGGAAGAACATGGTTTCTTGTGCTTCTTTTAATCGTCTCCCACCGCAGACACGGCGAACGTATCGGCAATGCCTAAACGGCAGGTTAGCATTAAGAGTTTGGAATTCAAAATTTCGATGCTAAAACTTCCGCGTTTATTCGGGGATGCCCCCTATGTATGTGCTCGCTTCTCTCTGAATAAAAACAGATGGATTCGGCATCTTTTTCCGTTTGAGTCAATGCGCTATTATTGAATGAAAAATCATCTTTTTTATTGCCTGTGAAGACAAACCGTGGCTGCATCGCTTAACGCATTAACTGATCGGCAAGTCAAAGGCAACTTCATTCCCGCTTAATTGTCCCCTTGCAAAACCGGCAAAACCAAATGGCTTGCATATTGTGGCAAAAAAAAGATTTTGACGGTTGCCTTTTTAAAATCTCTGTCTTTTGCTTTATAAATATCTTCGAATTGTTGTGGATTGCGGTCGAATAAAGGGAACCAACTGCTTTGAATTTGCACCATAATGCGATGCCCCGGCAAAAACGTATGGTAAATATCCTGCATGGTCATATTAACCGCCGTAATTTTATTGGGAATCAAAGGTCGAGGTGCGGAAAAATCGTTACGGAATTTGGCACGCATAATATCCCCGCGAATCAATTCCTGGTAACCTCCCATGCGCACGCCGCACGGATTCGGTCTGAAGTCTGTCGCCGTGTCGGGCCAAACGTCAATCAGTTTGACTACAAAATCGGCATCCGTACTATTTACCGAAGCAAACAAACGCACTTCAATCGGCCCGGCCAAAGTTATTGGATTGTCCAACACGGGTGTTTGAAAAACGAGCACATCCGGCCGTTTGAAAGCAAAACGCTGATCTTCCACCATGAACGTACGTCCCCACCGATTGGTGATTTTAGCCGTAAAAGGCACAGGTTTGGCCGGATCGCTTAGATATTCGCGAAACCCGATTTCGGATTTGCGCGGCGGATCGAATCGGAGGCTGTTACCCGGAGCTAAATAGAGATTGGTTTTTACGTAATTAACAGGCCAACGATCAAACGTCTTCCAATGCAAAGCTCCGGTATCAAAACAAAGCGCTTCTCTCGGTTTGTATCCCGGCTTGCCTTTTAGAAAATACATGAAAAACGGAAAGAGTACCGAGTCCTGAAAAAACACACTGGTCTTGGCGCCAAAATGAATATCCCCCAAACGATCGCCTTCGGAACGTTCCCAGCCTCCATGCGACCAGGGCCCCATAACCAGCTCATTAAATGTACCAGGACTCTGTTTCTCGATGGCTTTGTACGTGTTTAACGTGCCGTACAAATCTTCCGCATCGAACCAACCGCCAACTACCAAAACCGCCGGTGTGACATGTTTGAAATGCGGTAAAATATTGCGGGCCTTCCAAAATGCATCGTAACTGCTGTGGGCCATAATGCTATCCCAGAAAGCGATTTTGCGATGAAAATACTTTTCATTCGCATTGGGCAAGGCGCCCATTTCCAGAAAAAACCGATATCCGTCAGGAGGCATTTTTACAATGGATTTGTTCCAATGATTTACCGGGTGCGGACGCGGTACTCCGAAAACGGAAAAGAAATCGAAGGCCAATGTGAGGGCAAAGGCACCGTTGTGGTGAACGTCGTCGCCGATAAACCAATTGGCAATGGGCGCTTGCGGTGAAGCAGCCTTTAACGCGGGATGTGCATCGATCACAGACATGGATGTGTAAAAACCAGGATACGAAATTCCCCATACACCAACCCGTCCGTTATTGTGCGCAAGATTTTTAACAAGCCAATCGATGGTGTCGTACGTGTCGGTTGTTTCGTCAACTTGATCGGGTTTTTTATCGGGAATGTAGGGACGCATGTTTTTGTATTTTCCTTCGGACATAAACCGTCCCCGCACATCCTGATACACAAAAATAAAGCCTTCTTCTTCAAAAAGATGGGAAGGCCCCAAATGGCGCTTGTACTTGTTTTCTCCATAAGGGCCAACGCTGTAAGGCGTTCGTTGCATTAAAATCGGATAGGAACGGGTAGTATCTTTGGGCAAGTAAATTGAAGTAAATAGGCGTACCCCGTCGCGCATGGGAATGTACACTTCCTTTTTGGTGTAATGCGCTTTTACATCAAAAGTATTGGCGCTCATGGCCTGAGAGATGGTAAAAATCAAAACGAACAGAAACGTGAGTAGTTTACGCATGGTGTCTTTCCTTAATGTAAATCATTCGTTTTCCATTTAATAAAAAAATACGATTAAGGCAAGCCCAACCTTGGGATGTTATCTAAGATAAAGACATTTTTTTTCGGAAACTTTTCTCATTTTTTATTAAATTGGTACGGGAGTTTCCCCGAAGGAACCAAAATTCAAAGGATTACCATGAAAGCAAATCCCAAAGATTACCGCGTTGATGCCCTGAACAAACTCAGAGCCGAAGTTCGCTACATCCGAGACGAACACATTCCCGGTCTGTGGTACGGCGCCACATTGCGTAGTCCCCATCCCAGAGCACGCATTTTGTCCGTTGATTTTGATCCCGATTTTGACTGGCAAAGGGTAACGGTTGTAACCGCAGATGATGTTCCGAACAACTACGTGGCCATTATTGAAAAAGACATGCCCGTATTAGCCCGTGAAACGGTTAATTACTGCGGAGAACCCGTAGCTTTGGTGGCGGCTGCCGAAAAAGAAAAAGCCGTCGAGGCTCTGGCGCACATTCGCGTAAAATACGAACCGCTACCGTTTATCGACAATCCGCTAAAGGCCGAACAAAGCCCAATTAAGCTGTACGGTTCGGATAATGTTTTCAAACACATCCGCATCGAACGGGGTGATTTGAACAAAGCCGCCGAAGACGCATTTCGCATCGTCGAGCTGGAAGCGGAGACTGGATTTCAGGAGCATGTTTATTTGGAGCCTCAGGGTATGGTCGCCATTCCTCGGGGGGACAAACGTATTATTATTAAGGGTTCCATGCAGTGCCCTTATTACATCAAAGATTCATTGAATGAGGTTTTTGCCGGAAAAAAAGAAATTACCGTTGTTCACGCACCTACCGGCGGGGCTTTTGGTGGCAAAGAAGATTTTCCTTCCTTGTTAGCGGCACACGTAGCTCTGCTGGCGGCCAAATCCGGGCATCCGGTGGCCATTTTTTACGATCGCGCGGAAGATATTCAGTTTACCACCAAGCGGCATCCTTCCTTTAGTCGCAATAAAATTTATGTGGATAAAAAGGGTCACATCATCGGCGCCGATATTACCGTTTATTTGGACAGCGGCGCTTACGTTACTTTATCTCCGGTGGTTTTGGCACGTACGGCTTTAACCGTTACCGGCTGCTATTACATTCCGAACGTACGCATCGAGGCCAAAGCGGTGGCTACCAACACCGTACCCAGCGGCGCTTTTCGCGGATTCGGCGGGCCGCAAGGTATTTTTACAATGGAAATGATCATGGAAGAATTGGCACGCAAACTGGGGATGCGCCCCGATGAAATTCGCGCTATTAACTTGATTGATGAAGGCCAGAAAACGGCCACCGGGCAGGTGTTGCGTTACAGTGTTTCTAACAAGCAAACTTTTTACGATGTACTGGAACGCAGCGATTATTCGGCAAAATACCGAAAATATAAGAACCGGAATGCTCCCATTCTAAAACGCTTGCTTCAAGGCCAATATCCGAAAAACCGACCGGATGATGTTTTAAAAGGTATCGGTATCGCGGTCTTTTTACACGGAGCAGGCTTTACCGGCGGGGGAGAAAATCGCATTCAGGGAAAGGTACGCATCGAAATTGATGCCCAGGGACGGCCGGTTATTTTTACGGCGCAAACGGAAATGGGGCAAGGACAACAAACGGCTTTCCGCAATATTTTGGCCGAAGCGTTAAACATCGACCGCGAGCAGGTTATCCTTGCCGAAGTCAATACGGATATTGTCCCCAATTCCGGGCCAACGGTTGCTTCGCGTTCCACCATGGTGGTTGGCAGTTTGCTCACGGATTTGGGCAATGAAATCATTCAAACCCTGGCAAAGCGATTGCAAGAAAAGTACGGTTTGCGGTTTGAATATCGTTTGGGATATTTTTACGGAGATGACAAAATTTTGCCTTTCCGCGACGTGGCACAGATGTTTACGGGTTTGATTTTCGAGAAAAATTACCATCACCCGCCGTTTATCAAATTTGATGAAGAGAACTGGAAAGGCGATGCCTATCCGGTCTATTCTTGGGCTTCGTCCGTTGCCGAAATCGAAGTCGATCCGATCACTTTTTCCATAAGGGTAACGCGCTACTACACCACACACGAAATCGGCAAAGCCATTAATTACGATCAGGCCATTGCCCAAATTCAGGGGGGATCGCTTCAGGGAATTGCTTACGCCATTTACGAAAAAATCACCAGACAAAACGGACGATTAAACATTCACGGATTTAACGATTACATCATTCCCACAGCCGCAGATGTGCCATTGATGGATATTAAAATCATGGAAAATCCGTACCCCTTTGGCCCGTTCGGTGCCAAAGGTCTGGGCGAGCTTCCGTTGGTCGGAGCCGCACCGGCAGTGGTTTCTGGCCTGCAAATGATTTTTGGCCGGCCGATTAATAAAATCCCAGTAATGCCGGAAGATTTGTTCGAACTGGTACAATCAATGCGTAAGAACGGGGGCCAGCAATGAAAGTCTCCTTTAAAGTAAACGGAAAACAAGTGGAATTGAACGTGTCGCCCAAAGCGCGTTTGCTGGACGTATTGCACGACGATCTGCAATTGATTTCGGTAAAGGAAGGTTGCGGCGAAGGCGAATGCGGTGCCTGCTCGGTTTTGTTCGACGGCAAAACGGTGAATTCCTGTCTGATTCCGGCTTTTCAGGCCGAGGGACATGAGATTGTCACTCTGGAAGGATTGAAAAAATGGCCGGGTTACGCCACTATCGAGCGAGCTTATTTGGAACACGGGGCCGTGCAATGTGCCTTTTGCCTTTCCGGTTTTGTGGTTTCCACAGTTTCTTATTTAAAAGATGCGCCTAAAAAAACGAGCGAGCAAGCGGTCGAAAAGGCACTGGCCGGCAACTTGTGCCGTTGTACGGGCTACACTAAAATTGTGGAAGCGGTTAAAGATTTGGCCGAACACGAAAAAATTAAAACCCAATTTGAAGAGGATTGGCCCTATGAAAAATAACATTAGCGTTTTGCGCCCGCAAAATCTTGATGAATTGGATCGGGCGCTGCGGCAAGATTCGGTGCGCTGGACTTTTGTGGCGGGCGGCACGGATTTGATGGTACAAAAGGAAAAATGGTTAAAAGCCACACATCTGATAGATCTCACGGCTTTGCCGGAATTACACGAACAAATCGAAATTCTACCGCACGTTGTACGCATTGGTGCGGCTGTGCCTTACGGGGATATTATTAATAATTGGCAACTTAAAACGCGCTTGCCGATTTTAACCCATGCCTGCTCACTTATCGGGGCGGTACAAATACAAAATCGGGGAACCATTGGCGGAAATATTGGCAATGCTTCTCCGGCTGGGGATACGTTGCCGGTGCTTTCGGTGTTAAATGCAGAACTACTCATCGGGCCGCGTACAAACGGGCATTTCAAACGTATTCCCGTCGATAAATTCATGACTGGCCCAGGGCAAACGGTTCTCGGACGGAACGAGTACATTGCATTTATCGAAATACCATGGCCCGAGGAGAATGATTATTTGTGGGATTTCCGTAAGGTCGGCCAGAGAAAGGCTTTGGCTATTAGCAAGTTAAGTCTGGCCGTTATTTGTTTAAAGCTAAACACTTTTATTCGTGAGATACGCATCGCCAGCGGTAGCGTGGCTCCGATTATCCGCCGCCATCGTAAAACCGAACAGGTGCTTCAAGGAAAGGAATTAAACGCCCGACGTATTGAAGAAGCTGCCAAAACTCTGAAAGCCGAAATAAACCCCATTGATGATATTCGTTCCACACGCGAATACCGCAAGAACATTACTGCGGCTGTTCTGAAAGATATTTTGCACCGTTGGATTTAATAAAACTCGCAACATACTCGGGCAAATCAATTTTTTAAAAATAATCAAAGCATAAAAAAGGCATCCTGCATTAGCGGACGCCTTTTATTTTGTTCCAAATAAAATATTACTCTATTCGTGTTCCAGAAGGAATTTTTCCGCATCCAGAGCAGCCATGCATCCTGTACCTGCAGCCGTAACGGCTTGCTGGTAAATTCGATCCTGCACGTCACCGCAAGCAAAAACTCCGTCGATATTTGTACGGGTGGTGCCGGGAACGGTTTTAATGTAACCGGCTTCGTCTAGTTCAATTTGGCCTTTAAAAACGGATGTATTAGGCGTATGCCCGATGGCCATAAATACACCGTCCACGGGCATTTCGCTTTCTTGGCCGGTTTTAGTATCCTTTAAACGGACTCCGGTAACAAATTCATCGCCTAATATTTCGGTAATTACTTTGTTCAAAGCAAATTCGATTTTGGGATTTTCTTCGGCTCTTTTGATCATATATTTGGAAGCACGGAACTGATCGCGGCGGTGCACAATGGTAACCTTGCGCGCGAATTTGGTTAAAAATGTCGCTTCCTCCATGGCCGAATCGCCTCCGCCAACTACAATAACGTCTTTATCTTTGTAAAAAAATCCGTCGCAAGTTGCACAAGCGGAAACGCCCTTACCTTGCAATCGTTTTTCCGATTCCAATCCCAGCCATCTCGCCGAGGCACCGGTAGCAATAATAACCGTATCGGCTGTGTACACATTGTCATCGGTCTTAACGGTGAACGGACGCTTGGAAAAATCAACTTCCTGAGCCATTTCGAATTTGGTTTCGGCACCGAATTTGACTGCTTGCTCACGCATATCTTGCATTAGTTGCGGACCTTGAATGCCTTCGGGGAAGCCAGGATAGTTTTCAACTTCGGTTGTAATGGTTAACTGTCCCCCTGGTTCGTTACCTTCCAATACTAAAGGTTGAAGTTCCGCACGTGCCGCATAAATAGCTGCTGTTAAACCTGCCGGTCCCGATCCAATAATCAATACTTTGTAATGTTTTGCATCTTCCATTATACACTCCTGTCTTTCTATTTTTTTACTACTTTTATCATTTGTCTGCCGAATCGCTTTCGCTAACTTGTCGTTTGATGCGCAAAAGACAAGTCAAGTTACATAACAAAAATAAAAGGTGGTTTATTTCGGGCAATTGTTGAATGGTTACTTTGTTCTCTACTGGTGTAGCTCAATGGTCTGGAAGGGTTAAGGGTTGAATGTGAAAAATTATGCCGACCCGTGAGCAATTTCGGTGGTTTGCGCCGGTGTTTTACCCCCCGTAGCCCCCCTCAAAGGGGGGCTTTTGCGTGTGGCAGTTTTAGGTTAAGGGTTTAAGGGTTAATGGTTAAGGGCAATCGTGGGCGGAAAAGGTTGACTGGTTGATTGGTTGAATCTTTGAATGTTGTTTTCGGTGCTTCTTCGGTGTGGTTCGATGGCTGGAGAAAAGGTTAAGGGTGTAAGGGTTAAAAGTTAATGGCACAAAAAAGTGCCGATCTAAGAGCAATTTTGGTGGTTTGTTACAACGATTTACCCCCTGTAGCCCCCCTCAAAGGGGGGCGCTTTGATTGTGGCATTTTGCAGCCCTGCGGGAAAAAGCCGGTTGCCGAGTAGTCCCGATTCATCGGGACGTATCGAGGCACCGGCGGGAATGGGCAACCCGCCAAACACCATCTTATGGGGACGGTTGAATACCCCACAACGCTCCGGGTGATTTCAAATGTCCCTACGGGACAAATATTTGGGTGGTGGGATGTTCCCAGTTTACCCCCAATGAATTGGGGGCCTAAGTTCACTCCATCCCTGACGGGATGGGTGTTTTCGATCCGGAAAATCCCGTTCATCCTGTCCGAAAAAAAATTAGACAGGATATACATGATGGAACAGGATAATGAATTGATGATTTGAAAATTTTATACGCCCCGACCCTATTATGTTAGATAACCATTGATTAACACCGCGGCTTTAGCCCGGTGATTGGAAAGCGAAGTGCCGCCAGAAAACCGTTTCAACGGTTTTCGCAGAGAGCACGGTGGGTGGATATTCCTGAAACCGCTAAAGCGGTTTTATTATATTAGATTGGGTTATGTCGATTCACCGGGCTGAAGCCCGGTGTTAATGGATGAGGAGGACGTTCTCCATTCACCCCCAATGAATTGGGGGCATAAGTTCACCCCATCCCTGACGGGATGGGTGTTTTCGATCCGGAAAATCCTGTGCATCCTGCCAAAGCCCGCATCCCGGAGGGATGTGCGCAAAGGTTGTTGGTCGGTTGAATTGTTGAATCGTTGAATGGTGCCCTCACCAGGTGGCGCGCCGGTTGCCGAGTAGTCCCGATTCATCGGGATGTATCGAGGCGCCGGCTGCCTTTCCCGCTTCCTTTTTCAACCTCTATTTGTCCTTAAAAGGCTAAAAGTATTAATGGTACCGCTTACTTTTGAAAGACAATTTTACGTACCAAATTAAATTTTTTGCTACGCAATACTAAAAAATAAATTCCGCTGGAAAGCCCGTAACGGTTACCATAGATTTTAAAAGAATAATTTCCTGGCAAACGGTTTCCGGAAAATAACAAAGCGATTTTACGACCCAAAATATCAAACAGACTAATATCGATCTTTTGAGCTTCCGGGAGCCCGTAGCGAATGGTGGCAACCGGGTTAAACGGATTAGGAAATGCCGGAGCAAGATAAAATGCAGCCGGAACAGCTCGGTCGCGTGCCCAAAGCATTGTTGGTTGCAAAACGTGCAAAATAACCGTGTCTGCCAAAACTGCGGCACTGTCATCCTGGACGCGGATAAACAAACGAGCATTTCCGCGGAAGGCAGGGTTGCAACTAATAAGAAGAGTTCCGTTTGCGGAATCAAAACGGGTAAATACCGAATCGCTTGAAGTTGTTGACGTGTACTGCAATGCACTGGAAGGTGTTTCCACATCGGCGTAAAACGTCCACAAATTCAGCAGAACCGTAGAGTCACTGTTAAAAACCAAAGAATCTGGTAAAAATATCTTGTGGTACGGCGGGTCATTTATTTGACGGAATACCACTAAAAAAGTATCGTTAGCGCTCAACCCGATGCCATCTTTAGCTGTAACGAATATACGTACCTGTCCGGCAAAATTACTATCTCCTTTTACGAATAGCGAATCGTGTTGCCAGCATGTTCGGACTTTTTCCGGATCGATGTTAAGTGAAAACGAGAGCAACGAAGTACTATCCGAATCGCAAAATACTGTGTGCATGTCATTAATAAATTGCCAACCCGCATCCTCTGCGAATGAAGTATCGCGAAGCGGATGACAGACAAAAGGCGGAAATTTGGCGTAAATGTAATCGGTACGGGTTAAAGTGTCTTGGCCCGCTTCGCCCCGCACGATTAACCTGACAGTAAATTTACCGCTTTTAGTGTAGGTGTGCGCGGGGTTGGTTTCTTGTGCGGTTGTCCCATCTCCGAAATCCCATAAACGAGTGTCCACACTTCCGATGGATCGATCTTTAAAGTGTACGGTTAACGGTACGGCGCCGGAAATGGGTGTACCCTCAAATTCGGCAATGAGTTCCGCAAATTCATAAGCGCCAATATCCACTTGATCGATTCCGTCATGATTTCCGTCCAGAATACGTGCATGTCCGGCTACGTCGAATTTGGGTAGGGTAATCAGCGAATTCTCATTGGTTCCGTGATCGATAGCCGGAGAACCGCGCGTAATGGAAAACGGGTGCTGCCCGTTCCCCGTGAATTTGGGATTGGTGTTGGTGCGATTAAAACCTGCATCTGTGATTTGTGCGGCAAAATAGGGTTTATCGGTCAGACAATAAGAAACGGTTGGTGCGCTTTGGTCGCCTGAGGCGAATGAAAAATCCTGCGTATTAGAGCCAAAGAGCACATTGGTTAAAATGGGACTGGCATCCTGACAATCGATGGCCACCTTATTTTCGGCTAAAGTCAAATTACCCATGTCCGGACTAGCCGTACGCAACGCAATACCCTTGTCTGTGTGGTAAATTAGATCGCCGATTAGTTTGGGCGCGGTATTCTCGCACAGGATACCCGTGTTCTGGTAACCCAAACGATTGTTTTCGATGCGCGGAGTTGCGTAGCCGGTTTGCAGGTAAATACCCGTGGAATCGTTGTGTTCAATCAAATTGTCATGCACGTAAGCGGAGGTTAAATCGGTCAGTGCAATACCGTGGCGATGGTTAAATTCAATGCGATTGAAAAACATTTCCGGGGTGGCAAAACGTCGGGCATCTTGAGATAAAATGCCTGATCCGGCGTTATGATCAATTTGGCAATCATGAATTTTGGGCGCACTCTCGTCGGCAAGGAGAATGCCGCTGCTGGCATTGTTGCTAATGTGTACTTGTGCGATTTCGCAATTTGTGTTGGCAAGCGACAAGGCTGCGGGAAAATTGCGATCGTTTACGCTGTCAATTCCGGCCGCGTTTTGCAACTTAATAAATTTCAGCACAGTTAACAGGCTGTCTGTGTGATCAAGAAGAAGGGTGGCCCAATGTCCCGTACCCCATACATCAAAAATAACGGAGTCTTGCGAATTGCCTACCGCCGAAAGGTTTCCCTGCACCCATAAAAAGCCTGCATCGAATTTTGTGCTGCCATAGGTAAAATACGTTCCGGAATGCAATAAAACATGTACACCGGGTTCGATACGCAAAAGGGAATCCGGCGGTACAATGGCTGTACCGCGAATTTCCACGGGACTCATTGATTTGCTCCACGTGCCCGATACCTTTAATCCGTCGCGAATAATGGCATGATCGTCGATGATAAAAGTGGTATCGCACGTATCGCTCATGGAGGTATTGTTGGCATCGAGCACGCGTATCAGGCACTCTTCAGACGGAATATCCGGAATTTCCCAATTCAATTGTGTTTGGTTGTTAACTGTTGCCATCGATAACCATGTTTGACCGTTATCTTCGGAAAATTGTAATTCAACCGCGGATAAATCGGTTTGCCAACGCAGGGTTTCGTTGGTTTGCACTACAAAAGGTTCATTACCGTTAGGATAAAGCAGGCGCAGATACGAATCGGCGCGTTCAAAAGCACCCATGTCAATTCGTCCGAAACGCAAACGCGTTTGCCCATCCAAATCGGTTAGCGGCAAATGCAATCCGGTAGTATCTGGCGTACCGTTGTTAACGGCGAAAGAATTGGCTTCCAGTTGGTAATTACCGGCAGAGGTATTAATAAATTTCGGATTTTTACCCCATAAATTACCGCTACCGGAAATAACACCTTCGGGTACCTTAACAGATTGCAAAATAGAATAAGAAACGGAAATTTGCGCGTAGTCACCGACAATAAAATCGTTTTGATTACCCCAGAAGATGGAATTAATTATCTGGGGTTGGCTGTTTACACCGCAATCGAAACCGGCCTGTGCGTTATCGACAATAGTGGTATTGGTAATCTGCAAATCGCTCTGACTAACGGCACGAATGGCATTTTGTCCGTTTTGGGCGATCAAACAATTTTTAATGATGACCGGGGCCTGTTTGATGAACAGTCCATCTTGCGCGTTGTTTTGTAAACGGCAATTTTCAATGGTCAAACCGGCATCGGTGATGCTAACCGCGCCGTAATAATCCGCCCAATTTTTCAGGTACTGTATGTAGGATGCGTATTTTACGGTAGCGAAACGCAAATATGAATGCTCGTCTGCGCCTTCGTCAAAAAAGAGCAAGCCCCAATTGCCGCTTTCTCCTTGTCTGGTAAAAATTACCGGTTGTTCGGCTGTGCCTTTAACATTTAAACACCCTTTGATGCGTAAAAATCCCAGATCGAATGCGGGATTTACATAGGCATGATTGTTACCGGTTTTAAACTCGATGCGAACGCCTGGTTCAATAATCAAACAGGAATCTGCCGGTATGATGGCCTCACCGTTAATGCGGTAAGGCGAACCGTCGATGCTCCAGGTGCCGTAAATTTCGGCTTTGTCTGCAATGTCGGTTTGGGCAAAGACAACGGTTTGAATCATTGCTACCATTAAAATAATGCCTGCAAACGAACGCATGGTGTGCCTCTTTGTTTTGTGTTACGCCTCCCGTCCGTGGGAAAAATAAGAATGTGAAAAAACGATTTAAAATTACGTTAATTAATCGGAAGTACAATGCGCCAACACACAAATTAAGGCGTAATTAATAACCGATATCGCTAACAGACGGGATAGGGGCAAAAAAACGCAAAATACATCGATAATCAGGAATGGAATAGCACCAATATTTTGACGAAAAGAGCAACGGTTAATAAATTTATTTTTAAGTAATTGTGGCGGAAAATAGGGGCGGCAGAGGGTGGCAATTCGGTGCAATAAAAAATTTTTTGTTGGCCTAAAATTAGAATTAGATTTGAAAATTTTCTTAAAATAAACGAAATTTTCGGGTGATTTAAACATTTATTAATGGTCAGCATTCTCTCCATTTGGACAATTTTCAAATTTAAACCGTGATCTCGAACTTTTGATCAATGAAATAAAAAATTAGACAAGTTCTGCCTAAAGTAAAATTAGTGGTTTTAGCTGTTAAATGATCTCCCGAAGAATTTCTTTTTCAAGGTAATTGCTCCGCCACAAATATTTCACAACTTTTAGCAATTTTAACCTGAAGAAAATCGGCGGCAAGTGAACGTACTTTGGCGTTTAGGCAAATCCGGTTAGCTGGCCCGTTGTGCTAATTATTTTTTCGGGTGCATTGAATGATATTTTTAGATTGAAGAAAATAATGTTCGCAATTCATAATGATCATGAAACCAATAAAATTAAAAGTATTCGCACTAAATTTGAAGGATTTCCCAAGCACTGGATGGCCACGGAAAAGATAAATCCGTTTAACAGGCGTCAAAAAAGAGAGAAAGAAATCGACCCGAACGTCATTTGCGGCCGGTTATTAATTCTCAGAACCGATAAATTCTTCCTTGTTTGTTTCCATCCGTTGTTTTTTTTGTAAAAAAATAAAACCGATAGCGATTATAATAATCGTAGCTCCCAAATAAAAATGTTTGCCCGGGTGTTCGTTAAGCAATAAGAAGGCGTAAACGGTAGCCAAAACAGCTTCGCCTTGCATGGCCAAGTTCACTAAATAAACCGGCATTTTTCGGGAGGCCCAGTTTAGTAGCGAATGGCCGATCAAATTTGGGCCCAATGCAAGTAAGATAATAAAGAACCAACTGCTTGCCGGAATGCGCAACGGATGCAATCCCAAAACAAAAATAAAAAACAAAGAAAGCAAGGCCGCAGTAGCATAAACGCGCAGCAAATAGGGCCATAACGCTATTTTATGCGTAAACATGCGGGCAATTAAAAGATAGGCAGCCAAACAAAAAGCCGAAAAAATAGCCAACAAATCGCCGGAAAACGAAGCCGCACTCAGGTTTTTTGGATCTTCGGAAACAATAATAAACATTCCTGCCAAAGCCAGTGCAATACCCAAAAGAGTTAAAAACGAACTTTTTTCTTTTAGCACAAAGTAAGAAAGTATTAAGGCAAAAATGGGATGAGTACTTTCCAAAAAAATGGAATGTCCTACGGTAGTCAATTGCAACGATTTGATCCAGCTAAAAAAATGCAAGGCCAAAAACAAACCTGCCAAAAAAACAAATATTCGTTCCTGAGCGTTATGTTTGAGCGGTCGGGATTTCTTTTTGTTTTTAAGAACAAACGGTAAAATAACCAACGCACTGAAAAGCAGACGGTAAAAGGCAATAACCAAAGGCGGTACATCTCCGATCCAGCGAATAAGAATGGAACTCCAGGAGGTAACAAAAACGCCGAATAATAAAACCAGTACATTAAACATTAAATTTTACCCTATGCTCTGTTTTTGTATATTTAAGACAAATTAAATCGGGGTTCAAATTTTTATGAAAAACGTTCATTGGATTGCCGAAAAAATGATGCGGGCCGCACTTCAGGCGGTCGATCCTTATCGCTTGATTAGCGATCAAACACAAATACAAGGCACGTTGTTAACCGTTCAAAACAAACAGTTCGATCTGAATGATTTTGAACATATTTACGTGGTAGGTGCCGGTAAAGCTTGTGCCCCGATGGCTCAGGCCTTGGAAGCTCTTTTGGGTGATCGGATTACGGCAGGTACGGTTGTCGTCAAATACAACCACAGCAAACCAACCCGTATTATTCGTATTCTCGAAGCCGGGCACCCTATTCCCGACGAAAATACGATACAGGGTACGCGTCAAATAGCGGAACTGGCAGTCCGCGCCGGAGCCAACGATTTGGTGATTGTTTTGCTAAGCGGCGGCGGATCGGCTTTAATGGAATGGCTGCCAGAAGAAATTTCTCTGAACGATTTGCAAAAAACCAATCAATCATTACTGGCGTGTGGTGCCGATATCGAAGAAATCAATACGATTCGCAAGCATCTTTCGCTAATAAAGGGCGGGCAACTGGCCAAACAAATTTATCCTGCAACCGGACTTACCCTTATTCTTTCCGACGTAATCGGCGATCCTTTGCCGATAATTGCCTCCGGCCCTACGGTAGCCGATGACTCTACTTTTTCCGAGGCGATTGACATCTTAAATCGTTACGATTTGTCAAACCGAATTCCCGAGTCGGTGCAAAAATATCTGCAAGCTGGGGCCAAGGGCTTGCGGCCCGAAACACCTAAAGCGGGCGATCCGTTGTTCCGAAAAATGAATAATTTGATTTTGGGCAACAACCTATTGGCCCTGCAAAAAGCGGCGGAAGTTGCCCGCACAGACGGGTTGCAGACGTTAATTGTTACCGACCGCGTACAGGGCGAAGTACGCGAAATCGCCAAATTATTGGCCGGTATTTTTTCAGCTGCGTTAAACCACGGAAATCCCGTTGCCGCACCAGGCTGTTTGATTTTCGGAGGCGAACCCACCGTAACATTAAAGGGAAACGGCAAAGGCGGGCGCAATCAAGAAATGGCTTTGGCTATGCTTAGGGCCATGCAAAAAGAGACCAACCGGTCGTTTTACTTCTGTTCGCTCGGTACCGACGGCACGGACGGTCCCACCGAAGCGGCCGGGGCATGGATCGATCACACCACGGTACAAAAAGCACGTGCCCGTCATTTATCAATTGATGCTTATTTGAACAATAATGATTCCTACCGCTTTTTCCGACAAATTGATCAGCTTATTATTACCGGACCAACAGGAACCAATGTGATGGATTTGCTGATCTTTTTATTCTAAAAAAAAATAAAAATCGATCGAGAATGGAATTAACGATCGAAGCCGATTTTTTTTCTTTTTTTTTGATGTGGGTTTAAATCGGAACGTTCGAATTTCGCCTAAACTAAAAGCGTGCGGAAAGGAACAATACATGGGCTGGTTGCAGGTACTGCAAAAAGAAGCAACCGAAGCGCCGATTAAAAGTGTAAACGGATCTATTTTATTGGTTGACGATGAAGTCGAAATTATCCAAATGCTTTCCGGCCTGCTTATTGAACACAACTATTTGGTATTCGAGGCAACTTCTGGTAAAGAAGGCTTGCAAATTTATCGTGAAAAGCATCCTCAAATCGTAATAACCGACCTGAAAATGCCCGAATTCTCGGGTCTTGATTTGCTACGAGCCATTCGCGAAAACGACGATTTTACTGAGGTTATTGTTTTAACGGCATACAGCGAGAGCAATGCCATCATCAATGCACTAAAAAATCAGGCTTCTGATTTTGTGTTAAAACCCGTTGATATGGATACGCTGCTACTCACCATAAAAAGAGCTTTGGAGCGCATCAAACTAAAAGAACGTGTCAAAACGTATACCCGCCAGTTGGAAACCTTATTGCATGATGTCAATATTACCAAAGATTATCTGGAAAAAATAGTCGAAAATTCGCCGCAGGCAATTATTGCTTATGACGAACACGGGGTAATTACCTCTTGGAATACCGAAGCGGAAAAGATTACCGGTTATGCAGCAAAAGACGCCATTGGCAAACAATTACACGATATTTTTGTCATGGAAAAAGCGTTGATTAATCCCGAAGCCGGAGTTTTAAGTTACAAAAATATTGTGGCGCAAATTGTGACGCGCCGCGGGGATATTTGTTTTATCAGCCGTAATGCCAATGCCATCTTGGATGAAGAAGGACGGATTATCGGTGGTATTGAAAATTTTTACGATATTACCGAACAAATTAAGAACGATCAGCTTTTGCAGAAACGTTATCTTCAATTACAAACGATTAATGAAATCGGTAAAAAAATTGCTTCGTGCAACGATTTGAAAGAGATATCGCAATTTGTGTGTGATCGTCTTGTAAAAACCTTTTTTGAGTCGTCCCAAATTACGGTTTTTTATTACGATCCCGAACAAGACGGTTTGGTTTTAACAGCCATGTCCGGCTTGAATATCGATCGCATACGCACCCGTTATCCGCTCGGATCGGCTTACGCCAAAAACAAAGGAATTATCGGACGTGTATTCCAAACCGGTAAAGAAGTAATTGCCAACGATGTGAATGTCGTTCCGTTTTACCAACCCGGTGCTTTGGAAAATACCCGCAGCGAATTTGCGTTTCCCATTCGGTTCAAGGATCAGGTGTTCGGTGTTTTGAATATCGAAAATATCGAGCACATCGAATTAGACGAAGCCGATCGCTTTATGATCGAAGCCATTGCCGAGTATTTGGGCATCGGTAAAGAGCGCATCGGCTTAATGGATCGGATTACCAGGCAAAACCGGCAATTGGAATTGCAAGCCGAAAAGTTGCGCAAAGCGTTAAATAAGGTGGAAAGCCAGAAAAAAATCATCGAGGAACAGAACAAACGATTAATAACCGACCTGCAGAAAGCCGGAGAGTTTCAGCGCAGTTTATTGCCGGAAACATTACCGCAACTTAATGATTTAAAACTGGCTACTCTGTACGTGCCCTCCAGCCAATTGGGCGGTGATTTTTACGATGTTTTGGAGGTAGATGAGCGGTATGTTGCTGTTATTATGGCCGATGCTTCCGGTCATGGTGTGGCGGCAGCTATGCTTTCGGCCATGTTTAAAATGACTTTGCACAAGTATAGCGATCAAATTATTCATCCGGCGCGCGTTTTGAAAAAAATGAATCAGGATTTTAGCGGCATTTTACAGATGGGTGAATTTTTCAGTGCTTTTTTAGCTGTGTACGATCGCCATAAAAATTTGTTACGTTACAGTAATGCCGGGCATCCAAGGCCCATTCTTTACCATTACGATACCGGTCAGGTGGAAGAATTGGACACTAACGGGTTTTTGTTGGGGATTTTAAGTGATGGAATCGAATTCGAACAAAAAGAAAAAAAATTACAGGGTAAGACGCGCCTGATGATTTACACGGACGGTATTAATGAAGCCGTAAATTCCGACGAACAACAATTCGGCGTGGAACGGATCCGATCTTTTATGAAAAAAAATGCCAACCAACTCCCGGATAAATTCATTTTGAATCTTCAGGAATCTTTGGCTAAATTTACCGGCGACACAAATTTTGAAGATGATATTACCATCATCATTGCAGATCGTTTTTAACAGGGTTGGCACATGATCAAGGAAGAAAACGCGCAATGGCAGGCTGTCATTGATCAGGTTTATCAGAACGGGCAGGGCCATATCTTTAAATATTGGTCTTGGCTTTCGTCTCAGGATAAGCACACGTTTATCGAGCAATTGGCCCGCATCGACTGGCCGCAAATCAATCGTTTGATCGATTTGGCCTTGAATCCGCAAAAAAAAGTCAAACAGAAAATAGAACCGGTCGAAGTGATAACCCTTAAAGATCGTCAACAGCGGGATGCTCGTGTTTTGCCGCTTGGCGAACGGGCTCTGCGCGATGGGAAAGTGGGTGTTTGTCTGGTGGCCGGTGGTCAGGGTTCACGTTTGGGATTTGACGGACCCAAGGGCTGTTTTCCCATTACGCCTGTTCAAAAAAAATCCCTTTTTCAGTTGCATGCCGAAAAAATCAAAGCCGTGTCATTAAAATACGGCATTACCCTTCCTTGGTACATTATGACCAGCCGTTCGAACAATGATGCTACTATCGAATTTTTCCGGGCCAACCGCTATTTTGGCCTTGGGAAGGAGAATGTTTTCTTCTTTATTCAGGAAATGATTCCAGCGGTGGATAGGCAGGGCAAATTTATTTTGGAAAGCAAGAACCGCATTTTTGAAAGTCCAAATGGTCATGGCGGAGTTATTAAAGCCTTGTGGGAAAGTGGTGCCATTGACGATATGAAATGCCGTGGCATTGATTATCTGTTCTATTTTCAGGTGGACAATGTTTTGGTCAAAATGTGCGATCCGGTGTTTATCGGTTATCACATCGAAGAACGTGCGCAAATGTCCAATAAGGTTGTGCGCAAGGTAAGCCCAGAAGATCGGGTAGGCGTGATTTGTAAGATCGGCAACAAAGTGGGGGTGGTAGAATACAGCGATCTGGATGCCGAGCACATGTACGCTCGTAATGACAAGGGTGAACTGATATTTTGGGCCGGTTCCATTGCTATTCATGTGCTTGATGTGGCTTTTCTGGAACAGGAAAATAAAAACGGCTTTAAATTGCCTTTTCATGTTGCCGAAAAGGCTATTCCTTATTTAAATGAGCGCGGTGAGTTGGTGAAGCCTCGGGAGAAAAACGGCTTTAAATTCGAAACGTTTATCTTTGATGCTCTGTTGGATGCGCAAAAAACCTGTACCATCGAGGTGGATCGCTTAAAAGAATTCAGTGCGGTTAAAAACAAAGAAGGATTCGAAAGCCCGCAAACCGCCCGCGACGATTTGATGCGTAACTATGCGCTTTGGCTTAAAAATGCAGGCATTGATGTGCCGTTAAAAAACAATTCTTTACCTTTGTATCCTTTGGAAATTAGCCCTTTGTTCGCCCTGGACGAAGAAGATGTTAAACTTAAGAAGGATAAAATTCCTCCTATTTCTGGCCCCGCTTACATTGAATGAGTCATCTTTAAATCAGGTGAAAGCAGTAACTGGTTTTGCTCGTTTGTCCGAATCCGATTACAGTTTGGTTTTTCGGGTGCGGCCGTCAAAAAGATTCCTTTGTATTTCAACTTTTTTGATTTAAATTGTTTCCGATTTTAAATAAATGATTGGTTAAAATTTCCATTCGGGAGGCATTGTGGATGATAAATTCAGACAAAAATTACGTAATTTGTATCGCGTGAATCGGGTTTTGTGGTTTGCCGTCTTTTTGGGTGTTGTGATTTTGATTGCGGTCGGTTACGTTATGCATAAGTTGGGTACCATAGCGCCGAGTTCTGCGCAGCATCCGCAGGATAGTGTGAGCACGGTTTTTTTGATTATAGCGCTCGTTTTGCTGTACATTGTATTTCACATGAAGCGTACGTATTTGACGCCCAAAAAATTAATTTGGAGAGCGCGTCGTAAAAAAGTGGAGTTGGCTGGTCCGGATGTGGTGGATTTTGTGGCCGAGTTCGGTGAAAAGGCCGATGTGCTCATAAAAACGCTCATGTTGTTGCGTCGTTATTACATGGTAATTTGGTCGATTGCCAATTTAATTACTTTGCTGGGATTTGTGGAATTTGTGGTGTCCGGCCAATTCCGCGTATTGGCTACTTACGGTATTGTGAGTTTGTATTCATTGCTGATCAACTTTCCCTCTTTTAAATTGATAGAACGCTGTTACAACCTTTTAGAAACGGAAGATTTGTCAGGGAATAAATCTTAATCCGGCTATTTCTCCGCAATTTTTTATATGGTTTGACGATGCCCGGATGTTGTTACTTCGGGCATCGTTCCGTTTATTTTAATAAGATCATTTTCCCCCGAGCGCTAAAGGTTTGTCTTCGGGTTTTAAAGATCAAACGATACAAATACAGCCCGCTGGCCAAATGTTTGGCCGAAAAACGCATTTTATGTAAACCTCCGCTTTGCAGGTCTCTGCTTTGGCTGAAGACCATTTGCCCTAGGGCATCAAAAACTTGTAAAATTACTTGTCCCGAACCAGGTGCTGTGAATTGGATTTGTGTTTGGCTGTTAAACGGGTTGGGATAGTTGCCCGATAGGACGAACGTATCGGCTGACGTCCCGTTTTCTTTTTCCACAGTTGAAAGGTTGTCTAAGCCGAAAAAATCCACAATTTTACTCATCAAATCGTTTCGTTCGGAGACGGAATAGATGGTTTCGAAGGGGAAGGCCAGATAGACCAGTTTACCTTCTTTAGTGCCGCCCGGAAATTTTCCGCTAAAATAAATTCCGGCGATGCCCCCGTTATCGTAAGTAAAACCGGCCGACGAACCGTTTAATTGTTGAATAACATCCGGATATTTAACATTGTATGTACCGTGCGTGCCGTCATCAAAATGCAAGCTTAACCGCTCAAAAGGTGTACCGTCATTGCCATGGGCCAAATAGGTGGCGGCATCGTCTTCTTTGTATTGGGCTTTAAAAAAATTATGGTAAAAGTCTTTGTCGTATTGGGTACCAGAATGATCCAAATCCCAGCCGATTTCCGATCCGCTGATGAACAACATGCCCCCATTTCGCAGGTAGTCTTTTACCAAATCTTGTTCGTCTTTGGAAAAAGTGCCGTCGTGCGTACTTTCATCGCCCGAAATCCAAAAGACAGCCGGATAATCTTCAAGGTTAATACGGTGTGCAAGCACGGCTCTGTTATCGGCCGTTTCAAAGGGAATGCCGCAATGTACCAGAGCTTGCCCAAAGCTGATAGCAAAGGTATGGTAAATTTTGGGCCAGGCGCCCTTGCTGGCTGTGGTACGGTCAAAACCGTCTACGATTAATACTTTAACCTTGGTGTCGTTTCGGTAAACCCCGTAGGCATCGGAATAGGGACCAAGTTGGCCGTTTTCGGCGGAGATGCTGGCCAACCGGTAGTAAGCCATCTGACCATTTTTAAGTGTGTCTGTAATGTGCAAACTATCTTTGGATATGTCCAACGGTTGCGCCCAGTTTTGTCCGTCTTCCGATTTGAATAATTGCAGAGTGTTGATATTGTTCAGTCCGCCGATATCCCAATGTAATTGTACGGAATCCCTGTAGGTTACGCGATCCAAACGTGGTTGGGGAATGTTCCCGGGTGCACCTTCACGGTTTACGTAATAACGAGGGGTGTAGCCCGATAAATCGGCATAATAATAGGTGCGATAGGAAACTTTCCAATCTTTACCCGAGGCTTCGCAAACGGTTAAACTTCCGTTGCCGTTTTGCTTGACCATTAGACGCACATGGCCTACTTTGTGTACAGCATCGGCAGGTTGCAAATCGCTCCAATTCATGTAGGGCTTTGTCAGGGCGTCATCCATCATACTGGTGGAATAGTGTTTGGGCAGGTTCCAGCAACGGGAGACGAATCCCGAACAGTCTACGCCAACAGCAGCGTCGCTTCCGCAGCATTTGCTGGTGTAATTATCTCCGGCGTATTTCAGGATTTGCAATCCGTATTCAAACATTTCAATGTTTTCGAATCCGCCCCATTTATAGGGCACGTGTTGATTTTCGCCCGCGGTTACCCAATCAGGCGTACGAACGGGATAACCTTGATCATCGTACACGATGCCGTTGGTAAGGTTGGCCGAGGTACAGTTCCAATAAAGTTGGCTGTAATTTTGGGCTACGCTTAATGCGTCGTGGGCAATTACCTGAGGATAATCTTCAAAAGAATTTACCTTTTGCAAATTTTCGGGAGTATGCTCCGGCTGAATTAAAAAATTATATTGCTGGCCCTGCCAAAAACGATCGGGGTAGCGCAGTTCTGGAGGATTTTGACTGTCAAACCATCGGGGAAGATTCCATTCCACAATTTCAATACCGTCTTTGTGTGAACGCATTTGGAATAGTCGGCCCGATGGATCAAGATACGTATCGCGAAAAATTTGCGTGTAATTATTAACTGGTATTTGTAGCGATAGCAATGTTTGCCCCTGCGGAGTAAAAACCATGATGTGGCGTTCAACCGATAAGGGTACCTGCCTTTTGAAAAATTCAAAATTAACATAAAGGCGTCCTTTGGTATCTTGACCTATTAACCGTAAACTGGCCAAATTTTTTTGTGCAAATTGTACGGTAAACATGGTTCCGTCGGCTAACCGGATTTGGGCGGTATGGCTGTTTTTACGCTTTAATTGTACGTTTTGCCGGGCAAGGGAGGCTGCGCTTTTGGTCAAAGGTACAATTTTTTGGCGGAGCGGTTCGAAAATTTGCCATTTGCCATCGGAAAAATGCAAAAGCAATTGCTCGGTGCCGGCCGGTTGAACCATTTCAATGGTTTCCGTTGCCTCTCTGGGATGGTATCGGGAAACAATCTGTCCGTTCCGGAATGTAAACAGTGTGTTATCGCTTAAAATCGTGAACTCGGTTTTTGAGTTTAAATAAAAATCATCGGCAAAAAACGGCAAATCAATTTTTAAGCGAAAACTCCCGAGCTTAAATTTTTTCAAAGCATGATTCGGTGAATCCAGCAACCAAACGGCATCTCCTTTTATTTGGAACGCCTGTGGCCCGTAAAAAGCCTCCGGTGCTTTGCGAAATCCGGCTTCATCGTTATGTGTGCCCCAGGAAAGCGTTAAAATGGTTTTGGGTGTTTGCGCTATCACAGCAACACTAAACATCCAAAGAAAAAATACAATACGTTTTGTCTTGCTACAGCACGTCATGTTTGCCTCTTTTCAAAATTTCATTGTTAATATACGAAAAAATGGTGTAAAAAAGTGTGATCTTATGCTTTGGAAACGCCCGAATCTTAATTCTACTTACGCCGGTCTTTGTACAGACCCGACTAAATATATTGATTATGGGCTCAGAGTTGATTATGTTAAAGCCCGCCGCAAGGGCATTATGTTTTTAATCGTAAGGGAAATGTATTTATATGAAAACAATTGTATTAAAAAAGGGAAGGGAATCTTCTCTCTTACGTAAACACCCTTGGATCTTCTCCGGCGCCATCGAGCACGTTAATCCCAAACCTAAATCCGGCGAAACCGTGTTAATTACCAATGCATCTGGGCAGCCAATGGCAGTGGGGGCTTATTCCGGAAAATCACAAATTCGCGTTCGCGTTTGGTCGTTTGATGCGCAAGAGAAGATCAATAGGGATTTTTTCCGAAAACGTATTCAAAAGGCGTTAGATAAACGTCGGGCTTTAAATTTGCAGTCGCAGAGCAATGCTTTCCGGTTAATAAACGCAGAGGCCGATGGCCTGCCCGGATTAATTGTTGATCGCTATGCCGATTTTCTTGTTGTGCAAATTTTAAGTGCCGGGGCCCGATTCTGGAAAAATGATCTCATACAAATACTGCATGAAAAATTTACTCCGCAAGGCATCTTTGAACGTTCCGATAGCGAAGCTCGACGCAAGGAAGGATTGCATAGCGAACGCGGTTTGCTGATTGGTAAAGAGCCACCGGATCAAATAGAAATTTTTGAAAATGATTTACGCTTTTTGGTAGATGTGAAAAATGGGCATAAAACGGGTTTTTATCTGGATCAAAGAGAAAACCGTGCCCTGTTACGAAATTATGCCTCGGATAAAGAAGTACTTAATTGTTTCGCCTATACCGGCGGATTTGGCTTGGCCGCCGCTATTGGTCGCGCCAAACGGATTGTAAATGTAGAAGCGGTTGGAAATTTGGTAGAAAAAATTACGGAAAATGTGGCTCTAAACGGTTTTAATCCCCGAATTTTTCAAAACATTCAAGGTGATGTATTCCGTGTTTTGCGTAATTTTGTTTTGGAAGATTATCGGTTCGATATTATTGTTCTGGATCCGCCGAAATTTGCCGATCGGCAAAGTAATTTGCTTAAAGCCAGCCGGGGATACAAGGATATTAATATGCAGGCAATTAAATTGCTTAAGCCGGGCGGGCTTCTATTTACGTTTTCATGCTCTGGATTAATGAAAGCAGATTTGTTTCGCAAAATCGTTGCCGATGCTGCTCTCGATGCCGGAAGGCAAGCCCAAATTTTGGGATTTTTGCACCAAGCTACGGATCATCCCATAATGCTCAATATCCCCGAAAGCGAATATTTAAAAGGGCTGCTAATAAAAGTGTGGGATTAACCACAAATAATGAAAGTTGCTTGGCTTAAGGCATAATGCTTTTGGTAAAAGGGAAGTACTAAAGATTTTAATCTTTTTGCTTTATCGGGGCGGAAAAGACACCTCCCGATCCGAAGAATAAACATCTATGCCTTGGCAGTGGTTAAAAACGGTTTTAACCGTTTTTTTAAGCGACGAACAGGTAAAACACCACCTTGTAGAATCATTGTGCCGTTTACTTGTAACGCCGGTAAAAATCGTACATTGGCATCCGCCATCTGCGTTATATCTCCGATGATTTCAATCCTAGGTCGAATTCCCAGTTCGTGTAACGCTCGTCGTAAGGTTAATATCATGATTTGCGTGCGTTTACATTGTTTGCTTGCAGTAAAAATTTTAATTTGCCAATAAGCATTCTTCTCAATTTTTAAAATAGGTGCGATTGGCATATATAAAACCTTTGTTACTTAACTGAAAATTTAAAACGGTAAATAATCTCTAATCCCAGCTAAAACGGCGAACGCCAATTAAAAACGAAATCGTCCCCATCAGCAAAAGAAATATTAACGGCTGCCATATTTGCGACCAGGAAAATGCTCGCCATAAACTCCCTTCGATAGATAATAGCACCCACTTAACGGGCGAAATAACGCTAAGTGTCTGTAGCCATTTAGGCATAAATGCCAACGGTATCATACCGCCTCCAAGCATCATCATGGGCAAAACAAGAGCCCAACTCATTCCGCTTACTGCGCGTTCGGTCTTGCCCAAAACCGAAAAAAGAACCATAATGCCTACTAAAGCAATACAAGCAACCGTCAAAGTTAACAATAACATCGGAACGGAATGTACCCGAATGCCAAACAGAAAAATACCGATTATAATCAACGTTACAGCCATGAGCATCGAAGTAATAAACGAAGCCAGCGCTTTACCCGCCAATACCGCCGATTTCTTTACCGCTGCCGCCTGAATTCGAAACAATGTGCCCCGTGTACGTTCGCCGACTAAAGAAACAGCAAACGAAATAGCGCAAGCCAATAATCCCCACGCAATTCCTTGCGGAAAAGTAAACGCAAAACTGTTTTGTTGTCGCAAAGATGAAATGGTTATGTTTTTTTCTTTTATGACCAAAGGTTCAAGTCCGCTAAAACCGCTTCCGTTTTTTCCCTTTGAGCTCAAGCGCGAATCACCTAAAAAACGATTTAATGAATGAAATAAGTCGAATAAAATTTGCTTGTCGTACGTAGGTAAATCGGGATCGGTTTTAACCGATTTCAATGCCGTTGATGTTAGTTGCCGCAAGTGTTTCGTATTTGAAAGAACGTTTTGCATGTCCTTTACCGCATATTTCATTAAAATCCCGTTTAACATTCCGGCTTCGGCCTTTCTGGATGGATCGATTCCCACGAGCACAACAGGTGCCTTGCCCCAAAAAGGATTTTTTCGGGCTCTACCAAAACCGCGTTCCAAAATCACATAAGCAATTTTCTTACCCGCCAATACCTCCTTACGGGCTTGTAAGGAATCAGTTAAAGTAATATCCAGCTCGGGCGCTGTTTTTAATAGCTCGATAAACGCCTTTGATTCTTGGCTCTTGTCTCGGTCTACCACATTTACTTTAAGCGCACCAATTTCCGTGCCGCTCGGTTGAAAAATAAAACCGAAAAAAAGAGCGAATAAAATAGGGTAAAAAAACGTAAAAAAAAGTCCGCCCCTGTCGCGTAGCAGTAATTTTAAATCCTTAAAGGCAATGGCCAATATACTTTGCATCAGTTGTCCCTTAACGAATGACCAGTTAGCTTTAAAAAAACGTGTTCTAAAGTAGCCCGTTCCATGCGAAAACTCAAAATATGTTTTTCCTTTTTAAGCCTTTCCAAGGCTTCAGCGGGACTGTGGTTTACAAAACTTTTTTTGCCTGTCGTAGTTTCAACGGTTAATATGCGTTCGTTTCCGTAACGGTTCAATAAATTCAGAACCGTATCGCAAGCCAGCAATCTCCCATGATCAATAATGGCAACCCGATCGCAAAGTTGTTCGGCCTCTTCCATGTAATGCGTGGTGTAAATAAGAGTATGTCCCTGCGCCTTAAGCTGACGGATGTTTTCAAAAATGGCGTTTCTCGATTGAGGATCAACACCTACCGTAGGCTCGTCTAAAATTAATATTTGCGGTTTGTGAATTAACGCCGCTGCCAAATTGAGCCGCCGTTTCATGCCCCCGGAAAAGCTCTTTACACTTTTGGATGCCTTAGGTAAAAGCCGAACAAATTGCAAGGCCTCTTTAATTCGCTGTTTAAGCGCTTGGCCTTTTAAACCATACAACCGTCCGAAAAAAGCAAGGTTCTCATAGGCGGTTAGGTTTTCATACAACGAAAACATTTGTGGCGCAATGCCAATGGATTTAAAAATCGTATTACGTTGCCCGATTTTTTCTCCCTTAATCAGAACCTCACCACGATCAAAAGGCAAAATACCAGCCAAAATATGTACGGTGGTGGTTTTACCCGCTCCGTTAGGGCCCAACAAGCCGAAAATTTCTCCTGCGAAAATGTGGAACGAAAGCCCCTGTAAAGCCGGTGTATCTTCGTAATACTTAAAAACATCAATAAATCGGATCATGGAAAATTCCGTGAATACAAATCGTACTATTGTTTATGTTCGGAATTTACGTAAAAAATAAGTTAGTGTTGCAAATTTTACCGTATAAAAAATAAAGTTTGTCATTGCTTTAATTCTTTGAATTCAATAAATTATTTAAAATAAAACAATTCGACCCGCTGTGTTTGTAATACAGGATGTCTTTTTTGGCTTGGCGATAAGGAAAATAGGTAATATGCAAAATTTGGAAAAACTTCAGGAACAATTGGGTTTTTTCGGCAAAAGTCCGCAAATCGAAGAATTGCTTCAGACCATTATTATGGTGGCGCCTACGGATCTTTCGGTACTCATTATGGGCGAAAGCGGTACCGGTAAAGAAGTGGTGGCAAATGCCATTCACCAATTGAGCAAGCGTAGGCACAAACCTTTGATTTCCGTAAACTGTGGTGCCATCCCCGAGGGAATTCTCGAATCAGAACTTTTTGGCCATGAAAAAGGCTCGTTTACCGGCGCCATTGCTCAACGGAAAGGCTATTTTGAAGCCGCAGACGGTGGTACCATTTTTCTTGATGAAATTGGTGAAATGCCGCTCAATACACAAGTAAAACTGTTACGTGTCTTGGAAACATCCGAAATAATGCGGGTCGGCGGCACAAAGGCAATTAAGGTAGATGTACGTATTATTGCCGCAACCAATAAAGATCTTGAAAAAGCCGTTGAAAACAATGAATTCCGTCGTGATTTGTACTTTCGCCTAAAGGCCATTACCTTACTCATTCCACCCTTACGCAAACGTAAAGAAGATATCCCCATATTGGTCAAAAAATTTAGCGAAATGTTTACCGCCAAAAATCAGATTAATTTTAAAGGCTTTGCACCGGAAGCCATCGAGTTGCTCAAGCAATACGATTGGCCGGGTAATGTACGCGAACTAAAAAATTTTGTTGAAACCGCGATTATTTTAAACAAAGGAGAAATCGTCTATTCCTCTTACGTCAGGCAGGCCCTTAACTTGCAACCCAAGGTTGCACCCTCTGAAAATTTGCCGGTACCTTTGAATAAAACGCCGGATCAAGCCGAACGCGAACTGATTTACCGTACCCTAATTTCTTTAAAACTGGATGTTACCGAAATAAAACAAATGCTTGCTCAACTTATTCAAACGCAAGTTAATTTTCTCAATCAACAAAATACCTTGCAAGAAACCGAAACGGCTCAGGAAGTAAAGCCCACCTCTCTTAGTGCCATGGAACGGGAATTGATTAAGGAAACATTAAAAAAATTCAATGGAAATCGTCGGAAAACAGCCAAAGCCCTGCAAATAAGCGAACGTACGCTTTACCGTAAATTGCACGAATACGGACTCTCCTGAACCGACGACGTAAATAAACGTTAAAGATTTAAATAAAAAAAACATGAATTTTAACGGTATTAAAAAAATATTGTGCAGCCAAATTTTACTTTTAACCGTTTTCTCCGCGTTTGCCCTAACAGCTTGCGGATACTATTCGTTTAAAGGGTCGCTGCCATCGTATATTCAGTCCATAGCCATTACCTTGTTTGATAATCAATCGCCCGATCCGGGTGTGCCCGAAGAATTAAATCAATTGCTACGAGATATGTTTATTGATGACAATACATTAAAAGTGGTCGATGAATCCAAGGCAAATTTACTGTTGTCCGGAACCATCCAATCCATTCGCTTAAAACCTGCCGTGGTGCGTACCGGCGAACAGGTTGCCGAAGATAAGTTGGTCGTAACAGTTAAGGCAAAGTGCGAAGATCTGAAAACAGGTAAAAAACTATTCGATGAATCCTTCGATTACGCCGTACCTCTAAGCGCAACCGCCGGTTTGGACGAACGGCAGCAGGCCATTAGTGAAGCTTTGAAATTTATTGCCGAAGATATTCTCAACGCAACATTGGCAGCTTGGTAATATGAAATTGTTTTTAAGGGAGAAATAATAATGATTAGCCCTACCGAATTTATTTTAAGCATTGGCAGCGAATCGGTGCTGTTTGCACATAAGGCCGATTTGCTCATCAAAAGGGAGCAGGTAGAAGAAGCGCTGGAATTGTGCGAAGAAGGCGTAAAGCGCTTTCCGTTTTATGCCGAAGGATATGTCCAACTGGCTCGTTGTTATCAAATGCTCGAAAATGATTCCCAGGCAGTGGAAGCCTACAAAAAAGCTTTGTTTTTTCAGCCGGGGCACTCCAAAGCATTAAAAGGTCTGGCCTATTTGTACTATAAAATGCGTGAAAAGGAACTGGGCGAAAGCACATTACTCAGTGCTTATTTATACGACCCGTTCGATCAGGAACTGCATGAATTTTTGGAAAGCGAAGACTTACTACCCAAAGTGTACGCTCAGCCGGAATTTGTACGGGATGCCGAAGAAGAAACCGCTACGGACACCGTCGGGCTTGATCTGGAAGAAATTTTGGACGATTCACGCTTAACTCCCGAGGATGAACGCCAAAACATCATTGAACAAATTGATGAAATCGCTCAGGAACAATCCGAAGATTCTTCTTCGGCCGATTCCCTTACCGATTTCGATGCATCTAAGCTGGAAGAAGATTTGGCCTCCGATTCGGAATCGCATTTTGATTTGGAAATGGAAATCGATGATGATTTTGAGGCGGATTTTTTCCCGGAAGATTTGTCCGAAATCGCTCCCGGCATGGGAGAACCTTCGCAACAGGAAACGACGCCACAAGAATCCGAAAGCGAAGACTCGGCCATTGCCGAGCAAATTGATCAGGGACGCTCGGATATACATGAAGGCGAAGCCTTTTCCGAATGGATGAATGATTTGTTTACTACAGACGAGCCTACCGAACCTCCCAAAACGGACACGCAGGATAAACCGAAAAATACCGAAGAATCTGAAACACCGCCTTCTGCGCAAGAAAAGCCCTTGTTTGAAGATCAGGCACCCCACATCTTGGATACGGCTCTTATCTTTGCCGAGCGCCGGAACAGCGAACTGGAAGACAAAGAAGAAGATAAAGAGCCGGAACAGGTTTCGTCTCCCGAAGAAAACGATGAAAAACCCGTTGCCGATTTCAATACACTTGAAGAAGATATCGAACGCATATCCTCGCAAGATGCGGCCAAAATTGAACAGAGTATGATCGAACCCAAATCGGAAACATCCGAAGAATTAGATGAAGTAATCAAGCGTATTCAGGAAAGTACGGAAAAGAAAAAAGAAGATTCGAGTGTAAAACAGTTGGAATTCGATCGTCAGCAGGCCAAAGCGGTCGAAGACGAAGCAGTGGATATCGACGACATTCTAAATAATCCAAGTCTGCTTACGCCCACTTTCGGTGAAATTTTAATTGCACAACACAAATTTGAAGATGCGCTTAAGGTCTTTAGAGCGCTCGTTAAAAAAGAACCGGATAATGCGCGATTTCAAAAAAAGATTGAATTTCTAAACAAGTTGGTTTCCGCCGGGAAATAATGCGTTTTTTACTTTTTTTAATCATCGGATATCTGTTTTTGCCCCAAGCAACACAGGCAAAAACTTATTTTGTAAAATTAACACCCGCCGGTCTGCAAAAACGTGCGCAATTGGTAAATAATACGCTGCCCGCTGCTTTGGCAAAACCCGCAACATCTCTTTTTAAAAATATTATTCCGGCTAAAATGCAACCGGTTTTTTTACGGCGTTGGTTGCAAATGGAAATCCGCAATGCCCAGGATAAAGCCTATTGGAATTCCCTCAAACAAAAAAATTTAATCGAAAAAACCGAACCGGTCGGGTATTTTAAAATCCACTCCTTTACAAACGATAGCCTGATCGATCGCCAATGGTATCTTTCAGAAATCGGCATTCCGCAGGCCTGGCAAATTACCTCCGGCGATAGCTCTGTAATTGTCGGTGTAATCGATACCGGCGTCGATTACAAACATCCGGATTTGCAGGCCAACATCTGGCGTAATCTGGCCGAATTGCATGGAAAGCCCGGGGTGGATGACGACCACAACGGTTATGTGGATGATGTTTACGGCTGGGATTTTACCGACGCCCCGAATTTTGCTGACGGTGGCGATTATTTAAACCCGGATCCCGATCCGATGGATGAGTTTAGCGGAGGCCATGGTACCGAAATAGCCGGAATTATTGCCGCCGTCCGCAATAATCACATAGGCATTAGCGGTATTGCCCCCAAAGTAAAAATTATGGTGTTACGCGCCGGAACCGCCTCCGGCTATCTTGAAGAAGACGATGTGATTCGCGCTTTGTTTTATGCCTTAAATAACGGAGCGCGCATCGTTAACATGAGTTTTGGCGATACGAATGTTTCAACCCTTTTTCATGATGTGCTCCATTATTTGTGGCAAAAAGGACTTGTTTTAATTAGTGCTGCCGGAAACAGCGGTTCCAACCAAGTGTTTTACCCTGCCGGATTTTCCGAGACCATTGCTGTTGGGGCCAGCGATCAAAACGGTAGATTGGCCGGGTTTTCCAATTTCGGTCCGGTGCTCGATGTGCTTGCCCCAGGCAGCGAAATATTAAGTACCGCTCCCCAAAACCATTATGCCGTGGTGAACGGAACTTCCTTCGGCGCTCCTATAGTTTCAGCGGAAGCGGCTTTATTGCTTGCGCATTGGCCGCAATTAAACAACGAACAAATCCGAACCATTATTAAAGGTAGTGCTTCCGGACATACCGTCGGAAATCACCAAATCGGTTCAGGGGTGGTGAATGTGTTTAATGCCTTAAAAATCGGAAAAAAAGGCGAATTGCGCATCGACTCTCCCCCACCGCAAAGCAGTGTAGCCGGAAATTTGCTGCCTATTATCGGAACTGCCTACCATCCCGATTTGAAAAACGTGCAACTTCGTTACGGTATCGGCATAAATCCGCAGCAGTGGCACATGTTGTTATCTTCGGATTTTCACTTTTTTTTATCCGATACCTTGGCCGTTCTAAATTTAGCCACATTGCCCGATACCACCGTACTTCTGCATTTAAGTATGGAATTGCTTAACGGACAACAAATCGATATCACGCGCTTGGTAACCATCGATCGCACTGCTCCCCGATTTTTGTCCGTGCAATTGGTTCCGGCCTATCAAGGCACGGAACAAAATATTCTGATTAAAATTGTAAGCGACGATCCCTCTGTTTTACATGCCGAGTTTTTTGATGCATTCAAACGCAACAAAACGAATTACTCCGTTGATCGCAACGATTTTTCCCGAAAGCATTTCATTAAAATTAGTAAAAATCAAATTGGCAATGCGGATAAAGTTGTTTTTACTCTGCAAAACGCCAGCGGACTCAAAAGCGTATCGCAGGAACAAACAATTGTCTTCCCCTCGTCTTTTAGATTTACTCCATGGGAAAATGTAGGGCATGTGCTACCCTCTGGTTATTTGTTGCCTTTTACAACGGATTTTAATAAAAACGGCCTGAAAGAAATCGTGCTTAGCCAATACGGAGATCATCAGGCCTTTGGCCCGGTGCACATTTACGAATTTAGCAACGGCCGCTTTGTGGACCGCTTTGCCACCGGAAAACCCTTTATTCCCCGTGATGTTGGCGATATAAACGGAGACGGACAAAACGATTTGCTACTTGGCTTTGGCCCTTGCGCGCGTATTCTGGCCGGAAGACCTGGCGCTTTCCCCCAAAAAATATTATGGGAAGATTCCTCCTTTTGGGCCGCTAAAATTTGCGATGTCGACCGCGACGGGCTGGGAGAAGTTATTGGATATCGCGATTCGGTGTACCAAATTCTGGAATGGAATGGACACGGGGAATTCGATTTGGTTGCATCGTTACCCAATCCCACAAAAGGCGAAAATCGTTTGGGAGTGCCTTTTGTTTTGATTCGCGACGTAACCGGTGATGGAAATCCGGAAATTATTTTTGGCGATACCGACGGTGACATTATCGTATATTCCTGTACGGGCAATAATCGACTTGAACTATTGGGTACGGCCCATGCCAGCCTAAGCGATGCAACGGATTTGTTGTGTACCCTCGACGATCAGATTCTGGTTTTAAGCCATAGCCCTGAAAACCAAAATCTAGAATCGGAGTGGGTGCGGCGCTATTGGAGCTTAGATGCGTTTCAATGGGTTGCTCGGCAAAAGACATTTCGGCAAACATTGCTGAACGGTTTTTATCCCTATTTTCCCAAAAAAAATTTTGCCAGCGGCCTGCAAAGCTATCGTTTTGCCGACCAACAATGGCTATTTGTTAGTACCTATCCCTATCTTTATTTTTTTAAGCGAAATACGGGCCAAAATTGGCAGGCGGTTTGGAGCAATCCCGATTGCCGTTCAAATACCGTCGTTGTGGACGACTTGAACAGGGACAGTATTCCCGAATGTTATTTTAATACGTCACGGGGCATTGTCGCTTATACCCAACAATCCGTCCGCCGTCCCGCATCGCCTGTTAATTGCCGGGCACAAGCTTTGGATTCGCTACGCGTACGCATATCCTGGCAGGGAACTGAAGAAGCGGACGCGTATTTGATTTACCGAGGTACTTCCCAAAGCAATTTGCAAATAATCGCACAAACACCCGCTTTGACCTTTTTGGATTCGTTACCGCAAATGAACCGCTGGTATTATTACGCCGTAACCGCTTTGGACTCTTCACAGGTTTATTCCGAAAGCGCGTTTTCCAATCTCGATTCGACCCGTACCGGTTATCCTCCCCGTTTGTTAAGCGCAGAGCAGGAAAGCGAGCGGCAAGTTATTCTGCATTTTGACCAACCGATGCGCATAATCAACCAAGCCTCTCCGGCGGTTTATTTGAACAATGGGCGGGCAAAAGCACGCTCGGTTACTTTGCTTTCCCAAACAGAAAGCATATTAGCCGTTTTTGGGCAGGATATTCCGTCGTACCCCCCAAGCGAAATTTCGGTGGTAAATTTGTTCGGCAAAAATGGCATACCGGTAGATCGTCGATTTAGTATGGTGCCTCTACAACCCATGTCTTTTTCGGAAGGCCCCATTGTATCGCACATTCGGATACTCGACCGCAGTCATGTGCAGCTCGATTTTAGTCAGCCCATGGATAAACAAAGTTTGTTAAATGTCGATCATTACCGGCTAACCCCCTCGGGACGTGTCGTAAAAGTGATTTTATTGGATTCTTCTGCCCAAAAGGTACAATTGCAGCTTTCACAAACGGCCCAGGCCGGCGGATTCGGACGTAATGTCTGTTTGACTTTGAACGGATTGCGTAATCGGCAAGGGGTGGAAATAACGGGCCCGCTGCAATTGAATTTATTCAGACCGGTGAACGATTTAACGCAATTGGTTATTTATCCGCAGCCTGTACGCCCCGAACACAAACAATTAATATTTGCAAAATTACCTCAAAACACCCAAATTCAAATTTTTACGTTAAACGGGCAACGCGTGCGTTCCTTTTATAAAACAAACGACAACGGCGGTGTGGTTTGGGATTTGCGTGATCAAAACGGCAGGCGGGTAGGCTCCGGTATCTATTTTTATCGAATCGAATGTCACGGGAAAGAACGCATCGGTAAACTGGTTATTGTGAGGTAAAGAATGAGAAAACGATATCATAATCCTTTATTGGTCGCTATTACGGGCGGTATTGGCAGCGGACAAACAACAGTTGCCAAAATGTTCGAAAAATGGGGTGCCAAAGTCATTAATGCCGACCTTAAAGCCAAAGAAATTATGCAAAAAGATCGGGAAATTCGGCGAGCGCTTCAACGTACTTTTGGAAACAGTGTATTCTTTCGCAACGGTCGGTTAAATACCAAAAGGCTGGCGGAGTTGGCTTTTAAAGACGAATTGCACACGCAAAAACTTAACCAAATTGTTCATCCGCGCATGGTCTCTTATATTGTGGACGAAATGGAAGAGGCGCGTTTTTCCAAACGTTACCCGTTGGTTGTGATCGATGCCGCTTTGGTGTATGAAATAAATATCGAGCAACTGTTCGATGCTATTGTGGTGGTTTATGCGCCTTTGGATGAACGCTACCGCCGTGTGCGCCAAAGAGACGGCATGAGCAAACAAGAATTTTTTAGCCGTGTCGATCGCCAAATCCCACTGGAAGAAAAACGCAAATGGGCGGATTTTGTAATAGACAACAGCGGTAGTTACGAAGAAACGGAAAAAGAAGCGCGACGGATTTTTGAGAAATTGCTACGTTTGCAGACGAAAAAGGAAAAGCAGGGCGTTGCAATTAATTAAAAACAAATTTTTGTACGATTTGCGCGATCCCCATGGACGGATCAAGACGTTTAAAATCGCGCCAGTATTTAATGTAATTTTTAATGCACTGTTCCAGTGGTTTGTTTTTTATGGATGAATTTACAATGCGCACGCTTTCCGGAATGACATATCCCTCGTAAGACACTTTAAATGCCACCTGAATAAACCCTTTCGTATCGGGTGAATAACGTGTATGCTTGCGAAAACAATAATCGATCATCGGAGCATAACGGCGTACTACTTCTTCGACTTCCGTAGGATCACGATATCCTTCTTGTACGGGCGGTTCTTTAATTAATTGTTCCGGTACATCCAAATAGGCGGAACCTTTGCGCTTGACCACATAATTAAACAGTTTTACGTCCCCTGTGGTAATATCTCCGGGATCAAAATTATTTATTTGGGCTGTTTGCGCACTAACCACGGTATTTACCGGACGGACACGCGTTTTGATTTTTTGTGCCGCTTCATGCGCGTCGGCTATGGCTGCAATGTTCGGGTCGAACATATCGTCGTCATCGGAAAAGGCCTTCAAACCGGCGGGAAGTTCCGATGCAATATTTGCCCCTGTACCTGTTTTGCAGGCCAGTTGGTTTTGTTGTAAAATAGTACGTTCTTTTCGAATGCGATTGGCAAGTTGCCGACGTTGGGCTTTTAATTCGTTCTCGGGTACTACCGTAACCGTTGGCCTGCTATGCGCAATGCTAACCGGCGGAGGTAGAACAAGCTGGTGAATGCTCTTGATATTAGGGGCTACTTTTTTTACTTCGTTAATGATAAGTTGTGAGATGAATTTTTTATATTGATGAGTAATTTCTTTTTCGGCTTTTTGTTTAAACGGAACATAATTAAGTGTGGCCAAGCGAAAAATTATCCCGGCGAAAATCAAAACGGTCAGGATAAAAATGGTGTAATAGGTACTGTCCAGCCTGTCGCTTAAACTTAAGCCGAACATCCTGTTGAATTTAAACTTCCTTTTGCCCACGATACATACCCAAACCCGTTAAGAATTATTATTTAATTTCATTAATTGATTAAATTTATATGTGATTAAAGTCACCGTACTCAGAATGCTAAAAAACTAAGGGTATATTTTCGAACAAAAAACGACTTGAACTAAATTTGAAAAATAGCTAACATCAACGTTAATAATTATATCAATTAATAGGTAAAAAATCAAGCAAACCAAGGAAAAAGGAGGATCGATGTTAAATCACATTTGGGCCTGGATGATTTTTATCAGCATCATCATCGCCGGGGTGAATGATGTTTATCATGAACTGAATCGTCCGGCAACTCCGGTTACCCAAAAGGTGCAAAAGCAAAAGCAGGAACGCAACCTGAACAAAGAAACCAAACTCGGCCAAATTACCACGGCTGCCATCGAAGCGGCCGATACGGCCGTTAAAATATCATTCGGTTTAATCGGTGTTATGGCCTTATGGTTAGGGGTAATGCGGGTAGCTGAAAAAGCGGGAATGATCGAAATTATTTCCAAGTTAGTTCGGCCAATTACCAAACGTCTTTTCCCCACCATTCCCGAAGATCATCCTGCCATCGGAGCTATGATTATGAATATTGCGGCGAATATGTTGGGGCTTAATAATGCTGCCACGCCTTTGGGGCTAAAGGCAATGGAAGAACTTAATAAACTCAATCCCAAAAAAGGTGTGGCCACCGATGATATGATTACGTTTTTGGTAATTAATACCAGTGCCATTACACTGGTACCGGCCACGGCTATTGCCATCCGCGCCTCATTGGGTTCGGCCAATCCGCAAAAAATTGTAATTCCGTCTATTATCGCTGCCAGCATGGCCACACTCGTCGGGATTACAACGGTTAAACTGATTCAATGGTACCAGAAAAAAAGGGGGAAACTGATCGATGATTAAGGTTATCATAAATTGGCTTTCCATTTTGGCCATTCCTGTTTTAATCGGCGGCTTTATCGGCTACGGATACATCAAAAAGGTTAAAGTTTACGAGGAATTTGTTGAAGGTGCGAAAGAAGGCTTTTCGGTTGCAGTTAAAATTATTCCTTATCTGGTAGCCATGTTGGTGGCCATTGCTATGTTCCGTGCCTGCGGTGCGCTTGATTTTTTTACCAATATTTTGGGATCGGTTACTGAAAAAATCGGCATTCCCAGCGCCGTTTTACCAATGGCTTTTATGCGTCCGCTTTCCGGTAGCGGCTCCATCGGCGTAATGACCGAAATTATGAAACATTACGGCGTGGATTCTTTGTACGGGTTTATTGCTTCTACTATGTTCGGCAGTACCGAAACAACATTTTATGTAGTAGCCGTTTATTTTGGTGCGGTGAATATTCGCAAAACGCGTTATGCCTTGCCTGCCGGTTTAATTGCCGATACCGCCGGTTTGATTACGGCCGTGTACATTTGCAAGCTCATGTTTTAATGGCAATAGAAAGTGAGTTGCCCCCTCTGGCTCTTCTTTTTTGAAAAAGGATTTTTTTAATCTCGTGGTGTCGCTCTGCAATTTTCCTCCCCGTGGCAACGGGGAGGAAGCCTGCAAGGCAATTGGGAATTCTTGAATTGTACCCATGTTTGCAACCCGATTTTTTAAGCGATTTTATTTCATCCTTTTATTTTTTCCGCAAGTTTGAACACCGGTGAATTTAGTCCGGCGCGAATGGTAACGTTAAGGTAATGCTTAATGCGCAAGCGGGTTAAAATCAAACCAATGGTGCCCAGAATAAGCAGATGAAGTAATTGACCGAGAACATCGTTAAGCCCGGCTCCCATAGACGTAATGCGCAACATGGCTTGCAAGTATGGTGTGGTGGGCATAAGTTGTGCCAACCCCTGCAAAAACAAGGGCATGGCGCTTAACGGCCAACTGAATCCGGAAAGAAGAAAAACCGGATACGATGTAAAAACCAAGAATTGCAAGGAAATAATTTTCCGATCGAACAGTGTACCCACGAATACGCTCAAATAGGCAACCGAAATCAAAAAAACAAACGTTACGAGTAAAAGATCAAAAAAATGCCCTCGGAACGGAATCCGAAAAAGATCAAAATAAACCGTAAAAAAGAATATGGCATAGCCAATATACAATAAAATGTAGGCTACGGATTTTCCGCTGATAACAGCCCACACACTGCCTTTTGCTTTTTGGTAAAGGGTTTTCCAGCCTTTGATTTCGGTTTCTCTGGCAACGGACATGGCTAATCCGAACAACAAGGTTTGTTGCAAAATAAGTACTAAAATACCAGGAATTAAAAAGTCGCCGTATGTTTGCCTGGTATTAAACAAGTTGCGATTATCCACCAGCAAAGGCACAACCTGTTCCTTGGCTTGCCCGAAATTAAGACCCTTTGTTTCAAAATAGCGCACCCGCAATCCCGCATTGAGCGTAGCGGCTATTTCTTGAACGGCACGATTAATATCGTTGGCCGGTAAAAACCGACTGGTATTCAAATAAATTTTTAACGGAGCCGAATGCCCCCGTTTTAGATTGCGTTCAAAATTTTGCGGAATCCAGATAATGGCCTGTACCTGCCAGGCTTGCAAATCCTTTTTGGCCTGTACAAGTGATGGCTCGATGCGTTTGACCTCGATAAGCTGATGGACGTCAAAGTCGCGAATCAATTGTCGGGACAGAGCCGAATGATCCGCATCCACAATAACAACCGGCACATTGGTCTCGGTTTTGTGCATGTACGCCGATCCGTAAAACAATCCGTAGAATAACGGTGATAATAAAATAATAACTAAAATATCCAAATCGTGAATCATAATATTCAGTTCACGAAAGAAAACATGGGCAAAACCTTCCAATTTTTGTTTCATGGTTGCGCTCCCTCCATGCTAAGCGATGGTGCACACCATTTGTTTTTACGCCAAAACATTAATCCGAAGAAAAACGTAAGAGCGATGAGCAAAAATACGGTGAGCGTCAAAAGTTCCGGAACAATGAATTTTAGTGGGGTTCCCATTTGGTACAATTTAATGAATCCCGTCATGAAATGCGTAGAAGGAAGTAACTGTGCGTACCAATATTGAATTTTGGGCATCGCCTGCAAAGGAAATGTGTAACCCGTAAAAATAAATGCCGGAGTACTCAGGAAAATAGCCGCTTCGGTAGCCAACATCATATCGGTAAAAAGGCAGGATAGCAACAACCCCAAAGCAAAGGCCACAACCACAAAATAAAACAGATAAAGGATCAATATCAAAATTGAACCGTGATTCGGAATGCCGAACAAAGGAAATACAATACCGATAAGAAACAGAATATTGGCAGCGTGTAAAATGAAATGGGGTACCGCCTTACCGGCCGTTAAAACGAAAATATTGCCATTGGCCGTTCGAAGTGCTTCTGCAATAGTTTTCTCTTCGATTTCCGCGCTAATTACCAAAACGGCTGTAATCATGACCACCATTTGATAAAGAATCGGCAGTAATCCGCCAACCAGATAATTTTCATAGTTATAAGCCGGGTTATACAGCGATTGCGTGTGCACCCGAATAGGAAGCGCTTTATTCAGCGCTTCTTTCGGGGTATTGCCCGAGGCCTCCAATTTCCGTATTTCCAAACCGGCGGAAATGGTATGCAATGTGGTCATGGCCGCTTTTAAGACAATGTTGCCGATAATGATATTGGAAGAATTTTTGTACAACACCAGATGCGCACTTTTGCCTTTTTTGATTTGGCGTTCGCTCCCCTGCGGGATAACAATGGCGGCTTGAATTTTACCTTGTCGGAAAGCGCGTTCGATTTCATCGATATTTTGCACATAGCTTACCACACGGAACGAGCGATTGGCGGCCAAGCTGCGCACAATCAATTCGGAAAGCGCGCTGTGGTCTTGGTCGCATACGGCCATAGGCAAATTTTTAACCACACCGCCGCTGTATATCCAAGCAATGATGCCGAAAACCAGCAGCGGCATGATGATAATAAGCATCCACAACGTTTTGCGCGTACGAATACGTTCGAACTCTCTGCGCATGACTGCAACGAATCCGGTCGGTTTTTTTCTGCTTCGTATCATGGTAGTCGTCCTTTTGTTAGTGCAGTTCGATGCGTACGGTCATACCGGCGCGTAATCCTTTGACCGGCTTAGTCGGGCGTAAATGTACTTCGAATGTTTTCAGATCGAAATCGCCTTGTTGATTTGTTGCCTTCCATGTTGCAAAATCGGCCATTTGGGCAATGTAGTCCACCTTGAATTCAAGTGTTTTGTTCAATGCGGGAACGAATCCGCGGAAAATTTGTCCATAGGCAATTCCCTTAAGCTGGTCCTCGCGAAGCTGTAAAACCACCCAGACATCCTGGGGATTAATCAGAGTAATTACCGGATAACCGGCAGCTACAATTTCACCCTGATCCGCAATGCAATCCTGTACCGTACCGTCAATGGGGCTGTGCAACTGTGTTTCCTGCAGATAAGCAAGTGCTTCTCGGTAGGCGCCTTGCGCTTGCCTAAAAAGAGCTTCGGCCGCTTGAATTTGTTCTTTACGTGCCCCTTTTAACACCATATCGTATTTGGCTTTGGCCGCCTCCATTTGTTCTTTTGCGGCATTGTATTTAAAGGAGACCTCGTCCATTTTTTGTGCCGAAATTACACTGTCTTTGTACACCTGTTGTACGCGTTCGTAAGTCTTTCGGGCAAACTCGAACTGATGCTTGGCCTGAAGGTAAAGCTTTTCTACCGCCTCTTTTTCTTCAGGGCGCGCACCGCGACGGGCCATGTCCCATTTGGCTTTGGCAGCTTCCATTACGGCTTTTGCCTGCGCTACCTTGGCCTCGATTTCTTTGCTTTCCAAATGCGCCAAAAGTTGGCCGCGATGCACGTGTTGACCCTTTTGTACGTATAGCGAATCGATTCGCCCGGGTATTTTACTGGCCACATCAATTTCTTTGGTTTCAATCATTCCGGTTACCGTCACTTTGTGCTGTTTCCCTGCTTGCAGCAATATCACCGTCACCGAAATAAGGACCAATACAAGCGGAACGAGCAAAACGCCTTTATTTTTAAACGTTTTCATTTTTTAATCTCCTCGGTCTTTTGTTGTTATTGCTCTGTTTTGTGCTACCTGTGTGTTTTAAGAATTCCCGTTTAAATAAGGGAGTACCTGCAGCGCTTCTCCTTGAGCCACGAATAGTTCGGTTAAGGCCAAATTATAATCGTACAGCGATTTGAGCCGTTCGATGCGGTCTTTTTCCAATAACAAACGCGCATCGATTACATCCAGAGAAGTACCCATGCCCGTTTGAAAACGTTTTTCCTGTGATTTCAAATTTTCGCGGGCCAAAGCAATATCGGTTCGTAATTTGAAATAGCGTTGCTCGGCGTTGCGCATTTGCCTAAATGATTTGTTAACCCATAAATCGATTTGTCGGTGAATGTCACTTTGCAAATAGTCCATTTCTTTGTTTAAATGGCGTGCTTCCTGTACATTGTTGTATGTTTTGAATCCGTTAAACAAATTTAATTGCACGTTAACACCCACGGCCCAACGCGGTTCGAGAGAAGACAAATACTGCGGATACATTTCGTATTTTCCAAAAACGGCGATTTGTGGCAAAAACTGCGATGTTTTGGCCAAAAGATTTTGTTTGGCCTCATTGCTTTTGGCCGCAATTAGTTTAAGAAGAGGTTGGCATTGGCGTGCATTTGTCAATACTGTTTGCAACGAATCGTTAAAGGGACGGTATTGCAAAGAATCGGAAACGATTAACGGAGCATCTTCGGGCAAACCTAAGCTGTGTTTTAAAGCCAAATAGGCCAGTTGCAGCTTGTTGCTATCATCGAATAAATTGCGCTGAGCTTCGGCTACGGCTACCTGAGCACGCAACACATCGGTTTTGGCGATTAATCCCTGTTTGAATAATAAGCGCGCCTGATGCCGATGCCTTTCCATTCCGGACAAAACTTCTTTGCGGGTTTGCACCACTTGATGCAGCAAAACCACAGTCAGGTAACTGCGTATCACGTCTCGAATCACTTCGTTTTCCGTTTTCAATAATTCGGCTCGTGCTGCCTTTTGCTCGTCGTCGGCGTAGTTTTTGGCTGCAATCAACTTGCCGCCTAAAAAAATAGGCTGCACGGCAAGCAGAGTAGCTGTTTTGTAGTCCTGCGCCTTAAACGTTTCCGTAAAGGACGGCAGAGCATTGTCCAATGCGTTGTAGGTCGTTTTTTGGGCCAAAAGCATTTCGTCGGCGGTAAGCGGACGGTGATTTACAATCAAACTTTGCAAATTAGCCAACCCTACCTGATCCCGGGTGTGCAGTTCGATCATGGCCTGACGAATGGGACTTAAGTCGATTTTTAACGGATCGTTGAGATGGGTGTATCCGCCCCGAAGAGTGACGGAAGGCAAAAAATTACCCCAGGCGGCGTGGCTGGCATAGGTTTTTTGTTTCAACGCTTCCCGCGCCTGTTTAAGCTGCCGATTGTTTTTTAGCGCCAAATGTACCGCTTCGTCTAAATGCAGTGCCTGAGCGTACAACGGGAGCGAAAAAAACATCAGTAAATTTACGATAGATGCGATTAGGTATTTCCGTTTCATGGCTGTCTCCTTAACATGGTTATGCCCTGTTTTAAGCAAGTAACCCGTTCAAAATAAGTGTGGTTAATGTTTGTTTGAATTCGTCCGCCGAACCTTTTTTACGCATGGTAAGTGTGTGTACGGCGTTGATAATCACAGAAAAGACAGCTTTGTACACGATTTCTGCGTTCATGGGCCGAATTTCGCCGGAAGCAATGGCTTGCTCCATGCGTTTTCTGAAGTTTTGCAAATAGGGTAAAGTCGATTCTTCCATGGCATCGATGATGGCTTGAATGCGGGTGAGGCTGGACATGAGTACCATGGAAAAAGTTTCCGGACGGGCCGTAAAATAGTCGATAGCCGTGTTAATAATCGTTTCGACATAGGCCTTAAATGTGGTGGCTTTCGCGGCCTGATGATGTAAGTATTCGAAAGCCTGCACGCTTAAATATTGAATGGTGCTTAAATACAAATCGTCTTTATTTTTAAAATAACGGTAAAGTGTACCTTTGCCCACACCGGCTTCTTTGGCAATGGTTTCCATGTCGGCTTCATGATAATGAACGCGGGCAAAGTATTTGGCCGCGGCTTGCAAAATTTTTTGTTGTCGTTCTTTTTGCATTGGTGTTAATTCGCCGATCATTTTATTTCTCCTTTCAAAACTCATTGGTTCTAAATATTAGAACTGACCAGTCGGTCAGAAGTTACAAAAAAATAATCGGAAGTCAAATTTTTTTCAATACATCACGCCAACGTCCGATTTTCTGTACAGCGACGCCTTACACTCCGGCCTTGTACGGAATAGCGAAATTAATTAATTTCGGAATGGTCTGTTTTAGTGTTAGCACAGGAGGAATGGCATGGAACACCAAACGCAGATTTTGATGGTTATGTTATCCTATTTGGCAATGCTTATTTTATGGGGATTGTATCAGGGACGTAAGGTTAAAACCAATGCCGATTACGCCATTGCCGGACGCGATTTGCCCGGTTGGGCGGCTGCTCTTTCCGAACGGGCAACGGGAGAATCGTCTTGGGCTTTATTGGGCTTGCCTGGTTTTGCTTATGCTTCGGGCTTGATGGGTATTTGGACGGCTGTCGGGTGCGTGGCGGGTATTATAACCGCCTGGTGGGCCATTGCCTGGCGTTTGCGCGACGAAGCCGAACATTATCAGGTAAACACTTTTTCGGAATACATCGCAAAAAAACACGGCGAAAGCGAAAAACGGATTCGCACGGTTAGTAGTTTGACCATTGTTTTCTTTTTCTTTTTTTACGTTGGTGCACAGTTTTTGGGAGGCGGAAAAACCTTGTTTACCATGTTCGGGTTAAAACCGCAAATCGGAATGTTAATTACGGCGGCCGTAATCGTCCCCTACACTATTTACGGGGGGTTTCGCAGCGTTGTGTATACGGATGTGGTTCAGGCCATTGTGATGATAACCACTTTAATCGTGGGCCCTCTGGTAGGAATTATCGTATTAAGCAGCCGTCCTGATGTTTTTGCGCATACCATTCCTCAGGCACTTCATTTGGCCGGGCCCAAATATTATTCGTTAACTGGTGCGGTTAGTGGTTTTACCCTTGGGGTTACCATTATGGGCGGGTTATCTTGGTTCTTTGGTTATTTGGGCGGACAACCGCAACTGAGCATGCGTTTTATGGCCATCCGCGATGTCAGGCAAGCTAAAATTGGTAGGAATATCGGTATTCTCTGGACAATTATTGCTTACATCGGTGCTTTATCTATCGGCTGGATCGGACTGGGATTATTCGGGCCGAAGGGATTGGCCGATCCGGAATACGTCATGCCCAAGGTGATGTTAGAGCTTTTTCCGCCGGCCATTGCTGCTGTTCTGATTACCGGAGCCATTGCCGCCATGATTTCCACGGCCGATTCGTTACTTATTCTTTCTTCCACCGAACTTTCGGAAAATTTGTTAAGAACGGAGGGGGAACATCCCCGAAAGGCGCTTGTTCGTTCACGGGTTGTTACCGCCGGTTTAGCTGTTATTGCCTTGTTGGTGGCCTATGTTTCGCCGTCCAAATTAATTTACACTTTGGTCGGTTATGTTTGGGCCGGAATCGGCGGCACGTTTTCGGTGGTTATTTTACTGACTTTATTTTGGAAACGGTATCACGGACGGGCGGTCATTACGACTATTATCGTCGGATTATTATTTACCGTAATTTGGATAAGCAGCGGAATGGAACAGGTGATAACCTCGCGTATTATGACGTTTCTTGTTGCCGGGCTCACGGCTGTGGCTGCCACCTATCTAATTCGAAAAAAGTAAAGGCCGGTTTTTTAATAAAAAAACAGGGACAATTTAAAGTACAGATGAAAAAACCGTTGGTACGCAGATAGGTTTGATCGGCTAAAACTTGGTTTGGTACTCAGCCCACTATTTAGTAAATTAATGATTCTTAAGTAATTTCATTACAGGAGTAAGTATGAAGAAAAAAAGGATTTTAAGCGGAATGCGTCCGTCGGGACGGTTGCATTTGGGAAACTATGCCGGTGCGTTGGAAAATTGGGTAAAGCTGCAAAACGATTATGATTGTTTTTATTTTGTGGCTGACTGGCATGCGCTAACAACAAATCCCTTAGCCGCATTCGAGGTGGAAGAAAACACACTTCAAATGGTGATAGATTGGCTTAGTGCCGGAATTAATCCGCAATTGCCGCTGTTTGTCCAATCGCGGGTTAAAGAACATGCGGAATTGCACTTGCTGTTTTCCATGTTAATTACAAAAGAGCGGCTGGAGCGCAATCCGACTTTAAAAGAGCAAATTCGCGATTTGAACAAAGAGACTATTATTTACGGACATTTGGGTTATCCTGTTTTGCAAGCGGCAGATATTTTAATGTACAAAGCCAATTTGGTTCCCGTTGGTGAAGACCAATTGTCGCATGTGGAAATTACTCGTGAAATCGCCCGTAAATTTAATCAGCTTTACGGCGAGGTTTTCCCCGAACCGCAACCAAAATTAACGACCTTTTCGCGTCTGCCCGGACTTGACGGCCGTAAAATGGGAAAATCGAACAATAACTTTATTCTGATTTCCGATTCGCCGGAAGAAATTCACAAAAAAGTGCGTACCGCCATTACCGATCCGCAAAAAATTCGACGTGGCGATCCCGGTCATCCCGAAATTTGCAATGTATTCAAATATCAGCAAAAATTTAATCCGGATGAAGCCGAACAAATTCGTACCGACTGCGAAAGCGGAGCGTTGGGTTGTGTGGCTTGCAAACAGCGTGCGGCGGAAAAGATTGCCGCGTATTTTGCACCGTTTCGTGAAAAGCGCGCGCATTATGAGCATCATTTGGACGATGTGAAAGACATTATTAACGAGGGTACCAAAAAGGCAAAAGTTGTGGCGCAACAAACAATGGACGATGTACACAAAGCGATGAAAATGGGATGAGATATCGTGTTAAATTAGACATATTCGAAGGTCCATTCGATCTGCTTTTGTTTTTAATTCGCAAAAACGAAGTGGATATTTACGATATTCCCATCGCACGCATCACCGAGCAGTTTCTGGAATACATCGAAGCCATGCGTATTTTGGATTTGAATGTCGCCGGAGATTTTATCGAAATGGTGGCGATACTTATGCACATTAAAGCGCGCATGTTGTTGCCTAAAACGCCGTTGGACAACGAAGAAGAAGCCGCCGATCCACGCACGGAACTGGTGGAACGTTTACTGGAGTACAAGCGGTTTAAGGAAGCCTCTTACGAATTGCAATATCTGGAAAGCGATCGGCGCAGATTGTACAAACGGCAGGATTTTAAATTCATTCAAACTGCATCGGAATCGGAACCGACCACAGAGGAATTTCTGGAAAAAGTAACTCTGTTCGATTTGCTGATTGCGTTTAAACGTGCTCTGGAATCGATGCCCAAAGTTACCTATCACGAAGTGCAGCGCATCGATGTAACGGTAGAAGAGCAAACCGACTATTTGCTACGAGTTCTTCACGAAAAGAAGATGATTCTTTTTCAGGATTTAATGAAGCGATTCAAAAAAAAAATCGTATTAATCGTTACGTTTGTAGCCTTGCTTGAGCTGGTACGCAAAGGTATTATTTCCGTAAAACAATCGGATGTATTTGACGATATTCGCATAAAATTAAAAAAAGACGCGGCATAAATGAAAGACAAATTACCGGATATTTTGGAAGCGTTGATTTTTGCCAGCGATTCGCCGCTGACAGTGAGCAAAATTAAAGACGTTTTGGCAGACGTGGGCGCACGTGAAATTCGCAAGGCAGTGGATGCGCTGAACGAACGATACGAATCGTGTCATTCGGCTTTGATGATTTTGGAAGTGGCCGGTGGTTATCAAATGGTAACCCGACCTGAATACGCCGATTACGTAGGGCAATTGTACAAAAGTCGGCAGGCACATCGTTTAACGCAGAAAGCTTTGGAAACTCTGGCCATCGTGGCTTACAAACAGCCGATTACCAAGCAGGAGATCGAACATATTCGCGGGGTAACGGTCGATTCGGTATTACGTACGCTTATCGAGCGTAATTTAATTACCGTGGTAGGTCGCGAAAAAGCACCCGGTAATCCTTTGTTGTACGGAACCACCAAAGATTTCCTCGAGTATTTCGGCCTGAATACCCTTGAAGACTTGCCCAAGTTAAAAGAGATCGACGAATTGCTTAAAGGGGATGACAAATTTTTGGAAAGTTTGGATCAGGTGGCTTTGGAACAATTGGCCCCCGAAGAATTAGGTATTGTCAATGCCCGAAAATCCGAAGAAGATTCCGAGCAAAAGGAAGCGGAAACACAAAAAACACAAACCGTTCGGGAACAACACCAGCAAAACGCAAACAAGAACGATGATGTCTCATGATGCGATTAAATAAATATTTGGCCCAGGCGGGTATTGCTTCTCGCAGAAAATGTGACGATTTGATTTTGGCCGGTTACGTTCAGGTAAACGGAAAAACCATTGACCGCGTGGGCGTGGTTATTGACGAAAAAAATGACAAAGTTACTTTTAAAGGGCGACCGGTTACCATTAAACGAAACTTTACCTACATTTTATTAAACAAGCCTAAGGGCGTGGTTACCACGGCCCGTGACCAATTTCGCCGCAGAACCGTGGTCGATTTGATTGCCATTCCGGAACGAATTTTCCCTGTTGGCCGTTTGGATTACAATACAACCGGTGTGTTGCTTTTGACCGATGACGGCGAATTGGCCAATCGGTTGTTGCATCCCAATTACAAAGTGGCCAAGGTTTATCGGGCGTTACTCGACCGCGTTATTCAACCCGTCCATTTGTTCCGGTTGAGTCACGGGGTCGAATTGGAAGGTCGGAAAACCCAGCCGTGTAAAATTACCGAGCTGCGGATCGTAGATAACGGAAGTCTTTTAGAAATCGAACTCAAGGAAGGGCGCAATCGACAAATTCGCAAAATGTTCGAATTGTTTAACTATCATGTGGAAGAATTAGAGCGCATTTCGTTTGCCGGACTTAAGGCAACAGGCCTGCAGCAAGGGGAATGGCGCTATTTGACTAAAGACGAAGTCAATCGACTAAAGGAGATTGTGCACTATGGAAATTAAAGGCAAAAAAGCGTTGATCCTTGGCGGCTGGGGATTGGTAGGGCAAGCCGTTACGCGCCGGATGATCGAAGACGAACCGGCGGAAATTGTCATTCTATCTTTGGAGAAATGGCAGGCGGAAGAAGCGGTCGAATTAATGCAAAAATTGGCACCGCACATTAAATTTACGCCCGAATGGGGGAATATCTTCGTGCGCGAATCTTTAAAAGATTTGCCCCGTCAGGAAATTTTAAACAACCCCAAAAATCGTAATTTGTTAATGGAAGATGTGCTCGATGACTTAAGCCACGATATTATTCAACGTTCGTTTTTGGCTCAAGTAATCGACCGCCACAAGCCAGAAATTATTGTCGACTGCGTAAATTCGGCTACTGCCCTGGCTTATCAGGATATTTTTACCAGTTCGATCGAAGTACGTAAAATTTTGGGAGATTTGCGCGAAGGCCAGAATAAAGATCGCAGTATTTCGGCCATCGAACGCTTACTTATTACCCAATACACACCGCAACTTATTCGCCATATTCAAATTTTGTACGAAGCCATGAAACGGGCCAAAACACGGGTGTACGTTAAAATCGGTACCAGTGGGACAGGCGGTATGGGGCTTAACATTCCATACACTCATAGCGAAGAAAAACCTTCGCGCATGTTGCTCAGTAAGTCTGCTTTGGCCGGTTCGCATACGTTGCTACTTTGGCTAATGGCGCGCACACCGGATGCACCCATTACCAAAGAAATTAAACCGACGGCCGCCATTGCCTGGAAAAAGATTGCCTACGGGGAAATTAAAAAACGCGGAAATCCCGTCAGGCTTTACGATTGCCCGCCTGAGGCGGCTATTCCATTAAAAGGAAAATTGAGACGCGAAATGAAAAAGGGGCCTTGGAAGCCCCTGAACGATACCTTGAAAAAGGTTTACATCGATACCGGTGAAAACGGTATTTTCAGTTACGAGGAATTCACGGCTATTACCTCTCGTGGACAAATGGAATTTATTACTCCGGAAGAAATTGCCAACGTTGTGGTTTGGGAAATTAAAGGCGGCAATACCGGGCACGATATTATTAATGCTTTAGATAATGCTACCATGGGGCCAACCTACCGTGCCGGTTATTTACGTAGTAGCGCTTTGCAAAAGATGATGCGTTTGCAAAAAGAATACAACTCGGACAGTGTGGCCTTCGAATTATTAGGACCGCCCAAATTAAGCAAATTGCTTTACGAAGCGTATTTGTTGAAGCGTTGCAAATTTAGCATGGATGAAATTTTAAGACACAGTGCGGAATTTTTGGCCAACTGTGCACTGGAGCTCATTCGTACCGATCACAAGCTACGCAGCGAAATTTTGTCTATTGGAATTCCTATTTTATTGCCGGACGGAAAACATTTGCTGCGCGGTCCGGAAATGAAAATTCCGGCTTATCGCGGCAGTAACGAGCTGGAAATTACCCCGGAGAACATCGATAAATGGGCTGCCGAAGGATGGCTTGATTTGCGCCCGGAAAATTTTATTTTGTGGCAGGAGCGTATTCGCAAAATAAAAGAGGAGGTGGATGCCATTCCGGAAGATGACACCAGTTCAAAATACGATCGCGATCGCGAATACTGGTACGAAACCAACGAACTGCAGCCAGGAAAAATCGTCGGTTGGCTTTTCTTGCAGGAAGAACAAGGTTTACGAATGAAGGAATAAGAATGCAAAAAAAGATCCGTATTGCCATAGATGGCCCGGCGGCATCGGGAAAAAGCACTACAGCCCGGCTTCTTTCTAAGAAGCTGGGCTATTTGTATATTGATACTGGTGCTATGTACCGGGCGGCTACTCTGGCTGTTTTACAAGACGGCATTGATGTGAACGACGAACAGGCCGTAGAACGATGTGTACGGCAAAATAAAATTTCTCTGCGCATTGCAAACGGAGAACAACGAACCTATTTGAATGATCGGGATGTGAGCGATTTGATCCGCACACCGGAAATCAATCGGGTAATCAGCATTATTGCATCGTATCCGGGGGTACGCCAAACGCTTATTGAGCAGCAGCGGGCTTTGGCCGAACATGGCGGTGTGGTGATGGATGGCCGCGATATCGGAACCGTGGTTTTGCCGGACGCAGAGCTGAAGGTTTTTTTGATTGCCGGATTGGAAGAACGCGCGCGGCGCAGACAAAAAGAGCTGGCGCAGCAGGGTATTCGCATGTCGCTTAATGACCTTAAGGATGAAATTGCTAACAGAGATAAGCTCGATTCCGAACGCGCACTCGGTCCGCTCCGTCAGGCAAAAGACGCTCGCATTCTTGACACCACACATTTGAGCATCGAAGAACAGGTGCAAACCATTTATCGCTGGGTACAGGAGATTTTAAGGGGAGAAAAGCCGCGCGATAGGGTAAGGTAACGGGAGTGTTTCGGAATGGGTTGTGCCCACCGATCTTTGTCATACCGTGTTGGGTACGGTGTTTGTCTTTCTCTTTTTCAAAAAATCCGCCGAAATTTTTCGGAGAGCAACCTAAACACAAGGCTGCTATTTTTTTATTTTTGTAACGAAATGACCTTTAACAAATACAACAATCAGAATCCCGCAAAGGGCCACGTGAAGTTGGCCTACCATCGTCATCTGTTTGTTTTTTTGTAAATTACTGTTATCTTATTTAATTTAATGGTTTGGAATAAAAAAAGAAGAATTTTGATAACGAATGAGCAGAACCTGGAAAGTTGTCGATTTACTAAAAGCGGTTACGCCTTTTTTAAAAGAGAAAGGTATTGATAATGCCCGATTAAACGCCGAATTGTTATTGGGGAAAGTATTGGGACTAAAGCGTGTAAGTTTGTATGTGCAATTCGATCGTCCTTTGACCCAAGACGAATTAGGTGCGTATCGCAAGCTTATTCGGCGGCGGGCCCGACACGAACCGTTGCAATATTTGTTGGAGCAAACCGAGTGCATGGGGCTTCCGTTTAAAGTAGGCCCAGGCGTTTTGATTCCTCGGCCGGAAACGGAAATTTTAATCGAGGAAACATTAAAGCTTAAAAATGCGTTGAAGGCTACAAAACCGGTTCTTGTGGATGTGGGTACCGGTTCGGGCTGTATTGCCGTAAGCTTGGCCAAGCTTTGGCCGGAAAGCGAAATTTACGCTACGGATATTTCGGATTCGGCGCTTGAGCTAAGTAAAGAGAATGCCGAGCTGAACAAGGTGACAAAAAACATTCGCTTCGTAAAACACGATGTTTTTACCCAATGGGATGTAAACCTGCCTAAGGCTTTCGATGTTTTGGTTTCCAATCCGCCGTATATCACACCGAATGAAATGGAACGATTACCGCAAGAAGTAAAGGCGTATGAACCGGAAATCGCTTTGAGCGATGGGGCTAACGGGTTGCGCTTTTACGATCGTTTTTTTGAGATGATTCGCGAGCATTTGATTGATGTGCGCTATTTGATGTTGGAACTGAGCGGATCGCAGCCAGAGAAAATAATCGAACGAACTTATTATTACGGTTTGAATCCGACGGAAATCATTCCCGATTTGAATCGCATAAAACGCGTATTAAAAATAAAGGTACATGAATGACAACGAAAAAAATCAACAAATTTAAAAATGCTATTTTAACGTTCTTGAAAAAAAGTCCGGAGGCGGTTTTTAACAAAAAAGATATTAGCCATGCGCTTAATGTGCATAAAAACGATTACCATTTTTTTCAGGAAGCGTTGCAGGATTTGGTGAAGGAACACAAGGTGGTACATGTAAAAAAGAAGCAGTATACCTTGTCCAAAACAGCGCAACGCTATGTGGGCGAACTGCGTACCACGCGTGCGGGTTTCGGTTTTGTGAATATCGAAGGCGAAGATTTTGAAATATTTGTCGCACAACCGAATTTAAATACGGCTTTCGATCGGGATATTGTGGAAGTTCAGCTTTACGCGGCTACCAGGGGCAAACGGCTGGAAGGGTTTGTACGTCGCGTGGTAGAGCGTTTTCGCAAGCAAATTGTGGGAACTTATCACAAAACGCCGTATTACAGTTATGTTGTGCCGGACGATCCCAAAATTTATCGCGATATTTTGGTTCCGGAAAATCGGGCTTTGGATGCTAAAGATGGACAAAAGGTTATTGTTTCTTTTGATCGCTGGGAAAAAAATCAGCATAATCCGGAAGGTACGATAATAGAGGTCTTGGGCGAAGTGGGTACACCAGGACTGGATATTATTTCCATTGCCTATTCGTACAATTTGCCGGTGCGCTTCCCTAAGGAGGTCGAGCGGGCTGCGCAGGATATTCCGGCCGATTTTACGGCCACCGATTTAAAAGGGCGAAAGGACCTGCGCGACTTGGTATGTTTTACCATCGACCCGGCCGATGCCAAGGATTTTGACGATGCGGTTTCTTTGCAGAAACTGGCTAATGGTCGGTGGTTGTTGGGCGTGCACATTGCGGATGTGAGCCATTACGTACAGCCCGATTCGATTTTGGATAAGGAAGCTTACCGTCGGGGTACGAGTGTTTATTTGGTAGATCGGGTGGTGCCCATGCTGCCCGAGCGTCTTTCGAACGAATTGTGCAGTTTAAAGCCTCATGTCGATCGGTTGACGTTTTCGTGTATTATGGAAATTGATGCCGGTGGTACGGTGGTAAACTATGAAATTGCACCGTCGATCATTAACAGTAAGCGTCGTTTTACGTACGAAGAGGTTCAGAATATTTTGGATGGTAAGGCCTCCGATCCGTTTGTCGATATTTTACGGGATATGGATCGTTTGCGCGAAGTGTTGATGAAAAAACGCTTTGAAAAAGGCGGTATTGATTTTGAAACACCGGAAGTTGAATTTGTGCTGGACGAAAAGGGTCAGCCCGAAAAAATTATTCCCAAGGTACGTTTGAACAGCCACCGTTTGGTGGAAGAGTTTATGCTTATTGCTAATAAAACAGTGGCCCGGCATATTAAAAATATCAGTCCGAGTAAAAAGGCTGTTTTGCCGTTTCTCTATCGGGTGCACGAAAAGCCGGATCAGGAGAAAATGGATCGTTTTTTCGGTTTTCTTTCGGCCATGCAGGTGCCGTACAAACCGGTAAAGCGTATTACCTCGCGTTATTTGCAACAGTTGTTGGCTACTATTAAGGGTAGTAAAGAGGAGATTATTATCGAAGAGGTGGCCTTACGTTCGATGATGAAGGCAGTGTATTCGGAAGTGAATATCGGTCATTTCGGATTGGGATTCAAGGATTATACGCATTTTACTTCGCCTATTCGTCGTTACCCGGATTTGACGGTTCATCGTTTGTTGCGTTTTTATGCAAAGGGGCATGAGAAGGTATCGACTAAGGGGCTGCGTAAGCAATTGCATAAAGTGGCGGTGCAATCCACCAAAATGGAACGCCTGGCCATGGAGGCCGAACGCGAATCGGTGAAGTTGAAGAAGATGGAATATATTCAAAAATTCATTGGCGAAGAGTTTGATGGATTGGTTTCCGGGGTGACGGCTTTCGGTGTGTTTGTGGAATTGAAGGAGACGTTTGTGGAGGGCCTTGTTCCGGTGGAAGAAATGAGTGATGATTTTTACATTTATGACGAACAAACTTTTTCCATGATCGGTCGCGATACGGAACAAACGATTCGTCTTGGAGACGAAGTGCGGATAAAAGTTTTAGATGTGGATTTTGAAAATCGACGGGTACGTTTTTCGCTGATTGAGAATTTGAGCGACGAACCGGGACGCAGCGAACACCGTACGCATTTGCTGCAAAGAGATCGGCAAAAACCAAAGTCGCGGGGCAGGAAACGATCCAAACGGAAATAAGGGAATCGGTGCTTCTGACTGATTGCTATCAGTCAGAAGCCGTTTGGCCCGGGGACTGATGGCCATCAGTCCCCGAAAATGATTTGGTTGCTACCAAAAAAATAGCAACCACATTCAGGGCCCTTTAATTCTTAACCTTGAACATTTCTACAAATAAACCATTGGAATTGATACCGAATGAAATGGACGCCGTTTTTTAGTTTAGTATTCATCCTGGTTTCTTTTCTTTACGCACAAACGGACAAAGCTACCGAACGGAAGCCTCATTTTTCTCACCTTTTGTCTAAAGCCGATTCCCTTGCCACCGATTCACTAACAAGCGATTCCCTGAAAAGCGACTCCCTGAAAACATCTGGCACCTTACAGGGCCCTGTTAAATATCATGCCGATTTTATTGCTTTGGCCGACAGTGGTAACGTAATTATATTAAAAGGTAATGCGCAGCTTGCCTACATGGATATGGAGCTTAAAGCTGCTTATATTCGGTTGAATCAACGTGCAAAAACATTGTTTGCCCAAGGTTTGCCCGATTCCGTTGCACCGGACGGCAGTCCGGTGATTGTCGGAAAGCCCGTGTTTTACGAAAAAGGTCAGGAACCGATTTCAGGCGATTGGATCGAATACAATTTCCAGACCAAACGCGGTAAAGTACACATGGGCAAAACCAAAATGGAGCCCGGTTTCTATCGGGGCGAGCAGATCAATCGTATTGCCGATAGCACCTTACTGGTAAAAAACGGCATCTTTACCTCCTGTTCACACATCGACCATCCTCACTATTATTTTCAAAGCAGCCGTATTCGCGTTAAAATTAAAGATAAAATCATTGCCCGACCAGTTACCTTTTACATTGCCGATATTCCCTTAGCCTGGTTTCCATTCGCTATTTTTCCCAACAAACGCGGCCGCCATTCCGGCATCGTCATTCCCAAATACGGGGAAGGAGCAACAACCGGACGTTTTTTACGGGGATTCGGTTACTACTGGGCACCGAACGATTATTTTGACGCTTCATTTTTAATGGATTTTTACGATCGCATCGGGTTAGCCTACCGTACCAATATGCGCTATCGCGTACGCTACAAACTGAACGGACGTTTTAATGCCGAGTATTTTCCCAGAGATCCGGTAACCGGCAACCATGTAGAACGTTGGCGTTTCCGATTCGAACATCGTCAAATTATCGAACCTGGTTGGAACATTTCCGGTAACGGCTCGTTTTCCAGCGATAAACAGTTTGCCCGACAACTATCACCCAACATGAGCGATCGGTTAAATCAAAACATTACCTCGCATTTGACCATTAATAAACGTTGGGGACAAAAAAGTTTAACCGTTAGTGCTTCGCACAATGAAAATTTGCAAACCGGAAGTATATCGTACACGGCTCCGAATGTTTCATTTTCATATCCAAGTAAAAGTTTGTATGAATTTTTAACCGGCAAAAAGATAGGGGCCCAGCGCAGTTGGTACCAAAACATCCAGTTCCAGTACAATTCGCAGTTAATTCACAAAGGCTCCAAAACCGTGCTAAACGATAGCACCACACGGTATGCCCAATCGGAAGGAGTGCGCCATCAATTTAGCTTGCGGGCACCGATGAAAGTCTTTAAATATTTTAGTTTTAATCCCAGCATTCGATTTAACGAAGATTGGGTCGATCAAATTGCCACCGCTCATTACGATTCCGTGAGCAAACAAATCATTGTCGAAAAAAAACGCCGGTTTGCAGCCCGCCATACCTTTAGCAGTAGCTTTCAAATACGCACGACCTTGTATGGGTTGTTCGAACCTAATATTGGTTCGCTAAAATTTATTCGTCACAAATTAGATCCGGTAATTTCATTCAATTATACGCCCGATTTTTCATCTCCGTTTTACGGATATTTTACCCGCATCGATACAAACGGAACCCTAATCAAAATAGATAAATTTCAGTATTCGCCATACGGAGGCACGCCAACAACACGCAGCCAATATGTAAGCATCAGTTTGGGAAACCTGTTTCAGGGGAAATTAATCGACAAAGACGGCAATGAAAAGAAGATCAATTTGTTAACCGCAAATTTTTCCACAGGCTATAATTTTTTAGCCGATAAGTTTAAATGGCGAAATATTTCGGGGCGTTTTCAGACCAGAATTCTGGGACGTAATATCAGTTTGTCAACCACCCACACGTTTTATAAAATTGGAAAAGACAACCGATTAATCGATGAATTAAATCCTTTTCCCACATTACTGACGGCCTATACATCATTTAATTTTCGCATCACGGAGAAAACCTTTCAAAAGAAAAAAAAGAAAGGGCAAAAAACGCTATCCGCCGATTCGGCAAATGTACATTCCAAAGACGAAGGCATTCTTAAAACCCGCTTTCAAGATATGAATGAGAACGCATACATGAACCGAGCCAAAAATGTCAAATTACCCTGGTCGCTTTCGTTTAGTTTTAGCTACAATTACAACCGCTTGCAACCTCCGGGTGATCGGCATCGTATTGGTTTAAGCGCCAATGCCAGCGTTCAATTGACTAAAAATTGGAAAGGGAGCTGGAGCGCCGTGTTTGATGTTAAAAATCGCAAAATTGCCTCGCAAAATTTTAGCATTTACCGCGATTTACATTGTTGGGAAATGTCGTTTAACTGGCAGCCCGAAGTGGGATATTACTTTTTTCAGATCAACATCAAAGCCAGCGCCTTGCAGGATATTAAGCTTACCAAGCGTCCTTCCGGAACCGTGCGTTACGGCGGCTATTATTAACGATTGGTCTCGGAATCGAACGAACATCGGATCATTTTTTCGTTTGCTGCAAAATGGATTTTGCTTTGTTTAACCGTTTGTCGTTACGTTTTGTTTGCGGGTATTCGTCTTTGTTTTGCAGAGCACGCAATGCCCATTGCCGCGCTTTTTGCCGCTTCCCCATACGCAGGTAAATTTCGGCCAAACGTACCTGGCACGCCAAGCGATGCGAAATATTGGCCGACGGGTCGTTTTCGATGAGACGAAGTAAATGACCGTATGTTTGGGCCGCATCGGGATAATCGTGCATTTTAAAATAGGTATGAGCGTATGCCCACCACAAAAACTGACTTTGCGGAAACGCTTTAATTCCCTCTTGAGCGTAACGCAAAGCCTCGTTATAGCGGCCGTAGTCAGTAAGGATATAAACAAGTTGATGCAAGGCCATGTAACGGCTATTGGAGGTGCTGCGTAAAGCACGCTTAATATCACGAATGCCTTCTGCACGTTGATCGGGCACAAAGGGCAACCAAAGAGCAAACTTCAGCTTGGTGCTGCGCCAGTATTTGTAAGTACCCAACCCGAGATAAGCTGCGTAAAGTGTGCTGTCAATGCTTACCGATTTTTTTAAATTGTTTACTGCTTTCAAACCGTTTTTTAATGCAGCGAACCATTGGCCGTTCTGTCCCTGAAAATAGGCCAAATATCCGTAGGCACTTCCGCGGTAAAAATAAAGATGCGCCAAAAGCGAGTCGGACGGTGCGGCTTGTTTTAATTTTTGATTTGTTTGGCGAATAATAAATTTTAGAAGCCGCACAAATTGTTCGGCCTCTTGTTGGGTTTCGAAAAAGGTCATTTTGGAATTTAAAACCGAAGCCAAATAAAAGCAGGGAGCCAAAGCGCTGTCGCTTTCGGCGATTTTTTGGTGCAGAAAATTTTCTGCTTTTTGAAATTGCCCGTTAATGGTTAATGCCATAACCGTTTCCACCCAAAAGGGCGTTGCGCTGGTTAGCGGGCGCCAGAGCACAAAGCCAAGGATGAAAATCATAAAGAGACGTTTTGCATTAAAACGTAAGTGCTCCATAAAATCCTTTAACGTTCTGGTGTTTTAACCCATTTTCAGCGCGCAAAAAGCAAAATTTGCCCCAAAGCGGCACGCGTAAAATCCGTGATAAAAAACGATCTTGCCAAGTAATGTTGTTATTTAATCAGCATAAATTTTCCCACCGCTTTAAAATCGGTTCCTTTTACCAAATACAAATAGGTCCCCGAAGCAACGTAGCGGTTTTGCCGATCCTTTAAATCCCAAAAAACCGTATTTGAGCCCATGGGGCGAATGGTTTTAATTTTCTGTCCTAAGATGTTAAAAATGGTAATTTGCGTTTGTAAAGGAACGTTTAAAAATTCTACCCGATCCGCATGCCGGGCAATGGTTACCGGATTCTTTTTAACAATCGTCGGTGCTTTGCTTAAACTGTAATTAATGCTTTCCAGATTATCAGTGGTGCTGTTGGTAAGTACCACTATCAACGGATACCGTTTTGATTGCGAAAAATATTGGGTTCGGTTAAAGCGCACGGAGGTTTGAATTTCTTGCTCATTCAAAATATGGCTTAGCCGGCCGTAATCGGACGGACAACGGACCCTTGCCCTGTAAACGGACGTTTCGTCGAGCAAAAGGCGCACATGGCGCATACTAAGTGCATTTAACGTTTTATTCAAATCCTGTTCGTTACGGCTAACCTGCAAATCGTTAAATAATGCTCCGTCTTTAAAATAATGTAGAGAATCGGCATGATGTCCGCTAAAATACAGCCAATCGGCGTATCGGTTAAAACTCTTATCAAAAGAATCACTGTAATTACGCAAGGTTAAATCCACAGCTTGCAAAGCAGGATAACGCACGATTTTTTCCCAGATTTTACGAATAATATCGACCCCGTCCGTTTTGGACAACATTTTCAAATAAAGACAATTAGCATATTCGGTATTGTTGTCGGTAATGTTAAACGGTTTGCTGTCTGCAACGGGCAAAAAACGATTCACGTATTGCACGTAGTCGTTTATCGAATCGTAAACGTAATCTTCCATAAAAGTAGATGTCATTTCCATAAAAAAACGATCCGGCAATTCGGGAAAACCGTTTTCGTTATTCCAGCGTAATTGATATCCCAATTGAATGGCGTGATGGAATTCATGAGCGGCCGTTACTTTTAATGCATCCAAGCCGTTTGTGGCAAAACCGCTTCCGGCAAAGTTGTTGTGCAATTCCAAATAGCTGGCATAATTTTGACCGGGTAACGAAGCAATGTCTTCGTTCAAATCAAAATTAGTCACCCCGTAGTAACCCATATTTGTAAAGTAAACCGGGTAGCTTTTAACGGGTTGACCCGTGGAATCGGGCGGTGGGCGAAATCCCAGTTGATTGATTTCCACATCCCAAACATGGTCGAGAATGACCGCAGCCGAATCGATGTAATCGGGAATGCCATTTTTTAGGCTGTCTTTGGCCGGAACTTTATTGTAACCGGTCAAATCGTAATGCAAAGTAAAATGCCCAGAAGGGCTGACTACCGAATATTGACGTTTGGGCTTTAGCAAAAGCGGCGCACTTAATTTTTGCAGTGAGGCGGGCAAATACGGGTAAGCAAGGCGTAGTTCCAACGCCGGACCAAAACCGCATTTGGCCTCGATTTTTTGAGGTGCTTGTCCTTGCGTGCGTGCCTGAATGTACTGACGAATATCCTGCAGCACGTCAGCCCGGCTAATACCGAAAGCAAGTAGGATTAATAATAAAAAGCGACGCATCATTCTTCGTCTTTATCCTTGCCTTTTTTACGAAATACTAACTTTAGTGGAACGCCTTCAAAACCAAATTGTTCACGCAAGCGGTTTTCTAAAAAACGTTTATACCCGTCCACGATCAAATCGGGATGGTTGCAAAAAAAGACAAATAAAGGCGGATTGGAACGTGCCTGAGTGACGTAATTGATTTTGATTTCTTTGCCTTTGGTTGCCGGCGGCATAGTGGTTTGAATAAGCGGCATAAAAAAATTGTTCAAATCAGAAGTCGAAATACGCTTTTGCCGTTCAAAATAAACTTGCGTCGCCAAATCGAGTACCTTGTACAACCGCTGTTTTTCCAGCACGGAAACGTAAATTTGCGGAATGTAACGTAATGTTCCCAGGCGTTCGGTAATATCCTTGGCATAGTGCCCCATGGTAGTGTGGTCTTTGGGTATTAAATCCCATTTGTTCAATACCAGCACAATGCCTTTTTGTTCCTTGGCCGCCTCGTTAAGCAAAGTGATATCATGGCGAGATAAGCCTTCGTTTACATCGGCCATGTACAGCACAACATCGGCGCGTTGCAGACTGCGATAGGTTCGCAGATTGCTGTAAAAAAGAATGTTTTCTTTGATGCGCTTGCGTTTTTTTAGTCCGGCCGTATCGATTAACAAGTATTTGCGTTTTTGGTAGTTAAGTAGCGAATCGACAGGATCACGCGTAGTGCCCGGAATATCGGTAACAATTGCCCGCGGTTGGGAAAGCAAGGTATTTACAAACGACGATTTCCCCACGTTTTCCCGTCCGATAATGGCCAACTTGATGGCATCTGCGTATTTGTCATCGATCTGAAGCGGTTTAACACGTTTGGCGATTTCGTCCAGTAAATCGCCGCTGGCGCGTCCGGTAACCGCCGAAACCGGGATGGGTTGTCCAAGTCCCAAATTGAAAAATTGGCCTACTTCGTATTCGCGTTCCGGAGAGTCCACTTTGTTTACTACAAGCAAGGCTTGTTTGCGGCTTTGTAATAAAATACGGGCAAGTTGTTCGTCAATATCGGTAATACCGGTGGTAACATCTACTACCAATAAAACCAGGTCGGCTTCGTCAACAGCAATTTCCACTTGTTCGCGTACGGCTTCGTCAATTTCGGCTTGCGTTTGGGGCAAATAACCTCCGGTATCCACAAAACCGATTTGCTGGCCGTTCCATTCCAGGCTTTCGTAATTACGATCGCGCGTTACGCCCGGCTGATCAGCTACAATGGCTTTACGTTTACCGATTAAGCGGTTAAACAACGTGGATTTCCCTACATTCGGTCTGCCGACAATAGCTACGATTGGTGCTCCCATTTATGCAAACTCCGTTCTCAAACAACTAATCGTTTGTTTTTCGGTTCGTTTATCAATTGAGTCATTACCTCAACAAACGATTCAACCGGTTCGGTAAAAACGTGACACTTTCTATTTAATTTTTGTTCCAAATCCCGTACCGTCCAATCATCTAAAAAAAGTCCGTCTTCGTTTAATACGCGCGGAGGTAATAAAATCAGATCACCCAAAGGTCGATCCTTTAATTGGTTAAAAATATCCTCCCCAACCAACAGACCGGATACCTGAATGGTGGTTCCGTAAAAATAATTGAAGATAGGAATCATTTCAATGGAAATGTTTTCGATGGTATTCAACGGGTCGATGATGTATTTTTTCAAATTGCCCGAGGCCAATGTTCCTGTTACCCAGGTAATATTAACGGGCCGATTTAATCGTTTTGGCATAGCAGGCCAGGCGGCCTGAAAACGGTCGATCATTTCGCGAAACTCACCCACTCCGTTTTCGATTTGGTAAAATTCATCGTAATAAGAAGCAGGCGGAATGGGTGCTTGCGCCTTGATGAAAAATTCGTCCGAAAGATAGACGAAATGCACGCCGAGCTCCTTTTTAAACTTGGCCCGCAAACCATCGGTAAATTCAATTGCCGCTTTCAGCTCTTGCGGTGTGTGAATTCGCAACGGTTCTTTCCGCCGCCGATGACGCGAAATACCCACCGGAACAACGGCAACAGATTTTAATTTTGGGTAATAACGACTTAAATCGCTAACTGTCTTTTTGAATACTGCACCGTCGTTAACTTCTGGTACCAGAACGATTTGCGTGTGCAGTTCAATACCGTTTTTTGTCAAAAAGTCAATTTTTTCAAGTAACTTGTCATCCTGTTTAATGCCCAGTAACCATTTGCGGGTTTCGGGATCGGTGGAATGTACCGAAATGTAAAGTGGGCTCAAACGTTGTTCCGCAATGCGATCCAAATCGGATGGTGTAAGGGTGGTCATGGTAACATAATGCCCGTACATAAACGAGTAGCGATAGTCTTCGTCTTTAAAATACAAACTTTTGCGCATTCCCTTGGGATTTTGATACACAAAACAAAAAACGCAATTATTGCCGCAAGACATGAGCTGCATTTCTTCCAAATCTAGGCCCAAATCTTCGTCAGGATCTTTTTCGATTTCGAAAATAATTTCTTCATGACCCTGTTTAATGTGAACTTCCAGATTTTCTTCCGATTCGTAAAACCGATAATCCAACCGATCGCGGATTTCTTTTCCGTTAATGGCAATAAGTGTGTCGCCGGGTTGAATACCCAGCTCCTCCGCAATGCTGCCGGGTTGTATGTGAATAATCTTTACCAAATTTCCTAACCTTTCTAAAATTAAAAGTTTAGCAATTTAAAGAGATCAAAAGGGAAAAGCAAGAATTCGGCGTTTGCGCCAACTTGCTGTCAAAGAACCGATTTGCCGTTTTGCCTTGGGAGGGTTTCAAAAAACCTAAAGGCTAAAGCTATTAGGTAACGATTACGCAAATTCACCGTCTTTTTCCGGTGGCCCTGTTTACTGTTTGCTAAATCAAAAAACAGGAAACCACACAGGTAAAAATGCGAATTCTTATCATGCTTATTTTGCCGAAAGCTGTAACTCTCTTTGCAAAAATGCATCCAATTTAACACAATAAAAATTATTAAGTTGAATGCAAATCCTCAATCACGAAAAAACCAAAGGAGAAACCAATGCCGGAAAAAGCAAAAACATACAAATTTAAAGCGGAAGTGAATCAACTACTGGATATTTTGGTGCATTCTTTGTACACCAATCGCGAGATTTTTTTGCGTGAATTAATTTCCAATGCTTCCGACGCTCTGGACAAAGTACGTTTTGAGATTACAAAGGGGAGTGAAGTTGCAGACAAAGACCTACCTCTTGAAATCAATATTAAAACCCATAAAAACAAAAATGTGTTAACCGTTTCCGATACCGGCATCGGCATGACCAAAGAAGAAATTGTGGCCAATATCGGTACCATAGCCAAATCCGGCTCTGCCGATTTTCTGAAAAAACTGGCAAGCGAATCCGATGCCAAAAATGTAGCCAATATCATCGGAAAATTTGGTGTCGGGTTTTATTCCGTTTTTATGGTGGCGCAGCAAGTGGTCATCACCTCAAAATCGTATCGCAAAGAGGCACCTGCGGTGCGCTGGATTTCCGATGGTAAGGGAAGCTTTAAAGTGGAAGAAACGGATGAACCGATTAAGCGCGGCACCACTATTGAAATTACCCTGAAGGAAGATGCCAAAGAATTTGCCGAAGAGTGGCGCGTTAAAGAGATCATTAAAAAACATTCCAATTTTATTAATTTCGATATTAAAGTTAACGGCGAAAAAGTAAACACGCAAAAGGCTATATGGCGCGAGCCTAAGTCTAGCCTTAAAAAAGAACACTACGAAGAATTTTACAAATTTTTAACTTACGACCCCGAGCCGCCTTTGGACTGGATTCACGTGGCTATCGATGCTCCCGTTCAGTTCCAAAGCATTATGTTTATTCCGCAAAAAAATTACGATATCTTTGGGATTAACAAAGAAGACATTGGGTTAGATTTGTACGTCCGCGGCGTTTTGATTCAGCATAAATATTCCGAAATTCTGCCGGAATATCTGGGATTCATTAAGGGTATGGTCGATTCGCCGGATATTCCGCTTAACATCTCGCGCGAGACTTTGCAGGAAAATAAAGTAGTCATGAAAATCAAACAGGTGCTGGTAAAACAGGTACTGTCGCATCTGGAAAAAATGGCCAAAAACGATGCCGAAAAATACAAAAAGTTCTGGACGGAACACAGTAAAATTTTTAAACTAGGCTATCAGGATTATGCTAATCAGGAAAGGTTTGCCGAACTGTTGCGCTTTAATTCATCGGCTTTGGAGAAGGAAGATGATTTAACCTCTTTTGGCGAATATGTTACGCGCATGAAACCGGAACAAAAAGAGATCTACTATATTACCGGAGCCAGTCGCGAGGCGTTGGAAAACGATCCGCATCTGGAAATATTTAAACGAAAGGGTGTGGAAGTGCTCTACTTGTACGAACCGGTTGATGAATTCGTAATGACCGGATTGGCCAAGTACAAAAACGAATACGAACTGGTTGCCGTGGAACATGCCGATATTTCCAAACTGGAAAAATACGAAGACGTGGAAAAATCGGAACGGGACGTGGAAGAGTTAAGTGAGGGGCAAGAAAAGGTATTTAAAAAACTTTTGGAAAAAATACGTGATATTTTGGGCGACCGCGTTACTGAAGTGCGGGTTTCTAAACGTCTGAAAGACAGCCCGGCCTGCTTGGTCAGCCCCGATGGACAAATGACCTCGCAAATGGAAAAAATAATGCGTTTGATGAATAAAGACGAAAGCATTCCAAAAAAGATCTTCGAAGTGAATAAAGATCACCGGCTGATCCGCAACCTATTGAATATTTACAAAAACGATCCCAAAGATCCGTTCATTGGCGAAGCAGTAGAACAATTGTACGAAAGCGCCCTGCTGCTGGAGGGCTATTTAAGCGATCCGCACAAACTGGTTAAGCGCATGGAAAAAATTCTGACCGAAAGCAGCGACTGGCACCCGGTGAGTAAAAGCCAAAAGTAATAAATAAAAAATAAGCGGAGACAACTTTTGTCTTCGCTTTTTCGTTTTTATAATTGTATTCCGGCAAAAATTTAGTAATTTATGAGTCCCGAAAAATAAACGAAGGAGAGAGATGTTATGAACGGTTTAATTAAGAAAACCATCTTTTTACTATTTACCTTTACCGGTTTTTTGTTGGCCCAAAATGCCTGGATTAATGAAATCCATTACGATAATTACGGTACGGATGAAAACGAATTTATCGAGGTAGTCATCGAGAATGCCGATTCATTCAATCTGGCCGATTTTCAGGTCGATTTGTATAATGGTAATGACGGTAGCGTTTACAAAAGCAAAACACTAGACCAGTTCACCAAAGGAAGTACCGTCGATAATTTTACCTTCTTTTATTACGTTTTTTCTAGCAACGGAATTCAAAACGGAGCTCCGGACGGTATGGCATTGAGCTATCAGGGAACTCTGATTAACGGGCAATTTTTAAGTTACGAAGGAACGTTTACCGCTACTGAAGGCCCGGCTAACGGCCAAACTTCGGTTGATATTATGGTTGCCGAACCGGACAGCGTCGGTTATTCTTTGCAATTGGGCGGCATGGGTGCTTCTTACGATGCCTTTAGCTGGCAAAATCCGTTACCGGCTACTTTAGGCGATATTAACCAAAATCAGCAATTTACAACTACGGTTTTACCCGAACCCTCGAATCATGTTACGCAGTTTCAGGTTGATTCCACAACGGTGAATAAAATTTTTCTGAGTTGGATCGGTGCCACCGGCAGCGTTTTACCCAGCAAGTATTTGATTCTGGGCGTTAAAGGGGATACGCCGTTTCCCACCGTTACCGATGGAACGCCCATTCCAAATGACGAAGATTGGTCCGACGGCACAGCAGCCTTTAATGTGGTGCATAAGGACGGAAAAAATACCTTTACCGTAAGCAATCTTGAAGAGTTGACAACCTACACATTCAAAATTTATCCGTACAATAACAGCGGTTCCGATATCGATTACAAAACCGACGGCACCGTTCCCACGGTAACCGGTACCACCAAAGAAGCTCAAACATTGAGCATTGCCCAAATCCAAAAAACACCCGACGGCGGTGAAGGCGATTCTCCCTACAAAGGGCAGGTGGTTACGGTACAGGGGGTGATTACCGGCGTAAGTAAATACGGTTACTTTATTCAGGATGCCGATACTGCCTGGAGCGGCGTGTATGTTTTCGATACGGCCAATCTTTCTAAAGTGAAGCTGAGCTATAAAGTACTTCTTACCGGAACTGTGAACGAATACAATAATAAAACGGAAATCAATGACATCTCTGCGTTTACAGTGGTAAGTCAAAATGCTACGCAACCCAAACCGATTAAAATAAAAACAGGTGAGCTGGCTCAGGAAAAATACGAAGGCGTGTTGGTGGAGGTGATAGGTGCGGAATGCACCAATACCGATTTGGGTTTTGGCGAATGGGAAGTGGATGACGGAAGCGGTCCATGTCGGATTGATGATTTGTTGTACACCGGTTTTACGCCGGAACTGGGGCAAAAATATACCGTGATCGGTGTTTGTGATTACAGTTATGGAAACTACAAAATCGAACCGCGTGGTGCGGATGAAATTATGATTAGTACTACGGCTCCGGTTATTAAATATCTGGGCTTCTCGCCGTTGGTGCCAGAACCGAATCAGGATTTTGCTGATACGGTAAAAATTACCGATAACGGAACCATCCAGGTGGCTGAGCTGCATTACAAAGTGCAAAACGGTGACGAAAAAATTATTACCTTAACTCCCATTCAGGGCGATTCGATTTACCGCGCGGTTATTCCAGGCTCCGAATATCAAAATGCCAATTTGGTCGAATATTGGGTGCATGCCGTAGATAATGACGGCGAAAGCAGCGACGGTGAGATGCAGGGCTTTTTTGCCGGTTTGACTCCCATCGAAACGCTAACCCAAGTGAATGCCGACGGCGAGCTGATTTATCTGGGCTATTATGCCAAAACACAGGGTGTGGCTACCGTAGCCAATAAAGTTTTTGACAGTAAAAATTTAAGCGTGTACTTGCAGGAAAATTATCACGGAATCAACTTATTTAAATACGATGCGGCCGATGTAACTATTATGCCCGGACATCAGTACACGGTTATCGGACAATTAAATCAGTACAACGGTTTGAACGAAATCGTACCCCAAGACGCCCAGCGCGATATTAGCGATAACGGCGAAGTGGGCTTGCCCGATCCGCTGGAAGTTACCATTGCCACGGCCTTAAGTGCACCGGAGGCTTTGGAAGGAATTCTGTTAAAAATCGTCAATGCCGATACAGTTGCCGGAACGGCTGCCTGGCCCGATAGCGGTAAGGATGCCAATATGACCATAACCGATGATAACGGTGTATCCGAATTAACCCTGCGCATTGACAGAGATACGGACATTGACGGTAGCAAGGCGCCCACATGGCCGCAAACGATTGTCGGGATTTTTACCCAATACGATCGTAGCAAACCGTTTACCGCCGGATACCAGATTATGCCGCGTTCTCAGGCCGATCTTTCCGGTTTAACGGGACTGGAAGCGACACCAGGTGCAATGGTGCCTCAACGGCTAACTCTGTCTCCTGCATATCCGAATCCATTTAACCCCTCTACTACTTTACAATTTGCCATACCGGCGGATTTAAGTGGAAAAGTGCAGGTTAATTTAAGCGTTTACAATATCTTGGGGCAAAAAGTACGCACATTGATTGCCGGTAAAAAATTACGCGCCGGTGTGTATCGTGTGCACTGGTTGGCCAAAGATGATGCCGGACGGTCGCTGCCAACCGGTATTTATTTTGGAGTATTACGGGCCGGAAATCAATCGCGCAGTGTAAAATTGATTTTAATAAAGTAACTTTGTAAAAAGCCCGTAGTTCCGTTAAGCCGTTGCAAAGGTTTTACTTTGCAGCGGCTTTTTTTATGTGTGCTAAAACCGTTTTTACATTGCGCATAAAATTGGCGTATTTAGCGCGCATGACCGGCGTTTTTTTGAAAACGGTTCGAAATTCTTCTTCGCTTAACGAAGCCAGCCAAGTTAATGGCGGGTTAACCAAACGCGGATCTACGGGTGCGTAATTATTTTCGTCGGTGGGTCGGGCAAAACGATTCCATGGACACACATCTTGGCAAATATCGCAGCCAAAAACCCAATTGTTCATCTTATCCGCCAGTGCCTCGGGAATGGGTGCATTCCAATATTCGATGGTCAGGTAGGAAAGGCAACGTCGGGCATCTAATTCGTAAGGCTGCAAAGCCTCCGTAGGGCAGGCCTCGATGCAAGCGGTACAAGAACCGCAATAATTCTGAATGGGCCGATCGTAAACCAATACGCGGTTAATCAGCAGAACGCCTAAAAATAAAAACGAACCGAGATCCCGGGAAATCAGATTTGTATTTTTACCCTGCCAGCCCAATCCGGCCGCAACTGCCCATAAACGTTCCTGAACCGGTGCCGTATCTACAAACAAACGGCCTTCAATTTCTGTATCCAGTTTTTTAAGTTCAGTCAAATAGTGTTTCAACTTTTTTTTAATGACCATGTGATAATCCTTACCCCAGGCATAACGACTAATTTTAGCATAATGTTTATCATGCTTGCGTTGAAACGGGGTGTAATAATTATGCGCAACTACAATTACCGAACGCACTGGCGGATATAATTGACGAATATCCAATCGCTTATCCAGATATTTTTCCATATAATGCATGGTGCCGTGTTTGCCCGAAAGCAACCAGGTCAACAGGTCTTCAGAATGGGGCAACTTTTGTGGTCGGGCAATACCCACTTTATGAAATCCCAAACGATAGCCGATTTGTTTTATTTGTTCGGTTTTTATTTTTAGCGACGATTCTTTTCGTATTTCTTTCATGTTCGGAAATTAATTAAAAATAAAAGGAAAGGCCAAAAAATCACAAAAGGCTTTGGGGTTGGCGAATAACCGTCAATAATTTTTTATGCGAAAGTTGCCGCATTGGGGAAATCTTTTTATTTTAGTAAGTACAATAATCAACCGAAGGGGAAGAACCATGGCCATTCGAATCGTGGTAGATGCGATGGGAGGCGATTTTGCACCGGATGAAATCATCAAAGGCGCGCTACGTGCTTTGCGCAAACATACGGATATTCAACTGATTCTTGTTGGCGATCAGAGCAAAATCAATGCCTTGCTGGAAAAAGAAGAATGTGAAAAAGAAATCGATATCGTTCATACCTCTGAATCCGTTACCATGGACGAATCGCCCAAGCAAGCCGTTGCCCAAAAACCCAAAGCCAGTATTAATGTGGCGATGGAAATTTTAAACAGCGACGGCGCCGATGCACTGGTTAGTGCCGGTAATACAGGCGCTACCGTACTTTCGGCGGCCAAATATTTGACCATGATTCCCGGCATCGAACGTTCCGGTTTGGCTACAATTTATCCCACCGCCAAGTTGCATCCGAGCAATCACGGAATTTCTTTAATGATCGATGTGGGTGCCACATTGCATTGCTCGGCTAAACAGTTGGTTCATTTTGCTTATATGGGCAGTTATTATTTATCGCATATAATGAATATTCCCCAACCAAGGGTGGCATTGCTGAATATCGGCAGCGAAGAAAACAAAGGCGGAGAAGTGTTAACCAAAGCCCATCGCTTTTTAAAGGAAGCACCGGCCATTAACTTTGTCGGCAATATCGAAGGCAACGACATTCCCGTGGGAACGGCCGATGTGGTGGTTACCGAGGGATTTGTGGGTAATGTTGTCTTAAAAACATTGGAAGGTGCCAGCGAAGTTTTGAAGGCCGCCGGACGCTATGCGTTTAAAAAACGTCTTACCTGGAAAGTAGGTTTGGCTTTGCTCAGTTCCGGCGTTAAACAATTGAAGCGGCGTACCGATTACGCGGAATACGGCGGAGCGCCGATTTTGGGCTTTCAGAAATTGGTAATTAAGGCCCACGGACGCTCCAATGCCAAAGCCTTTGCCAATGCCATCGGCGTTGCCCGGCGCTCGGTAGAAGAAGATGTGTGTACGCATATTGCCAAATCGATTCAGGAATTCAATCGTATGCACCGCATGGATTTCGTGGAAATTTAAGCATTCATACGGCTTTGATGCCCAAGGACGAAAAAAGCGGAGGCTATCGGATATGCCGGCCGCCGTCTACCGCAACGCAAGTGCCGGTAATGTAATCCGTTCCTTCGATTAAAAAACGCACGGTGCGGGCAATATCATCCGGAGTTCCGGCCCGATTAAGCAAGGTTTGCTTGATAGCAAAATCTTTTTCATTATCGGGAAATTCGTCCGGAAATAACACGGGACCGGGGTTAATGCAATTTACCTGAACGTGCGGAGCCAAAGCTTTGGCCAAACCTTTGGTTAATGCTACAACTCCGGCTTTGCTGATGCTGTACGGCAAATAAGAGGGAAAGGGTGATAAGGCCCCGCTATCGGCAATGTTGATGATTTTGCCGCTTTTCCGGTTGCGCATTAAACGACCGACTTCTTGACTTAAAAAAAAGACCGCTTTCAAATTCAAATTTAGCAATGTATCCCATTGTTCTTCGCTTACCGTACCAAAGGGGGTTTTAAAAAACAAAGCGGCATTGTTAACCAACACATCGATACGGCCGTATTCTCGGTGAATTTTTTCTACAAGATTTTTTCCCGACGAAATTTTGGACAAATCGGCCGGATACACTTCCAGTTTACCACCGTTTTTTTGCACTTCCTCTTTTAATTGCCGGGCTTCCGATGCGCTATTAAAATATTGGCAGCAAACCACGGCCCCACCCAGAGCCAGCTCTTTGCTGATGGCACGGCCAACACGCACGGCACCGCCGGTAATCAAAACGATTTTTTGCGTAAGATTCATGTTCTTCGAGTCCTTATTTTTCCGGATTGTCAAGGTCCCTTAAAAACGGATTCCGTAATTTTTCATGCCCGATGGTGGTGTCGTCTCCATGGCCAGGATGCACAATTGTTTCGTCCGGCAAAGTAAGCAGTTTTTCCTTGATAGAGTTACGTAATTGCTCAAAATTTCCGCCATAAAGATCGGTTCTTCCGATGGATTCCTTAAATAATACGTCTCCGGCAAACAAATGATTATCCGCTTGCAAACAAATTCCCCCCGGGCTATGACCGGGTACGTGCATAATTTTAATGCGCAGGGAGCCGATGGCTATTTCTTCGTTATCCCGAACAAATCCATGAACTTCCGGTACACCGGAAGTATTCAAATCGAAAAACAGAGCCTGCTCGTTGATATTTTCCAATAAAGGCAAATCGTCTTCGTGCATAAATAGAGGAACCTGTAATTGTTCCTGAATCGTTTTTAAATGACGGATGTGGTCGATATGAGCGTGAGTAATAAGGATGCGTTCGGGTTTTAACCGATGCCTGGCAATTTTTTCTGTAATACGTTCGGGTTCGTCTCCGGGATCGATAAGTAAACAATGCCCTCCCGTACCTTCGGCAACAATGTAGGCATTCATTTCAAACGGGCCGACTGCCAATTTGTAAATATGCATTCGAGCTCCTTTTTTAATTAAAGTGACTCTTTTTGGATTAAACATCATTTTTCAATAGATCATTCTGCTGCGAACAAATTTTCATTTTTACTAATGCCCGTGTTGTCGTCGGATTTATTTGAATTGTTTTAAATTTTTTCAGGCAAACATCCTTTCCGCACAATGCATTTAAACCGAATCGATCTGGTTTACCGGATTTATGGCTTTACCGCTTTCTAAAACGGAAATCACGTTTCGTGCCGCCATGCGCGCCATTTCGTTGCGTGTTTCAACGGTTGCACTGCCAATATGTGGCAAAAGAACAACGTTTTTTAGCGTTAAAAGTTCCTGGTGAATTTGCGGTTCGTGTTCGTAAACATCAAGTCCGGCCCCGGCTAATGGTCCCTGTTTTAAAGCCCGTACTAAGGCTGCCTCATCAACCACTGCCCCCCGGGCCGTGTTAATCAAAATCGATCCGGTCTTCATGGATTTTAAACGGGGTGCATTTAACAGATGACGCGTTTTTTTTGTTAAAGGGCAGTGCAAAGAAACAAAGTCGGAACGGGCAAGCAGTTCGTCCAAGGAAACATACTGAGCGCCGTTTTGTCGCTCAAACTCAGGTTTTCGCGAGCCGGAATGGTAGAGTATTGTCATCTCAAAGCCCCTGGCACGTCGACCAACCGCCTGACCGATACGCCCTGCTCCGATAATGCCCAAAGTTTTACCGCTAACGTCATGGCCTAAAAACAGCTCCGGAGCCCAACCTTTGAATTTTCCGGCACGCACATAGGCATCCGCTTCTACGATGCGTTTACTGACAGCCATGAGCAGGGCCCAGGCTAAGTCGGCCGTAGCGGCGGTTAGCACATCCGGAGTGTTGCTTACCCAAATTCCGCGTTTGGTCGCATACGCCACATCGATGTTGTTGTAACCAACCGCGTAATTGGCTATTATCTTCAACTGTGGTGCCACATCGATAATTTCTTTGTCAATGCTATCCGAAAGCAAGGCGATAATTCCGTGGCAATGTCTTATTTTTTCTTTTAATGTTTCGCGATCCAAAGGGTGATCGCGAAGATTAATCTCGAGTTCGTACCCTTTTTCTTGTAAAAGTCGAATTCCGGCATCGGGAATTTTTCGGGTAATCAAAATACGATAGGCCATTTGTCCTTCTCCTTTTAATCCGCTCGAAAGCCATGTAAAGATAAGAAAATTCGTTAATGATTTCTCAAAAAAATGCAACAAAAAAACGAAAATTTTGTTTTAATTCTAAAACCGGTCGGCGAGCTTGATAAGCAATGCGTAAGGATGCTAGGAAATTCAAAAATATTTGTCAGCGGAAAAATTTTCGGGTAAAGAAAAAATATTACCGGTAGCCGTGCAAAATTTCTTCGAATTCGGCTTGTAATTATTACGCGAAATGGTTAAAATTACCCGTTTAAAATTTAACATTTGGAATTGGCATTATGATTGTTATTATCTTTTTTACTTCTTTTTTTTGGGCACTTTTACTTTTTATCGATTGGATTGAAGAAAACCAAAAAGCGGGGCTAAGCGTTTTTATTTTTTGGTTTTTGTTGAATCTTTTGTTGGGATGTGTCCTTTATTGGATGTTGGCTAAATTTCTTTATATCAATGCCATTGTTGTTTTAACCGGCTTGGTCATTTTGATTTCGTCGTTTCGTTGGCTGGAAATTTGGAGTAAGGATTTATTTAGCCTTTTTCGGCGTTTAAACATAATGCACTTAGGGACTTTACTGAGCAGTTATTCTTTGTATTTTACGGGATTGGCGGCCGTGACTCAGGCCAATAAAGGAAATTTTAATTGGCAAGGGTTTGAATGGATTTTAATTATCAATGTTTTATTGGCAGGATTTTTGCTTATATTATTCTCGATAAAACGTTTTTTTGACAAGCATCGCTGGTTGAAAACCCTGATACGAATTGAAGCGGGTATTTATTTGGCCATTATGGGAATTGTCATTATGAGTCGGGATATTCCCTTTTTTGTAGTTAAGATTGAGAAAATATTACACAGTTAGGCTAAAGGATTCGTCCGTCGCAAACGTAAAAACAAGTTTTTTTATATAAAACCAGTATTTTTTTTAATCGGTTTATACGGGAATTTTTTCGCAAAATTTTGGAGAAAATTATGAGAATAAAGAAATATAGTTTGCTTATTATATTATTACTTGCCACGGTTTGGATGTCCGGAAACGTGGTAGGGCAATCCAATATTCAGGTTAATGCCTCTTTAAAGTTTAAAAATTTGCAGAATGATTTGGTCGAATTAAAAAATTACACCGGCCAGATTACAATCATAAATTTGTGGTCTACCTGGAGTGCCTCTTGCGTTAAAGAAATGCCTGTTATGGAAAGAATTCATCAGGATTATTACGCGCAAAATGTAAAAGTGGTTGGTATTGCCGTTTTTTCGGATAATAAAAAAATCGGACAAATGTTACGGTTAACTAAAGTAAGTTATCCCGTTTTAATTGCCTCTAAAGATCAGGTCAAAGTGTTTGGCAATCTTTCCATCATTCCGCAGACCTTCATTCTGGATGCCAACGGAAACGTGTTGGATCATTTTGTCGGTAGTCAGTCGTTCAACAAATTATCGCGTGTTATCGACAGATTAATCGAATCCCAGACACTGAGCAAAAATTTAAACTAAAGCTCGTACGTTTAACGGATTTTGGCTTTGGGCGAACGATTTTCTGACGTTCAATTTTAGGGCGATGCGGTTTAACCCTGCCGCAAACGGCTTTTTGTATTTTATTCGACTTGTATCTATTAATCATTTCTCCTATTTTCCCAGCAAAAAAATTCGAGGAAGTTCCATGTTGCAAATTTCGGTCAGCAAAGTTGTAAAAGAAAAAATTCCCGGGTTAAAACTGGGTCTTGTCGAAGCGCAAAACGTGCAGATAAAAAAAGAAGAGCCGCGCTTTGATGCATTGTTTGATGCCCTGGTAAAAGACATCAAACAAAAATATTCCCGTCAACCGTTATCTTCCGATGCCATTGTTTCGCATGTGCGTCGCCTTTATCGCCGTGTGGGTTGGGAACCGACCCGGTATCGGCCGTCTTCCGAGGCTTTAGCCCGGCGTATTTTGCAAGATAAGGGTTGGTACCGCATTAATAATTTGGTCGATTTGGGTAATTTGGTTTCGGCTCGTATGCATCTCCCTATGGGGCTGTATGATCTCGACAAGATAAAAGGTTCTGTTTGGCTTGATGTGGGTGGCCCGGATGAATGTTACGAAGGGATTAGCCGCAAAGAAATTCATGCCCATGGCAAACTGATTTTGCGGGATGAACAGGGTATTTTCGGCAATCCAACGGCCGATTCTAAACGTACGTCTCTCGGTGAACAAACGAAACATATTTTGGCCGTTTTTTTTACCCCGCCGGAAGTTTCGACGGAATATCTGCAAGGCACATTGGATTTGTTGATTCGCTATTATCAGCCTCTGGTTGCAAAAACAGAAAGCGGTATTTTGCAATTTGCCTAAACAATGCTTTTAATTGATTGCCGTTGCTTAAAGCAAAAAATACAAGGCCGCAGCACCAAACAATGGTACAAATAAATTATCCGTACCAAAAGGAGACAGTGCCTCCACAATTGTCAATAAAAATCCGACGCCAATACTTACCAATACGATGTTTGCCGCGGAGAATGTTTGCAAGTGTACATCCAGATGGGTTGCTTGCAAAACAAATAAGGAAATGCTTAATGCCAAAAAACTAAAGATGAACATCATCAGAGAACCTTCCAACGATTTGGTCGCACCGCCGAAAGTGTAATGATGCTTTCCTTTAAACTTTCCGAATAAACTGGCCATGGCATCGCCCCAAGTCATAGCCATTAGGGGCGGTAAAACCAAATAAAGCTTATCGGCAGCCGTATTTCTCCAGCCGAGTAAAAACAAAACGGTAATGGAAATGGCAAAGTAAACGGTTCCCGGACTTTCTTTTTCATCGTCCATGGCTTTAAATGTTTGTTGCCGGTAGAAAATGTAGTTCAAAATGATAAAACTGGCAAAAGGAATAATGCCGATGTACCAATGATCAAACAAAAACAAAATGGCCCAGGTCCACATACCTGCGCCGATATGGATCAGTTTGCGGGTGATAAAATTAGGCCATTTTACCTTTTTTGCAATTTGCTCAATGATAATGAGCAAAGCAAATGCGTACACATAAGACAAAATTAATCCCCAAAAATCCAAAGCAGACATGTTCGAATCCTCCGTATTAAACCGCAATTTTAAAATTGTGGGAAAAACGCATTAAAGTCAAATGAACTTAAAAACGGTAAACACGTGAAAAGAAATTTGACTGCCTGCGTTTTACTACTATTTTTTTCTATTGCTAAAAAAGAGCTGAGTCTCTAAATTGCAATCTGCGACTAACCAAAAAAGGGTAATATAATGCGTATGTCTTTCTTTAAAATATTATTGATTGCAGGATTTGTTTTGCAGACCGTAAGCCTATCGGCTCGATCGACTTTTACAGATGTTAAAATTGTGCATCAGGATAATCGAAAAATAATTTTGGAATGGAGACCCAAAAATTTTCGCTTGCAAACGCAAAAAATATATAACCGTACCGTGCAAACCGTTTCCTTCGAAAATGCCGTAGCGCGCAATCGGCCCGGTTTACCGGATATTCCATATCGAATTTTAACCATTGGTTTGCCCTCTTTGCAACAAGCTCGGGTGAACGTACTGGATATTCGTGCCCATACCGTTCAGAATGTGGTGTTGGCTCCGGTTCCGTTTGTTTACAAGGATCGTACGGGTATTAGTCAAGAAAAATATGTTTTTACCGATTCCGTTTATCAGAGTGCCGTGCCTTTTCCGCAAGCCGTGGTTACCACAAATTCACCTGCGCTATTTCGCGATTTGCCCGTGCAAAGTATTCGCATCAGTCCGGTCCAATTTAACGCGCGCGATCAAAAACTAACCGTTTACGATTACGTACGCCTTCAGGTGACTTTTAAAGGGGAACCGGTAAGCGGACAACCTTTGGCGCGTAAAGAATTGTTGGACGAGGTGGCACGCGCGGCTATTTTGAATTTTGATCAGGCCAAAAGCTGGCGTGTGCCCAGAAAGCCATTACTTAAAAAAGCGGCGCAATTACCGTCTGGGCCTTACTATCGCATTACAGTAAAAAAAGACGGGCTTTACAAAGTGACGGCTGCCATGTTGGAGAGCGCTGGCATTAATTTGAATAACATTTCCTTGGATCAGGTTAAATTGTTTGGCAACGGAGGCCACGAGTTGAGTTATAATACCAATGCCTCACAATACAATCCGTTGTTTACCGAGCAAATTCCGGTTTTGATATTTGATGTTAATCAAAACAATCTGTTTGACGGGAATGATTATTTGCTGTTTTACGGAAAAAACGTTAACGGTTGGTTTTACGATGAGAGCAGTAAAACATTTAAATACCAAGAACACAGATTTGCCAAAGAAGATTATTATTGGTTGAATTTACAACCGGATTCCAAAGGCTTACGCATGGAAGAATTATCATTGGCGGCAAGCGCTAATAGCCAGGCAACGTATTTTATGGATCGCTATCATTTTGAACAGGATTTGTACAATTTGCTGGCCTCCGGGCCCGATTGGTATGGTTACCGCTTTTTTGGTCTTTCGGGTAGCCTTTCTCAAGATGTGGATCTTAAGGTTAAAACCGATGCCACCGACGCCGTGCCCCGATTTGTCATTCAATTCAAAGGCGGGTCGGGCATTCATTGGACCGATCAATACATTAGTTACCGCTACGATTTTAAAATTGCCTTGAACAATAATATCATTTTTAACGATGTAGGGTTTAATAACAGCAGCCGCATTCAATTCCGCTCCGATATTCCCAATGTTAATTGGCTCAAGGCAGGTAAAAATACGCTTGATATTCAGTATTCGGGCAACCGCGACGGATGCAGTGTGTATTTGGATTATTTTGAATTTTATTATCCTCGCGGATTTGAAGCACAGGGCGATCAGCTTATGTTTTATGCGGCGGCACAAAATCAGGCCGTCAATTATACAATTAGTGGATTAAGCAATCGCAGCGATTTTTACGTTTTTGATATTACCCGTGGTAATGCGCCGCAAATTTTAGCCAAAAATTTACGCGCCGAAGGCGGTAAACTGAGCTTTGCCTTAAAACCGGCCCCGCACGAACGACGTATTTTGGTGACCAGTTTGACCTCACCCGAAATCAAAACGGTTGCCCAGGTAAAATCGTTTACCCCGCGCGAAGAATTGTTAAGTGGTGATAATCAGGCCGATTACCTGGTAATTACCCATAAAAGTTTTTTGCCCTATGCCCGCGAAATTGCGCAAATGCATGAAGATAAAATGACGACCAAAGTGGTTTGTATGGAAGATATCTATTTTTATTTTAACGGAGGCGTGCCTGATCCCACCGCATTGCGTAATTTTTTGCGTTATGCCTATTACCAGTGGAGCGCACCGGCGCCGAGTTACGTTTTATTTTTCGGTGATGCCCATTACGATTATCGCAACATCAATTTGCCGGACACCTTGCGCGTGCCAACCTGGGAAATTTACAGTCCGAATGAAATTAACAGCCGGTGTACCGACGATTATTTGGTTGATGTTAACTATACGTCGGGCGGCAGCTTTTCGACTTTTACGCCGGATATTGCCAACGGTCGTATTCCAGTGGAAAGCGTGTTGGATTGCCAAAGAGTCGTAAAAAAGATCAAGGATTATTTTCACAATTCGCAACAAGACGGTTGGCAGACCAATATTACGCTTGTGGCCGACGACCAGTACCGCCCCGGGGTGACCAACGAATGGGTCCATCAGAATGACAGCGAGCAGATTGCAGAAATGCCCAATTTGCGTAAATTTACCATTAATCGCGTTTATCTTTCGCTTTATCCTTCGGTTCCTGGCGGTTTTACACGGATTAAACCGGAAGCCAACAATGCCTTAATCGATTATTGGAATCAGGGAACGTTGATTGTCAATTACATCGGGCACGGCAGTCCCACACAATGGGCCCATGAGGGCGTTTTGGTTATGGATCGCGATTATCCGCGCATTGAGAATGAAGGGCGGCTGTGCTTTTTGATTGCCGCCACTTGCGATTTCGGTAAATTTGACGATCCGAATGAACCCAGTTTTACCGAAGCGTTAATTTGGATGGAAAACCGCGGAATAATCGGTGCCATGGCCTCCACGCGTTTGGCCTATTCTCCGGCAAATTTTAGTTTGACTTATGGCTTTTTTAAGCGCCTGTTTCCCGATGGCGGGCCGAGCATCGAGTTAGGCCAAGCGAAGTTGCAGGCGGTTATGGAATCCGGCGGCTCCAGTATTAATGACCAAAAATATATTCTCTTTGCCGACCCGGCCATGCACCTAATCGATGCCCGCGAAAAAATTCGTATAACTAAAATTGATCCCCCTGATACCTTAAAAGCATTAAGTAAAGTAACGGTTAGCGGAGAAGTGCTTCGGGGCAATTCCCCCTATACCGATTTTAATGGTAGTGCGGTTCTTATTGCTCACGATGCTTCTTACGATTCTGTTAAAACCGGTTCCGGATTCAATTTGATTAAATTGACCGGTCCACGGATTTTTAAAGGCGAGGTAGATGTGGAAAACGGGGTAATGACCGGTAGTTTTATTGTTCCCAAGTCCATTCGCTATGTTAACAAACCGACAGGCCGCATTACGTTATACGCTTACAATCCTGCGACCAATAACAACGCTATGGGCTACAACGACCATTTGTTAATTAACGGTTCCGAGACCAATGTAAACGATGCGCAAGGGCCCGAAATAGATGTGTATTTTAAGGATCAGGAGAATTTTACACCCGGTGACATAATTCCTGAAAACACCGTTTTGATTGTCGAATTATATGATGAGCACGGAATTAATATTACGGGTGAAACCGGGCATAATATTTCGTTGCAGATTGATGACAATCCTCCGCGGGATATTTCGGGATTTTTTGCCTATGATAAAAATTCGTTTCAAAAAGGCAAAATCGAATATCCGTTAAGCCAGTTGAAAGAGGGTGAACACGAAATTAGAATTCAGGCTTTTGATAATTTGAATAATTTAAGCTCCACCGATGTGCAGGTGAAGGTAGCCCAATCGTCGGCAATGTTGCTTACCGAAGTGGTCAATTATCCCAATCCGTTTAAGCGATCGACAAAATTTACGTTTCAGACAAATGTTGAAGGTGCAGATGTTACCATAAAAATTTATACGGTTACCGGACGTCTTATTCAGGAATTATATGGCATAAGCAACGTAGGCTACAACGATGAAATTACCTGGGATGGTACCGATCGCGATGGTGACGAGGTGGCCAACGGAGTTTATTTGTACAAAATTATTTTAAAGGACGGGAAAAACAAAAAGGAAAAAATCGAAAAATTAGTCGTGCTGCGTTAAAGAAGACGGACGTACGGGCCAGATAAGCTTTTTTAGTTTAGTCTGACGTCCGGTGGGGAAACTAAGGCTGAATTCTTTTTGCAAATCCACAAAATCGTAAATAAAAAAGAATAGGGTCTCGGCGTCGGCTGCAGCGGAAACGGATACCACAAAACGTTGACCGTCTGCAATTCTAAAATCGATAATCGGTTGCCCGGTACGGAACAAAAAGGTGCGTTCGGTTCCGGAAATATTGATTTTTTGCAGGGAATCGCTATCAGTTGGTTTTTGTTGAACCAAAAAATAATCGTCAATAAAACGCAAACGCCCGCCTTGTTTACCGGGATATTGGCTAAATGCCCGAAGGTCGAAAATTTTACCGTCGGCTGTCAAATACAGGCCTGAAGGTGAAAAATCTTCGGGTTCGACCGGTTGATTGGCAATGCGCACCGGTTGTGTTTGGTTTAAACGTCCGTAATACAACCCATCGTATTGAGTCCATGCATATTCCTGCCCGGAAAAGGCGATTAACGGGGCGTATGCTGCGCCGTTATTGGCACTGTTTAAAACAAAATTATCCCCGGTTTCTATGTACAACACGGCCAAACGTCTGGTGGCATGATATTCCGTTTCGTAAATAATAACGCGACCGTCTTTGTTGCAGCTTATGCGTCCGCGCGGCTGAAATTTTAACGTTCGGCTGTAATCGTGTCTGAGTTTTAATAAATTGTACCGATCCATTTGGGAACCTTGCGCCACTAAAAGCCAATTGCCGTCCTGCGAAATATCGAAATCCCACATTTGATGAAGCGTAATAGGTAAGCTTTTAAAAGAACGATCGTCGGCATCCAGATAAAAAATGGAATCCGTCCCAGATATGCTAAAATAAATGTTACCTGCGGCTTTGGGTTTGGAAAGGCTTTTTTTTACCGAGGGTTCGTCGAAATTGCTGCAATTAACTAAAATAAGCACCACGCTAATTGCCAAAACGATTTTGAGTAAGCGGTTACTTTTGGGTATTAAAATTTTCATTTTTCGATTACTTTGTTTAATAAAGGAAGTAAGTTTCTGTGGTAAATGTTATCCCAAACATATTGATTCATAACCTTGCGAAACCACCGAGCCGCACCTTGTGTTTCCAGAAAAGATAAAATTTTTTGCGCGATTTTTTCGGCCGGTTCGTCGAGCTCAAAATACAATACATGATCGCCGGCAATAGAACGGAACGGCGGAATATTCGAACAGGCAATGGGTAATTTTATCATACCGGCCTCAAGTAAGGGAATTCCGAAGCCTTCCTGTTTACTGGGTAAAAAAAGGATATCAGAAATCAGGTACAAATCGTGCATGATAACCCGACTGGCCGGTAGTTTTTCACCACTTTTAAAGGTGTAGTCGGCAGCCATAATCAAATCGTGGCGTACGTTTAAATCTTCGGCCATGCGGATGAGTTTGTTAAAATACTGCACGGTTTTATGTTCATGAGGATCAAAGGCTCCGGTTAACAGCAATTTGGCCCTTTTCCCCTTTTTTTGTAACGCATGCAACACTTCGACGGAAAGTTCGATGTTTTTGCGCGGATGCAAGCGCGAAGGCTGGGCTAAAATCAAATCGGCCTGAAACAAATTTTCCTCTTTAATCAGGCGAATGGTTTGGGCATCCAGACGGAAAAAACGGATAGGATCCACGCCGTTAGGAATTACGTTAATGGCCTCTTTCGGGGTTTTGTACAAACGGCTAAACTCTTCCGCACGGCTTTCGGAAATGGTTACGTAATTTATGTTGGGATTAAAAACTTTTAGAATTTGGTAGGGCTCTGTGTCTAGTTCCGTAGGGTAATTTGGGTAAAAATAAGGGGAATCGTGATTCCAATTAATGACAGATATCAAACGGTTGTCGGCCAAACGATGCAGCGCTTTGGTCAAAGGTAAATTGTAGGGCATGGAAAGCACATTGTGGGCGATTAAAATGTCGAAATCATGTAAACTTTCTTTTAGAATCTCAAAAATCGTTTCTTCGTAGGTATGCAAATTTTCCCGATGTTTTATCGGATCTTTTTGCAATTTAGCTATTTCGTTATGTCTGGATGAAAAGAGGGGATGAATTTCAATTTCGATTCCGTTCTGAAAGTAATCGCCCATTCCGGCTAAGATTTTTACCGGATGGTGGTAGCGGTAAAAAAGCGAAGCTTGTTGGCGGATAATTTCTTCCACACCTCCGACGACCGGCGGGCAGGAATAGTGCAATAAAGCAATGTTATGACGCATACGGGAGTTCCTATTCCTCCAAAGTGCTAATTAAGTATAAGAGCTTTTGTTCGGCTACTTCGTAAGAAAAATAGCGTTTTCCCAATTCAAAGTTGCGTTTAACCATGCGCTCGCGCATTTCTTCGTTGTGTAAAACCCGTTTGATTTTGGTGATGCACTTTTTGGTGGCAAAACCGTCAATGGTAATCACATCGAATCCCTTGGGTTCAATATCCACCTTGTAAATAGAATAGCGGTTAACCACAATGGGCTTTTGGTAATAAATGGCCTCCAAAAAGGCATTGCCAAATCCTTCGTAACCGCTGGGATAGGTGACTAAATCGGCACACTGGTAGGCATCGGCAACGGTGAATTCTTTTCCGTCGCCTTTTTTGGTATCGCCAACTAAATGATCGATTAAAATCAAACGTACGTTTAGTTTTTCGGCATATTCGACAATTTTGCGATAATACTCGTTGCCTTCGTCACCGGAAGAGTGGGAGATAATCAAAGTCGGATTTTTCAGGTTCATGTAATTGACAATTTCAATAGAACGTTCAATCCATTTGCGCGGCACAATACGCGTGGGTTGCAAAATGAAGTATTCGTTTTGGGCAAGGCCAATTATTTTGCGCAATTTGCAATGTTCTTTTTCAATAAGATCGGGCTCTTGCTCGAAGTCGAGCACGTTGGGAATAATGGTATTGGAAATGCCGGTACGGTAGCTCAATTCTTTTGAAGCGATGGAATTAATAACCACATGACGGATGGAAGGATGATCGGCCGGAAAGGCCATATTCAAATAATCCTGTCCGGCATTTACCAAATATCGGTCACGCTCCCAGTAAAAATCATGATGATGGGCAATGGTAGGAATGGCCGTTTCGTTGATTACTTCCGTAATGGCCAAGCCCAGAGGAATGTTCATGGGAATGGTTAATGCGTTTTCCGGAATAATCAAATCGATATCGTATTTTTTCAGAAAGCGGTAAATGTCTTCTTTAAGTTTTTGTTTGATTTTTTGGATTTTTTCCGTCAACTCGGTCGAACGTTTGCGTTTGCCAAAAAGGGCTTCGGTAATTTCCAAAATTTCGGGATGTTCGAAAAAAGCCAGTTCCGAAAGAAGGGAGCGTGATTTGGGCTTGGACAGTTGCCCGGCAAAATAAAAACAATCGTAACGATTGCGTTCCAGAATTTCCGCCCATTTGTTGATTTCCAAGGATACACCGTCGGTACCGGCAATCCGTGTGGAAATAAAGCCGACGTTTTTAATCGGATGCGATTGCATTGGTCTGTTCCTTTTTAATGAACACTTTGTCCATTAATTTTCGATCGATAACCGTGTATTTTTAGATTAAATTTTGCATTAGTTTTAAGCCGAAAAAAGTACCGTTTCATTGGAAGTTAAAACGCTTTGCATTCGCAGGGAGCGCCAAAAGAGCAAGGACGATTACAATTTTTTAATGGTTTCCCAATATTCGTTACGAATGCGCTGCCATTCCATTTTGAACCACGGTGTAAATCGATCCGGACGGGCTTTCATTTCGTTTTCCAGTTGCTCGACCGAAATATATTTCCAATCCGCTATTTCATTGGGATTTGGGCTGGGCAATTGGTTACTTTTGCCCACGTAAACCGAACATACTTCGTTTTCCGAACCGATTTCTCCGAAGCGCGCCTGATATTGAAATTTGAACAGAAATGTTAACGGCGCCTCAAAGCCCAGTTCCTCTTTAAGCCGACGTAGCGTAGCCTGTTCGTAGGTTTCGCCTTTACGGGGGTGGCTGCAACAGGTATTAGACCAATACAACCCCCAAAGTTTTTTATCTTTGCTGCGCTGCTGCAACAGGAGTTCCAGCTTGTCATTGAAAATAAAAATAGAAAAAGCGCGGTGCAAAATTCCTTCGCCTTGATGGCAGACATCTTTATTTTCGTAGCCGATTACATGATCTTCGGGATCGACCAATATCAGCTTTTCGTCGTCAAACGAAACAATTTTGTCGTTGTGCATGTACCCCTCTATTTTTTAGTTTCTATTTTGCAAATCGACTGTTTTTGCGAGCTTATGGACGGTTATTGCCGGTTTGATTTATTTTAAATCCGTAATATAGGCCCTGTAGCCAGCATTTATGATGGCCGTTGCCACTTCTTCGGCATTGTCTGGGCAAAGGGCAATAACGGCACCGCCGCCCCCGCCGCCGGTAAGTTTGGCGCCCAAAGCCCCGTGGTTACGGGCAATTTCTACCAATTCTTCTATTTCGCGTCCAGAAACCTGTAGTGCGTTTAGTAAACCCTGATTTATGTTCATTAACTGCCCCAGTTGGGTAAGATCATGCCGCTCGATAGCCTTAACCGCCAATAAAACCAGTTTGTCGATTTCATTAAAAATGTGGTTGTACAATCGCTTGTTACTTTGCCAAGCTTGGCGTACGCGGCTTACCATTTTGGCGGTAAGACTTTCGGTCCAAGTAAGCCCGATTACAATACGAATGGGATGGGGTACTTTTATATCGCTGATTAGCGGCGGATTTCCTTTGCGATACAGTAAAAATTTTCCGTAAGTGGCAAGCGTATTGTCAATGCCGGAGGCCGTTCCGTGTACGATTTGTTCAGATTTAAAAGCTAGTTCCGAAATTTCGCTGTTCGAAAGGTTAAGGCCAAAACGTTGGGACAGGGCGCGAATGATGGCAACAGCCAACGAGGCCGATCCGCCCAAGCCCATGGCACGCGGCACGTGCGGAAATACTTCGATTTTAATATTTTCTTTTTCCAGACCCAATTCGTGCAAAATCAAATGTAACGACTTAAAAATGGAATGTTTGTATTCTTTGCCTTTTTGCAAGCGTTCCTCTACACCCCAGCGCGAAATAAGCAAATGAATGCCTTCGGCTTCGGTATCGGAAACAACGGCTTGCATGGCCAATGGAATGGGCGCTGCAATGGCATGGGCACCGTAAACAACGGCATGCTCTCCGAGTAAAATAACTTTGCCGTGCCCGGTCGGGATTTTATCGCGTTTGGCACTCAGGTACAAATCGGCTTTGGGTGCTTCTTCTTTGGAGGCCAGTTCATCGATAATTTCTTTTGCTTTCCAGATTTTAATTTCGTTGGATTCAATTAGTTTTTCCACGACGGTTTCGAAAATTTCGGGCGATGCACCGGCAGCCATAGCCACGCTGCGCGCATGCAAACTCATGTGGCCGCGTTGAATGCCTTCCGTTGCTAGCGCACGCAAGGCAGAAAAATTTTGTGCCAGGCCCACAGCAGCCAAAACCCGGGCCAATTCACCGGCCGATTCAACGTTAAGGATGTGGTAAGCAATAGCTACAGTGGGGTTGCTTTCCACGGGTCCGCCGACAGTACCTACGCGAATCGGCAGTTCGATAAAACCAAGCAAATCGCCATTCTCCGCTTTTTCCCAGCGTGTAAGCGAGGTGTAACGTCCGCCGCGGGAGGCGTATGCATGGGCGGCAGCTTCCACGGCGCGCCAATCATTTCCGGTGGCTATGACCACCGGATCGATGCCGTTCATAATTCCCTTGTTGTGCGTGGTGGCGCGATAAGGGTCGGCGGCGGCAAATTCGTAAGCGAGAATAATGCCGTCGCGCACTTCTTCGCCGGTGTACCCTTTGCCTTCCAAATGTTTGACCGGAATGCGGCAGCGGGCTCGGGCCAGAGACCGATCGGCTAAATTAGACAAAATACGCAGAAAAACTTCACCGCCGGTAATTTTTTCGATTAAAGAGGCAATGCCTTCGCACATGCTGTTAACCAAGTTGGCACCCATGGCGTCGCGCGTATCAACCAAAAGATGGACCACAACCATATCGCCGCGGTGCGAAGCGCGAGACAGAATGCGTACTTCCAGATCAATGGCCCCGCCGCCACGTGCAACCATTTTAGGGTGCAGGCTGTTGGCCAAATTGATGATTTCTTCTTTATTTTGCAAAATAGCTTGTTTAGCTGCCGAAGGATTGTTTACGTTAACCACCTGTACCTGACCGATCAAAATCGGGCCGGTGTAATCGCTCTCGAAGCCACCGGCATTCCGAATCACTTTGGCTGCCGAACTAACTGCCGCCACTATGGACGGTTCTTCAACAACCATGGGTACGATGTAATCTTTAGCGTCAATTAAAAAATTAAGTCCCAAGCCCATGGGCAAACCAAATACACCGATAACATTCTCGATCATGCGATCCGATTCTTCGCTGCGTAGCAGATGGTTGCCGTTTTTGAGCAACGTGTAATCGGCCTCATTTAAAATGCGACGTTCGTGTAAAAGCTTCAGGCGTTCCTGAATGCTTAACTTGTAAAAATTGGCAATTCTCGAACTGGCCATAACTCTATTTCCCATTTAAACGATTAAAAATTTGCATTCGTGTGGTTTCCGATGCATTAAGCGTTAACGCCTTCGGAAACACTACTTTTGTGCGATTAGCAATGATGTTTAACAGATAATACGATTTTCGTTTCACAATCTAATAAATTCTATCGTAAATTTAAAACTATTTTTGTCCGTGATAGGCATGTACGCCCTGTTCTTCCACGTTAATAAGCAACGGCAAATAACCGGAAGTTTTGGCTTTTTCTTCAGCTTTTGCCAGCCGTTGGGCATCATCGGAAAATAAAATTCCGATGTCACCACTGCCCGCTCCCGAAGGTTTGTATACCACGCCTTCTTCCTGTGCCAGCGTAAATAGCTGTTGATGTGTTTCGGAGATAATAGGCATGGCACTCCGGTCACCCAGTTCCTTTAAGGCAAAATAAAAGGAGCGCACGTCTTCGAGAAACAGGCCTACGTTTTGTTCTTTAAAATGAAGACTTCCTTGGACGGTAATTTGTTTCAAGCGTTCCATAATTTCCGAGTACATTTGCGGAAAACGCTCTTTGAGTTGTTTAACGCCTTTAACCAGCTTACGGGTGGACGCGCTGCGTCCGGTAAAAATGGGTTTGAAACTAAGACCGTTACAATGTGAGATTTTTTCGGGTATTTTGTCTGCAGGATCATTCTGAAAAACACGCCGATAAATCAAATATCCGCCGAAAAAGCTGGCCGCAATGTCAATACCGCTGCCGATTTTCCCTTGGGCGTAATGATGGGCGTTTAAGGCAAGCCGGAAGAGGGCGGCGTTGTTTAAATTCCGGCCAAAAGCTTTGGCCATGGCGGTAATTAAGGCCACACACAGTGCCGCGCTGGAACCGAAACCGAATTTGGTATGTAAAGCCTGTGAATAAAAATCATCTGTATTAATATGAATATGCCATCCATTTGGACGTTGTGGCTTTAACTGCTGAAAAGCATATTCGAAAATTTTCGAAAACAGGTCGAGCCGCTTGAATAATAAGGGATTTAAAGAAGGATCGAACCGCACATGATATCGGGGAGTAACAACGAAAGGTAATTCCGACAAGCCCAAAGAAGGAGCGGAAAATTTGAATTCCATTCCTTGCAGGGGCTCCAGAGTAACCACCGCTCGCTTGTTTACGGCGCAAACTAAAGCGGGTGCACCGTCCAGAACCGCGTATTCGCCCAACAGAATCATTTTGCCGGGTGCCGTTACTCGAATCATGAATCGGCCTCCGTAATGTATGCTGCCGGGCCTGGCTTGTTAACTATAATGCGTTCGATGCCGTTAATGGAGCGAAGCATGTCCCGGACACGTATTTCGTCTTTGGGTAAACACAATACTTTAATTTGTGGTCCGGCATCGATGGTAAAATAGGCCTGAACTCCCTTTTGGCGCAATTCTCGAACGGCGTGCATGGCATCAACCGTAATGGCGTTCCAATACAAAATGCCAGGATTGCTGCTTAGGGCCACGGCGTGCATTTTTAAACAACTGTGTTCACTTAATTCGCCCAGTTGTGTAAAATCTTTTTGCAATATGGCCAGACGCATGCGGTGCAAATCTTGGGTTTGCGTAGCGATCCAAGCCTGATAATAGGGTGATGTTTTTCGGGATAGCTCCATCCCTTCGGTGGAACCGGTTTTTTTTGGCTGAAAGGAAGTGATGCCGATAAGCAGACGAATATCCCAGAAATTGGCCGGAGCAATCGGACGTGCGTAGGAATCGTGTCCGTCTTGCGCCTTTCCGGACAGCATCTCAACGAATCCTCCGAAAACGGATCGAGCTGCTGAACCGGATCCCTGACGCGCCAAGACAGAAAGGTCCTTGTCGGAAAGGTTGAGTTGCAGTGCCCGTGCTGCGGCCAATGTTAAGGCAGCAAATCCGGATGCGGAGGATGCCAGTCCTGCAGCCGTCGGGAAATTGTTACTGCTGATGATATGTGCCTTGAGTGTGGTTTGGGCTCGTTTGCGCAGCAGGTCTAAAAAGGCGCCGGTTCTTTTGACTTCGTTATGGCTGGCCCGGCGATTATCGAGAATAAGTTCGTCTTCTCGTAGTGCTTTGTCAAACACAATTTCGGTTTCCGTCCACAAGGCATCCAGCGTAAGCGAAATGGAACCCACGGCCGGAATGTTTAATTTGGGGTCGCGTTTGCCCCAATATTTGATTAAAGCGATATTGGAATGTGCCCGTGCTTTTGCCCGCATGCCTACTCCTGTTTAATATGTTAACCGGAATATAACGAAAAAAGCGATCCGTTTCAGAGAAATTCGTCGGTAAATGTTTGCCCAAGATAAAGAATATGGCTTTTTCAGAATAGAATGCGAAAGCATAGCAATGGTATTTTAATCCAAATAAAAAGAGCCTGCTTTTTGCAGGCTCTTCCTTGATAGGTACTCCCAAGGGGATTCGAACCCCTGTCGTCCCGACGCGTCGGGATGTCCTATGCCTGTTAAGCTTATTGCCAAAATCGAGTAAAATCTTCGGGAATCAGACCGAACTCTTCCAAGAGCCGGTATTTGTTTTTCAGCTTTTTCAAGCGGTTTTCTTCTTTCATGGCCGAGCTGCGAGTGAGGCAACGCTTAAAGCCGACCAACACCCATGGGCCTTTATTTTTAGTGTAATCCGATCGGCCGGAGTTGTGGTATTCGAATCGCGTCAAAAGGTCGTTGGTCTGTCCGATGTAAAATGTTCCATTTTTAATGGACATTAGCAAGTAGACATAGTATTCCATTTTAATCCAAATAAAAAGAGCCTGCTTTTTGCAGGCTCTTCCTTGATAGGTACTCCCAAGGGGATTCGAACCCCTGTCGCCGCCGTGAAAGGGCGGTGTCCTAGGCCTCTAGACGATGGGAGCATTAATCAAACTTCTATTTCAATTTATCTCCCCCCCGCTTTACGAAAGCCACTATAATGGGTATCAAAACGATGGGAGATTTTAATGCGCTTGAGACTTCGTAATGGTTCTTTTATACCGTTACAAAGCCGGGAGCAGTTACTTCGTTGCGCAGTTACCGTAAATTTATTTCAAAAAAGTGGGTGAGTGATGGGACTTGAACCCACGACCCCCAGAGCCACAATCTGGTGCTCTAACCAAACTGAGCTACACTCACCATCACATGTACGCCCTGGAGGATTCGAACCTCCGACCCACTGCTTAGAAGGCAGTTGCTCTATCCAACTGAGCTAAGGGCGCAACGAAGTCGGGGCGAGAGGATTTGAACCTCCGACCCCCTGCTCCCAAGGCAGGTGCGCTAACCAGACTGCGCTACGCCCCGAA